>NZ_SMAR01000009.1 GCF_004342225.1 Martelella mediterranea | reverse complement strand
GTCTTGGCGCGGCTGCCGCGTGCCTGGGCAAACCGTCGCGCCTGCAACGGGTTGACCTTGACGAGCGGAAGACGGGAAGCGAGCGCGCATTCAAAGGCGCCGTGATAAGGACCGGTCGCTTCATAGACGAGCCGGCAGACAGGGCTATCGCCAAGCCATCGCCGCAGGTCGTCAAAGCCTGCCTGTGTGTTGGCGAAAGCTCGATGCGCCCTGTCACTCAGGCGAAAGGCGTCGAGACGGTCTTTTGAAATATCGATGCCGATGCTATCATTCATCATCTTCGCGTGTCCTATGCTTGTCATGCAGAGCCCAAAAGCTGCTGCGTATCCGTTCAGGCCTTGAGCGAAGACGGTGGCCGATCACACTCTAACACGGTCCATGTTCCTTGCGGTTCATGACCAAGCCCCTAGCGATCCGACCACCGCCACTGACCGCCGCGTGGAAGGCGGCAGTCAGTGGCTCTTCTTCGCAGAAAAGCCGGGAAAAATCATAAGACAAGCGTCCTTTGCGCATCCGAATGGATGCACGGCGCTCTAGTGAGGCATGTTGCGTGATTGACGCAGCACGTCCAGCAAGACAGAGGCCGCTTTTTCACCAGGCGCTAAATCGGTCTTCATGGCATTCCAGACACGATCAAAGCCGTCCATCATCGCTTGTCGCTGAAGCGTATCGCCCGAGAGAAGCTCCATCCAGCGCACGAGCGCCCCTGCCCGCATCGTGTCATTGAAATACTCCGGCACAAGAGGGCTGTCAGCAATCAGATTCGGCAGTGAAGCCGACCAGATCGAGATTTTTTTCAGCATGAAACGGCCGATAAAATCCGCCTTGTAGGCGGAAACGACCGGAACACCGCTGAGCGCGAGCTCCAGAATGACCGTGCCGGAAGCCGCAACCGCTGCATCAGCACTGGCGAAGGCCGCCCATTTTGCATCATCACCAAGAACGACCTCAGGCTGAACCGGCCAGTCTTGCAGTGCCTCGCGCACTTGCGCCTCGCGATAGCGCACGGTCGGCATCATGAAACGTATATTTTCATTCCGGACCGAAAGCTCGGCTGCCACTTCACGGAAAACTGGCATCAGAGACTTTATCTCCCCACCACGGGAACCAGGCAAAAGCAGGATTGTGCTGCCAGGTTCTCTTCCCGTGGCTTGTATGTTTTGCCGAGCAGCCAAAACCCCGTCAACGCGCGTCAGGCGGTGACCGACAAATGTTGTCGGCGGCCCACCCAGTCGCTCCATGGCTGCCGGCTCAAAAGGCAGAACGGCCAGAACATGGTCCACATACGCATTCATCTCGCGGGCCCGATATTCTTTCCATGCCCAAACGCTCGGACAGACATAGTTGATGACCGGCAGATCAGGCAGTGCCTTACGCACACGTTTTGCAACACGATGCGTAAAGTCCGGACTATCAATGATCACCATCACATCTGGCTTTGCTTCGATGATCGCATCCGCTGTCTGTTTTATGCGGCGAAGCAGAGTCGGAAGGTTGGCGATGACCTGCGTAAACCCCATGATCGAAAGCTCTGAATAATCGAACAGAGATGTGAGCCCTTCTGCTCCAAGGGCGTCACCGCCGACACCGATCAAAGAGATTTCACCTTCGAAACGCTGCCGAAGAGCGGCGATCAGGTCCCCCCCCAGAAGATCACCCGACACTTCTCCGGCGATCACCGCAATCGACAGTTTCTCCGGCATAAAGTTTGCCCTTTTGTGCTCAAATGCATCGGCCAGAAATCGGAATCGATTATCGGAAGGCACGATGCGTAGGTTCAACAAGTTAGCGCGTCCTTCGTGCACCCAAACGGACGCACGGCGCTCTAATGCAGTGGTTCGAGAACCTCTGAACCAAGCCCCATGATAAACAATCCGGCCTCATCAGCCTCAGCAATCGCTTCAGGACGATTGAGAATCAATGATCGACCAGCTTCAACGGCGACTCCGCTCAGCCCAGCCGCAGCCGCTGCGCGAACAGTTTCGGGGCCAATTGACGGCAGATCTGCCCTTGTATCCTGCTGAGGCTTGCAAAGTTTTACAAGCACACCCGGCCGATGTTTTGAAATGCGACCGGCTTCGCGCATCCAGATAACCCGCTGCAGCATCTGATCCGTGCCTTCAGCACCTTCAATCGCCACGACACGCCCGTCGACGCTTACCGCACCCTGTCCGATATCCATACGTCCGACAGTCAGTGCCGCATGCGCTGCAGCCTCAATGTCTTTTCGCAGGCCCTGATCTGCACGCAATCGCCCCATGGGTCCGGCTGTGACGACCAGATCGTCCGCGATATCCTGCGCACCGACAATCTGGAATCCTTCGCGTTCGAAAAGCCCGATGACCATGCGCAAAACCGCGTCATCTCCGCCACTTCGAACGGTGCGCCAGATGGCAGGAAACGATGTGAGAACCCGCATCGTCGGCCGCAACGATAAAAGCTCAGGTCTGGCGGTAACGCCACCTGAGAGCACAACCTTTTTGATACGACGCGCATTCAGAGAAGCAACAACAGGTGCGAAAGCACCAATCGAGGCTTCCATTGACTGAAACTCAGACCAGTCATGCTCACCTTCACCGCTTAACTGAACGATAAAGGGATCATAACCACCATCTCTGGCAGCGCGCGCAACTGAAAAAGGAAGAAGGCCATTTCCCGCTATAATGGCGATAGGTTCCGCCGCCTGGCCGGAAACGGTGCCCATCATCCCGTTTCGCCACCGCGTCTGCGCGAGCCCGGCGTTGTAAGGGCGCGTTCGCCTTCACGGTTCAAAACGAAATCAATAATCTCAAGCGCGGCATCACTTTGACCGGCAAAAGCATCACGCGCAGCGCTGGCATTTTCTCTGACACGCCCATCGGCAAAGATAGCTTTGTATGCTTTGCGAACGATATGCAGTTCCGACCGGCTCATGCCGCTGCGTGTCATGCCAACAACGTTCAAACCACCCATGAAAGCCGGGTTGTCAACAACCATTGCGTAAGGAATAATATCGTTGACGACACCGGCAAGGCCACCGACGAAAGCCTGCCTACCAACATGGACAAACTGATGAATGGCAGCACCGCCACTCAAAATGACACGATCATCAATGATCGCGTGCCCGCCGACCATCACATTGTTCGACAAAACAACATTGCTACCGATGACACAATCGTGCCCGACGTGTGAATTGGCCAGAAACAGGTTATTATCGCCTACAACTGTTTTACCCCCACCATGCGATGAACCGGTGTTAATCGTAACACCTTCGCGCATGGTGCAGTTTTTACCGACCTTCAGCGTGGTGAGCGAGCCATCATGACGAATACTCTGGGGCTCACCACCAATAATCGCCATAGGAAAGACACGGCACCCTGCACCGATGTCCGTACGCCCTTCAACAACAGCGTGGTGCATAAGTGTTACGTCGTCGCCAAGCACTACATCTCTGCCGACGTAGCAAAACGGCCCGATTTCACAGTTTTCACCAATAATAGCTCCGTCTTCGACAAAAGCTCGTTTGTCGATACGCGCGGAGCCGGCTACATCAGTCATTCTTCATCCTTGCGTACCATCATGGCACCGATATCAGCCTCGGCCACCATCTGGCCATCGACCAAAGCTTCGCAGTGAAACTTCCAGATCCTGCGTCGCTGTTTCTGCTTCACAACGTGGAAACGAACCTGATCTCCAGGAACGACCGGCTTGCGGAACCGGGCATTGTCGATCGTCATAAAGTAGACGAGATTGTCGCTCTCATCTGCCTTATGTGCACAAATCGCGCCTGCTGTCTGCGCCATCCCCTCAACCAGAAGCACGCCCGGCATGATGGGCATTGTCGGGAAGTGACCAACGAAATGTGGTTCATTGGCTGTAACATTCTTGATACCGACGGCACGATCATCACCATCAATATCAATAATCCGGTCAACCAGAAGGAAAGGATAGCGATGAGGCAGAAACTTCATGATGTCCAGAAGTTCCATCGTCTCAAGCGTTGCGTTTGTCCCCTCACTCACCTTGCTTTTCTCCTGCATTGGAAGCGCGTTTCATGGTTTCTGCTATCTCGCGCAAATGAATCCGTATCGGCCGGGCCGGATTGCCGCCAACGCGAGCACCCGCCGGGATCGAAACATAGACACCGCTTTTCGCCGCGATCTGAACACCACTGCCAACTTCGATGTGCCCGTTCAGCCCAGCCTGACCACCAATCATGACACCATCGCCGATCTTGGTGCTGCCAGCGATACCCACCTGACTGACAATTCCGCAATGACGGCCAATCTCGACATTATGTCCGATCTGGACAAGATTATCGATCTTGGTCCCCTCACCGATGATCGTGTCATCCATGGCGCCACGATCAATCGTGGTGTTTGCACCAATCTCAACATCGTCCTGAATGATAACACGCCCAACCTGAGGAAGCTTGACCATTCCAGCCGGTCCTGGTGCATATCCGAATCCGTCCTGACCGATCCGCGCACCAGGATGAATAATGACATTGTTGCCGATCAGCGCATTGGAAACGGAGGCCTGTGCAGCAATTGTAGCATTCCGCCCTATCTTGACATCTGCACCGATAACAGCGCCGGACAGTATCCGGCTGCCGGCACCAATGGCCACGCGCGGACCAATGACTGCGAACGGGCCAATCTCAACACTCTTTTCGATGACGGCAGAAGGATCGACAACGGCTTGAGGCGACACCCCGGCAGATAACGGGACCGCAGACTGCGGGCGCATTGCATCAGGATAGAGAAGCGCAGAAATACGCGCGAATCCAAGCTGAGGTTTGTCAGTGACAAGCGCGGGAAGTCCGTTTGGAATAACAGACTTCAGCTCTGGCGGACAAATAACCGCACCCGCGTGGCACTCTTTAAGCTCCGACGCGCTTTTCTTCGACTGAATATAGCAGATATCGAGCGGACCGGCCCGATATATAGGCGAAATCGACTCAACCTCGCGGTCCGCGAGGTTTTGAAGGGTCAACTCAGCTCCAATGTGCGCGGCCAAATCGCCGAGACGAATGGGCCGGGCAACATCAAAAAACTGACTCTGATTCATCCGAGTGAACTCCAGAACTGGAAAAACTATGCTCTGGATAACAAGATCAGAACGTGTTGGCGATACCGAAACGGAACCGCTGGACCTCATCATAGTCTTCTTTGGCAAACGGGATCGCATAATCGAACCGCAGATCGCCAAATGGTGAGTTCCAGATCAGTCCGATACCCGCCGAAGCGCGCAGAGCAGAGTCGGTACCTTCAATCGGACCAGCGCTGGAGACATCAACCTTATTGCCGAATGCCGTACCGGCATCGACATAAGCCGCACCGCGCAGGCTGATATCCTCAGGAATGAGCGGAACCGGGAAGTTCGCTTCTGCAGAAATCGTGGCGTAGGTCGTAGCGCCAAGCGAGTTACCCTGTTCTGTGCGTGGACCGATACCGGACTGCTCGAAGCCTCTGATCTGCTGACCACCAATCGTGAACTGGTCGAATACGTTGAGGTTGTCATCAAATGGCGTGACATAACCACCGCGCACCGTCAACGAACCAATGATATCGGCCTGATCGGAAAGCATCTGATAAACACGCGCCTTACCGGTGATCGCATAATAGTTAGAGTCACCGCCAAGACCTGCAACCTTATTGGTTACAGCAGCAAGAACGCCCTCACGCGGCAAACGACGACTATCGACACTGGAATAGTTGAACGACTGCTCGATGGAAGAAACTGTCCACGGACCACCTTCAATCAGATCCTGAAAGATCGGAGAAAGGTTTTTATCTTCATACCAAGCGCCTTTGCCACCATATTCAAAGTTCTGGTAGCTATACATCAGTGTCGTCGACAATTCGTTTGTCAGCGGAGCCGTCAGACGGATATCTCCCGCAGTCTCGGTGTAGTCGTAATAATCCTGCGAAGAGGAGTAAGCACGATAAAGATCGAAACCGGCAGCAAGACGATAGCCCAGGAAGAAAGGCTCGGTGAAGCTGAAGTTATAAATCTGGGAATCGTCGTTACCCGCACCCGCAGAAGCCTTGATATACTGACCGCGACCAAGGAAGTTGCGCTCTTCAACACCCAGCTCCAGAACCAGAGCATCACCCTCGGCGTCATAACCAGCACCGATGGAGAAAGAGCCGGTTGGTTCATCTTCAACATCCACGACAATGACCACCCGGTCAGGCGCACTGCCCGGCTGCGTGGAAATATTGACGGAGCTGAAATACCCAAGCCCTTCAAGACGGCGCTTGGCGCGCGCAATCATTTCCCGGTTATACGCATCGCCTTCAGCGAGATCGAACTCACGGCGAATAACGAAATCACGCGTACGGGTATTACCCGTAATTTCAATACGCTCGATGTAGGCTTTAACACCCTGATCGATCTCATAATTCACAGATACGGTATTGTCCGTAAAGTTACGGTCGCCACGCGGATTAACCTGGGCGAATGGATAGCCCTGCGAGGAAACAGCAGCTGCGATGGACTCAGAACTCTGCTGAATCTTATCAGCATCGTAGACCTTGCCCTGGCGCGTATCGATCTCGCGCTGGAGGCCTTCCACGTCAACACCTTCAACGGATGTTGAGACACCGACATTACCGAACTTGTAACGCTCGCCCTCGGACATGGTGAAGGTCAGCGTATAGCTATTGCTGTCTTCATCGTAATCGACATCGGTCGAGATCAGGCGAAAATCAGGAAATCCGTGATTATTGTAGAAATCACGAAGCATGCTCTCATCGGCGCGAAGCTGATCTGGATTGTAGATATCCTTACGCGTCAGGAAGGAAAGCGGCGTAGATTTCTTCGTCAAAATAACACCAGCAAGGCGTGCATTCGCAAAGGTGTCATTACCGACGAAATTGATCTTGCGGATCTTCGTACGGCCGCCCTCGTCAATGACGTAGGCAACATTCACACGGTTATCGCCGACATTGGCTGTCTCGATATTCACCTCAACATCGGAACGTCCGATCTGGGCATAGGCATCTTTGATTCGCTGAGCATCAAGCTGGGCCTGAGCTTCATTGTACGGACCGAGCGAGCGCAGCTGAACAGCGCCCTGCAACTTCTTGTCCGAGACCTTGCGATTACCGTTGAAAACCAGCTGATTGATCATCTGGTTCTCGGTAACGTCAACAACAAGCGTCGAACCCGAGACCGAGATCGCGACATTGGAGAAATAGCCGGAGCTATAAAGATTGCGAATCGACTGATTGATATCAGCATCGCTGAAGGATTTACCGGGCACGATTGTCAATTTCGACTTAACGGCATCGGTACCCGTGGTGCCTGTACCCTTAACAACGATGTTATTGACGACGGCTGCGTAGGCGCTGGCGGGCATAGCGATAGATGCGACAACGCCGCCGGACACAGCGACCGCAAAAGACAACGCCGCACCTGAAACAGTGTTCAAAAATCTTGAACCGGCCATACTAAAATCTACCCTCTTACTCGCTCAGTATTCGCTACGAAAGCTTTGCAAATACTCGTTCTAATAGGTTAGCGGCAACGTGCAATAGCTCAACCCGCTTCAAAAGCGACTTCACCGCCCAGCGTGGCGAATCCGCCACGTTTTTTATGCAACATCGTTAATGAAAAGCCAATTCAGGAAGAAACATTCCCGAGCCCCCATTGTTGATTAGCTTCCTAGCATCTCAGACGCCAAACGCAAGAGAACAATCACACACAATCACGACTTCGGCAATATACACAAATCGTGAGTATTTATGTGATGACCCTCAAAGCGTTAAAGGCTGGCAACGCCTCACCCCATCCGGCCGATTGTATCGTTCCATGTCGCGAAGATCATAAGCGCCAGAACCATTGCCAGCCCGACACGAAAGGCAAATTCCTGGATACGTGCGGACAAGGGCCGCCCCCGAACCGCTTCGATGGCATAAAACAGAAGATGTCCGCCATCGAGCATGGGCACCGGCAAAAGATTGAAAAGCCCGACTGAAACCGAGAGAATCGCGGCGAAATTCGCAAAAGCGACAAATCCCAGCGACGCCATCTGCCCGGCCATATTGGCAACGCGAACCGGCCCTCCGATCTGATCGGCCTTCATGCGGCCTGCAAAGACATTGACGATATAGTCGTATGTACTGACGACGATATGCCAGCTTTGAAGCGCGCCCTGCCCGACAGCTTCAAGCGGTCCATAACGCTCCACCCTGAAGTTTGCCGTTTCCTGATTCGCAACAACACCAATGCGACCGATTTCCATTCGGTTGCCAAACTGGTCCTCGTCTTCATACCGGGAAGGCGTAATATTCAGCTTGAGCGCTTCATCGCCTCTCTCCACCGTTACGACAATCGGAACCTCGGGACGGACACTGACATAGCGAACAACCTGCGAGAAATTGCTGACTTTCTGCCCATCAAGCGCAACCATGATGTCGCCGGGTTGAATACCTGCCTCAGCGGCCGGGCTTCCAGGCTGCACGTCTGAGACAACCGGATCAGACACCGGTCGACCGTAGACCATGAAGATGACTGCAAAAATGGCGATCGCGAGAATGAAGTTCGCAATCGGACCTGCCGCTACCGTTGCCGCACGCTTCCATAGCCTCGCGCCGTTGAACGTTTTCGCGCGCTCTTCGGCAGGCAGCGCATCAAGCCCTTCAAAATCCGGGCGGCTGGCGGCATCCTCATCGCCATAAAAACGCACATAACCGCCAAGCGGGATGGCACAGACCTTCCAGCGCGTCCCGTGCTTATCGGTACGGCCGATCAGTTCCGGACCAAATCCGAGAGAGAACGCCAGTATGCGGATACCCGACCAGCGCGCGACCAGATAATGCCCAAGCTCATGAAAGAATACGAGAAATGAAATTGCGATCAGGAATGCCACGATCATTCCGGGCGCATGAGTAAAGCCGATATCCATCCTCAAGCTCCGCTGACGCCGTTTGGCGCTTCAATACCAGTCCAGTGCCAGAGCACGTCGCCCACGGTGCTGCCGAGTGCGGGGTCGGCGATACGTGCAGCCAGCGTCACCAGAAACAACAAGAACGCGGCGGCAACAAGACCGTCCACACGGTCCATGACGCCACCGTGTCCGGGAATCAGATGACTTGAATCCTTTACCCCGCACATGCGTTTGAGTGCCGACTCAAAAAGATCACCTGCCTGTGAAAAGGCAGACATGACCACCACCAGAACCACCAGACCAAAACCCGGCTGTCCACCATTGGAAACAGAGATCAGGAGGCCGGCAATCACCGCAAAAAGACATCCGCCGAGGGCACCTGACCAGGTTTTACCAGGCGATATCGAAGGTGCGAGTTTTGGCCCTTTCAAAGAGCGTCCGACAAAATAGGCCATGATATCTGTCGACCACACGACAGCGAAAACGAACAGCGTGGCAAACAAACCGGCGCCGCCGCTGCGTATGGCGGCGATACTCACCATCGAGATACCGGCATAAAGCAGCCCGGCAGAAAGCCAGTTCGGTGCGCTTTCGTCCGGCAAAACGAAGCGAAGCACCAGAGCACCGATCACGACGGCAAAGAATGCCAGCGAAAAATGCCCGGCGATCAAAGCCAGTGCAGCACAAAACAGCAAAACCCAGCCAGCAACATGCGGCAAACCACCAACCGGGGGAAGAAGACTGCCGGCAGACTTCTCAGCGCCAAGCCGGACACGCCCCATCGCGGTCCACTCATAGAAGACAAGCGCTCCTGTGAGCACCACCAGCGCATTGAAAACGATACCGCCAAACCATGTCGCGGCAAGGACAACAACGGCCAGGATAAGCCCGAAAACAATACGCAGCCTCAGTTCCTGCGACATCAAGAGCCTGCCAATGCTTTAACATGCTCTTCAACACCGCCATAACGGCGGCAACGCACACTGTATGTTTCGAGTGCGTCAAAAAACATCTCGCGGGAAAAATCGGGCCAGAGGCATGGCAAAAATACAAATTCGGAATAAGCCGCCTGCCAGAGCAGGAAGTTGGAAAGCCGCTGTTCTCCACTGGTACGAATGATGAGATCCGGATCAGGAATGCCAGCGGTGTCCAGGCGCCTGGCAATATGCGCTTCGGTAATTTCTTCCGGCTTAAGAAGACCGTCTTTGACGCTCTGTGCCAGCGCGGAAACTGCCTTTGCAATCTCCGCCCGCGCGCCATAGTTCACGGCGACAATCACGTTCAACCCGGTATTGGACTCAGTCCGCTTTTCAGCCTTTTCAAGCGACTTAACCACGCTCTCACTGAGTCCGGACCTTTCCCCAATCATTCTGAATCTGAGGTTCTGCCGGTGATAGTTCTCCAGCTCACGATCAACGAACAGGCCAATCAGACCCATAATATCGTTGACCTCATCCTCAGGGCGTTTCCAGTTTTCAGAAGAAAAGGCAAACAGCGTCAGATAACCGATGCCGCTGTCGCGGGCAGCATCGACGGATACCCGGACAGCTTCAGCACCTTTTCGATGCCCCATGACACGCCGAAGGCCGCGACCATTCGCCCATCGACCGTTACCATCCATGATGATGGCAACATGGTCCGGTTTCGCTGCTGCTGCATAATGAGACATATCGATACTCAATTTCAGGTCAGTGAACGCAATAACGTCAAACCTGCATGATTTCCTTTTCCTTATCAGCAAGCAAGTCGTCGACACGCGAAATTGAGTCATCCGTCAGCTTTTGAACATCATCCGATAGGCTGTGGCTATCATCCTGACTGATGTCACCGCTCTTTTCCGCCTTTTTCAGTTCGTCCATGCCATCACGCCGTACATGACGAATCGCAATGCGCGCTTTCTCCGCATACTCATGGGCAACCTTGACCAGAGACCTGCGGCGTTCCTCATTCAGTTCCGGTAGTGGAATGCGCAGTGTCTGACCGTCCATAATTGGATTAAGACCGAGGTGCGATTCGCGAATGGCACGATCAACAGCAGCAACCATCGACTTGTCCCAAACGTTTACCGAGAGCATGCGCGGCTCAGGAACGGTGATATTGGCGACCTGGTTCAACGGAACCTTAGAACCATAGGCTTCTACATAAACCGGATCGAGAATATTAGCCGAAGCACGGCCCGTTCGAAGAGACGATACGTCACCGACAAAGGCATTCACAGAGGCTTCCATCCGGCGTTTGATATCGCTTAGATCGCTCGCATCACTCATTGTTTATCTCCTCACACGAACCAGTTTTTTTGAGGCTCGCATATCATCACTCATTCAGGATTCTGTCACAATTGTCTTGCGACCACCACCAGACATAATCTGGCCAAAGCCGCCGCGATCGTGAATCGAAAACACGATAATCGGAATACTGTTTTCGCGGGCAACAGCGACCGCCGCAACATCCATGACCTGAAGCCCACGGGCAAGGACTTCCTGGTGGGTCAGATGGTCATAACGCTCGGCGTCCAGATGCTTTTTCGGATCCGCAGAATAAATTCCATCAACCTGCGTCCCTTTAAAGATCGCCTCAGCCCCCATCTCAGCCGCACGAAGGGCTGCTGCCGAATCTGTCGTGAAGAACGGATTGCCAGTCCCACCGGCAAAAATCACGACACGGCCTGCGTCCAGATGCCCGCGGGTTGCGCGCTGAGAAAACGATTCACAGATCTCAGGCATTGCAATCGCAGAAAGAACAACGGTTTCAACTTGCATCTTGCGCAAGGAAGTGGCCAGCGCCAGCGCATTGATGACAGTGCCGAGCATCCCCATGTGATCGCCGGTGACACGCTCGCCACCCTTGGAAGCAACCGCAACACCACGGAAAATATTGCCGCCACCGACGACAATCCCGACTTCAACGCCCAAAGCGCGAACCTCAGCGATATCAGACGCGATACGATCAGCGACGTTGACATCGATGCCAAAACCCTGATCGCCCATCAGCGCTTCGCCCGAAACTTTTAACAAGACACGCTTGTAAACCGGTTTGTCCAAAGCCCTAAACTCCAACTAAAAAGTAAAATCCGGATACACGAAGGGCGCCGCAATGTCACGCGGCGCCCCCCAAAATTTCAATCGCTAAACGGGGTTACCCCTTAGCTGTCGCTGCGACCTCAGCTGCGAAGTCTTCTTCTTCCTTCTCAACACCTTCACCAAGTGCGAGACGGGCAATCGAGACGACCTTGATCGGTGCGCCTGCTTCTTTTTCAGCTTCCTTAACAGCTTCCTCGACAGTCAGGTCGGGGTTGATGACGAAAGCCTGAGAAAGAAGGGCAACTTCCTGGAAGAACTTGCGCATACGGCCTTCGACCATTTTCTCAGCAATGTTAGCCGGCTTACCGGATTCTTTGGCCTGCTCAAGGAAAACAGCACGTTCGCGATCAGCAACAGCTGAGTCCACCTCTTCCGCGCGCACGGCCAGTGGGCTCGTTGCAGCAACGTGCATGGCAACCTGACGGCCAATGGCCTTCAGAGCTTCCTTGTCACCGTCCGATTCCAGAGCGACGAGAACACCCAGCTTGCCGAGACCTTCAGCAGCAGCGTTATGAATGTAGGATGCAACAACGCCGTTACCGACAGAAAGCTTGGCTGCGCGACGCAGCGTCATGTTTTCACCAATCGTGCCGATGGCATCCTTGATGCTGTCTTCAACGCTTTTTCCGGTCTTCGGATAGTTTGCAGCCGCGATTTTCTCGACCGATCCGTCTGTCGAAAGAGCAACTTCGGCAATACCGGAAACCAGCTCCTGGAACGCATCATTGCGGGCAACAAAGTCGGTTTCGGAGTTAACTTCAACGACAACAGCTTCATTGCCGGAGTCAGCAATGCCGATCAGGCCTTCAGCGGCTGTGCGGCCGGACTTCTTGTCGGCTTTAGCAATACCCTTGGCACGCAGCCAGTCGATTGCGGCTTCCATGTCGCCATCGGTCTCAGCCAGTGCCTTTTTGCAATCCATCATGCCTGCGCCGCTCATTTCGCGCAGTTCTTTAACCATTGCAGCCGTGATCGTGCTCATAACTTGCCTCTTATCCATTTTGATGGCGACGCCCGTCCCCGGTCGCGTCGGTTTGGGCAACAAACTGTACCCGTAAGTATGACAGAGTGATGAAAAAACCAACTGCCGCTAAAGCCGCGACACAGTCTACTTCATCTATCAATCCAAAAGAACAACCTCGCCTTTGCGACAGGTTGCCAAAGTGGAAGCGCGCTGAACGCGATTCCCAAAACTTGAATTCCCGAAAGTAAGAGCCAGACCAGGTCCAGCTCTTAAATCGCCAGCTTTACTCAGCCGGCTTGTCGGAGCTTGCTTCTTCAGCAGCAGGTGCTTCTTCATCAAGAGCCGGCTCAGCCGGGCTCTCGGAGATCGCACCAAGATCGATACCTGCAGCGCTCTGCTGACGTGCAATACCATCAATGGCAGCACGCGAAATCAGATCGCAGTAAAGTGCGATTGCGCGCGATGCATCGTCATTGCCGGGGATCGGATAATCGACTTCATCCGGATCGCAGTTCGAATCGACGATCGCAACGACCGGGATACCCAGACGGCGCGCTTCTTCGATTGCGATCTTTTCCTTGTTCGTGTCGATAATCACAATCAGGTCCGGAACGCCGCCCATATCGCGAATACCGCCGAGTGCACGGTGAAGCTTTTCACGTTCACGATCAAGGTTCAGGCGCTCTTTCTTGGTAAAGCCCTGCGCTTCATTGGCAAGGATTTCATCAAGCTTGCGAAGACGCTGGATCGAGTTCGAAATCGTACGCCAGTTGGTCAGCATACCGCCAAGCCAGCGCGCGTTAACGTAATACTGCGCCGAACGTTCAGCCGTATCGGCAACAATTTCAGAAGCCTGACGCTTCGTGCCAACCATCAGAACGCGACCATTGCGGGCAACAGTGTCGGAAACGACCTGCAGAGCGCGCTGCAGCATCGGAACAGTCTGAGCCAGATCAATGATGTGGATGTTGTTGCGGTCGCCAAAGATGTAAGGCTTCATCTTCGGGTTCCAGCGGTGGGTCTGGTGACCAAAATGCACGCCTGCTTCGAGCAGCTGGCGCATGGTAAAGTCGGGCAATGCCATGCCTTTTCTCCTTTTCCGGTTGAACCTCCGCAGACCGTAGAACAGGGACCCAAAGATACCTGACACCGGCGGAACGATCCGGATTTCTCCCGGAACACCCCAAAGTCTGCGTGTGGAATGCGGCGGCGATACCCTGTTTCAGCAGCAAATGCAAGCACCGTCGCGTCTAAACGCGAAAAAGCTCCGCTGAATAGCGCCCTAATTGGTGCAATCACTCACATTGAGAAAATCGAGTGTCTGTAGTGCCCCTGCAATCCGGAAATCACCAAAATCCATCAGAATGTCATGACTGACACCCTGCGAGGAAAGCGTCATTGACACCGAATAATCGGGAAGCTGGTCGCCCGCATGATCTCCAATGGGGTAATAGGCTGTCGTAATCGGCCAACGCGCTGCCCCAGGCTCAGATAAATCGTCTTCTGAGGCAAGCTCTTTTCCAATCACGGTCAGCGCCAACATCACGGAAGTGTCCGAGCCATCGAATGAATTGGCCTGATAGACGCGCTTCCCCGACTGCGCGGCAGCAATCACATGCGCCATATATTCAGTTGGAAACTCGGCATTTTGCAGCGCTAGCGCCTGCTCTTCAGAACCTGAATTATCAATCGTCAACGAGAGATCGCTGTCAGCGGTGCGCATGGCTTCACCCTGGGTTTCAGTCTGAAGCTCATAGTTTGAGAACAAAACATTTGAAAAAGAGAAACTTTCAGAGGATGGAGCCTCGAGCGTAGACGTTGTCTGGTCGGTTATGACGGAGCCATCCTCCTTACCGATATCGGTAACCATGCGCATCTCGGTTTCATACCCTGCGCATGCCCCTCCGGTGAACTCGTACACGAAACGCCCATCCAGCGATTCCACACCCGACTGCGCCGAAGCCCATTCAAGCGACAGGTCGTAAATAGCCCGGTGTGGCTTCAGTTTTTCCAGCACGGTACCAGACGCCAGTTCTGTAGCAGATACAGGCAAAACTGACGTCAGCAAAATAAGACTCGTCAACGTCGCCTTTCGCATGAACAACTCCCCCTTGGCATACGCGGCTGATGGTATAGAAAAGCCGGTGTTATGCCAATTCCATTCATCGACTTCTTTCCTGAGGATTTTTCATCATGTCTGCTGAAATAACCGCCCGCCTGGAAGCCCTTTCTATTACTCTGCCGGAAGCATCGGCTCCGGCTGCAAATTATGTGTCCTACACGATTTCCGGCAATCTGCTTTACATCTCCGGCCAGTTGCCAATGGAAGGCGGCAAGCTCATCGCGACCGGACATCTCGGCGACAGTGTTTCGCTTGAAGACGGCCAGAAGGCCGCGCGTGCTTGCGCCATCAATATCATTGCTCAGGCCAAAGCCGCTCTTGGCGGTGATCTCAGCCGAGTGCGCCAGGTCCTCAGAATCAATGGCTTTGTTTCTTCAACACCCGACTTCACAAATCAGCACCTTGTTATCAACGGAGCGTCCGATCTGCTGGCCGAAGTTTTCCAGGAAGCAGGCAAACACAGCCGCGCAGCCGTCGGCATGGCAGCCCTGCCAATGGGGGCAGCCGTTGAAATCGATGCCATTCTGGAGATCGCATAATGCCGGCACCAGCATGGCTGACAGCAACCCCGATTGCACACCGGGGCTTTCACGACCAGAATAAAATGGTCTGGGAAAATACGATCCCCGCCTTCGAACGGGCCATTGAAGCTGGCTTCGCGATAGAATGCGATGTTCGCCTTTCCAAAGATGGCGTTCCATTTGTATTTCACGACGACGATCTCAAGCGACTTTGTGGCCGTGACGGTGAAATAGAAACACTTTCTGCAGAAGAGATTGATACGATTACCGTGGGTGACAGCGGCGCAGTCATTCCGCGCTTTTCCGACGTCCTGAAGACCTGCAAGGGCATCGTTCCGCTGGTCGTCGAGCTTAAGCGCGGCGCTGAGCAGGATTCGCGCTTTGTCCCCACTGTCGCAGCCGCAGTTCGCGGCTATGAAGGACCGCTGGCGCTCATGAGCTTCGACGCCGAAATCATGCGGGATCTCACGCGCGAGAAACTTCCCTTCCCGCTTGGGCTGACAGCGCTTGGCGATCACGAAGAAGACTTCACGCGTCATCGCGACGCGCTTGCAGCCGGCCTTGATTTCATCTCATATTATTACGAACATCTTGATAATGATTTCATCGCCGGACTGCGCAAAGATGGCATAGCAATCATCACATGGACCGTTCGCGATCCTGATGCACGGGCAATCAGTGACCGGTATGGGGATCAGATGACATTCGAGGGCTTCGACCCCCGCCAATAGTGCGAGCATAATTTGAGCGATAATCTTCACATCCGCGTCGAAAACAGTTTTACCAGCATCGCCCCGGAAAACTGGGCGCGGCTTGTGCATGCGGGCGGATATAATCCGTTCCTGTCGCACGCTTATCTCTCTGCTCTTGAAGAATCAGGCTCAGCCACCGCCGAAACCGGATGGCTGGGCCACCACCTGCTGCTGGAAAACGATAGTGGCGACCTGATTGGCGCATTGCCATGTTACCTGAAGAATCACAGTCAGGGCGAATATGTCTTTGATTTCGGGTGGGCCGATGCCTTTGAACGCGCTGGTGGCCGCTATTACCCCAAGCTTCAGGCCTCCATCCCGTTCACTCCGGCAACAGGCCCGCACCTTCTTGTTGCAGAAGGTTATGACCGTGAAAGCGTCCAAAAGATTCTGGCAGATGGCCTTATCGCTGTGAACGACCAGCTCGGCGTCTCGTCTGCCCACGTAACCTTCGTTCCGGAAGATGAAGTAACGGTATTTTCCCGAGCCGGTTACCTACACCGGACAGATCAGCAGTTTCATTTCATCAATCACGGCTATGAGAGCCATGCCGCCTTTCTGGAAACGCTGGCCTCCAGAAAACGCAAAGCTCTGAAAAAAGAGCGCAGAACCGCGGTTGAAAACGGCATTGAGATCGACTGGCTGACAGGTTCTGACCTGACAGAGGATGTGTGGGACCAGTTCTTCGCATTTTATATGGACACCGGCTCACGCAAATGGGGGCGGCCCTATCTGACCCGAGCGTTCTACTCCCTGATCGGCGAACGTATGTCCGATGACATTCTGCTGGTTATGGCCAGCCGCGAAGGCCGGTATATCGCAGGTGCAATTAACTTTATCGGTCAGGATACGCTTTTCGGACGACACTGGGGGTGTATCGAAGACCATCGTTTTCTGCATTTCGAAGTCTGCTATCATCAGGCCATCGATTTCGCGATCGCGCGCGGCCTCAAGCGTGTGGAAGCAGGTGCGCAGGGTGAGCACAAGCTGGCACGCGGATATGTGCCGGTTACCACGCATTCAGCCCATTACATTGCGCATGAAGGCCTGCGAAATGCCGTTTCCGACTTCCTCGAAAACGAGCGCGAAGACGTCGAGTATATGAGTGGAATTCTGTCAGACCATACGCCTTTCAAGAAGGCATAAGTAAAATCATTTCAAAAGGATAAAATCTATGCCTGATGTCGTTTATGAAAACGATAATATCTTTGCAAAAATCCTTCGCGGAGAGATCCCTTCTGTCCGTGTTTATGAAGACGATGAGGTCGTCGCGATCATGGATGTGATGCCGCAGGCGCCGGGCCATGTTCTGGTTATTCCGCGCGCGCCGTCACGCAACCTGCTGGATGCTGACCCTGAAGTTCTGGCAAAGACGATGCCTGTCGTTCAGAAACTGGCGAAAGCCGTCAAAAGGGCTTTTGAAGCCGATGGCGTTTTCATCGCGCAGTTTAATGAGCCGGCCGCCGGACAAACCGTGTTCCATCTGCATTTCCACATTATTCCGCGCATGGATGGTGCCGACCTGAAGCGTCACTCTGACAGCATGGAAGACGCCGAAATTCTGCAGGCTCATGCTGATAGGATCAAAGCGGCGCTTTGAATGACTGTAAGCCAGCCGGGCCTTTTATCTTCCAAGAAGGCCTGGCTCCGGTAACTCCATGTCTGAAACGGGAACGAGTGGTACCCTACCAGCATTGAGGCCTGAAGCGCCACCCGAAAGATATGAAGGACCACCGGTTCATGCAGGCCATTCTTGCCGACTTTCATAATCAGACATCGCCCGACCACTGGGTTCTGTTCGCCCGCCTGATCGGGGCGTCTCTCTTCGGCGGTCTGATTGGCCTCGAACGCGAAATGCGCCATCACTCTGCCGGGTTACGCACGCATATCCTTGTCAGCCTCGCAGCAGCACTCTTCGTGATTGTCTCGACACAAGTGCCGGAGCTGATGCCTGATGACAGCAACGTATTACGGGTCGATCCAACACGTGTCATTCAGGCGATCACAGAGGGCGTTGCATTTCTCGCCGCAGGAATCGTTTTCTTTCAGAAAGGCACAGTCAAAGGTCTGACGACCGGGGCTGGCCTCTGGTTTTCCGGCGCAGTTGGCCTCACCATTGGACTTGGCCTTTGGAGCCTTGGGATATTCGGTTCTCTCCTTGGCCTTTTTGTTCTGTTTCTCTTGCAGAAGCTTGAAGCCAAAACGCGCATCAGTCCCCGCAACAAGTCGGGTGAAAAGCCGGATCAAAGTCCCGATGCAGAGTGACCCTCACGCGTTCAAGGTGATGATATCGACGGACGGACCAAGCGTCCGTTCAGCAATCTCCACCAGACTACGCTCATGGGTAAACAGGATCGTCTGGACCTCACTGAGGTTCACCAGCGCCTGAAGACCTGATTCACTGCGAGCGTCATCGAAAGTCTGAAAAATATCATCGACGATCAGCGGTGCAGGCTCGTTTCGGCTGGCATAATCCTGAATAAAGGCCAGCCTGAGCGCCAGATAGAGCTGATCGCGCGTGCCATCACTCAAACCATCGACTGGCACCTCATGACCGCTTTCCCGCTGAGCCGACAAGATCAAGGCATCGTCAGCGCCGTAATGCTGGACGAGGCCTGTAAAAGCGCCACGCGTCAGTGTTTTAAAATGTGCCGCTGCCGCTTCCAGAACAGGGTCCGCACGGCTCTGCCGGTATCGCTCAACCGCTGCTCCCAGAAGCCGGTCTGCCAGCCTCAGCGCCACCCAATCGCGCGCCAGTGCCTGAGCTTCTGTTTCAGCAGATTGCCGATCAAAAGCGGCCTTTTCAGCACTTTCACCGGTTTCCAGTGCCTCTTTCTTCTGACGGCACGCCATACGACGTTCCAGAAGCGTTTCCAGAACAGTTGCATCCTCACGTTCATCTGCTGAAAGAGCTTCGATTTCAAGCCGACAAGCCACCTGATCAAGCTCGCCTGCCATAGCTCTTACGCCGTCTTCATCAGCGCCATCACTGCTTTCTCTGAACCGCCTTCGAGATTCCTGCAGACTTTCCCGCAAATCCGACCGTGCCGAAAGGCGTTCAGGAAGGGTCTGCGCGTCGACACTCTCCGGCAACTTTTTGATTACTTCCGTAAAATCTATTTCAATATTTTCAATATCTTTTTTAGTTTTATTCAAGTCATGCTTCAGAACCGTTTCACGTTCTGTCAAGCCTTGCCTGCGGGTATAGCGCTCTGCATGCCTGGAGATTTCCCTCTCCAGCACTTCAAGTGCGTTCTCCGGCGCCTGTCCGGTCAGATCAGGGACAAGAGCCCCGACAAGCTCAGAAACGCTGGCTTCGAATGCCTCAATCAACGCTTCATCTGTTGAAATCGTCTGCCTCAACGTCTCGCGCTTCTGCACGAGGTCCGGCACTTTGCTCCAGGTCTCAAGCGCTGCTGCAATCGCTGCCAGAGCGGTTTCGCCGGAAAGCCCGGCCTGCTTCAGCCGGGATGCGAGACGAGCAGAGAAGGCTCTATTGTGTTCGCTCAGCCTTTCTATCGTCTTCTCGCAGCGTGAAACATTCTGTGCAGCAGCAGAAAGGCGTGCCTCCTGGTCACGTGCATTTTCCCAACGCTCTGAAAGACGGTCAATCTCAGCCTCAACAAAACGGGCCAGAGCCGCGACTGACATCGTCGGATCTGCCTGTACACCACCGGCTTCTGCGAGACTGAGAAGGCTCTTTTGCAGCGGAAGCCGTTTCTCGCTGAGCACGTCCAGCCGCTTCTTGCTCGCAACCAGATCAGAACGCCTTTCGATCAGGCTCTCAACGCTGCGTCGCCACTCGACCATCTCATCCGGTTCTGCGGGCTTGATCTCAACCTCGGCGAACAATGTCGAAAACGCAGTTTCAGCTTTGTTCAATTCCTCTTTCCGGATAGCAACCATGTTTTCAGCTTCCGCGCACTTCGCTTTAAGTGCTTCGAGGCGTGCCAGACTATCGGTCCGGCGTGCGACAGCTTCAGCTTCCGATAATGCACGATCACTCAGATCATCAGCTTTCGTGAGCGCACTGTGAAAGGCACGATCCCAGCGCTCGGGCCAGCCTTCCAACGGTTGCCCTAAATGGGCTTCAATGCTGGACCACAGAGAATCACGATGATGACGAACGGCCCGAATATCATCGCGGGTTGGAAGCGCTGCACCGTGATCGTCGTCTGCCAGCGCGTTCTCCAACGCCGTCAGATCGTCCTCATATTTCGCACGGGTCGTTTCGGCTTCCTGCAAACGTTGCAAGGCCGCTGAAATCACCTCATGCCCGCGTTTTATCTCCTCCAGCCCTGGGAGCGCGGCGAGCGAAAGGGAAAGCATGTCCCGAATTGGCGGGCGAAGCGCTGCAGCATCGTCGGCAAGCTGCCGCTCGGCGTGATCAATCTCTGCAAGAAGATGTTCTGCATCAGCCTGTGCCGTAATATCCGGACGCAATGCATCGAAACGACGACGAAGCGGCGATGGCTCAATCGGTCTTTCGCCCTTGATCTGCTGCTGCGCCCGTTCCAGTGTTTCCCGGCTTTCCAGCAGCGCTTCACCGGCGAGCTTTTCATCACGGCGAAGCTCGCGCCCCTCTTCCAACAACTCCTGAATAGATGCCCGTAACATTTTGTCCGGGCAGTATTTTTCGAGATCAACCACAGAATCGAACCCCAGTGATTGCGCCTCCACCTGCAGCGCCTGAGTTATCTCACCAAGACGCTTTTTCGACTCCGGCCCCCGTTCTCTGGCCTGCAGGTAAAGCGCTGTTTCCAGCCGCAACCGGGCGACATCGTCACGGCGCTTCAGCAGCATCTCATCGACATGAAGCGCGGCAATGCTCTCCTGCATCGAAGTCAGCTGCTTTTGTTTCTCTGCTTCACTGGCTCGCAACTCTTCGCGCTTCAGACGCAAAGCCTGCATGCGTTCTCCAATTGTGTCATCAAGCCCTTCAAGATCGGAAAAACGTTCAAGTGACAGCGCGTAATGGTCCATTTCTGTCAACAGACCGCGCAATTGCTGAAGCCGCTGAAGATCAGAAATGCGCATCTGGCGTTTTTTCTGGCGCTGCCGCAACGTCTCAAGCGCTTCTTTGATCTCCCGCTCTTCCTTGAGAAGGTTCTTCCAGTCGCTGGCATTCAGTTCATGCTGCCGCTCCGCCTTGCGTGCCGCTTCATGCCGGTCGATCACCTGATAAAAAGAACGGTTTTGCGACTTCCGTGGTGCATAGATCTGGTCGGCCTCGACGGAGAGCGCATCACCAACCGTCTTCAGCCCGGTCAGTCCCGAAGCGGCTGAGAACAGAAGCTGTCCGATTTCACCGCCATCGGCAAGCATGTCGTCAGCGCCCGACCGCAACCGTTCTGAATCAAGGCCGAAAACCCGCTCGAAGACCTGCCGCGTCAATCCACCGATAAACGGCGAAAGCGCATCATCGTTCAGCGGAACATCGCGCTTGGCCTCACCTGCAAGAAGCGTGTTCTTTCGACCTTTGCGCCGGATGAACGAAAGCCCGTCCCCATCGCGTCGCAAAATTTTCGCGCCGACACGCAGGTCCTTTGCCTCGTGCAGAAAATCAAACCGAACATCGCGATCAGGAAAACCGAATAACAGATCGGAAAACGCAGAAAGCGCTGAGGACTTTCCAGCCTCATTGGGCCCATAGATGATGTGCAGACCGGCAGTGGCATCAAATGAAATCGTCTTGTCTGAGAAATGACCGTAACGAATGAGGTCAAGTGAGGAAAAACGCATGATTTCAGGCCGCTCCATCCAGTCCAAGCCGCGTGCGGATGATGGCTTGTGCTTCTTCCAGCACCTCTTTTGCCGTTGCATCCAGCGGAGTCTCGTCTGCTGCAAGGCTTCCCGGCAGACGGCGGGCAATATCGGCAATCAGGGCTTCGGCATCTTCATGCGCTTCCGGTGTTTTGGCAATCTCATCGATTAACCGGGTGATATCCATCATTGCACCGTCGGCCTCTGGCGTTCTTTCTTCAATGGGCTCATGCAAATTGATCACCAGCTTCTCCAGCCAGATGTCGGCGTGAACCCGTTGCAAAGCCGCCTGAACATCATCGTGCCACTGCCTGCGGCTGGCGCGTATACGGCCGGCGGCCGGATGATTGCCCGAAAGCTGCACCCGCAGTGCAGTAACGCGCTGGCTGGCGGTCTCACAAAGCCGTCCCGCAGCCTCTTCAATTGATTGCAGAATATTGCTGTCTTGCATCGTTGGATTAACCACCACATCGACAGCTTCAAAGCGTGCGCAATCGACAATCAAACGTTCATATGAAATGCGCCCCTCATCCACAGTTACCAGAACAGCACCTTTCTCACCGGTCTCCCGGATATTACGGCCCTGCAGATTACCGGGATAAAGCGTCAGAGGTTCACGAAGAACCTCTTCAAAAGCATGCACATGACCCAGCGCCCAATAATCATACCCTCTTGAGCGCAGGTCGTCGGACGTGCATGGTGCATAGGGCGCGTGCGGCGGACGGCCGGACAGAGAGGTATGAAGGACGCCAATATTGAACCAACCCGCTTCAGCTGCCGGATATGATAGAGCCAGATTTTCGCTGACGGAACGTTCGGCAAAGCCCTGCCCGTGCAATGCGACTTTCAGCTTTTCGATCTGAAAGGTCTGAGGGCGCTTCGTTGAAAACTCATGAACACCCTCCGGCATCGCTATCGTACGCGCGACGATACTTTCCGCATCGTGATTGCCGCGAAGCAGATAGACCGGAATGCCAGCGCGCGTCAGCCGGGCGACCTCGCGGTTAAAGAACAACCCCACATGATTATCCCGCCAGGGACCGTCATAAACATCCCCCGCAATGATCATGAAATCGACGGCTTCATCCAACGCACGTTCAATAAGCGCCGAAAAGGCAGCTCTGCCGGCCGCAGCAAACCGCTCGGCAATCTGCGGATCCTTCAAAGCGAGGCCGCTCAAAGGCGATCCCAGATGCAGATCAGCAGCATGAATAAAGCGAAAGCCTGTCACAATTTCTGTTCCCGTGCTTTTCGTGTCCACCTTATAGCGCTAAAAGATGGACGTGTTTCACCGCAAGTCAAAAGCGTCATTCCGGCGCTTTATCCAACCCGCATTTGACCAAATGCAAACGATCATCGGAGGAGACGATGCACTATCACAATTTCGGCCGCACCGGGCGCCCGGTTTCCAATATCGGTTTCGGCGCGTGGCAGATCGGCGGTTCGTGGGGCTCTGTCAGCGAGGAAGACGGGCGTGCCGCTCTCAATGCCGCATTGGACTCCGGCATCAACTTTATCGATACAGCTGATGTCTACGGCGATGGAAGATCTGAAAAGATCATCGCTGACGTTCTGGCAAAACGCGGTGGTGAGAAGCCATTCGTTGCGACCAAAGCGGGCCGTCGCCTCGATCCGCATGTCGCCTCCGGCTACAATCTGGAGAATCTTGAGGGTTTCATCGACCGCAGTCTGAAAAACCTGAAGGTCGAGCGGCTTGATCTCTTGCAGCTTCACTGCCCGCCGACAGAAGCCTTTTATGATCCTGATGTTTTTGCTGCACTTGATACGATCAAGGCGAAAGGCAAAATCGCCGAATATGGCGTCAGTGTCGAAAAGGTCGAAGAAGCGCTGAAGGCTATTGAATATCCCGGCGTTGCAAGCGTTCAGATCATTTATAATATCTTTCGCCAGCGCCCGGCGTCCCTGTTTTTCGAACAGGCCAAGAAAAAGGATATTGCAGTGATCACGCGCGTGCCGCTCGCCAGTGGCCTTCTTTCAGGGAAGATCACGCGCGACACGGCATTTGCAGAGGACGATCACCGTAACTTCAACCGCAAAGGCGCTGCTTTCGATGTTGGCGAAACCTTCGCAGGCGTCCCGTTCGACATCGCTCTTGATGCCGTGGAAGAGGTTCGCAGATATGTGCCAGGTGGCGAAACCATGGCTGCTTTTGCCCTGCGCTGGATCCTGATGAACGAGGCCGTCACGGTGGCAATTCCAGGTGCACGGAACGCCAAACAGGCAAAGGCGAACGCCTCCGCCTCAGACCTCCCGGCAATCAGCAGTGATGTTATGGCAGCGATGCAGGAAATATATCAATCCCGCATCGCACCTCATGTTCATCAACGCTGGTGAACACGAGAGCATTTTCAATACACAAAAAAGGCCGGGAACAACCCCGGCCTTTCAGTCAAAAACAATCAGTCGCGTTTACTTCGATTTTGCGCGCTCGATGGCTTCAACGATCAGTTTCTTGGCTTCGTCTGAACCATGCCAGCCAAAAATCTTGACCCATTTGCCGGGCTCGAGATCCTTATAGTGCTCGAAAAAGTGCTCAATCTGCTTCAACTGGATTTCGGGTATATCGCTCGGCTCGTCGACTTTGTCGAAACGGGCACTGACTTCCTGCGATGGAACGGCGATGATCTTCTCATCCTTGCCGGAATTGTCTTCCATCATCATCACACCGATCGGGCGCACATTGATGACGCAACCCGGCATCAGCGGACGAAAATTGCAGATCAGCACATCGATTGGGTCGCCATCATCAGACAGCGTATGCGGAACGAAGCCGTAGTTACCCGGATACATCATCGGCGTATACAGGAACCGGTCAACGACCAGTACACCGGCATCTTTGTCCATTTCATATTTGATCGGCTGGCCACCGACAGGCACTTCAACGATGACGTTGATATCTTCCGGCGGATTGTTGCCGATGGAAATTGCTTCAATACGCATTTGGTCCTCCAAAGCAGGAAAAATATTCGGCCTTGGATAATCAAAATCACACCCCAAGGCAACCAGCCTATATGACATACAGCAATTTCGATATCAGTAGATGCTAGAAACACCCCCCACAGCATCGGCCCGAAAACCGGAATCGATTTTCGGAAAGCACGATGGGTAGATTCAATAGGTTGGATGTGAGCTTTGTGCATCCGAATGGATGCACGGCGCTTTAATCCCAGCAAAATGAGACCTTGCCAAGTGAGGTGTCACCAAACTGGCTTCTTGAGAACGCCAGTGGTTTGCCACCTAAGGCAGAAAAGAACATCTTCGCCTGCTGGAGATCGTCGAGCACCCAGCAGATCGTGCCTTTGCAACCGAGCGAAGCAAGAAGCCTGCGCGCTTCTGTGAAGAGATCCCGCCCAAACCCAAGACCCTGATATTCCGGCAAAAGATAGATTTCGTAAATCTCGCCTTCCGGCAGCAAGGCACGTGCACGGCTTAATCCAACCGTTGCATAGCCAACAAGCTTACCCTGCACTTCCAGCACCAGAACGGTTGCCTCGCTGCTCACGGCGCGTTGCCACCATGATACATTGCGTCGGGTCAGCATATCCTGCAGTGAACGGTGCGGAATGATGCCCGCATAAACCTGTTGCCATGCCTGCCAGTGGACAGTGGCGACGGATACTGCATCGGCCATTTCAGCAGGCCGGACATCGCTTGAAAGTATGCGCATCGTTCCAACCAGGTTTTTCCGTTCAACCCGGCTTTCAGAATACGCGAAATATGTCTGTTTGCCCACCACAAAACAGTTCAGGCAGCGAAAGCCGGGATCGGATATAACAGCTTTATATCGTCGTGCGGTTTCTGAAGCTGTCAATCGTCCGATCAATGATGTCGTCCGGAACCTGCTTATCTTCAAAGATTGTTGCAACGGGAAGTGTCTGACACTGCTCACGTAACCCAATCAAAGCCGGCTGCATGGCGCCTTGAAGACGCGCATAGTCTTTTGTCGTTGTAACCGGCACGAGTTCAAGTGATTGCGCTTCACGCAAAAGCGAAGCCGCCAGTTCCGGCGAAAATGCCTGATGATCGGAAAGAGCGTGTGTTTTGACGATATCCGCCCCACATGCGCGCAAGGTTTCAAAGAACTTTTCGGGATTGCCGATACCGGCGAATGCCAGAACGCGACGACCTGACAGATCAGCAAGGTTTCCGATGGCAGGAACAGTGTGCACGCGCGCCAAAGGAAGCTCATATTTTGCGGAAAACCAGTCAGCAAAACCGCATTCACCACTTTCACCATTCAGAATAACCATATCCGTTCTGACAATCTGGATTGCCATTGGTGCCCGCAAGGGACCGGCCGGAATGCACCTTCCATTTCCTAATCCGCGCCCAACATCGACGACAGAAATTGAAAAGTCCCAACCAAGCTTTCCGCTTTGAAGCCCGTCATCCATGATTATGAAATCGACTCCGATTTCCTTGAGCAGGCGCGCGGCATCTGCACGCGCTGGAGAGACAGCAACAGGCGCTGTTTCAGAAAGCATCAAGGCTTCATCTCCGACATCCAAAAATGTATGCCGCTCCTTTTCGACAAGCGTTGCCTGTCTGACCCGGCCACCAAATCCCCGCAAAACGAATCCAGGATTAAGGCCACGGGTTCTGGCATGACGGGCGAGACATTCTGCAAGCGGTGTTTTTCCGGTTCCACCGGCTGTAAAGTTGCCGATGCAGACCACTGGAAGGTCAACCCAGGCCTCAACATCACGGCGCATCTGTGCACCTGCAATAGCGCCATAAAGCCAGGATAGAGGCGCAAGTGATATTGCGGCCAGGCCACCTTTTTTCCACCAGAATGAAGGGGCCTTAGTCAGCATATGCTCTTGAGACTCTCAGAATGAAAAAGATGTTTCGCGCGTTTCAACGCGCAATTTTGCTGGCCTGTGCTTCGGGAACCCGTTTCAGCACGTCTGACGAATGATGCGATGGCTGCTTTACTGATTTCGACTTTGCGCAAAATCGCGCTTCGAGGATCAGTGGTGCGAGATATCTCTCTAGCCCCTTCATTGTGCGCGCAAGAGCGCCACGCATCTCCCGAACGGCCTCAAAACCAGCGGAAACCATTGTTTCACGGGCCTTCGCATCGCGCATCAGCAATTCAACCGATTGACGAAGCGCTTCAACGCTATCGACGGTTCTGACAGCACCACGCTGGCGGAGCTGTCGATAGGCTTCGCGGAAATTATCAACATTGCGGCCCGTCAGGACAGCTGCTCCGAGCATAGCGGGTTCAAGCGGGTTCTGGCCACCTCTGGCTGTCAAAGACCGCCCGACAAAGGCGATACGCGTCAACCGCAAATAAAGTCCCATATCCCCCATCGTATCACCGAGAAGAATATCCGTATCAGGCTCGAGCGGATCTCCGCACGACCGGCGCGCAACCTTCAGACCCTGCTCTTGAAGTTGCAATGCAATTGCTTCGGCACGATTGGGATGGCGGGGAACGATAATCGTCAATGGCCGGTTAAACCGCGCTTTCAAAGATAAGTGTACCTCGGCTGCAGCCTGCTCCTCACCTTCAAATGTAGAGATTGCCGCCCAGACCGGTCGACTTCCTATCGACTCCTGCAAAAGCCCAACCTCCCGCGGATCAGCCGGTGGCGCTTCGCGATCAACCTTGATGTTGCCGGAAACACCGACATTCAGCGCACCAAGATCACTGAAACGCTCGGCATCGAGGTCCGTCTGCGTCAAAATGCAGGCAAAGCGCGAAAACAAGCTGCGGGCGAGTCCACGCCGCATCATCCAGCGATCAAATGACCGGTCAGAAATGCGACCGTTGACAATGATATGCGCGACACGCCTGCGATTCAGCTCGGCAATGGTGACGGGCCAGACCTCGGTTTCAACATTCACCGCAAGGTCAGGCCGCCAGTGGTCGAGAAAGTTTCTGACAGAAGGCGTTGTATCGACCGGAACATACTGATGAATAACCCGGTCCCCAAACCGTTCGGCTGCCAGGCGCGCTGACGTCACAGTGCCGGTTGTGAGCAGAATGCTGATGCCATAACCGCGCACCATTTCGATCAACGGAGCAACGGCGAGGGTCTCCCCGACACTCGCCGCATGAATCCACACGAGTGGCCCGTCGGGACGCGCCACGGCCGCATGACCCAGGCGCTCGTTCAGTCTGGCACGATCTTCTTTGCCCTTGCGAACCCTGTAAAGCAGAGCCGGCCTGAGAAAGGGATAAAGCGCCATACCGGCGAACCGGTAACCTCTTTGAGCAATCCATGTCGAAACGTCGGGTTTCATGGGCCGTCCATATGATCTTGTATCAAATAACTTCCGAAAATCGCAACTCAAGCGCGATTCGAATCCGATACAATCGATAATAGCATGTTTATATGTAACGAAACAGGCAGAGCGGAAAGCGATACGCTAAAACGCTTTTGCCAAGCCATTTGTCAGCATTCGCCCGTTCAGCCGAAACAACCTTTGCAGGTATATCTGATCCATGCTTTCATCTGCCATAAAGGCGGCAAAAAAAAGGAAACGCCCATTCTCAGACCCGGATAATCAGCTCTCGGGATCGAGAAGACGGTGCAGGTGCACGATGAAGTAGCGCATATGCGCATTGTCAACGGTCTGCTGCGCTTTCGATTTCCAGGCCACATGCGCGGCTGCATAATTCGGATAAATCCCGACAATATCGAGCGCATCAAGATCGGAAAAACGCAAACCTTCAAGGTTTTCCAGCTCTCCACCGAACACGAGGTGAAGCAGTTGTTTATTTTCGACGGTTTCAGTCATCATGAGCCTCATTGACTGTTTTGATCGCTATTTTGAAAGCTTCGTGTCGCGGGTTTGATTGCGATTGTCAAGTTTGATGCCCTGCACCAAAATGCCGCAACAATGTCGCCACCAGCGTCTCATTTGCAGCGAACAAAACGCCTTGCGAAACGGACTCGCGATTATAACGCAGAGGCTGTCCTTTTTCATCGCAAAGGCGTGCACCGGCCCGCTCCAGAATGATGTCCGCCGCTGCCAGATCCCAATCGTGGGAATCCTGTCTGACCAATGTTGCATCAAGACGACCGTCCGCGACCATGGCGAGCCGGTAAGCCAGTGAAGGGATGTGATCGGCGGGTCTGATACGGCCAATAAACTCAGAAGCAAACTGACGGTTGAGGCTTGCCGGAAGGCAGATATCGACGACATCATTGTCGTTCAGCGCGTCTTTTTGCGTCGCAACAACAGGCACGCCATTTTTAATGGCCGGACCGTTTGCATGGGCAGAAAAAACTTCGCCAAGGGCCGGAGCAACCAGAACGCCGGCAACAGGCCTTCCGCGATAAACGACGGCAACGCTGACAGCCCAGTTCCGACGCCCTTTCAAAAATCCGCGCGTACCATCAATCGGATCGACGACGAAAACATGGTCGCATCCAAGGCGTGCAAGGTCGTCTTCACTCTCTTCCGAGAGCCAGCCATAATCCGGTCGTGCTTTTCGAAGAGTATCTTCAAGCACCTTGTTTGCGGCAAAATCGGCTGCACTGACGGGAGACTCACCACCATTTTTCCACCAGACTTCAGGGTCATGGCCAAAGAAGGATAATGCAATTGCCCCTGCCTCATGTGCCGCAGTTTCGATGAGGGCCAGGTCGGCCTCCACCTGCTTCACATGATCAGAGCCCGCGATCAAATCCGGGGACCTTTCATCGTCCTGCAAGGGTCAGCCCCTCAACCAGAATGCTTGGGCAGGCAATCGAGAAACGCCGGTCAATATCGCTGGCTGGTGTCATCGCCATAAACATGTCCTTCAGGTTTCCGGCGATGGTCACCTGCGATACCGGAAAAGCGATCTCGCCATTCTCGATCCAGAAGCCGCTGGCACCGCGCGAATATTCACCGGTGATCATGTTGACGCCCTGCCCTATCAGTTCCGTCACCAAAAGCCCGGTACCGATCCCGGCCATCAGTTCTTCCTGACTTTTGTCGCCCGGCTCCATGATCAGATTTGTCGGAGACGCTGAGAGCGAGTTTCCGGCGCGGCTTCCACGGCCATTGGTCTCAAGACCAAGTTCACGACCGAGCGCAGTTGACAAAAACCAGTGCTGAAGAACCCCATCTTCGACCATCGTGAGCCTGTCGCTTTTTACGCCCTCACCGTCAAACGGCTGGGAACCCGCACCTCGGAGAATTCCAGGATCGTCAGTGATGTTCAAACCAGAGGTGAGAATCTGCTTTCCCATCTTATCCCTGAGAAAGCTGGTTTTGCGCGCAACTGCGGAACCGGAAATTGCGCTGGCAAGATGTCCGATCAGGCTCGCCGCCAAACGTGATTCAAAAATCACCGCTGCACCGTGTCGGGTATCGATCTGGCGCGGCGCCAGACGGCGCACAGCCCGTTCACCAGCACGGCGGCCAATTTCTTCCGGCGCAAACAGATCTGCGTCAAATGCGCGCCCGTCGGAGTCATGGTCACGCTGCATCGCTGTGCCCTCGCCAGCGACAGCAGAGGCTGATATCGACGAAAATGAGCGCCGATAACCACCGGAAAAGCCATCCGAGGTCACAAGTGCAAATGAAACACGGCCATTGGCGGCTCCGGCGCCGGAACTTTTGCTTACACCGTCAACGGAAAGTGCAGCAGCTTCTGCTGCAAGTGCGCGCTCGGCCAGTTTTTCCGGGCTGACTTCCGTTTCATCGTAGAGTTCCAGATCGGGAACATCGCGTGCCAGACGTTCGGTATCTGCCAGGCTTGCATACGGATCAACCGGCGAGACGTTGGCCATGGCAATAGCCCGCTCAACGAGAGCGTCGATATCGTCATCAGTGTTGGTGGAAACGCTTGCAACTCGGTTTCCTGAGAATACCCGCAATGAAAAGCCCCGATTCTCCGAGGCCTGCGCATTTTCCCGCTGCCCATCCCGCACCGAAATCGATTGGGAAACACCTTCCGAAACAACAACATCGGCGGCATCCGCGCCCGCTTTTTTTGCCACTTCCACAATTCTGGAAGTGCGCTCCGTCAATTCACTGCTATCAATATATGAAGACATGGCTTGGCCTTTCTTTGCGCTTCCATTTATTGTTGACTTTGCAATGCATCAAGTGCCGTCTTTGCAGAAGGACAGCATTTCATCGATTCAGGGACCCGATTATGGCGACATCGCAGACATTGTTTACCGAAACCGTCTGGATGCTGGGGGCAGCCACCATCGCCGCCCCGATCTTTAAAAGACTCGGTCTCGGAACAGTGCTCGGCTACCTTGCAGGTGGTGTCATCATCGGACCGGTTCTGAAACTGATTACGAATGGTGAAGAAGTCCTGCACGTTGCAGAAATCGGTGTCGTCTTTCTTCTGTTCATGATCGGCCTCGAACTGAAGCCGGCACGCCTCTGGACCATGCGCAAGGATATTTTCGGTCTTGGTCTGGCGCAGGTGGTGCTGACTGGCGCAGTACTCGTGCCTCTGGCGATGGTCTGGGGTATCACAGACTGGCGTGCTGCGGTGATCGCCGGCTATGGTCTGGCGTTGTCATCAACTGCATTTGCCATGCAAATTCTCGATGACAGCAGCGACGTGAATACCCGCTATGGCCAGCGATCGTTCTCGATGCTTCTGTTCCAGGATATCGCAATCGTTCCACTTCTCGCGCTGGTCAGTATTCTTGGTGGCGGGGCGGAAGATGCAACCGCAACGGACATGCTGCTGAATGCAGGAATGGCGCTGGCAGTCATTGCACTGATGATCGCCGCCGGTCGTTATCTTCTGACTCCGATTTTCCAGATTATTGCAGCGACGGGCGCACGGGAAGTGATGATTGTCGCCACACTCTTTCTGGTTATCGGTGCGGCCATGGCCATGCAGCTCGTCGGCCTTTCCATGGCGATGGGTGCATTTCTGGCAGGTGTCATGCTGGCAGAGTCCACTTACCGGCATGAGCTTGAGGCCGATATCGAGCCGTTTCGTGGTGTCATGCTCTCGATATTCTTCATCGCAGTAGGTCTGTCGCTTGAACTCAACGTCATTTACAACAACCTGGCTCTGGTTCTGATCGCCGTCCCGGTCCTGATCGCAGTTAAGGCAGCCGTAATCTATGGGCTTTGCAGGCTCACAGGTTCACCGCACGAGGATGCGATCCGTATCGCGGCACTTTTGCCTCAAGGCGGTGAATTCGGCTTCGTCATGTTTTCAACAGCTGCGGCAGCAGGTCTTTTCTCGAATTCACTGGCCTCCATCCTCATTGCTGTTGTGACGCTTACCATGGTCGCAACACCGCTTTGCGTGCGCCTGGCAGAACGCCTCACATCGCGAAATACCGAGCGCCATGAAGAGCTTGAAGAAGACTTTGCCGGCGCCGGAGACGAAGTCCTGATGGTCGGCTTTTCCCGTTTCGGCCAGATTGCCGCGCAAATTCTTCTGGCAAGCGGGCGGGACGTTACGATTATCGATTATTCGGCCGAACGCATCCGGCAGGCGTCTGCTTTTGGGTTTCACATCTATTTCGGCGATGGCACGCGAAAAGAGGTACTCATCGCCGCTGGTATCGAGAAAGCAAAGGTCGTTGCGGTATGCACGCAGAAGCGTGAAATCACTGACAGGGTCATTGATGTGATACAGGAAAATTTTCCGCGCGCTCACATCTATGCGCGTTCCTATGATCGGGGACATACGCTTGCGTTAAGGCAGCGGGGCGTTGAATTTGAATTGCGCGAAACGCTGGAATCCGGCCTCGTCTTTGGTCGGGAGACACTGGTTGCGCTGGGCACAAGTGAAGATGAGGCGCAGGCCATTACCGATGATGTTCGCCGCCGGGACGCTCAGCGGCTCGAAATTCAGGCGGTCGAAGGCATTATGGCAGGTTCGGATATGCTTCATACGGCGCCGGTTCGACCTGAGCCTCTGATGAGGCCGAAGCGGCGCAATCCTGATCCGACAGTCAAAGTGACAGGCAAGGACCTGGCGTAAAAACTCTGCCCCTGCCCGCCTCACTCACGATTGTTTTGTATCGATCGAGGTTACAACCGAAAGCCCCGGAACCAGCCGGTTTATATCGTTTTGTCCGGGATCGATTGCGATGCGGACAGGAACCCGCTGTGCAACCTTGGTGAAGTTTCCTGTCGCATTATCAGGCTTGATGACGGAAAACTGAGAACCCGTGGCGGGCGAAAAATGCTCGATCTTTCCTGTAAACCTCTCACCATTCAGCGCATCCACCGTGAACGAGACCTTTTGGCCGACACGCATGCCCGGAAGCTGCGTTTCCTTATAGTTCGCGATCACCCAGACCTGATCCGGCACCAGCGCAACAAGCTGCGAGCCGGGAGAGACATACTGTCCGATGCGCACTTTCACCTGCCCAAGCGTTCCATCGCGCGGCGCTGTGATCGTTGTATTATCGAGGTTTATTTTGGCCTGTTCGCGCGCCGCCTCAACGGCAGAAACCTTGGCCTCAAGCGAACGGCGGTTGACGACCTTTGACTGAAGCCCTTCCTTCGCCACCTGCAAAGAGGCTTTTGCCTGATCAACGGAAGCCTTCGCCTGATCAAGCGTTGCCTTGGCCTGATCCACCTCACTTTGCGTAGCGATCTGTTTCTGCTTCAGCAGATTTTTGCGATCCCATTGAGCCTTTGCATTGGTCAGAGCAGCCTGAGCACTGGCGACCCCTGCTTTGGCAGAGGCAACCTGCGCTCTGGCCGAGGCCTGAGCCTGCAAGTTCGCATCAAGTGCGGCGTTTGCGGCGGCAAGATTAGCCTCGGCCTGCGCCAGTTTTCTGGCGTAGATCCTGTCGTCCAGCTTCACCAGAATGTCCCCTTGATGGACGGTTTGAAAATCGGAGACCGCAACCTCAGCGACCAAACCGGAAAGCTGCGGAGCAAGCTGCGTCACCTGCCCCTGAACATAAGCGTTGTCGGTTCTCTCGATGCTGCCGGCAAAGGGCGGCAGGTTCCACGCCATCAGCAGGACAAGAATACCGCCGATACCGATTGCAAGGGTCGCATAAGTGGCGAGAGAACGAATTATACGTGTCATTTTGTGCGTCCTCATTAAAGTCAGAACGAAGGCCCGGCACCGATCGCCGGTCCCGGCTGGTTTATTCAAATGGATCAGAAATCACGCAGGCAGCCCTTCCGCTGCAGCACGTTTGTTTTCCCAGGCTTCAAAGCAGACATCGAGCACGAGGATCACCAGAGCGACCGCTGCCAGAAGCGCGATGAACCGGAAAGCATCGTTATAGGCCAGCACATAGGCTTGCTGCGTGGCTTTCTTTGCCAGCAAAACAGCGCCTTCGGCCTGCCTGATGCCTGTATCTGAGATCGTGGAAGCGTAGGCGCTTGCCAGCTGGGAAATTCTTTGCGTGACAACTGGATTACCGCTTGTGAGGTCCTGTGCAATTGCTGCCGAATGGATCTGCTCGCGCCATGTAACGAAGCTGCCGAACATTGCCGAGCCCAGAATCCCGCCCACACGCTGTGTCGTCAGAAACACCGCAATAAAGCTGATAAGAAAGCTTGGCCCGCGCCGAAGCGCTGCGATGAAACCGACCATCATCGCAGGAGGCAGATAAAGCCCGGCAGCAAAGCTGAGCAGCATCTGGCTGACATACATCTGCCCGGGCCGAGTCAGGATGGTTGACTGGCTATCCATCCAGCTTCCGATGACGAGAAGGACCAAAGCAAAGCCGTGTAAAAGTGCCACCCTGCCAGGTTTCAGCAAAAAAGCACAGGTGGCGCCTGCTGCAATCGTTGACAGGATAATGACGACATAAAGCCCCTGAAGCTGACCATTGTTCAGCCCAAGCATCACAAAGAACGAGCGGACACCGCTTGATTGCTCGGAAAGCAGAATACGGAAGATCAGCAAAGCGCCGGTAAAGTGGATAATCTCCGCTGATGTCAGCCAGCGGATTTCGATCATCGGGTTATCTCTGTGAAGCTCGATGAGCACCATGACCATCAGCGCTGCAACACCGGCGACCAGCATCACGCCCAGCCATGGTTTCTCAGTCCACCAATAAACGCGGCCGACAGTCAGTGCTGTGGCCACGGCTCCCATTCCGATAAACAGGAAGCTGAAGGAAGTCAGATCCACCTTATTGATGACCTTTACCCGCTCGCCTGAAAGCAGAGGCAGCTTAAAGATCAGTGCAAGCGAGATCAGCGCAAGACCGATTTCGCACATATAGAGACCATGCCAGCCACCATGCTCCAGAAGAAAGGGCGCGGTCAGGCCTGCCAATGGTGTTGAAAGGCTGAGTACGGTCATCGCTGAGCAGATCCCGATGTTCAGCTTTTTCTCCCGCGGCAACCCTTCCATCATGTAGAGGATCCCAACTGAAGACATCGGTGCAGCTGCAACACCTGCGAAAAAGCGCAACACAAGCGCTGACTGAAAGCTGTCCACCCAGAGATGGCAGAAGTTGATCAGTACATAAACCACAATCGAGACCTCGGCAAAACGGCGAATACCGAATTGCTGTCGCATCTTGAAAAGGATGAGCGTCAATGTTGCGTTGGGCGCAAGGTATGCAGCCATCAACCAACTCGCCTCGGCTGTCGTTGCTTTCAGCGGGCCGGCAATCTGCTGGATTGTGACCGAGATGAACGACATCCCCACACCCTGCGTGATGCCAATCACTGTCGCGGCAAACATGTAGAGAAGAAGCTGTGGCAAAGGCTTCGGCGGTTGTGGCGGCGGCGCACCGGGATAGATCGGGCGTGCTGGCTGCTCGGCAGCGGCTGGTACTGGCTGTTCAGTGGCTGTCATTACCCACCTCACAATTTTCAAGCCGATCGATCATCGTATAAAACAAGGTCGTCGCGGTTTGGAGCGCCGCAAGATCTTCAGTACGAATAAGCTTTTCTGCAAATTCACCGCGAACGGACGAGACAAGCTCTTCGGCCAGACTCCTCCCCTTCGGCATCAACTGGATAAGATTGGCGCGCCTGTCTTGAGGATCGTCCACCCGCTCGACCAGCTCCAGCTCGGCCATTCTGTCGAGCATGCGCACAACCGTCGGCCTCTCCAGCTCAAGTTCATCTGCCAGCGTGCTCTGATTGATCCGCTCATGTTTCGCCAGAATAATCAGCACCCGCGCACGGGAATACGTCAGCCCCATCTCGGAGACGCGGGCATTATAAGCATTCCGCATTTTGCGACTGGCAACGCCGAGAGCTTCCAGAAAGACGGCATACTGCGACGTCAGCTGATCAGACATATCGATAGGCCCTTATTGATTACCAGACTACTCATTAGTGTGCTACCTATTTAATTAATCAATTGATTTATTTCAAGTGCGTTTCGGACGATCTTCGACGATAGACTCTCCGACCGATAAGATTGCGACCCCTGATCTTTGGTCGGAACTCGCTGTCAGAAATCACGCCCAACGCAATCGGATAAGTAATTTGCAACGCCGGATCCTCAGAAAATTTACCGTTTGATAAAATTTTTAAATCGCGTTAAAGTTTGCGGATAAAACCAAAAATGGGGAACATAGCGATGGATGACTTGAAACCTGCCCTTCGGGGCGGGCGTTTGACGCCTGACGACTATTCAAAGAACTTTTCCGATTTGCACCCGCCGCTGAACCGGCATGAAGCTGCCGTTGAAGCAGACCGATGCTACTTCTGCTACGATGCACCCTGCATGACAGCCTGTCCCACTGCCATCGATATTCCGCTCTTCATCCGCCAGATATCAACGGACAATGCGATCGGGGCCGCCAGGACAATCCTCGACCAGAACATTCTCGGTGGCATGTGCGCGCGCGTCTGTCCCACCGAAACGCTGTGCGAGGAAGCATGCGTTCGCAACACTGCCGAAGAAAAGCCGGTCGAAATCGGCCTTCTGCAACGCTACGCCACAGATAAAGCGATGGCTGAGGGCCAGCAATTCTATGAACGCAGCGACGACACCGGAAAGCGTGTTGCAATTGTCGGCGCAGGACCGGCCGGGCTCGCCTGTGCCCACCGCGTTGCCATGGCCGGACATGATGCTGTGATTCTGGAAGCCAGAGACAAGGCCGGCGGACTAAATGAATACGGTCTCGCCGCATACAAGACGACTGAAGATTTCGCACAGAAGGAAATTGCTTATCTGCTTGAAATCGGCGGCATTGAAATTCGCTGCAATCAGGCACTTGGACGTGATTTCACGCTCGAAGACCTGCGGCGCGACTACGATGCGGTTTTCATTGGTATCGGCCTCGGTGACGTAAACGCATTGCGGATCCCCGGTGAGGACCTGAAGGGCTGCGAGAATGCCGTCGATTTCATTGAAACGCTGCGACAGGCTGAAGATCTGGCCTCCGTCAAGGTAGGCTCCAGCGTCGTTGTTCTGGGTGGCGGCATGACGGCCATCGACGCTGCTGTGCAGGCAAAACTGCTTGGCGCTGAGGAAGTGACACTTTGCTATCGCCGCGGCGCAGACGCAATGGGCGCCTCAAAGTTCGAGCAGGAGCTTGCAGCCTCGAAAGGTGTCTTCATGCGTCATTACCTGGCTCCGAAGGAAATTCTCGGAGAAGACGGCGATGTTACGGGTGTGTTGTTCGAGCAGACCGAGATTGTCGACGGCAGGGTCAAGTTAACTGGTGAAACCGGCGTTATCGCCGCTGACCATGTTCTGAAAGCGATCGGTCAAAGCTTCGTGACAGAACATCTGAACAGCCTGAAATTTGAAGGCGGCCGCATCGCTGTTGATGCAGATGGACGCACCAGCCTTCCTGACGTCTGGGCCGGAGGCGATTGTATCAAACAAGGTGAAGACCTGACCGTGACATCGGTGGCGCAAGGCCGCGATGCTGCAATGGCCATCAACAAAGTGCTCGCTGGCGAAAATGCTGGCGTGAGCGCCGTCGCTTGAGTTCGGGAAGGAGATAAAACATGGCTGATCTTTCAAACAATTTCGTCGGCATCAAATCGCCAAATCCGTTCTGGCTCGCCTCAGCCCCACCGACTGATAAAGCTTATAACGTGGAACGTGCCTTCCGCGAAGGCTGGGGCGGTGTCGTATGGAAAACGCTCGGTGAAGAAGGCCCTCCGGTCGTGAATGTCAACGGCCCACGCTACGGCGCCATCTGGGGCGCGGATCGCCGTCTTCTTGGCCTGAATAATATCGAGTTGATTACTGATCGCGACCTTTACACCAACCTCCGTGAAATCAAGGAGGTCAAAAGCCGCTGGCCGGATCGCGCAATCGTCGTCTCAATCATGGTGCCCTGTGACGAGGAAAGCTGGAAAGCGATCCTGCCACTGGTGGAAGAAACCGGCGCGGATGGTATCGAGCTCAATTTCGGCTGCCCTCACGGAATGTCCGAGCGTGGCATGGGTGCCGCAGTCGGGCAGGTACCTGATTATGTCGAAATGGTTGTCCGCTGGTGTAAACAGTATTCGCGTATGCCCGTGATCACAAAGCTGACGCCAAACATCACCGATATCCGTCAGGCAGCGCGGGCGGCAAAACGTGGCGGAACTGATGCAGTTTCTCTGATCAACACGATCAATTCCATCGTCTCTGTCGATCTTGATGCCATGGCCCCCTCGCCAACCGTCGGCGGCAAAGGCACACATGGCGGCTATTGCGGCCCGGCGGTCAAGCCGATTGCCCTGCACATGGTCGCAGAGATTGCGCGAGCCCCGGAAACAGCAGGTTTACCGATCTCCGGTATCGGTGGCGTCACGACCTGGCGCGATGCAGCTGAATTCATGGCACTAGGCGCGGGCAATGTTCAGGTCTGCACTGCAGCGATGACCTATGGTTTCAAGATCGTGAAAGAGATGACCTCCGGCCTTTCAGCATGGATGGATGCCAAAGGCTATCGCAGCCTTGATGACATTTCCGGACGCGCTGTTCAAAACGTCACCGACTGGCAATATCTGAACCTCAATCACATCGCCAAAGCCCGGATCGATCAGGATGCCTGCATCAAATGCGGCCGCTGTCATATCGCCTGTGAAGATACATCGCATCAAGCGATTACCGCGATTGTTGACGGCGAGCGCCGCTTTGAAGTCAAGGAGGAAGACTGCGTGGGCTGCAATCTCTGCGTCAATGTCTGTCCTGTCGAAAACTGTATCGATATGGTTGCACTGGCTCCCGGCGAAACCGACAAACGCACAGGCAAGACCGTGACCGCCGATTACGCCAACTGGACAGAGCACCCCAATAATCCAATGGCGAACAGGGCAGCGGAATAAATTCTGCACCTTCATCAATAGCGAGTATGATTTGAAGATGACCGCCCCCGTCAACGGGAGCGGTTTTTATCGGTGTAGCCAAGGCGACGCAAATCAAGTTGCTTTTGTGAAATGAACCATCTATCTCCGGAATCCTCCCAAAGGCCCGCGTTAAATGTGACCAAAAGCAAGCGCGAGACCACCCCTTAAAATTGCACAAAAAGATAAATCCATTTTTAATTGAGAATCCATACGGCAGTTCAAAAAATCAAAAAAAATAAATATAAATTGTTGTTATATTTAAAAATAAATTAGAAACATAAAATAAAAAACAATATTCATTAGTTAAAACAATACATTTCGTGTTGAAATTGAAATGCATTCAATTATGAATGGTTACAGGCATTATCCTGATATAAACATACGGCGCCTAAAAGAGGTGAAATGGCAAGGGAAAGTGAAACACAAGCTTTCGCTAAAAAGCGGCGCATAACACTGGGAGATGTGTTGGCACTGCTGGCCACGCTTCTCGTGATTGCTTCCGTCTATGCCGCGAACCATCAGGTACGCTCCAATTACCTTGCAAATCTCAGGCTGCAGACTGCCGAAAGGCTTTCTTTGAAAGCAACGCGTCTGACAGGTGAAATTTCAAGCTTGGTGAGTCTTGTTGAAGGCCTTGGCGCAACAGTCGCACAGGAACCCGATATCAGCGCGCAAACTTTTAATGCCCGCGCCGACGATCTCTTGCGGCACACCGATATTGTTAAAAGCCTGGCACTTGCGCGCGATCTTAAAATCCAGATTGTCTACCCTTTGGAAAAGAATGAGGATGCGCTCGGCCTCAATTACAAAGACCACCCAAACCAGCTTACCGTCATCAAGAAGGCCCTGACCACCAAATCAGCCATGGTCGATGGCCCCATTGACCTTGTTCAAGGTGGTGCAGCCCTCCTCGTCTTCGTACCGCTCTACACTTCGGACACAGCGAATGCGTGGGGCCTGATGTCCGCCATCATTGACCTCGAAAGGCTCTTCTCTGAGAGCAACTGGATCGCTGATACGAGCGATCTCACAGTTGGCGTTGCGGTTCAAAACCCCGACGGAAGCCGCGGCAGAGCCGTTTACGGCAACCCTGATGCTTTTTCTGGCCTCCCGGTAGAGCAGACGATCAGCTTTGCTGAAACGCAATGGACAATCGCGGCACGGCCGGCCAGTGGATGGAAAGAACCTACTCGCCGCATTATCGAACGGAACGTCATCATCGACGGAACCGGGCTGATTATCATTCTTGCGATCTGGGGCATTGTCTTTCTGATGCGAGAACGCGGGCGGAACCTCGATGTTCTGAAAGATCGCGAAAAGAAGCTGAAAAGCCTCTCGGAAAGAATGCGCATTGCCTTGCAAGCGTCCAAAATCGGGGTATGGGAGTTCAACGTAGAAACCCACGATATGTTCTGGGATAACCGCATGCGTGAAATCTATGAAGTACCCGACGGTGCGGATCTTCCAGACCTTAATGAATGGGCCTCCCGCCTTCACCCCGAAGATCGTGAAAGGGAGATGGAAAATATCAGTAGATCCATCGAAGACAAAAAGGACTTTCAGTCTACGTTCCGGATTATCCGCGAAGACGGTTCCGTCCGTTTTATCCGGGTTCTGGGCAGCAGCTATTTCGAACCAAACCAGGGTCAGAACCTGATCGGTGTCAACGCTGACGTGACGCAGGATATGCAACTGCAGGAGGACCTGCGGCAGAGCAACATCGAGGCAAACAGGCGTAATCAGGCACTGCAGGATGCTCACAAACGGCTGAAACACACAGCCTTGCATGATACCCTGACAGGTATCCCCAACCGTAAATTTCTCGAAGATGCCTTCGTGACGGGCTTCGAGCCGTCATCGCTGGAGCCGCCTTATGCAGCGCTTCACATCGATCTCGACCGTTTCAAGGAAATCAACGATACACTGGGCCATGCCGGTGGTGACGCGATGCTGCGTCACGTTGCCCGGATGCTGACAAGCCTGTCGGTACCGGGCGATTTTATCGCGCGCGTTGGCGGTGACGAATTTGTCATTGTCACGCACTGGGACGGTAACGATGAAGAAATGTCGCGGCGTGCAAAAGCCATCATTACGGCGCTCAGCAAGCCATTTCATTATGCGTCTCACCAATGCCGCGTCTCCGCAAGTGTCGGTATCGCCTGGTCGGACGAAGTGTCTGCCTCTGCCATGCGTGATACACTTGTTAACGCCAGCATCGCGGTGGCAGAAGCCAAAAAGGCGGGAAGAGCCCGCTCAATTATCTTCAACGCCACGCTGAAAACCGCCGCAATCAATACAAAACGCCTTGCAGATGAGATCCTGGCAGGCCTCGAAAATGATGAGTTTTTCGCATTCTATCAGCCGCAGATCACGGCAAGAAGCCATCAACTGGCAGGTGTGGAAGCGCTTGTGCGCTGGAATCATCCAGAACACGGCATACTCTCTCCAGCTGCTTTCATCACAACAGCGGAAACCATTGGTGCAATCGCACGCATTGATTCAGCTGTTCTTAAACATGCCTCACGCCAGCATCAGATCTGGCGTGAGAACAATGTCAACGTTCCGCGCATAGCTGTGAACCTCTCAGCGCAGCGACTTTCCGATGAAACACTTATAAAAGCTATTCAAGAACATAAGTTCGAACCTGGCGTCCTTAGCTTCGAGTTTGTCGAATCGATCTCCTTCGATGAACCCGATGCAAAGATCGATGAAATTGCCGAACAGATACGCGCCATGGGTATTGATATCGAGATCGATGACTTCGGTACAGGTTATGCATCGATAACCAGCCTTTTATCGCTATCGCCCAAGCGGCTGAAGGTTGATCGCCAGCTTGTCCAACCTGTGACAACGGACCCGCGCCAGCGTCGGCTTGTCGGTTCAATCGTCGAGATTGGACGCTCGCTCGGCATTGAGATTATCGCGGAAGGTGTCGAAACCATTGAACAGGTTGAGATATTGGAAAGACTGGGCTGCGATATCTTTCAGGGCTACCTGTTTTCAAAACCGATGCCAGGCGATCAACTGGCGCAATTCGCACAGGAAAAGCCCTGGCTCAGGCTCTTTCAGGATCAGCTTCATTAAGTCCGCCTCGTGATCTGAACAGCAGATCCAGTCGATCTGTCCTATAACCGCTTCAACTCACCTGCTTTCATTGCTAAGCTCTTTCGTAAGCCAGACCTTCATGCTGAACCGACCTTTAAAATCCGGCATGAAAAGCGGCGTTCTGATCTCTCGCACACAAGCCAGATGAACGAGGCTGAAGTGGGCGCGACAACAAGGTGGGATGGCAGTGAGTTTTCATTCTGCCTTGTCCGCCACTTCATTGCCAAACAGGAAAAGGCGAATCCATGGCCGAAAGCATTGCACATTACATCGCCCGCTATCTCGGAGAAGCCGGGGTCAAGCGGATATGGGGCGTTACGGGTGACTCGCTCAACGGTTTAAGCGACAGCATCGGACGCCTGAAAACGCTTGAGTGGATGGGCACCCGGCACGAGGAAGCCGCCGCATTCGCCGCCGGTGCAGAAGCACATATGACGGGCGAGCTGGCGGTTTGCGCAGGCTCATGCGGCCCCGGCAACCTCCACCTGATCAATGGCCTTTATGATTGCAACCGCAACCATACGCCAGTACTCGCTATTGCGGCTCACATTCCCTCCTCCGAGATCGGATCCGGCTATTTTCAGGAAACACATCCGCAGGAACTGTTTCGCGAATGCAGTGTATATTGCGAGCTCATTTCAACGCCTGACCAAATGCCATATATTCTGGAAGTCGCGATGCGCACGGCAATCGCCAAGAAGGGTGTCGCCGTGATCGTCCTGCCCGGTGATATCGCGCTGAAGGCCATGCCGGAAGGCACCGGAATTCGCTGGAACACACCAAAACAGCCCGCCATCCTGCCGCCGGAAAGCGAAATCGATGCATTGGCTGAACTGCTGAATGCCAGCAGCAAGACGACACTTCTTTGCGGTGCGGGTTGCGCCATGGCACGCGATGACGTGCTTGAGCTCGCCGAGGCGCTGCAGTCTCCGATTGTTCATGCATTGCGTGGCAAAGAATTTCTCGACTACGATAATAAGTTCGATGTGGGCATGACCGGACTGATCGGTTTTTCTTCCGGCTATCATGCAATGGAAAATGCCGAGACATTACTCATTCTGGGATCAGGCTTCCCCTATCGGGCATTTTATCCCGAAGACGCCAAAATTGCGCAGGTCGATATGCGACCAGAAGCAATGGGCGCACATACGCAGGTTGATCTTGGTATATTGGGTGACGTCGGCACGACCATTCGCGCGCTGCTGCCAAAGCTTAAATCGGGCAAGAGCAGTCGTTTTCTGGAAGAAGCAGTCAAACACTTCGGCAAAGCACGCGAAGGCCTGGATGCTCTGGCGACAGAAAAAAGCGCATCCGGCCAGATCCACCCACAATATGTCGCGAAATTGCTCAGTGAGAAGGCGAGTGAAGACGCCGTATTCACCTGCGATGTGGGCACGCCAACAGTCTGGGCCGCCCGCTATCTGAAGATGAATGGCAAACGCAGACTTGTGGGCTCTTTTGCTCACGGCTCCATGGCCAATGCGCTTTCTCAGGCAATTGGCGTGCAGGCGCTCGACAAGGATCGGCAGGTCGTTGCCATGTGTGGCGATGGCGGTCTGTCGATGATGATGGGGGAGATTCTCTCCGTTACCCAGATGAAACTGCCGCTGAAGATTGTTGTCTTCCACAACCGTTCGCTGGGTTTCGTCGCAATGGAGATGAAAGCGGGTGGCTACATCTCTGATTCGACGAACCTGAGCAGCCCTGACTTTGCGAAAATCGCCGAAGCTGCGGGCATGAAAGGTATTCATGTGGAAGATGCCAAGGCATTGCCGGAAGCACTGGATGACGCCTTCAACACCCCCGGTCCGGTGCTGATCGATGTCATGACCGCGAAACAGGAACTGGCCATGCCGCCGCAAATCACGATGGAGCAGGCAAAGGGCTTCAGCCTTTACATGATGCGCGCCATCTTGAATGGTCGCGGCGACGAGCTTCTCGAGCTGACACGCACCAATCTTCGCTGAGCCATCAGCAAAACCAAAGACGAATATCAGGCGGGCGCCTTGTCCAGGAGGCGCCCGTTTTTCATCTCAGCTTTCAGGGAATTCAGGACGCCTGAAAAGCGACGATACAGCCGTCAATCCTGCACCGATAGCGCCAACCGTAAAGATGACCTGCAAGCCAGCGCTGGTGGTCGCTGCAAGCATCTGGTCCGATTTATCAAGCGGCTGAACGGTAATTTCCAGAAGGCCGATGATCCAGTGCGCTGCAGCACTTCCGGGAACCATGGGAATGCAGCCAGCCACAGCAATGGCATTTCCAACACGACGGACAGGAAACGGTGTATTGTAGGAAAGCTCAACCGCCAGCGCCACTGCAACAGCAGCAGCAAATGACGCAGCTTCGAGCGGCCAGCCACGCAACATGCAGTAGGTCCGAACGGCCAGCGCAAGCGCTCCGGCAAGCGCCGCCCAACCAAGATTGCGATAGCCAAAATTGAAAAGCACGCCGAACCCGGCGGCAGCCACAGCCCCGAAAAATGCGTGATGAAGAATGTTCGGGACGGGTTTTACCGCGTCGTGAAGGCCACCGCCAAGCGCGATATGGGCACCGCCAACACCCACGGTGATAAAAACCAGAATCATCGCGACAGTTACAAAGCGCGCACTGCCGAGCGTGGGAAATCCTTCCATGATATCTGTCTGCGCGTTCATGGATGGCACACCAGGAACCAGCATAAGCACGGCAGCGCTCATGGAGGTATCAATCATGCTGCTTCCGGCAAACATTGCACCAACACCGGAAAGAAAGGCAGCAGCGAACGCCACAAAGGCTGTTACGACAAAGGGATTGTAATGACGCTCCAGCATTTGCAGACGAACATACTGACCGATCATGCTGGCAAGCAGTGTTGTCACGAATGCAGGCGCATCCGCCCCTAAAAGCCTTCCAAAAGCAGCACAGGCCAGCCCCGCCGCAAAGACATTGAGCATTCTGTGATGTTTCTCCGTGGCAAGCTGCGCCTCTGAAAGCCGCCTGCGAAGTTCTTCAAGCGATAGGCCACCTTTGCCAGCCGCCGCACAGATCTCGCGAACCTTATGGTTTACCCGCATATTGACACCATGGTGGCCGACACTTGTCATATGCGTGCTTGTGACAACGTCATCACCGAGCGTCACGGAAATCGACGCAAAGCCAACGCGAATATCAACAGTGCGCGCGCCAAGTCCGCGCGCAACCCGCTCTATACCATCCCGCACAACGGCTGACTTTGCGCCTGTCTCCATCAGTATCCTGCCAGCGTCAAGCGCTGTAAGCGCTTGCATTTCCAGTAGTCTCTGCCGTGCGACAAGCCGTTCGGCAAAATGATTATCGTCATCCGGAAAACCGGCCTGATCAGAGGTCAGTTCAGTCAATGCTCTTATCTCGCTTTGGAAAACAATCGTGAGGTATCTTCGGGAAATGCCACCCGATTACAACGATAGTCTTATCACCTGTCATGACAATGCGCGAAATCAATCAGACACTTCGCACCAGACCCGGCCGAAAAAGGCTGACGACCATCGCTGGCGACTGTCATATTCAACCTTACCTTTGCAAAGCGCATCAGCGTTGCAGCCTTGCAAAAACGCACCCAAGGTTGCAGGAAACAGCAGATCAAAACCAGTAAAACGCCTCATATGACACTTTTATGACAGTAAAGTAATATTTTTGTAAAATAAAAAGACATAAAACCGAGAAATGTGAAATTTTTACAACACTGCTATTCTTGTATCACTTTCGTTGTTATAGGGAAAACCGTTTTCAACCAAACCTCAAAAGGGCTATCTGATGAAAATCGGAACTTTCTCCACGGGCGCTAAGGTTGCCGTCGTTGCTGCCGCTATGGCCGTTACCGGCACTGTTGCTCACGCACAGGATGTTAAGCTGACCGGTTCGGGCGCATCTTTCCCCTTCCCGCTCTACTCTGCTTGGTTCAAGGATTTCAGCGAAAAGTCTGGTATCCAGGTTAACTACCAGTCCAAGGGTTCCGGTGCGGGCATCGAAGACTTCACCAACCGCGTTGTAGACTTCGCTGCATCTGACGCTGCAATGGATGACGAAGAAATCGCCAAGATCGACGGCGGCGTTGTTCTTCTGCCGATGACAGCGGGTGAAGTTGTTCTCGCTTTCAATCTTGATGGCGTTACCGACCTGAAGCTGCCGCGCGACGTTTATCCGAAGATCTTCCTCGGTGAAATCACCAAGTGGAATGACGAAGAAATCGCTGCTGCCAACGAAGGCGTCGACCTGCCTGACGAAGACATTACTGTCGTCGTTCGCTCCGACTCCTCCGGCACGAGCTTCAACTTCACGAACCACCTCGCTGCTATCTCTGACGACTTCAAGAGCACTGTCGGCGCTGGCAAGACGGTTCCGTGGCCGAAGGCTTCGAACTTCATCGCTGCTCCGGGCAACCAGGGCATCACGGCTACGATCAAGCAGACTCCCGGCGCAATCGGCTACATCGAGTATGGTTACGCTCAGCAGACCAACACGCCTTACGCCATGCTGGAAAACCAGGCTGGCAACTACGTGAAGGCTGGTGCTGACGCTGGTAAGGCTGCGCTTGCTTCGGCTGAATTCGATTCACACAACCGTGCATTCATCACAGATCCGAAGGGCGAAAATGCCTACCCGATCTCCACCTTCACCTGGCTGCTCTTCTACAAGCAGGGCCAGGACGAAGCCACTGTTAAGGCTCTGAAGGAAATGATCAACTACGGCCTGACCACCGGCCAGACGATGTCCGACAAGCTGGGCTACATCCCGCTTCCGGAAAACGTCATCGAACTCGACAAGAAGTCGATGGAAGAAATCGGCGGCTAATCGCAGCCATTGTTAATTTCTGCCGGGGCGTAAACTTTTACGCCCCGGCTTTTCTGAATTGCCTGAATTTAACTGGCGTCCCGATCGCCAGTATTTTGACGAGATCGTGCAAAGCCGATCCGATCGCCGCTAGCAGGAGCCCTTGATGGCCGACAATCAGAAAACCGTTCTGCCGGATGGCAGCGTTTCAAGACCGCCAACCGCATTTGAATATGGTTATGACAAATCCTTCAGGTTTCTGACCTTTTTCGCCGGGCTTTTGACCGTCGCACTTCTCGTTTACATTTTCTGGAAGCTTGGTGGACAGGCCGCTCCGGCCATTCGTGAATATGGTCTGCAGTTTCTGACCACCGTAGACTGGAACCCGAACAAGAATGAATACGGCATTCTTGCCGAGATCTGGGGTACACTTTACTCCTCGCTTCTGGCTCTTCTTTTCGGCGGCACTCTTGGGGTCGCTGTCGCGATCTTTCTCACGCAGGGGTTCCTCAATGCCCGCCTTGCATGGGTCTTCCGGCTGATCGTCGAGATGCTCGCCGCCATTCCTTCCGTGGTTTACGGCCTTTGGGGTATCTATGTTCTGATCCCGGCAATCCGCCCCATCGCAGGCTGGCTGCACGATAACTTCTCGTTCATTCCGTTCTTCTCAACACCGCTTGCAGGTCCGGGCATGTTCCCGGCCATGATCGTTCTCTCCATCATGATCCTGCCGACAGTCGCGGCCATCTCTCAGGATGCCTTCAAGGCCATCCCGATGAAGGTACAGGAAGCCGCCTACGGCATGGGTACGACCAAGTGGGAAGCCATTCGCAAGGTCGTCCTGCCGACCGCATCCGGCGGCATTTTCGCATCCCTGGTTCTGGGTTTTGGTCGCGCGCTCGGTGAAACAATGGCGTTGGCCATGCTGATCGGTAACTCGCAGCAGGTTACGCTTTCGCTCTTCGCCCCGGCAACGACACTGGCATCGCTTCTGGCCTCCACATTTCCGGAAGCCGGCGCAAACCAGATCGGCCCTCTCATGTATGCCGCGATCGCGCTTCTGGTGATCACGATGACAGTCAATATCATCGGCACCATTATCATGAATTACACGTCTCGCCAGACCGTGACCTGAGGCCATAAAGGGTAAGCATCAAGATGAGTATGACGGATCAAACATCGATGAACCCCGAGGCAATCGCGCTCGGCGACACAAATCTGGATTTTTCGTTTGCTGAAAAGCGAACACTGATGAATTTTGTCCAGACAATTCTCCTCTGGATACTGGCTGGCATCGCAGCCATTCCGCTGATTTCGGTTCTTTATATGCTGATCAGCCGCGGTGGCGTTCGTCTCAGCACAGCGATTTTCACAGAGCTGCCGCCTGCTCCGTTTGAACAGGGTGGCGGCATTGGTAACGCCATCGTCGGCACGCTGGTTATGGTTGCAATCGGCGCACTGATCTCGATCCCGATCGGCGTTCTGGGCGGCATCTACACTGGTCTGATCAACCCCAACGGCCGGTTTTCCGCCGCTATACGTTTCGTCGGCAAGGTTCTGACCGGGTTCCCGTCCATTCTGTCCGGCGTGTTCGTTTATGCCTGGCTTGTTGTTGTCATGGGCACCTACTCCGCCATTGCCGGTGGCGTATCGCTGGCAATCCTGATGCTGCCGACCGTTCTGCTGACATCTGAACAGGCCTTCAGAATGGTGCCGCAGCGCATGAAAGATGCCGCCTACGGTATGGGCTGCAATTCTTCTCAAGTCGCAACTAAAATTGTTTTGCCGACAGCGCTTCCAGGTGTTATGACCGGTGTAATGCTTGCGGTGGCCGGAGCCTCGGGGGAATCTGCCCCGCTTCTGTTCACAGCGCTGTTTTCGAACTACTGGATCGGGAGTTTCACAGAACCGACTGCTTCGCTGTCGATTTTGATCTATAACTTCTCAGCAATGCCCTATGAAAACCAGATCGAGCTTGCCTGGACTGCCTCACTGGTGCTGGTGCTGATCGTTCTTGTGTTCAACATCCTGAGCCGTTCCTTCGGAACACGCCGCGTGTGATTATAAAAGGTCTGAAACAATGTCTGCTACCATGGAAATGAGTAACCTTCGGGACGCCAATGCGCAGGCTGAAAGCGGCGAAGTCGCGATCGGCGCAAAGATCGAGAAGATCTTTTACGGTGATTTCCTTGCTGTTCGCGACGCTGATGTCGACATCGAAAAGGGCAAGATCACTGGCTTTATCGGTCCGTCCGGTTGCGGCAAGTCGACGGTTCTGCGCAGCCTGAACCGTATGAACGATCTGATCCCGGTTTTCCGTCTGGAAGGTCACGTACACTTCCTGGGTCAGGATGTTTACGGCAAGAACGTTGATCCGGTTGTCGTCCGTCGCCACATCGGAATGGTGTTCCAGCAGCCCAACCCGTTTTCGATGAGCATTTTTGAAAATGTTGCTTTTGGTCTGCGTCTGAACGGTTTTAAGGGTGACCTTTCCGGTCGCGTTGAAAAGGCGCTGCGACGTGCTGCACTCTGGAACGAGGTCAAGGACAAACTGAAGCAGAATGGTCTGTCGCTTTCAGGTGGTCAGCAGCAACGTCTTTGCATCGCGCGCGCCATTGCCACAGAGCCGACCGTTCTCCTGATGGATGAGCCCTGCTCTGCGCTTGATCCGATCGCAACGCGCCAGATCGAAGAACTGATGCTGGAGCTCAAGAAAGATTACACGGTTGCCATCGTCACCCACAACATGCAGCAGGCAATCCGCGTCGCTGACAAGACGGCATTCTTCTCCGTCGACATGTCACAGGGCGGCCGCACCGGTTTCCTCGTAGAAGTTGGCGAGACCAAGCAGATCTTTGAAAATCCGAAAGAAACCCTGACCAAGGAATACCTTTCCGGCGAATTCAGCTGATCACACTACCCGGTATCATTCTCTTCGGGCGGCGCTATGTTTCATAGAGCCGCCTTTTGAATATCAGGCTTCGGTTTGCGCATTATTCACGTTGTCCTATAATGCCTGACAATGGTCAGAAACTGAAAGATGGCCTGTTTCAAACAGCTTAACGCGCATGAGATCGTCAAATTCGCGTTCACAGTTAAAGTTTATGTCTTGCTGACTTCATGCTTCTGACGTTGTTTTGACACCTGAAAGATGTCAGGGCTACGGTTACGAAAACTGCAGATTTCGGAACATTTGATTTTCCGGAGCCTGAAACCGATTCTGGAAACCATTTATGTTCAAACACAGCCTCGACCTTAAAAAGATCGAAGCCAAGCTGCGAGACACGCAGCGGCAGTTTGACCGCATCAATGCTATGCTGACGATGCGCCGTGACGGTATGCCTGACACGGTGATTGAACATATGATGGAAGGCTACGCTTATATCAACGGCCTCCTGAATGACGGCGTGGACCTGCTCCATATCGGAGAATTTCACCACCTCCTGGAACTTAACCACCTGGTTCTCTGTGGTTCTGATCCGAAAGCGCGTGCAGAATTTTCAAATCACATTCTGCGTACCGAAGAGCATTTTTATGACCGCCATTACGGTGACATTGGCGGACTGGTTGACTGGTATAATCGCCATTTGAAGAAGCCCGTGCGCAAGCGCGCAGCCGGTATCTATGTGCGTGTGCTCAGTCGTCCCCAGCTCTTTATCGAAGGCAATCACCGCACCGGTGCGCTCATTATGAGCTATATCCTTTGCCGCGAGGGAAAGCCGCCATTCGTCCTGACACCGGAAAACGCGGAAGCCTATTTTAACCCTTCAACGCTGGTGCGCGATTCCCATAAGTACTCAATGGACGAACTGATCAAAATCCCGAAACTTTCTCGTTATTTCGCAAACTTCCTGAAAGAAAATGAGGATGATGGCCTCGTTGCGAAGTCTGAAGAACTGGAGCAGGCCTGACCGGCTGATCAGGCTGCCCTCATTCTTCATCGCAATGCTCGCAACGACGTGTCGTACGTTCTTTAGCTTCGAGGCCGCGAAGAAACGGACTCCGCTTCTCTACCTGACGCTCTAACCAAGTTTCAAAACGACACGGCCACGAATTTTGCCTGCAAGAATGGCTTCAGCCGCCTTCGGCAGCCGGTCAAACCCGATCTCAATCGGCGCAATTATATCAATATGCTCCGGCTGAAGCGTTTTCTGCAGAAGCCGCCAGGCGGCCTCGCGACGTTTCTTCGGCGCCATAACGGAATCCACGCCAATCAGCGCAACGGAGCGGAGGATATGCGGCATCACACTTGCAGGAAGGTCATATCCACCGGCCAGCCCACAGGCTGTAACGGCCCCGCCATAGGCCGTCTGCGCGAGAACATTTGCCAGCGTCACAGACCCCACGGTATCAACCGCCCCGATCCAGCGTTCTGCTTGCAGCGGTTTACCCGGCTCGGACAGTTCCGCCCGGTCGATAAACGATGACGCCCCCAGCGAACGAAGGTAATCATGCGTCTGGGATCGCCCCGTCGAAGCCGTGACATCGAAACCGAGCGAGCTGAGCAACGAGACTGCAAATGATCCGACGCCACCGGCAGCGCCTGTGACAAGGACCTGCCCCTGATCTGAAGCCAGCCCACCCCACGAAATCAACTGATTGACGCACAAGGCCGCCGTGTAACCTGCTGTCCCGATGGCCATTGCCTGCTTTTGAGAAAAACCTTCCGGCTGGTGCATCAGCCATTCCGGTTTCAGACGCTGGAATGTGCTGTAGGCACCCCACTCCGTCTCAGACAGGCCATGCCCGTTCGCAATGACCTGGTCTCCGGGACTAAACGCCGGATCGTCGGATTCCACCACAGTGCCAGCAACGTCGATGCCAGGCACCATGGGAAAGCGTCGGGCGATTCGCCCTTTCCCGGTCACTGCCAATCCATCTTTGTAATTCAGAGATGAATAATCGACACGCACGAGCACTGGATAATCCGGCAGATCAGAGGGCGACAGCGTTTCAAGGCTTGCCCCCTTCTGCTCTTTATCCCGAATGATCATTGCCGGAAAGTTATCGGACATGACAGACTCCGTCTTGGTTTACTGTGGCAAACCTAACGCCGCCTGTCTGCAAAACGCAATCAGCCTGAACAAACAGGGCCTCAGATTGCAGCTTTTGCCACTGCAATCTGCGCCGCCAGTTTCGCGTTGTTCTTCACAAGCGCGATATTTGCGGTGAGGCTGCGACCTTCGGACAGCTCATTAATGCGTGCCAGCAGGAATGGCGTCAGCTCCTTACGGGTAACACTCTTTTCATCCGCTTCACGCACAGCATTTTCGATCGTTCCATCGATGAATTCATGCGTCAAAGCATCTGCTTCAGGCACAGGATTGGCCACCAGAACACCAGTTCCCGTCTCCAGTCGATCGTGCGCCAGAACCATTCCCGCCAGTTCCTCCGCGCTATCAAGGCGGTGGTCAGCCGGGTATCCGCTCGAACGGGTAAAGAATGCCGGAAAATCATCACTTTGATACGCGATGACCGGAACACGCTGGGTCTCCAGATACTCCAGCGTTTTCGGAATATCGAGAATCGACTTTACACCGGCACAAACGACAGTAACCGGTGTACGGCCCAGTTCGCTCAGATCTGCAGAAATATCGAACGTGTGCTCCGCACCGCGGTGAACGCCACCGACACCACCGGTCGCAAAGACAGAAATTCCGGCCAGCGCCGCAATTTTCATCGTCGCAGAAACCGTGGTTCCAGCTGTCTGACCTTTCACAATCGCAACGGCAAGGTCGCGGCCAGACGCCTTTACGATTCCATCCTCGACCTTGGCCAGGCGCTCAATCACATCACGATCGAGACCAGCATGCAGCCGACCTTCGATGACGGCAATCGTGGCCGGCACTGCGCCATTTTCCCGAACAACCTCCTCAACAGCAAGCGCGGTCTCCAGATTTGCAGGATAGGGCATACCGTGAGTGATAATCGTCGATTCCAGCGCGACGACCGGCTTTCCGGTTTCCAGCGCAGCCTTCACTTCCTTGCTCAGAATGACTTCAATCTCAGACAATTGTATCTCCATGGTTTAAATGCGGATCGAGCCTGTGCAGATTGGCTTCGACAAAATGGGTTGAAAGCTCCGGATGAACGCTGGCAGCGCTTTCGGTCGTCATGGAACCAATGAGCGCGCCCTTGCGCACGGCATCACAAAGCTCAGCGTTTTCAAGGTAATAAAACAGGGTTCCTGCAATCATGGCATCCCCGGCCCCGGTCATATCAACGGGATTGGCCTTCACGACAGGAATGAAGCATTCATCGGTTTGCGATGCCACCACAACACCATCTGTGCCGCAGGAAAGAATGACGGCACCTGCCCCGCATCCATGCAATTTCAAGGCCGCCTCACGCATCCCGTCGATGGTGCGTGAAAACGTCTTGCCCAGCAAAGTGCTTGCTTCATCCAGATTGAGAAACAGCAAATCGATACCATCAAGGTTTTGCGGCAACCGCGTCACCTTCGGTGTCGAAACAGCATCGACGGCAAGTTCAAACCGGCCAGCTTTGCTCTTCGAGATCAATGCAGACAGCGTTTCGGCAGGCAGATTACAATCAGCAAAAACAAGCCTGGCCGATGTTACCGAAGACCAGACATTCTCCATCAGTTCCGGTGTCAGCCGATCAAAAATCGCCATGTCAGCTATGCCGAAAGCAAGGTCGCCGGAAGGCTCCAATACCGCAGCATATTCGGCTGTGCGCTCCTGCGCCAGAGAGATCACGCTGGAGACGTCGACACCACGGTCGCGCATGTATCGCAACAGATCACGGCCACTCTCATCCGCTCCAACTGCTGAAATAAAGCCCGTGCTGGCACCAAGAAGGGCCAGATTCTCTGCCACATTGCGGGCCACGCCGCCGAAACTTCGCATGCCCTCAACCGGGTTGGAAGTGCCTGCGATCAGCGGCGAACGGGCAAGGTATTTACGATCAATAACGGCGCCGCCCAGCACCATCACCCGGTCTTCCCGCGGCAGCACATAGCCACGGCCAAGAATATAACCTTTTTCCGTCAGCTTCACGATATACGCTGCGATAGCAGACCTCGAAAGCCCCAGCTGATCCGCCATTTCCTGCTGACCAACAAACGGATTTTCACGGATCATGTTGAGAACCGAAGTTTCCGGACCACTCAATTCAGACATATTGCACTCCCGATGAGCCCGCATCATAACAAATGTTTTAAAAATAACAATTGTTACACAAATTGGAGTGTCCAATATCAAAGCCGGCGTCATGGACAGGAAACGCAAAAGAACCGGAGCTGGCAAAATTCAAACGGACAGGCTTGTCTTTTACTAAAGTTTCGCATCCGAATGCCTTTTTTCCCCGGCATCGCAATGCTATAGCGCTCCAGACTTCTTGAAAACGCAAGGTGCCGGAAACCGGCTCACTTCAGACGAGGATGGAAAATGACGAAGATCAAGGTGGCAAACCCGGTCGTCGATCTCGACGGCGACGAAATGACCCGCATCATCTGGCAGTTCATCAAGGAAAAGCTGATTTTTCCTTATCTCGATCTCCCGATCGAATACTATGACCTGTCGGTTCAGAACCGCGATGCTACCGATGATCAGGTGACCGTTGACGCTGCGAATGCCATCAAAAAGCACGGCGTTGGCATCAAATGCGCAACCATCACGCCGGATGAAGGCCGTGTTGAAGAATTCGGCCTGAAGAAAATGTGGCGTTCGCCCAATGGCACGATCCGCAACATTCTCGGTGGCGTGATCTTCCGCGAGCCGATTATCATGCAGAACGTTCCGCGCCTGGTTCCAGGCTGGACGCAGCCGATCATCGTTGGCCGTCATGCCTTCGGTGACCAGTATCGCGCGACCGACTTCAAGTTCCCGGGTAAGGGCAAGCTTTCGATCAAATTCGTCGGCGAAGACGGAACAGAAATCGAGCATGACGTTTACGACGCACCGTCTTCCGGTGTCGCGATGGCGATGTATAACCGTGACGACTCGATCCGTGATTTCGCGCGCGCTTCTTTCAACTACGCTCTGCAGCGTGGTGTTCCATGCTACCTGTCGACGAAGAACACAATCCTGAAGGTCTATGACGGACGCTTCAAGGATCTGTTCCAGGAAGTTTTCGACGCAGAATTCAAAGATCAGTTTGAAGCCAAGAAAATCTGGTACGAACACCGCCTGATCGACGATATGGTTGCCTCCGCCCTGAAGTGGTCCGGCGGCTACGTCTGGGCCTGCAAGAACTACGATGGCGACGTTCAGTCTGATATCGTTGCGCAGGGCTTTGGGTCGCTCGGCCTGATGACTTCGGTTCTGATGACACCGGACGGCAAGACGGTCGAGGCAGAGGCCGCGCACGGCACAGTGACGCGCCATTACCGGCAGCACCAAAAGGGTCAGGAAACCTCGACCAACTCGATCGCTTCGATCTTCGCATGGACACGCGGCCTGGCCCACCGTGCCAAGCTGGACGATAACAAGGAACTGGCAGAATTCGCAGACAAGCTGGAAACCGTTTGCATTGAGACCGTTGAATCCGGTCACATGACCAAGGATCTGGCGCTGCTGATCGGCCCCGATCAGCCATGGCTTTCGACCACGGCATTCCTCGATAAGATCGACGAAAATCTGCAGAAGGCAATGGCAGCCTGATTGATCTGAAAGATGCACTTCGAAAAACCCGGCCTCCCGCCGGGTTTTTTGTTGCTGCGACCGAAATCAGCTTCCAGCACAAGCAAAATGGCGCTAAAAGAACATATCAGGAACACACTTGAGGAGGAACACCCGTTGACCAAGATTGATTTCTACACCAACCCGCAATCACGTGGCCGCATCGTACGCTGGATGCTGGAGGAGACTGCCCTTCCCTACGAAACGCACATTCTGACCTATGATGGAACTATGAAGGACGCGGCGTACAGAGCCATCAATCCAATGGGCAAGGTTCCTGCAATCTCGCACAACGGCAAGATCGTCACCGAATGTGCTGCTATCTGCGCCTATCTTGCCGAGGTCATGCCCGATGCAGTTCTGGCACCGACCAGTGAGGAACGCGCCGACTATTATCGCTGGATGTTCTTTGCCGCCGGTCCGCTGGAATCTGCGGCAGTGAACCGGGCTCTTGGCTTCACCGTGCCCGAAGAACGCGAACGGATGGTGGGATACGGACACTTCAACCTGGTGCTGGATACACTAGAAAAGGCGCTTTCCGACAAGGACTACCTGACAGGATCACGCTTTACAGCCGCTGATGTTTATGTCGGCTCGCAGATCATCTGGGGGCTCCAGTTCGGAACTCTGGACGAGCGCCCGGGTTTCAAAGCTTATGCAGAGCGTCTGGCCGCTCGGCCTGCCTATGCCGAAGCCAACAGGCTTGATGACGAAGCTGCTGCCGCGATGTGAAATCTGAGCTTATTGCCCGGACTGTTTGCTTTTCATGCGCTCGCCGACGGTTTTCCGTCGGCTCCAGCGATCATGATACCAAAGCCACTGTTCGGGATATTCGCGAACCCAGCTTTCCACCTTGTCGTTCAACATCTGCGCCGTAGCGTTGACATCGACAGCACCGCTTTCATTTCGCGGAATCTCGACTTCCCGCTCAAGCACGAGCCTGAAGCGGTTATCCGGAAGCCGGATACAGCGCGCCGGAAAGATGGCGCAATCGAACTGGCGGGCAAGCTTGGCGAGCAGAGGGTTGGTTCTGACCTCCTGGCCGAAGAATTGCGTCGGCATCCCGCGCCTGAACTTCTGGTCGACCAGAACGCCCACGCCCTGCCCCTGTTCCAGCGCATGCGCGAGTGCAAAGGCCGAACCGGCGTGAGAGGGTACGAGCTTGCCCATACGTTTACGCCGGAAGCGAAACACCTTGTCCGCGATGTAAGGATTATTCGGCGGGCGAAACAGGACGCTGACATAAAGGCCGAATGATGCCGCAGCGACGGGAAGAAGCTCAAAGTTGGCAGTGTGTGCCGTAAACACAATAAAGGGCCGGTCAAGCGCCAGAAGTTCCTTGAACCGTTCAACACCTTCAACCTCAATACGTCCCGTATCCGGGTTTTCGGGGTCAAAATCGAACAGCTTGTCAAGAAAGACATATTCTGCAGCCAGCCGGCCGATATGACCCCAGCTGGCAATTGCAATCCGCTCAATCTCCGCCTCATCCTTTTCAGGATAAGCTTCACGCAAATTCTTGAGAATAAGCTTGTGGCGCCCGATTTTCGGCCCCAACCATCGCATTGCGCGATCGGCAAACCGAATGGATCCATCCGCCGGAAACAGCTTTAAAACCGAGAGCAGCGCGAAGATAAGCTGAGCGGCAGACCATTGCTGGAACTGCCGCGCTTTCAGTACAATGCGAGTAATAAGTGATTTCACAGATCGGGATCCACTTTCAGAAGGATCTTTCCGAATACCTGACGGGTTTCCATCCGGGAAAGCGCGGTATCGATCCCATCGAAATCCACAATCGTATCGATGACAGGATGAACGATACCCTGCGCCATCTTCTGCATGGCATCAGCCATGTTTTCCATTCGGCAACCGAAGGAGCCAAAGAACTTCAACTGCTGCTGAAACAACATCATGAGGTTAACGTTCGTAGAAACGCCAGACGTCGACCCGCAGGTCACAAGACGCCCGCCACGCTTCATGGAAAGCATGGAACCGGCCCAGGTTTCTGCGCCAACATGCTCAAACACAACGTCTACGCCCTTTTTCTTGGTAATCTTGCGCACCCTGCCCTCAAAACGGTCTTCGCGGTAGTTGATGACATGATCAGCGCCCAGAGCACGGGCTTTTTCCATTTTCTCGTCAGAGCCCACAGTTGTGATCACCATGCAGCCCATCTTCTTCGCCAGCTGGATGGCAGCCGAACCAATGCCTGAGCCACCGGCATGAACCAGAATCGTCTCGCCCGGCTGCAGCTTCGCGTTATCAAAAAGCATATGCTCAACAGTTCCGAATGTGACAGGCGCAAGAGCGGCACCAATGGCATCCACGCCGGGCGGCGCAACCACAAGCTGGCGCGCCGGAATATTAATGCGATCCTGCGCAAAACCATCAAGATGGAAACCATGTACACCGGAGACGTGTTCACACAGATTGTCCCGGCCTTCACGACAGGCCTTGCAGTGTCCGCAGACACGCGCACCATAGATCGAGACAAGCTGACCGGGCAGAACATTTGATACGCCGGGTCCAATCGCCTCAACGACGCCGGACGCTTCTGCACCAACAGTCAGCGGCAATTTGCGCTTGGCGAAAGCCATACCGCGCCAGCCCCAAACGTCGATATGATTGAGCGCAACAGCCTGAATCCGAAGCGTTACTTCGCCGGGTGCGGGCGCATCCGGTCCGTCGACCTCGCGAACCTCAATCTTTCGGTCATCTGTAAGCTGCAATGCACGCATTAGAAAATCCTCATCAGAAGCCCCGCAATCGCCAGGGACTGGCTGCACATCGGGGTCACCATGCACGGACCGGACAACACCGGACCTTTGCGGGTTTGAATAGACGGGGGATGCACGCATGGTCAATAGCGAAGCAGCGGCTCAACGCCGCTGCCCTCACCCATCTGAGATTAAATCAGGATCGGTATTCAGCCAGCCTCACGGGTCATCACCAGGCAGGCATTCTGGCCACCAAAGCCAAATGAACTGGAAAGAACTGAGGAAACAGCCTTTTCCCGTTTTGTATTTGGTACGACATCCAGTGTGATGGCAGGATCGGGGTTAACGTGATTGATCGTCGGCGGCAGCACACCCGCCTGCATTGTCTGAAGCGAGAAGACCGCCTCAACAGCACCGGCAGCCGTCAGCGTATGACCGATCATCGACTTATTGGAGGATAATGGAATAGACGGCAGAACATCTTCAAAGACGGCGTTCAGCGCCGCATACTCCATCTTGTCATTTTCCGGCGTCGAGGTGCCATGGGCATTGATGTAATCAATGCCGTCCGTTCCAAGGCCCGCATCTTCCAGCGCGGCGCGGATCGTTGCAATTGCGGGCCCGCCATCGGGAGATGAGCGCGTGCGATGGAAGTGGTCTGCCTTCTCGCCGCAGCCCTTCATGATGCCATATACCTTTGCGCCACGCGCTACGGCGGATTCCAGAGATTCCAGAATCAAAGTCGCAGCGCCTTCAGCGATGACAAAACCGTCACGGTCCTTGCTGAAGGGTTTTGAGGCCTTTTCCGGCGGATCATTCTGCGTGGAAAGTGCTGAAAGCAGCGAGAAACGAACAAGCGCTTCGGCGCCAACAGAACCATCGGTTGCGACTGTCATCGCCCGATCGGTGCGCCCCTGACGGATCGCCTCGACACCGAGCTGGATGGCGGTGGCACCGGAGGCACAGGCCGTCGACAGCGTTACCGGCAAGCCACGTGTACCAAATTTGTCAGCGATACGTTCGGAAATCGAACCAAACTGAACCGCCTCATAGAACTCAGCATCGGCCTGCTCACGCATTGCCGCAAGAAAACGAACATAGGCATCGTTTTCTTCCACCGGCGGTCCCGCCCGCTCAGCAAGGTCAAAACGCATTGACCATTCCGGCTCGACCGGCGGGGCGGCCAGAAACAGCGGCGCGTCAAAATCGCCAGATAGCCCGGCATGCGTCAAAGCTTCTTCAATCGTCGCCTCCGCAAACGCATAGGAACGTGCCACCGGATTGGGATCAGACGGAATAAAGTCAACCGTGCCGGCAATGCGGGTCGAGAGGTTATCGGTCGGAAAGCGGGTAACCGTGTGAATACCTGAAACACCGCTTGTGAGCTTGTTCCAGTTGTCTTCCAGACCGCGACCCAAAGAGGTCACCACGCCCATGCCGGTCACAGCAACAAGCGGACGTCCAAGATGATCCTTGTAGGCATTACTCATCCTGAAACCCTTTCTATTCGTCAGCAGACAGCACGGCAACACCCTCGCCACGCTGTAGCCCGACAGTTGTTACGGCTGCATGTTTCGCCGGCGTATCCATCGGCGCTTCGGATGGTCCGTTAAATGGTGGAGGCGCTTTGCGCTTGTCCAGCGACAGAGCGGCAAGCGCAATGCCCAGCGGGAAATTAGCCTCAACCGCATGTCCCGTCACGCCGGTGTAACCACGCAATGCCGCCCCCGGATAGGTCTTCTTCAGGAAAGCAGCCTCACGGCTTGTAATATCCGATGTCCCGGTTGCCCCTGAGAAAATCAGATCACCGGCATTCCCGGAAAAACCGGCATCACTGAACAAACGTTCGAAACGTGCTTCAAACTTACCAGCATCGCGTTTGCCGCGATCACCCTCGACACCGTCAAGAACAGCGTAAATATGCGCGCCGCGCGCTTCTGCAAATGCGCGAGATTCAAGCACCAGAAAAGTACCAGCCGTGCCAAGCACCATGCCGCCGTCATCTTCTGCAGGCCGGTCCCACAAAGGTTTCCACTCATCGCGTGTCAGGGCATGAATGGCTTCAAACATCAGCAGGATATCACGTCGCTCTGCGACAAAAGCCCCGCCCACAAGCATGTGAGTCGATTGCCCGGCCAGAACGCGGGCATAAGCCGTGGCCATCGCGGAAATGCCCGCGCCCTCCTCGCCCATAAAGGTTCTGGACGATCCGGTGACCTTGTGAACAATCGAGATATTGCCTGCAACCAGATTAGCAAGCTGCGCCAGAAAAAGCGTCGGTCTGAGTTCGGTCGTAAGCTTTTCATTCAGAAGCACTTCGCGGTCACTACGCTTAAGACCTTCGTTGACGATCATGGTGTCAACGGCGATATCGCGTTCACCGCCGCCTGCCGCCACAATCATGTCCATCGTGCTGCAATACGCTTCGTCGCCCTTGACCCCGGCATCGTCCAGCGCGAGACCAGCCGTGTATACGCCAAGCCTTTGCCAGTTTTCCATCTGCCGTTGGTCACCACGGCGCGGAATCTGGTCTTTCCAGTCGATCTCGGGTAGCGGGTGAACGGGGTAAGGAGCGCAGGTCTCCCGATCGACAGTGACTTCCGGCGCATTGTCTGCACCCAGCATGGCAACATGCGGTGCCTGACCGACACCAAGGCTGGTCACCAGTCCGATACCGGTTAATACGACATCATTGGCGGATTTCGTCATCTCAAGAACTTTCTGCGGCTTGACTGCGTTCGATGGCGGCAAACAGCCCCACATCCTCAGCACGTTTTTTCACCAGCGGCGCGAGCGCGTTATCATCGAAAGATACAGTCCTGAACTTCAGCTGCGCATCCGCAACAGGCTTTCCGGCGACGCGTATTTTAGCCTTGGTCACCGCGAAACCGGATCCTTCATGCTCGAGTTTCGCCTCGATCTCCAGCTCCGCTCCGGGCTCAACAAAGGTTCGCATCTTAGCGCTGTCGACCATCATCAGAAAGGGCATGGCCGAGCAATCGTTGACACCAAGAAGCAGCATACCGGAGGTCTGCGCCATGGTTTCAATCAGCAACACACCGGGAACCAGAGGCATACCGGGAAAATGACCTTCGAAAACCGGGCTTTCGGATGGCACCGTCGAACGGGCAACGATCGTACCGTTCGAAATATCCGCCGATTCGACGCGGTCCACCATCTGGAAATATTCCAACAACATATGCTCTGAGCGCCCTTCCCACGGAAAACCAGTCTAAAACGGGCAAAAGCCGCTCTGCTTTTGCAGATCGGCCTTATACTACGCCCGAAAATTCGCGTACAGATCAGGCCTCTTTGGCCGCACGCAGTGCGTCGATCTTGGCACAGAGGTTCTTCAGGATGAAGTATTCCTCGGCGTCGACCTTGCCTTCGTTAACGTCCTGCGTCCACTGCTCGAGCGGAATCTTGATTCCGAACTCTTTATCAATGGCGAATACGATATCGAGAAAATCAAGGCTGTCGATGCCAAGATCGTCGATGGTGTTGCTCTCCGGCGTAATCTGGTCGCGGTCGATTTCGCTTGTTTCCGCGATGATATCGGCAACTTTATCAAATGTAGCGCTCACGCCTATACCTCTTCATCTGTCAAATATGCCCTTCTCATAGGCAAAGAATATAAAAATGCCAATGGCTGCAACACTGTCGGCGGTGTTTTTTCGACAACATGCTCCATTTTCATACCGCCTGAGAATGGCGGCCCTGTCCGTTGCCTAGATAGGTATCAAAAACTGCAGCAACAGAGCGCGCAAAAGCAAAGGCCTCATTTTTCAAACGAAAACCGAATGTATCAAACTGGCAAATGTCCGGATTTTCGGCTGCAAAGGCGCGCGCCTCGGCAATCACTCCATCCGCATCACTTCCAAATCGGGCGCGCAGTTCACACGCTGAAAAACTATAAGAACACATGATGCGCTCAATCACAAAACCGCGCACCTGATCTTCCAGCGTCAGAGCGATTCCCCGGACAACAGCCAGCTTTCCGTTTTCCACTGTTCGCAGATATTCCCCTGTGGCTGGCATATTCTGCCAATAGCCCTGCGGCAGTTGACTGATGGACGAAGCGCCAAGACCGATCAGCCCATCGGCCGTATCATCGGTATAGCCCTGAAAGTTCCTGTGAAGCCTTCCGGCCTTATGCGCCAGCGAAAGTGTATCCTCTTCCAGCGCGAAGTGATCGATACCGATTGCCCTGTAACCAGCACGACAGAGTATTTCACCGGCCATCACCATTTGCTGATACCTCGCCTCAGCATCCGGCAAGGCCGCTTCAGGAATGAGTGTCTGATGCTTTTTCATCCACGGCACATGCGCATATCCAAAAAGCGCAATCCGATCCGGCTTCAGCGAAATAATCTGCTCCACGGTTTGTGCCAGCGTTGCCTCGGTCTGATAAGGCAGCCCGTAAAGCAGATCGCAATTGACCGAATGAACACCAAGCGCGCGCATCGCATCAATCACAGACCTGGTCTGTTCAAAACTTTGCAGCCGGTTAATCGTCTTTTGAACCCGTTCATCAAAATCCTGAACCCCAAGACTGACCCTGGTCACCCCGATTTCGGCAAGCGCTTTATAGCGCCTCTCTTCCAGATCGTTCGGGTCCATCTCGACACTGATTTCTGCGTCTTCGGCAAAATCGAAGCCGCAACGAAGCCAGGACATCAGCGCCCGCATATCATCCGGCTTCAGCATCGTAGGCGATCCACCGCCCCAGTGAACGGCACTGACACGAACACCCGCCGGAATCATCGCGGCAACACTTTCAATTTCCTGCCTCAATCCTTGTAGATAACGGGCGATGGGCTCATATTTAAGCGTATGCTTGGTGTGACAGGCACAAAACCAGCAAAGCCGGTCGCAATAAGGTATATGGACATAGAGTGACAGCTTCTGACCATCTGACAGCGATCCGATCCAGCGACTGGCGTCTTCTCCGGTAACACCGGCGTGAAAATGCGGGGCCGTCGGATAGCTGGTGTAACGCGGAACAGGACGTGCAAATCTGTTCAGCAACGGCTGCATTGACGTCATGACAATCTCCTTCCGACGTTGTGGTCAGACCTGCGATAGCGCTTTGGACGTCTTGCGGCTTTGACTTTAATCAATTATTGCAGTGCAATGACTATGGCCAACGCTGGAAACACTTGCATGTCGCGGAAGGGCTGTTTACTGGAATGACCGCAAACGACAAAGGACTGAGCAGGTCCACGATGGATAGAAAATTACAGGGACTTCCGGACGAGGATCCAATGCCGAAGGTATGCCGCGCATGTGAGGCACGGCACGGCGGCATCTGCTCTGTTCTGACAGGTTCCCAACTTGCCGAACTGAACAAACACTCCAACCGCAAGTCGATCGACGGTGGAACGGAGCTTGTTGGGCAGGGCGAAAACATTGGCACTTATTCGAATATCGTTCGTGGTGTGGTCAAACTCTCGAAGATGATGGCTGACGGCCGCCAGCAGATTGTCGGCCTTCAATTCGCACCTGATTTTCTCGGTCGCCCTTTTTCCCATGAAAGCTCTCTCACGGCTGAAGCCGCAACCAATACCGAAGTATGTGCATTTCCGAGAGCGGTTCTGGAACGCATGATCGCCGACACGCCGGAGCTAGAGCACCGTCTTTACGATCAGTCTTTGAAGGAACTGGACGAAGCACGCGACTGGATGCTGACGCTGGGGCGAAAGACCGCGCGTGAAAAAGTCGCCTCTTTCCTGCATCTGATCGCCACCCATGTCGATCCTGATGCTGGTGATGGCTGTGAATTCGAGCTTCCGCTTTCCCGTGCTGATATTGCAGACTTCCTCGGCCTCACGATTGAAACCGTAAGCCGTCAGATGACCAAGCTCAGGAAAGACAAGATCATCCTGGTTGAGAACAATCGCCATGTGATTGTACCGGATATCGAGAATCTGAATGAAGCGGCCGGCAACGATTAACGTCTTAGCTTCAGTTACCTCCAGCAATACTCTGATTTTAAATGGCTTTGCCCAAACTCGCAGACTGATTTCAAGGCGACGCAGACCTGCTCGCCCGTCCTTCATGACACAGGACCACTCGCTCAGCTGTCATCCGTCGCTCTGATCGCTCCACGGGATAAGAACGAGCTTTCCGTGCATAACATGGCGCTCGGTCGTTACATGATCGGCCAGATGCTTCACGTCTCCGGACGGTCCGCGCAGAATGCTCACCTCAAGACATCGTTCGTGATCAAGGTGGACATGGGTGCTGACCAGAGAAAGGTCGTGATCATGGTGGAACGTATTTGTCAGCCGCCGTGCCAGATCTCTGGCCTTGTGGTCATAGACATAGCTCAAAACGCCGATACTGTCTTCTGCCTCTCCGCCTTCAACAGCCACCTGCTGAAGGCCGGCACGCGCCAGATCGCGCATCGCCTCTGAACGGTTCTGGTAACCACGCTCGCTGACGGCCCGGTCGATCTGCTCCATCAGGTCGTCATCAAGTGTCACTGTAACGCGCTGCATATCCGCTCCTCTAAAGCCTGAAAACCGATATCCACAATGATGGACATCTCCAGCGCACGCAAACCGAAAAACGAAATATGCTCAACACGATCTGCGATACATTCTATAGCGCCGTGCATCTATTCAGATGCACAAAGAACGCTCAAACCTATTTCATCTACGCATCGTGCTTTCCGAAAATCGATTCCGATTTTCGAGCCGATGCTGTAGCAAAGCCCGGCCATCGCCGATCGCCAGAATTCCCGGTTTGAAACACCAGCCGGTTCGGCAAGTAGCATTCCAGGTCAGTGGCGAACCTCTCAGGCTGCGTGGAAAACAGACTTGCGGAACAAGTTAAGAACAGATATCTTCGTTCTGTATTTGTTTCCAGGATTCGGGGCTGCCACGATGCTGACGCGCAAACAACAGGAACTGCTGTTTTATATTCATGAACGGATGAAGGAAACGGGTGTGCCGCCCTCATTCGATGAGATGAAAGAGGCGCTGGATCTGGCTTCAAAGTCCGGTATTCACAGGCTCATTACGGCTTTGGAAGAACGAGGCTTCATTCGTCGCCTTCCAAACCGGGCACGGGCGCTGGAAATCCTGCGAATGCCGGAAAGCTACGTCAGCCAGCAACCACCGCCGCGCGGTTTTTCTCCAAGCGTGATCGAAGGCAGTCTTGGCAAAAAGGCAACTCCGGAAGCGCCTGTCGCAGAATCGGATTCCTCCACTGCGCATGTGCCCGTGATGGGACGCATCGCAGCCGGCGTTCCGATCTCAGCCATACAGGAAAACACACACTCCATGTCCGTGCCTGCGGAAATGCTTGGGAGTGGTGAGCACTATGCACTTGAGGTCCAGGGTGATTCGATGATCGATGCAGGTATCTTTGATGGAGATACTGTCATCATCCGCAACATTAACACCGCTGCGCCAGGGGACATCGTCGTTGCGCTCGTCAACGATGAGGAAGCCACGCTGAAGCGCTTCCGCCGCAAGGGTGCTTCCATTGCACTGGAAGCAGCAAACCCGGCCTATGAAACGCGCATTTTCTCATCCGATCAGGTTAAAGTTCAGGGCAAGCTCGTTGGCCTGATCCGCCGGTATCATTAGACACAGATTTTCTTGGGCAGCATGATGGGCTTTTCAAAGCGCTGTTTACGCCAGTCATAGAGCCTGTGTCGATTCCATGGGCGTCTCAGCGTCTGGAGAGACGGTGTTAACGTGATCGTTGCGCAGCCCGAGGGCTGCTTGCCACCTGTTTCATGTTCACCTGTTAGATCATCAGCGCGTGTGGCTGTCCTTAGCAAGCCCGTGGAATGTTCCGGTTCCAGAACAAGCGTTCCGGTTTGTCGTCTCATTGCGGGCGTTACCAGAAATGCCCCCGAGCGGCATTTTTGAAAGCCGGGACGGTAGCGACTGATAATGATGTTTGCCTGATCACAGGCTTTGCCTGTGAGTGCCGGAATATTCATCTGAACAATGGTCATGTGATCTGCAGGCAGCGTTGCCACGCACCATAAGTTGTCTTTCTGACAGTAAAATCGTCCTGGTTCCTCCTTCGAAGCAGAGATGGTTTTTGCGAGCATGTCTTCAGCCTGACTGACCTGATCGGGCTCAAGAGGCTTGAAACGCTGATCGGTTCTTATCGGCGCAACCTCAGGGTCAGGCGCTCTCATCACTTTCGGTGCTATTGTCTGCCTGATGGTCAATGCGGATATCCACTGGTCATAAATGAAAGCTGCAGGCCGCTTTTCGCTCACGAAGGCATCTTCTGCCTTCAGGATCGCAACAAGGCCGCCCTCCTCCGAGATAAGGAGCCGCGGATTCGTTGTTGCAGCCGATTGAGAAAGCAGGAGCCACAGAGAGGCTGCAATCGGAAACATCCCCAAAAGGCGAAGCCGCGTTTTTAGCAGAACCAGCGGCATAAAGCCCATGATAAATAACGGTAAAAACCATTCCGGCATCTGACCGGTGTCTATCGCACCTCCAAGACTATCGACCCAGAACGCCACCTTAAGCACCTGTTGAAGCCCCTCTCCCATAATCGCCAGAAAAGGCGTGTGCAGGTTGAGCGGCATCAGCAGCATTGCGGCAAGCCCGGCAGGCATGACAATGAAGGTGACAATTGGCATGGCAAGCAGATTGCCGAGAAGGCCATACCCTGCCATTCGATGAAAATGGTCCATCGCAAATGGTGCGGTTGCCAAACCACCAATCAGCGAAGTCAGAGCCACACCACCGATTGCCGCGACGATCAGCCGCGCTCCGCGCATTCTTGCAGTCAGAGGTTGTTCCGATCGGCTTTGGCGCGATTGCCAGACACCATATCCTGCAATCAGTGCAAGTGTCGCCGCAAATGACATTTGCATGCCCGGCCCGGCCGCTTCGGAGGGCGAAAACGACAGGATGATGAATGCCGCAACCGCGACGTTTCTCAGGCTGATGGCGGGCCGGTTCAACATGGCCGCGACCAACATAATAGCCAGCATCAGAAAAGCACGCTGCGCTGAAACCTGCATTCCGGAGATCAAAAGATAGAGAAAGGCGGTGCTGAGTGCAGTCGCCGCGGCCACCTTTTTCGTGGCGAACCCCTCCGACAACCCAGCCGACATGGCCATGAGAAAACGCAGCGCGGCAAAAAAAATGCCAGCGGCCAAAGCCATGTGCAGTCCGGAGATGGCGATTACGTGCGCCAGCCCCGCATTGCGCAGCGCTGCCAGTGTTCCGTCAGAAAGCCCGCGCCTCTGGCCTGTGATGATGGCATTCGCAAAAGCCCCCGTTTCACCGGACAGAACAGCCCGGATACGGGTTGCAATGGCGTCGCGTAGGCGCTCGACTGCAAGCTCCCCTCTGCGCAACAGGCCGATCTCCGGGCGTTGTCCTGCCGGTGCGTTCGTCTCCAGAATATCCGGTGCACCGTAGAAAAAGCCAACCGCCCCGATACCGTCAAAATAGGATAGAAGACCAAAGTCAACGAGCCCCGGTAATGCCGGCGCGGAGGGAGGAGAAAGACGTGCAAGGCCGCTGACCCCGGCTCCAATCGGTGCAGGGCTTTTGTTACCACGTGCGACGAGCGTTACTCTTTCGGGAGGTCTTCTTATGGTGGGGTCGTGCGTTTGCTGAACCGAGACGACATACCGCCAGCCACTGTCAGTCTTCTCCCGGCTTTCGACATAACCGGTGACATGCGTGGTAACGGCAGAGTCCAGCATGACTGTGCCGCGTCGCAATGTCTCGACCTGCGTCAGAAAAGCGCCGGTCAGCATCATTGCGAGAATACCCGCAATCATGAATGCCACGCGACCCTTATGCCTTAGCAACCAGGCCGCCAGGATTGCCAGGGCGGTATAAATTGTCAGCCCCCAGGCTGCAGGGGGCGTTGCAACCAGATGACGGCGCCGGCGGCGACGAAAAGCGGTGCGAACAGAAATATTCGTCCGTAGGATATTTCTTCATCAATCAGCTGCTGCAAATTGTCGCGGAAAGATGACGCACCAGCACCGCCAGAAGCCTGAGCGCCGACGGACTCTCCTTTGCGCTTTCTGACACGAAAGCGTCGCAGGGCAGAAACCTTTGCCGGGCCGGAATCAAGACCGGCAGCGTTCAAGTCCTTTCCATCGGACATCGCAACAACACCAGAATACAACTTTTGGTATCGTGAAACGATTAAATGTCAATTGCAACCGTGCTGTTTCTGACAATGAACAGAATTTGCTTTTCACGCACCTAAAAAACTTGCTAAACGCAGATATCCACGATCAACGTCAGTTCAGGCCAGCCACAGTTGCGGCTTGGCATTGGCGAGCCGATCTTATACCTAGTTGTTAAATTTCATCGATACTGATCAAGCGTCCAGCGCGTGAAGATTTGGAGGATAGCATGACTGAAACAGGAAAACTCAAGCTCGACGACAAGGATCTTGAGCTGAAGATCGAAGAAGGAACCTTCGGTCCCAAAGTCCTCGATATTGCCTCGCTGTACAAAGAATCCGGAATGTTCACTTACGATCCCGGTTTCACGTCCACTGCTTCGTGCAAATCGAAAATTACCTATATTGACGGCGATGCCGGCATTTTGTTGCACCGCGGCTATCCCATTGATGAACTCGCAGACAATGCCGACTTCCTGGAAGTCTGCTACCTGCTGCTTTTCGGTGAACTTCCCACCGCAACGCAGAAGGAAGATTTTGACTTCCGCGTAACCCATCACACGATGATCCATGAACAGCTGACGCGCCTGTTCACAGGCTTCCGTCGCGATGCTCATCCTATGGCCATCATCTGCGGCGCAGTTGGCGCGATGTCGGCATTTTACCACGACTCAATCGACATCACGGATCCCCATAAGCGCGAAATCGCCAGCGTTCGCATGATCGCAAAAATCCCGACCATTGCGGCGATGGCTTACAAATATCACGTCGGTGAGCCCTTTGTGTATCCGCGCAATGATCTCGGTTATGCAGCAAACTTCCTGCATATGTGCTTCGCCACACCTTGCGAAGAATACAAGGTGAACCCGATCCTTTCCCGCGCGCTGGATCGTATCTTCATTCTTCACGCTGACCATGAGCAGAATGCGTCCACTTCGACGGTCCGCCTTGCCGGTTCATCGGGTGCAAACCCGTTTGCCTGCATCGCAGCCGGCATTGCCTGCCTCTGGGGCCCGGCACATGGTGGTGCGAACGAAGCAGCGCTTAACATGCTGGAAGAAATCGGCTCGGTCGATCGCATTCCGGAATACATTGCCCGTGCGAAAGACCGTGATGATCCTTTCCGTCTGATGGGCTTTGGCCACCGCGTTTACAAAAACTACGATCCGCGTGCCAAAATCATGCAGAAGACCTGCCACGAAGTGCTCGGCGAGCTTGGCATCAAGGATGATCCGCTGCTCGACGTTGCTATGGAACTGGAAAAGATTGCGCTTACGGACGAGTATTTCATCGAGAAGAAGCTCTACCCGAATATCGACTTCTATTCCGGCATCACGCTGAAAGCGCTGGGCTTCCCCACCTCGATGTTCACTGTTCTTTTCGCTCTTGCCCGCACCGTCGGCTGGATCGCGCAGTGGAACGAGATGATCGAAGACCCGGAACAGCGCATTGGCCGTCCACGCCAGCTTTATACGGGCGCCGACAAGCGCGACTTCGTGCCGGTTTCAGAGCGCTAAAGAAAACGACAGCAATATCGAAAAGGCCGGTCCTTGCTGGGATCGGCCTTTTTTTAATCGCACAGCGACGATGGCGTTTGAGTGAAAAACGGCCTATTCGCCGATCACAACTGTGGTGTTCTCAAGCCCTATACGACGCGCGAGCTCAAAAAGAATGGCTGCATTTTCTGGGTCCAGACGCACGCAGCCATGTGATGCAGGGGTGCCCAGACGGGAGACCTGATCGGTCCCGTGAACGGCATAACCGTGATAGAAGAAGATCGCAAAAGGCATTGGCGCGTTATTGTATTTTTTTGACCGGTGATGCTTCGAAAGCCATTCGGCCCCGTAAATTCCCTCAGGCGTGGCGTATCGCCCTGCACCAGTCGACACAGGCCATTGATATCGTTCATGCCCGTCAACAATCACCTTCATCGTCTGATCGGAGAGGCTGACCGCAGCGACCACCTGCCCCGGTGCAAAAATATCATCGCCTGACTTTCGCGCGGCTTGAGCGACCGAAACTGATATCAGGAAAGCAAAAACTGCAATAATCAAATGACGCATGATGTCCCCCTTAACGTCACTGCGTTTTTGATACTTTAGCCTCAGCTTTTATACATTCAACACGTCAAGGCTGTTAAGGTAAACAAATACAAGAAAAGCGCGACCTCAGGGAAGACCGCGCTTTTTGCAAATCATCAAAGGTCAGCGTTTTCAGGGCACCAGCGTCTTGGCGACCAGATCAACGACCTTGACCGGCTCAATGGTCATTGCAACCTGCTGATCCGGCTTGTCATCCCATGGGCTCGGCGGGAAAAATTGCTGTGACGGCTTTTGAATTGTCTGACCGTCTGCGATGCCACCACACACAACGCGAACCGAGCCGGGACGTAAACCGAACAGCTCCGGAGCAACGACATAAACACAGGCGCAGGAATCATGCACCACCATGCCATCTTCAACCTGCTGGCTGTAGAAATCGATGTAGGGGTCTGAAATCTTTGCAAGAAGTTCCAGATGCGGGCCACCACGTGCGGCCAGATCATGCATCTGCGTGCGGGTCATCACCGTCTGAATGGTGACATCGAGACCGACAATTACCACCTTCCACGGCGCAGTGAAGACAGCATCGGCTGCTTCCGGATCTCCGTGAATATTGGCCTCGGCCGCTGGTGTGACATTGCCGTTCTTTTCAAATGAACCGCCCATCACGACAACCTGTTTGACCATGCCGATGATTTCTGGGTCATGCGCAATCGCAAGTGCCAGATTGGTCATGCGACCAACAGCCACAATCTCGACTTCGCCCGGATTGGCACGAACCGTGTCGATGATGAACTGGAAGGCCGGGCGGGGATCCAGCGGCACATCATCAATGGTTTCCGGCATATCGATATCGCCGAGACCATTCACACCGTGAACAACCACCGGCCAGGGGGCCATCGGGCGTGCGGCATCATAGGTAACGTCTCCGCCTTTAGCGACCGGCGCCTTGATGTTCCACTCACGCTTTAAGAAAAGCGCATTGCGGGTCGTGGTTTCAATCGATGCATTGCCGAAAACGGTCGTAATGCCAAGCAGGTCGATTTCAGGGTGGCGCTCGAGAAACAGCAATGCCATTGCATCATCAATGCCGGGGTCTGTGTCAAAAATTACCTTGTGCATACGATCAATTCCTGATTTCTGAAATCCGAATACCGGCCTTAACTGCCGCCTACCAAACGGCCTACACGATCTTCTGCCAAAAGCAAACGGCCTGATGGCGCCAAACCTGATCAAACCTTCGCCGCCACCGGGGAGTGACACCATTTGTTCGAAGCCAGTCTGACTGTCCTTGTTCTGCTCTTCTTAGCCGCTTTGATCGCAGGCTTTATCGATTCTATCGCTGGAGGCGGCGGCCTGATCACCATTCCAGCCATGCTGATTGCCGGCGTTCCTCCGCTTCAGGCGCTTGGAACAAACAAGTTTCAGGGCATATTCGGCGTTGCTTCGGCAACGATTTCCTATGCGCGGGGTGGGCGCGTCGACCCGAGAACACAATGGCCCATGGCGCTAATGGCCTTTGCCGGTGGCGCACTTGGCGCAGGCGTAGCGACAATTATGCCGGGTGATGCATTGCGCATTGTGCTGCCGTTTCTGCTGGCTTCGATCGGTCTTTATTTCGCGTTCAAAAGCGGTCTGGATGACAGTGACCGGCACCAGCGAATGTCACGCCTGATGTTTACGGCTGCAATTGTGCCCGCGATTGGCTTTTACGACGGTCTGTTCGGTCCGGGAACGGGTTCATTCTACATGCTGGGCTTTGTGACGCTCGGAGGTTTTGGACTTTTGAAAGCAACCGCCCATACAAAGCTTCTCAACCTTTCAGCCAATACCGGTGCTTTCGTGATCTTTCTGCTCGGTGGCGTGATTTTATGGAAGGTTGGCATTGCCATGGGGCTTGGTCAGTTTCTGGGCGCGCAGGCTGGTTCGCGTCTAGCCATGAGAAACGGGGCCCGGATTATTCGACCGTTACTGGCCGTTTCCAGCCTTGCCATGGCCATCAAGGTGTTCTTCGACCCGGCAAACCCGGTTTACATGTGGCTGATGGGGTAAACCTCAGCCTTTCAAAACCATTGGCAGCCCCGCAGCCATAAAAACAACGGAGGATGCTGCCGCAGCGACCTTCTGATTCAGAATTCCTGCTTCATCACGAAAGCGGCGGGCCAGAGCGTTTTCAGGGACAATTCCAAGCCCCACTTCGTTGGAAACGATAAACAGCGGTTGCTTCGATCCCAGGATAAAATCTGCAAGTCGATCCCCTTCCCGCCCGACATCACAATCCGCCAGTATGAGGTTGGTCAGCCAAAGTGTCAGGCAATCAACCAGAACAATCGCTTCACGATCCGCATCCAGATTGTAAAGACAGCCGACCAGATCACGCGGAACTTCATGCGTGGTCCAGAGATTGCCGCGCTCAAGCTTATGACGGCCGATGCGTTCTGCCATTTCCGCGTCATGCGCCTCAGCAGTCGCAACATAATTCAGGTTTCCGCGACGCGACCGGGCACGGTTTTCTGCATAGCGTGATTTGCCTGAACGCACGCCTCCAAGAACAAGAGAGCAATCATTGGAACTGGCAGCCACGATACTCAAACCATAAGAGTTTCAGGGAGGAATAAGAGCGCCGGAACAGCGGGATACAAGACAAAAGTGGACGATTCGTAGAAACAAGAGGCGTCCACCGGCTGATTGCTCATATGCGATAAGCCGCTCTTAAAGGGGCAGATTATCAGCCCTTACAGACCGCGCTATCCGGCACTCATGTCACCATCTTATAACTCTTTCCAAAGGCACTGGCAAATCTTGATCACGGCTGAAAAAGTTTTCCTTTCATGCAGGTTCAAAGTGTTCGTTCAACCTTGTCGGCTGCAAAAGCCGGAAGCCATGCATGCCAGACATTCGGAAATTCCTTGAGAAAATAGCGGGCAGCCTCGGCGTTGGTTGCATTGTTTTCCTGCTGCCACGCCAATACGGTGCTGACAGTCTTATTATCCCAGGTTCTGACACCGAGATACCCCATGAGATCAGGATGACCTTCTTCGAGTGCGTCTGTAACCAGCGTGTAGACCGCTGAGACCGGATAGGCATTGGGCTTGGGATCGGAACAGTCCGGTTGAACCGTGCAGCGATCCCATTCCGTTTTGTCAAACTCGACGCCAAATGACAGCTTGACCATGTCATAGTCACCCAAAAGGGCCGTTGGTGCCCAATAGTAACCAAGCCAGCCTTGCTGCTTTTCAAAAGCATCGACGATGGATTGCTTCAGTGCGGCACTTGAAGACGGATCGATAAGACGGAAACCAGCATCTTCCGCCGAAAAAGCCCTGAACAGGTTCTCGGTCGCGTCCCGGCAGACCCAGCCGTCGGGACAGCTGAAAATCGCCCCGACCGTCGCATCAGCGGGCGACGGGAAAAGCTCCGGATGGGCAAGCGCCGCTTCAACGGTTGTGATTTCGGGATTTTGGTCAACCAGATATTTGGGCACCCACCAGCCCTGAACCCCGCCTTCGCGCAGCAATGGGGCCGCGAAAGAGACCTTCCCCGCAGCAACGGCGTCCTGCAGTGCAGGTGTTGTGCTCTCGAACCAGAACTCCGGAATGATATCCGGACGGCCGGCTGATGTTATCGTGTCAATCGCCGATACGGTGTCACCGGAGAGCAGGTCGACTGTACAGCCATATCCTTCTTCCAGGATAATCCGATCAACCCAGGCAGCAATCCCCGCCGAGGGCCAGTTCAGCTCAGCAATTGAGATTTCACCACACGGTTCCGCAGCAACTGCAAAAGAGGCGGATGAAATCAGTGCACCTGCGATCGCCGCCGCCGTAATTGTCACTTTCATGAGCTGAACACCTCCTCGCTTCCATACTCTGCATAAAACCACGTCAGGCGTCAGTTTTCATCTGTCAAGATTAGAGGGACAGCAGTGTAATGACAAATATGAAATTCAGCTTTTCAAGCCTCATGACCGCCCACGAAAGATCATGAAATTTTAAAGCGCGCTAACCAAGCGGTAACGTTCTTTCTCTAAAAAGGTGGGCAGCGGATGGTTGCACGGCATATAGCCCGGCCTTTGTTATTGCGTTGCCGGGCTGCCGTTTTCAGGTATAGCGTTTGCAACCTCCGCCGGCATTTTTCTCCGAACGCCTGAGCAGCCGGCCAAGACCTCTTGCGCAAAAATGCGCCCCCCCCTCTCTCAGCATCTGCATACGTTGAGCTCTGGACACTACGCGGTACCGTGAAAGCCAAGGCGGGAAATTTCCAACGCGAAACCTGACGGGCGATCCAGAAAAACAGATCAACCGCCCACGCCAAAAACAGCACTCAGCCTTTCAGATAATGTGTTTCCGGCAGGTCCAGCCGTTTCTGGGTGGCCTGTTCGGGCGTCAAATCCCGCTGAGGCGACCCAAGAAGCTCGAAACCGACCATGAATTTCTTCACTGTCGCGGAACGCAGAAGCGGCGGATAGAAATGCGCAGGCATCTGCCACTCATCGTGCGGCTCACCATCAACAGGACGCTGATGAAAGCCCATGGAATAGGGAAACGACGTCTTGAAAAGGTTATCGTAGCGGATCGTCAGCTTTGAAAGGGCTTCAGCCAGCTGAAGGCGTTCATCAGCGGTCATTTCCTCCATTGAACGGATGTGCCTCTTCGGAAGAACCATGGTCTCGAACGGCCAGACAGCCCAATACGGGACGAGGACGACAAAGCCTTCATTCTGAAAGAGAATGCGCTCATCAAGCGCCAGTTCCTGTTCGAGATAGGCCAGCAGCAAAGGTTTGCCGTGCTCATCATGATAGGCCAGCTGTGTTGTGCTCTCTTTGATCGCCTCGTTCGGCAGGTGACGGCTTGCCCAGATCTGTCCGTGAGGATGGGGATTGGAACACCCCATCATCGCCCCGCGGTTTTCAAAAATCTGCGCATAGGAAATATCGGGATGAATGCCGAGTTCTTCATATTGCGCAACCCATGCATCGACGACATGCACGATGTCATCGACATCCATCAGCGCAAGCGTCAGATCATGACGCGGAGAAAAGCAGATCACACGGCAGATACCGCTTTCACCTTCGGCCTTCAAAAGCCCGTCCTCAAAAACCTGCTTTGGCGAATCCTCAGTCAGAGCCGCAAAATCATTGTCAAAGACAAATGTATGCTCGTAGTCTGGATTGGTTTCTCCATTGATCCGGGTATTGCCCGGGCAGAGAAAACAGCCAAACGGTATTGTCAGTTTCGGCAACGGCTTCACCGGGACACGGCCAGAGCTGAACGTGCTCCGCCCCTTTCCGGCGAGGTCAAAAAAGCGTTTACGCCTCTTGTGACAGGTCGCGAACCAGCCGTTTGATATAGGCCCCAAAGATACCGCTCATATCAAGTAATTGCCCGGATCGCAGCCACTGCTCCTGCAGACCATCCATCATGGCGATAACCTCAGAAGCCAGACTTTCGGGCGACAAGGCCGCGTCAAGTGTGCCCCTTCCAATGCCAACCCGAAAAGCATCGGCGATCATCGTACGGGTTTCGTTCATGCGACGCTCAAACCACTCCTTGGCCGGATGATCGTCCGCCAGGCACTCCACGGAAAGCAAAGCAAAGACACGGACGACGCCCGGAATGCTTTCATTGTGCCGCACAATGGCGACAAGCGCCTTGAGCATATCCGGCCAGTCTCCGCCTTCGGCCGGCAGCATTGTCCGGGCCATTTCATCGCGGCGTTCCAGAACGGCTAGCAGAAGGTCGACCTTCCGCGGAAAGTGATGCAGCAACCCTGGCAGTGTCAGCCCGACTTCCTCGGCAACAGCGGCAAATGCAGCATTTTGATATCCCTGCCGCCCGAATATGACCATTGCAGCATCAACGATGGCTTCGCGCCGGCGTCTTCCTTTCAGATAGCTGCCACGCGCGCGCGCTCCGCTTTCGCCATCCTTCGTGACAGTTTCATTCTTTTTCACGCTGAACCTCAGTTAATGCGCACTCTTCAGCTGCTCTGCCTCTCGAATCGAGAAAAACCCACGCGCCGGGGAAAGCCAATTCACAGACATATCACCGGCCCACTCGACTCGAAAGTCAAACTCGGATAACAAAACCTATCAGTCAGTAGGTTTTATCTTAACCACGTTCCTCGCCGGTGATGGTGCCGAATTCGTTTGGGAAGCGGAAGCCGGGGCTCCCGAAAATGAGGAGGGGGAAATGAGTACATCCGATACAACGCATTTTCATGCGCAGGCGCACGAAACCGGAACCACAGCAGCACCACTTACAGACGTCAGCACCAGGTTTATTCTGCACTATTTTCTGGGTTTTATCGGCACCTGTCTGATGTTGATGACCCCGGCAGCGGTAACGCTGGCCGTCCGCGTCGGTGAAATTGCCGGAGACCGCAAAGAGGCCGCTCTTGGCACCATTGTCGGCATCGGCGCATTCGTGGCCCCGTTTTTCCTGACGATTGGCAGTAGCACGATCGGAAACTATCCGCTTCTGTACACCGTCGCGGCTTTGGTGGCGTTCCTCGGCGCAGTCTTTATTGTTCCTGTTAAAGGTTTTCGATAACCCATTGAAAGTATTAGGCCATAACCCCGTATATACAATCACCGTCAGCATGGCTTAAAAGACATTTCCGATTAGGAGGATGCTATGAGTACCAATCACAACGGTAAGAAGAACGTCGACATTGACGCCCTTCTGGACGACCTGACCCTGGACGAACAGGTCGCATTGATGGCTGGCGCTGACTTCTGGACCACCGTTCCCGTTGAGCGCCTTGGAATACCTGCGGTCAAGGTTTCCGATGGTCCGAATGGCGCACGCGGCGCAGGCGGCCTCACCAATGGAACACCGGCTTCGGCGTTTCCCTGCGCGATTGCGCTTGGAGCAAGCTGGAACCCAGATGCTGCCTACGAGATGGGGACCGCGCTTGCGGCTGAAGCCCGTTCGAAGGGTGCCCGTGTTCTTCTGGCTCCGACGGTGAACATCCATCGCTCAGGTCTCAATGGCCGCAATTTCGAATGCTATTCAGAAGACCCGACGCTGACCGCAATGCTGGCCGTTGCCTATATCAAGGGCCTTCAGGATCACGGTGTCGGCGCGACGATCAAGCATTTTGTCGCAAACGATTCTGAAATCGAGCGTCAGACAATCTCGTCTGATGTGGATGAACGCACACTGCGTGAAATCTATCTTCCGCCGTTTGAGGCCGCCGTCAAAAAGGCGGGCGTCTGGGCTGTCATGACCGGCTATAACCGGCTGAATGGCACTCATATGGATGCGCATAAATGGGCAATGACCGACGTCATGCGCGGTCAGTTCGGGTATGATGGCATTTTCATGTCCGATTGGTTTGGCACAAACTCGACCGCTGCTTCAGTTAATGCCGGGCACGACCTTGAAATGCCGGGGCCGACGCGCTTTCGCGGCGCACAGCTTCTGGCCGCCGTTGAAGCAGGCGAAGTTGAGCCGGAAACAATCCGCGCATCTGTCCGCCGCCTGCTGGTACTTTTTGAGCGCGTCGGTGCCTTTGACAGCGATGGTCCGGAGTCTGAAACGACGCGTGATGAGCCGGAAACCCGCGCACTGATCCGCAGACTTGGCGCTGATGGCGCCGTTCTTCTGAAGAACGAAGATCATTTCCTGCCGCTTTCAAAGGATGTTTCCGTTGCAGCTCTCGGCCCGAACGCCGCGATTTCCCGTCTGATGGGCGGCGGTTCAGCGCAGATCAACGCACCTTATCGGGTAACGCCGGTTGAGGGACTGAAGGCGGCATTCGGAGACAACCGCGTTTCGCAGGAAAAGGGCTGCTCAAATAACCGTCTCATGCAGGTCTGGCAGGGCGATATCGAACTGAGCTTCTTCCACGGTCGCAAGCTGGAAGGCAAGGCGATCCATACCCAGAAAGAAACCGAGCTGAACTGCTTCTGGTTCGACCTGCCAGTCCCCGGTTTCAACCAGAATGACTTTTCGGTCCGTGCCGAAGGAACATTTACACCGCGTGAAAGCGGCACATACTGTGCCGGTATGACCAATGCCGGGCTGGCGCGTGCCTATCTCGACGGTGAACTTCTCATCGACGGTGAAACCGACTGGGAAAAGGGAATGAACTTCTTCGGTCTGGCCAACGACGAACGTCGCGCAGACGTTCAGCTTGAGGCCGGACGGACCTATAACATCGTGCTCGAATACGCTTCACCGGGCGACGCTGACGACGGTATTACCGTTCGCGCTCTGCGCTTCGGCATCGAAAAGACGCTTGGTGAGCAGGAAATTGATGCAGCTGTCAGGCTCGCCGCGGAGCAGGACGTTGCGATCCTTTATGTCGGACGTCAGGAAGAATGGGACAGCGAAGGCCACGACCTGCCGCATATGACCCTGCCCGGCAGCCAGAACGAACTGATTGAAAAGGTCGCTACGGCCAACCCGAATACAGTTGTAGTGCTGCAGACCGGCGGTCCGGTTGAAATGCCATGGCTTGATAAGGTGAAAGCCGTGCTGCAGTTCTGGTATCCGGGACAGGAAGTCGGCTACGCAATTGCTGACGTTCTGACAGGCGAAGCCTACCCCGGCGGACGGTTGCCGCAGACCTTCCCGGTTTCCATGAAGGATAATTCGGCATGGACAGCTGACGCGCTGAGCTATCCCGGCAAGGATGGCCATGTGCGCTATGACGAAGGCGTGTTCGTGGGCTACCGTCATCATGACAGCAACAACGTACCTGTCCTCTTCCCTTTCGGCTTCGGCCTTGGCTACACCACGTTTGCCTGGGAAACAGCAACGCTCAGCTCTGATGTGATGGGCGAGTCGGACCTGAAAGTTACTGTACCAATCTCCAATACGGGAGCACGGGAGGGAGCGGAGGTCGTTCAGCTCTATGTTCGTCCGGATTTGATGGACGATGACGTCGCCGTTGCCCGACCGGAAAAAGAACTGCGGGCCTTCGCGCGTCTCGCTCTCAAACCAGGTGAAACGCAGATCGCAGAGATGAATATCGCGCCGCGCGATCTTGCCTATTTTGACGTCGAGCGCCAGCGCTGGCTTGCGCCTGCCGGTCGCTATGAAATTGTACTGGCCGTCAGCGCCACGGATATCCGTGAACGCGTTTCAGTCACGCTGAAATCCGAATGGTCTGAACCGGCCTGAGGAAAGCTGTGAAATCAAATTGAGAATTCGCCCGGATGGGCGAATTCTCCTCATATCCATTATAATTTCTCCTGACAGATGGCAGACTTGTCGTCAGTTTGCGGCCTGGCTGAACGTCTGAAACTTGAGAAGATGCCAACTTTTCGATACAGCAACGCAAGTGTCGTACACATTCAGTTGGTTGATTAATGATCGTCCGTCTTTGGAAAAACTATATTGCTCCGCTGATGCTTCGCCCGCCACGGGTTCAGATCGCTGCACTTTGCTATCGTCAGACGACGGGTGGCCCCGAAGTTCTGCTGATCACCTCACGCACAACAAAACGTTGGATCCTGCCGAAAGGCTGGCCGATCAATGGCACGGATGGTTCCGGAACGGCGCTTCAGGAGGCCTGGGAAGAAGCAGGCGTGAAAGAACATGGCGACCGGCCGATACGTATGGGACGATATCGCTACAAAAAAATTGTAAATGGATCTCTTCCGCTTCCAACGGACGTTTATGTGTACGCCGTAGAGGTGCATGAACTCTTCGACGCGTTTCCGGAAATGAGCGAGCGCGAACGGCAATGGATGTCTCCGCAGGACGCAGCCGAGGCCGTGGACGAACCCCAGTTGAAACTGATCCTGAAGACTCTGCCGGAGCGACTCGAAGACGCGCTGCAGCGCTGAATCCTGCGCGAAATTTATTCAAGGAAACGAAAAAGTGCATGATGACGCCACGCAGCAGTGGAAGACGCTCGATAAAGACCTGAACCGTCTTTCTCGTCTGGAAGAGGCTACGATGTATACTTCGCGCCCGCTTGTGGGCGTCGGGGTGAGCCTTGTTTTTGTAACACTGACCGTCGTTGCGGCTGCCATCTTTACGGGCGGGGAGCCTCAAAGCCTTGCGGTGATCGTAGCAGCAGCCTTCGGTGCCTATATGGCGCTCAATATCGGTGCCAACGATGTCGCCAACAATATGGGACCAGCAGTTGGTGCGAAGGCACTCTCGCTGCTCGGAGCCATCGCCATCGCAGCTGTTTGCGAAAGCGCCGGCGCTCTGCTTGCCGGGGGGGATGTCGTCTCAACCATCTCCAAAGGCATTATCGCGCCCTCCGCGCTTTCCAGCACCACCGTATTTGTGCGTGCGATGATGGCCGCCTTGCTGGCCGCATCCGTATGGGTCAATGTAGCCACATGGATCGGCGCGCCGGTGTCGACCACGCACTCCATGGTTGGCGGAGTGATGGGAGCGGGAATAACGGCTGCCGGTATCAGCACCGTGAACTGGGAGACCATGAGCGCCATTGCCGCCAGCTGGGTCATCTCCCCGCTCCTCGGCGGCATCATCGCCGCTGCCATGCTCGCCTTCATCAAATGGCGGATCATGTATGTTGACGACAAGATCGCCGCGGCACGAACATGGGTCCCGGTTCTGATCGGCGTGATGAGCGCCGCATTCGCAACATATCTGTCACTGAAAGGCCTGAAAAAGGTCATCGCAATCGATTTCTCGATCGCGCTTCTGATCGGGCTGGCCTCCGGACTGGTGATCGGCCTTCTGTCTGTCCCGCTGATCCGAAAGCAATCGCAGGGACTTGAGAACCGGAACCGTTCACTCAAGACGCTGTTTCGGCTGCCACTTGTGGCATCTGCTGCACTTTTGTCTTTCGCCCACGGCGCCAATGACGTTGCCAATGCCGTCGGTCCGCTTGCAGCAATTGCCTATGTTCAGAAATCCTCGGCAATAGCCGGCGAAGTGTCCATCCCGCTCTGGGTCATGCTTATCGGCGCGTTCGGCATCTCCTTCGGTCTTGTTCTTTTCGGGCCAAAACTGATCGGCATGGTTGGAAGCCAGATAACGAAACTGAACCCGATGCGGGCCTATTGTGTTGCACTTTCTGCGGCTGTCACCGTCATCGCGGCCTCATGGCTCGGTCTGCCCGTAAGCTCAACACATATCGCGGTCGGCGGCGTATTCGGCGTCGGATTCTTCAGGGAATGGTATGTCGAACGGCGCGCGCGGCGCATTCAGCGTGAACGGCCATCCGCAGAGAGAATACCCGGTCAGGAACGCGCGCGGCGTAAACTTGTCCGGCGCTCCCACTTCCTGACGATTATAGCCGCCTGGGTGATCACGGTTCCCGCGGCGGCTCTGCTCTCCTCAGCCTGTTTTATGCTATTAAGATTTATCGGCTTTTAGACCAGAGCTTTCACATAAAAGAACAACCGTATGATTTTAAAATATTTTCTTCTGAATTTTCGGACAGGCTGATGCTGATACAGGTCGGCGAAAAAAGAACCGTTGCATTTGATCTGCGCCTGGCCGTCTGGCTGGCGCTTGCCGCCGGAGCCGTTAATGCTGCTGGTTTCAGATCGCTTGGTTACTTCTCAGCCAACATGACCGGCAATGTCTCGGCCATGTCTGACATGCTCGCGCTTCGACAATGGATTGTCGCTGCCGGGCTCTTCGCACTTCTGGCCGCCTTTATCTTCGGAGCCTTCATCTCAGCCGTTCTCATCGAGGCAGGCCGCCGTCGACAGATTCGCGGCATTTATGCACTGAGCATATTGCTTGAAGCCCTCCTCCTGCTCGCGTTGACGGTGTTCGAGCTGACACTGCCCCAGTCAGTCAGCGCCATGGTTATGCTGGCCGGGCTCAGCTTTCTGATGGGGCTTCAAAACGCGGCAACAACACGTATCTCCGATGCCCGTGTGCGAACCAGTCATGTTTCCGGGATCGCCACTGATATCGGCATTGAGCTTGCGGCACTTCTGGACAGAAAAAACGACACGAAACCGATCATGCGGTCGAGATTGAAGCTCCATTCGGCAACGCTTTTGTCATTTTTTGGTGGCGGTGTTGCCGGCGTTTTAGGGTATGAGTGGATCGGGCCCTATGTCTTTGCTGTTGTCTCAGTTTTTCTGCTGGCCCTTTCCCTGCCTGCACTGCGCCACAGCTATGCAGCAAGATCTTCAGGCTCTCAGCCATAAATGATTTTCGAGACCTTGAGCGCATAACGATCCGTCATGCCCGAAACGTAATCCGCCAGGCAATGCAACGCCGAATAAGGATCATGTGCCTGCCGAAGATCAATATCGAGTGCGCGCCGCAGCTGCCTTGGGTATCCGGTCAGCTTTTCCGGTTCAAAGTCTGACTCGGCCAGAGCTTCAAACACGGGTAACAAACCATCGAGAATTCTGTGGACGAGGTTGCGCCCCATAACTTCCAGTTCGGTTTTTCTTGAAGCCGTGAAAATCCGTTCACTGGCGATTGTGCGCATCACGGCAAAGGCTGCCGCGCAAGAGCTGGCTTCAACCAGCCCTTTGCTGAAGGTTCCATGCATGATCGCGCTGTGGTTTTCGCTGAAAGCCTGACTGCAGGCTTCAAACGCGCGCCCGATCGCAACAGCGCGCAAAAATGCAATCTTCTCTGACTGCGTATCGCCACGGTCTTCGCGCGGAACCAGCCCGGCAACAGCGGCCAGAAGCTCAACGACCTCCCGATAACTCAATGTGCCCGCAGTGAAAGCATCTTCAAGATCAAGGATGTTATAACAAATGTCATCGGCTGCCTCGACGAGGAAAACCAGCGGATGGCGGCACCACCACCGATGCGGCCCCGCACCGGGAAGAAGGCCTGTCTGCTCGGCAACGGCACGCAACGCATCCGTATCGGATTCGAAAACACCGAACTTCTTCAAAGCCCCTGAAATTTCCGGATCTTCGCGCCTCGCCCGCGCCGTCGCGGGATATTTCATGAATGCACCCAACGTCGCATGTGTCAGGCGCATGCCACCCGGACGGTTCATTTCGAGCCGGGTGAGTATCCGAAAGCCCTGCGCATTGCCTTCAAAAGCTTCAAACTCTTCGGCAAAGCACTGACCGCGATCCTGAAACAGTCCGCTACGAGAATCAAACTTCTCGGCAAACCAATCACCAATAGCCGCCTCGCCGGAATGCCCGAAAGGTGGATTGCCGATATCGTGCGCAAGACAAGCGGCATGCACCGTACCGGCGACAACGGCCTGTCCGCCCGCTGCGATCAGACCTTCCTGCTCAAGCCAGTGACCGACCTCAAGGCCGAGCGAACGACCGACACTCGCCGTTTCCATGCTGTGAATCAGACGATGGTGAATGTGATCATTGTCATAAAGCGGATGCACCTGCGTTTTGTTCGCAAGCCGTCGGAATGGCGCGGAAAATGCAATCCGGTCTGCATCCTGATCATAGGCCGGACGATGCCTATCCTGCTGGTAGTCAGCACGATAGAGGCGATTAAGATCCAGCAGAGCCGGCCATTCCATTGACGTCATCATAATCTCCGGCAGTCTTCTAAAATCCAAAAAGGGCTGAATTTCTTTGAAGCAAACGCTTAAACGGATGCGAACCGTGCGTGGTCCATCAAACGACAACCCTATTCGGCCGCGTCATCCCGCCGGTGCGCTTCAGGCCCGTCAAGCTGATCCTTGTCCTCGCTATCCGGCAGGTCAATCTCATAGGAATATCCTTCCAGCATGGTATAAGCCTGCTCAATGGCAGCAATCTGCTCTTCGGCATTTTTGATGGCTTCGGCGATGGACTCGCTTCTGGCTCTCAACATCGCTCCCAGTACATCGGAACCGCTGTCATTGCGTGCTTTTTTCGCAACCCGATCCATGTGTTTTCGCACACGCGCGCGATGCCGTTCCAGTTCAAGAATGTGGAACCGGCTCTTGAGAATATCATCGGACAGCTTGCGGCGCATCGCGGCAATAGGATCAAAACTGCCAGGCTCACGCTCGTCGAGAATCATCTCGTTCACGAGCGGTTCCAGAAGCAACAGGCCTTTAAGGTCATTCGGCTCGGCCAGTTCCGGATCATAGCCAGTATCATCGTAGACCTTCCGGCGCACCGGATTCTTCAGCAGATCATAAGATGCCTGCAGTTGCCCGAAACTGTCTTCGTCGCCACCGCTGTCAGGGTGGGCTTCCTTCGCCAGTTTTCGATAAGCTGCCCGAACCGTCTTTTCATCCGATTTACGGTCAATTCCAAGCACTTCATAAGGGTCGATCAATGTATCACCCGTCACTCGTCATGAATGAATTCCACCTGACGTACTCCGCCCGGGCTTTAGGTTCAAGGCAACACCCCAAATCTGACTTGCCAGCGCCGGATATCTACACGATTCTGATTCAGAATAGGCAGTTTGGATATAAAAGGCAGCAATTCGTCGTGAATTTGACATCCATGAGCCATAATTCTAAATATCAGCCGTCGTCCGATGCTTTGAAAGCGTCTTTTTTGAGTGGCGATCGGGGTTCTATGGAGCCTGCGGGGTATGCGGATCGCTTTCAGTGCCTTTCTTTGGCGTCTGAAGGAGCCGCAAGGTCGCGGCGTGTGTCCACCACCACATCGGGGGCTTATGGCCTCGCCGCCCCATAAATGATGCGTGTGGAATGCGCCGTTCGCGGCAGCACGTGAACGCAAATAAGATCAGCCGCCTCGGGGAACTGTTTCCCTTGCAGCCGCGTTAGGAAGAGGTATGACAGTAAAACTGATCGCGAAGAATGTTTCCAAGCTTTTCAATGATGAAAGTGGCGAAGGCGCCAAACGCCTTGCCGCTGGTGAATCAAAAGAAGATATCTTTAAAGCGACCGGGGTCACGGTCGGTATCAATGATGTCAGCTTTGAGGTCAATGAGGGCGAAATATTCGTCATCATGGGCCTTTCGGGCTCTGGTAAATCCACTCTGGTACGCACCCTCAATGGTCTGATCCCGCCGTCCGGTGGCCAGATCATGATTGATGATGTCGATGTTGCATCGTGTGACAAAGACACACTGAAAAATGTGCGCAGACAGAAAATCACTATGGTTTTCCAGCACTTCGCCCTTTTTCCTCATAAAACGATTATCGACAATGTTGCCTTCGGTCTGAAGCTTAAAGGCATGGGCAAGGAAGAACGGCACAAGCTGGCGATGGAATCTCTGGCAAAGGTCGGCCTTGATACGTATGCCAACAGCTATCCGAGCCAGCTTTCCGGCGGTATGCAGCAGCGCGTCGGACTCGCCCGCGGTCTGGCCAATGACCCGGAAATCCTGTTGATGGACGAACCTTTTGGCGCCCTTGATCCGCTGATCCGTCGTGAGATGCAGGACGAATTGATGGTTCTTCAAAAAGAATTGAAGAAAACCATCATCTTCATCACCCATGACCTGAACGAGGCCATGATCCTTGGTGATCGCATCGCGATCATGAAAGACGGTGCATTCGTGCAGGTGGGAACGGCACAGGAGATCGTATCCGAGCCGGCAGACGACTACGTTCGTGCGTTCGTCTCCGATATCGACCGCAGCCGTGTCTTCAAGGTCTCCGATATCAGTGAAGATGCAGCATGGGTGAAGGTTGATGCCACCACGCGTGATGCTCTTCAGGTGATGGACCGCGCAAAATCCGACCTCGCCTATGTGGTTGAACGCGGCGTTCCGGTCGGCCTTCTCATGCGCTCAGTTGCCCTGGAACGCGACCGTTCGACGCCAGTGCGTGATGTCATGCTGGCCGAACCGCCGACAGTCGCAGAGGAAGCCTACCTCAATGAAGTCTATGGTGCTGCACAGAGCGGCGTTCCGGTGGCTGTAACTGACGACGACGGAAAGCTTGTCGGCGTGGTATCTCAGGAAGCAATCTTCGAACAGCTTGCCAGCGACGAAGAGCCGGCTGAAGACACAAACGAGAGCGGTGCTGATGATGAAAAGAAGCAGCCCGCCGCCGATAAACAGGCCTCGGAATAAGCTGACAGGAGACAAATTTTGTTCGATCCCTCACAATATCTTACAATCCCATTCGACGAATGGGTCAACGCTTTTGTCCGCGGCTTCCTGGTCCCGAATTTTCGGCCGTTCTTCCGTGCACTTCAGGTTCCGGTGAATGAAGTTCTGCAGGCATTCGACGCAGTCTTTGCCTTCATTCCGATGCTTGTCATCACAGCGCTTTTTGCTTTGCTGGCATGGCGTATCGTTGGTAAAACCATGGCAATTGTTACGATCATCGGCTTCCTCTTCGTTGATCTGATCGGCCTGTGGCCGGATACGATGACGACGCTGGCTATGATCATAACCTCGGTTCTGTTCTGTACGGTCATCGGTGTGCCGGTTGGCATTCTGGTCGCGCGCAGCGACACGATGTGGAAGATCGTCAGACCGATCCTTGATGTGATGCAGACGGTCCCAAGCTTCGTCTATCTGGTGCCGATCGTGATGCTCTTCGGCGTTGGTATGGCTCCAGGCATTATTGCGACGATCATCTTCGCCCTGCCTCCGATTATTCGTATGACCAATCTGGGTATCCGGAATGTCCGCACGGACCTGATCGAAGCTTCAGAAGCCTTCGGTGCGACATATTCTCAGACCCTGTTTGAGGTTCAGCTGCCACTGGCAATGCGCACAATCATGGCTGGCCTGAACCAGACCCTGATGCTCGCCATGTCGATGGTTGTTATCGCGGCTCTGATTGGTGCGGGTGGCCTGGGTCAGGTGGTTAACACGGGCCTTGGACGTCTGGACGTTGGCGGTGCCACGGCCGGCGGTGTCGGCATTGTTGTGCTGGCTATCGTTCTCGACCGGATCACGCAGGGCCTTGTCGAACCCGGCGACCCCAATCGCATGACATTCCGTCAGGCGCTGGCGGCTCTTTTCAGCGGTCAGAAGCAGGCCGCTGAATAAATCAGGACTGTGTCTTCACAGTCTTTAGAGGGATCTCCGATCCCTAGCCAAGATGGTTGCCCGGCTCTTCCGGGCAATAATCGCAACACAAAACACGGAGAAACACCACAATGACTTACGATCTTCGCAAGTTTTCCGCCGCGCTTCTGCTTGGCGCTGCCAGCCTTGTGCCGGCTGCCGCATTTGCTCAGGAGCCGGGTGACGGCAAGACGATCACGATGGCACAGGCTGACTGGGATACCGGCTGGTTTCAGGCCTCAATCTACAAGCAGATGTTTGAAGATCTCGGCTACACGGTGACAGGTCCGATGACACTTGGCGCTTCGGCGTTCTACCAGGCTGTTTCGCAGGGCGACGTAGACCTGTGGGTGAACGGCTGGTTCCCGCTGCACGACACTTACAAGTCCACATTCGAAGGCAAGGCAAAGGTTGACGGTGCTGTCGCAAAGGGCGGTGCGCTTCAGGGCTACCTTGTCGACAAGGCAGCCATTGAAGAATTCGACATCAAGACGCTCGACGACTTCAAGCGTCCGGAAGTCAAGGAAGCCTTCGACCGTAACGGCGACGGCAAGGCCGATCTGGTTGCCTGCCCTCCGGGCTGGGGCTGCGAACTGACCATTTCCAAGCATATGGAAGAGTTTGATCTCGGCGATGCCATCAACCCGATCAAGGCCGGTTACTCGGCTTCGATGGCCGACGCGATTGCAGCCTACCAGAACGGTGAACATATTCTGTTCTACACATGGACGCCGAACTGGACCGTTGACCAGCTCGCCCCCGGCAAGGATGTGATGTGGATCGAAGTGCCGCAGAAGGAAGGCGTTGAGCTTCCGGCACCTGCCAAGGGACTGGACACCTGCGTTGCCGATCCATGCTACATGGGCTTTGTCGCCAATGACATCGTACCGGTTGTCAACGATGACTTCATCTCAGACAACCCGGCAGTCGATGCCCTGCTGCAGGCGGCGTCCATTCCACTGCCGGCGATCTACGCACAGAACTCTGCCATGAATAATGGCGATGACAATGTCGACGCGCAGGCATCTGAGTGGATCAAGAACAATCAGGATCTGGTTGACGGCTGGCTCGAAAAGGCACGTGCTGCGGCCAAGTAATTGATTCTTAAGAATCGGCTATTCTGTCACACTGAAGCCCCGCGCAAAATCAGCGCGGGGCTTTTTTTATCTTAGCCGGGAGTGTGACTGTTCGTCATTCAGCCTCAAGGCTGATCCCTTTGGTTTCTATCCGGTAGAAGAAAGTGATGAGCGCACCCAGCAACGACGTTCCAACAAGAATATAAAGCAGAATCGTGGTCCCTATATCGGACAGAAGGATGGGGAACAAAAAGGCTGTAAGACAAGCCCCGATCTTGGCAAATGACGCGGCAAAACCAGCGCCGGTTCCACGAATGCGCGTTGGAAACACTTCACCCGCGATCAGATATGTCTGCGCATTTGGGCCGAGGTTGGTCATAAAATTAAACAACATGAAACCGGCAAAAATCAGCGCCGTCTGCATGGGACCATCAAACAAACTCGATTGAGCGGCGATAGACAGCCCGAGCGCGCAGCCAATGAATCCGAAAACCTGCAATCTGATACGTCCCAGCTTATCTGCAAGGAATACCGCAGCAACGACACCGACCAGCAGAAGAATATCAAGCAACGCGGTTCCCTTGGCAGCAATCAGATCGTTACTGATCAGATCGGCGATATTGTGCGCATTTTCACGCTGATGCCCCACTGTGGCCGCCAGAATGGTCGGCGTGAAAATACCGATGCCATAGGTTCCCAGATCCTGCAAAAACCACGGCACGGAAGCCAGAATGAGGGCACGCCGGTTTTCCCGGTGAAACAGGGCGGCATAGCCGGTCTTCGGCTTCTTTTTAGACGCGACCTCCTGAAGATCATCAATCTTCACTTCTGTCGGATAGGCAGGAACGCGCGAGAGCAGCTTCTCCAGTTCGTCTTCCGCTTCACGCTCCCGGCCACGTGCTGCAAGCCAGTGCGGACTTTCGGGAATGAAGAAACGCCCCACAAAAACGATCAGAGCAGGAATAATGGCTGAGGCATACATCCAGCGCCAGGCCTGGATCGAAGGGTCAAGAGTGAGAATGATGTAGCCGAGAATCGTGCCGAAAATTGCACCGACGGCCTGAAAACCGAACGCTGACAGGACAAGCCCACCGCGTGTATGAGACGGCGTACTTTCAGAAATGACAAGGTGCGCAGTCGGATAATCACAACCAAGCGCAAGCCCCATGCCGAACAGGCAGACTGCCAGCCACAGGAAGCTTGGAGTGACAATAATCGCCGCGAGAAAAGCGATAAAAAGACCCAGCTCAAAAATGAAAACACGCTTGCGTCCGAACCGGTCAGACAGTCCGCCCAGTGCGCTGGCGCCGATCAATATTCCGAAAAGCGACGCAGAGCCGACAATGCCATGCTGCGCAGCGTTGAGATCAAACTCCTTTGCGATCAGTGGGAGCGCGACACCGGTCATGAAAACGACCAGCCCTTCAAAAAACTTTCCGGCAACTGAAAGCCACCAGATACGCCACTGCATACCTGTCATTTTCGGTGAAGGCGCTTCTGTTCCATCCGCCCAATACGGCTTCTCATCGATGTAAAACTGGACCGTACGTCCGCAACTCACATCATCGAAAGTGCCTATTTTTTCGCTCATGCTCTGTCCCTTTTACGGTTGCCATGCGCCGCAAAAAACGGCGGCAAGGATCCGATAAACCAGTCATTTTAGTGTTTCGTGACAAAGAGCGAAGTTTTGAGAAATACATCCTTTCGTTGCTTTGAGGGCAAGAAATCCGGCCACCATTTTGGCAGGAAAATATTCGATTGCGAAAAATCGCGTATTCGCGGTCTTGACTTAAGTCAATGAAGACGAACGCTCTTTGACCGCTAATGCATCTAGCGGTCGGATTCTAAAACGGGAGGAACGAATGGCGACCGAACTACTCATATCACCGCACAAGGAGGCGGCCTTGGCCCAGCCGATGACTGACAATTTTTCGCTGGCTGGTGAATTGCAGTCGACGCATCGCGCCATTCACCGCATATGTGATTCTCTTGAAAGCATTGCTGACTCACTGCCGGCAAATGTCGACCGCAGGATCTGTCACAGCCTGTCACAGGAACTCGTGCCGGCGATTAAAGCCGCTCAGGAGTTCGAGGAAATGAAGATATTCCCTGCTGTCCGCAAGGCCGCAGGGGGGCGTGAAAGCGTGCTTGAGACAGTATCGCGTCTCGAATACGAGCATTTTGAAGATCTCTGTTTTGCAGAGGAAGTCGCAGACGTTCTCCGGCGGCTTTCAAATGGCGCGGCCGTCAATATTGAGGCAGTCGGCTATATGCTGCGCGGCCTGTTCGGAGCATTAAGGCGCCATATTGTGTTTGAAGAGGGGTACCTCGAAACAATGACACACTATTAGGACTGCAGTCTTACCAGCAAAAAGCCGCCCTTTCCGGGGCGGCTTTTTGCATTTCGCATGAAATTCAGTCTCTTTTAACGCGTCAGGCGCTTATAAGTCACGCGCTTCGGATTCACGCTATCCGGCCCGAGACGGCGGATTTTATCGGCCTCGTAGTCGGCAAAGTTACCCTCGAACCATTCAACATGACTGTCCCCCTCAAACGCCAGAATATGCGTGGCCAGACGGTCGAGGAACATACGGTCATGCGAAATGACCACAGCGCAACCGGCGAAGTTTTCCAGCGCGTCTTCCAGTGCAGCCAGCGTTTCGGTATCGAGATCGTTGGTTGGCTCGTCGAGCAGAAGAACATTCGATCCGGACTTGAGCATCTTGGCCAGATGAACGCGGTTACGCTGACCACCTGAGAGCGTGCCGACTTTCTGCTGCTGATCGCCGCCCTTGAAGTTGAACGAGCCACAATAAGCACGGCTGTTGACTTCATAGCTGCCGAGCTTGAGCACGTCAGAACCACCGGAAATTTCCTCCCAGACCGTCTTGTCCGGGTCAAGAGAATCGCGGCTCTGGTCCACATAGCCAAGATCGACGGTATCGCCGATGCGGATCTCACCATTATCTGGCTGCTCCTGCCCGGTAATCATCCGGAACAGTGTCGTCTTACCTGCACCGTTCGGGCCGATGATACCAACGATGCCACCGGGTGGAAGCTTGAAGCTCAGGTCATCGATCAGCCAGCGGTCGCCGTAGCCCTTGGAAAGACCTTCGGCCTCGATGACCACCTGCCCCAGACGTTCTCCGGTCGGAATAACAATCTGCGCATCGCCAGGGCGACGGTCAGCCGCTGATTTGACAAGTTCATCATAGGCACGGATACGCGCCTTTGATTTCGCCTGACGTGCCTTCGGGTTGGATGAAATCCACTGCTGTTCGCTCGAAAGTGCGCGCTGACGCGCTGCTTCTTCGCGACCTTCCTGCGCCATACGCTTGGCCTTGGCTTCCAGATAAGCAGTATAGTTACCTTCGTAAGGAATACCGCGCCCACGATCAAGTTCGAGAATCCAGCCAGTGACGTTGTCGAGGAAGTAGCGGTCATGGGTGATCATCAGGACAGCGCCGGGATATTCACGCAGGTGCTTTTCAAGCCAGGCGATTGTCTCGGCATCGAGATGGTTGGTTGGTTCGTCAAGCAGCAGCAGATCGGGCTGCGACAGAAGAAGACGGCAAAGCGCGACACGGCGTTTTTCACCACCGGAAAGATTGACAACATTGGCATCACCGGGCGGGCAGCGCAGCGCGTCCATGGCCATTTCAACCTGGCTTTCCAGATCCCAGAGATTTTGGCTGTCGATGATGTCCTGAAGCTTGGCGGCTTCATCGGCCGTCTCGTCAGAATAATTCATCATCAGTTCATTGTAGCGATCCAGCGTTGCCTGCTTTTCAGCAACACCTTCCATCGCATTTTCCATCACTGTCTTGTCTGGATTGAGCTCCGGCTCCTGAGGCAGATAACCAACGGTAGCACCCTCCGCGACCCAGGCTTCGCCTGTATAGTCATTGTCGAGCCCGGCCATAATTCTCAGCACTGTCGATTTACCCGCACCGTTCGGCCCGAGGATACCAATCTTGGCATCGGGGTAAAAAGACAGGTGAATATTCTCAAGAACCTTCTTGTTGCCATAGGCCTTGTTGAGGCCGGACATGTGGTAGATGAACTGACGTGCCATAGACCGATTATTCCTGCTTGTTGCGAGGTTTCCTTGGGGAGGCTTTTTAGGTTAAAGCCGCGCGCTGCACAATCCACACGCGCTGAATTCACACCATTGACGGCGCCACCCGCGTGACCAGCCGAACAAATGCCGACCTCATGCGTTGGGCCTAATGGAAGATTGGCAACACTGCAAGGGAGGCAACTATGCTCCACAAACGCGCAGAGTTTTTTGGTGAGCAGGTCAGCGAAACTGAGAAATGGCCCAGTTCGGCTGAAACAGAGGAGCGTCTGGCTGCAGAGCTGGCCGCTGTCGGCAATATCGATGCCACAGAGGTCGAGGTCGCCGTTACAGGCAGCGAGGCCAGGCTGATGGGCGAAGTGGCGCTTTCGGAAGAAATTGAAACCGCCACTCGTATCGCCTTATCAGTTGAGGGCATTGAAAAGGTCAGGAATGCCCTGAAGGTCAAGGACACTCAAGTTGATCTGCAGGCCCAAAGCCGTTCACTCTGATCACGAACCTATTGAAGTCCGGCGGCATCAACGATGCCACCGTCACACCCGATTGATGTGCTTCCGGCACCCTGTATCAGATCCTCCAGCGATGTGCCGGGAGCATACTGTTTCGAAAGACCTATGGTGATCTCATCAATCAGCACGCGATTACCGTCAGACACACAGCTGACTTTCACCCGCCGTCCGGCATTGCGCCCGAACGCTGAATCGAATGCTTTGACAATTTCATCGGACGAAAGCTGTTTCCCGATATGCGACTTGAAAAGCTCGGCAACGACGGAACCGTTCAACTGGTTCAGCAGTTCTGTAGCAGTCTGGTAGTAGTTTTCAGGTGTAAAGCGCGTGCAGGTGCCATGCTTGACCCATTCATGTCTTTGCAGATTAGACTGAACGCCGGGCATGACCTTCTTTAGCTCGGCTTCAAGATCAGATGACAACGAAAGGGCCGGAAGCTTTGACCATGCCCCGCTTTCATCTGTTGCACGCTCGGCATCCGAAACACCGCAATATTCGTCATTCATTGGCCAAAGCCCATGCAATGAAAAATGGCTGGCATCATAGCGGGCCGATGTCTGGGATTTGCACTCGGCGCGATCTGAATGCCCTTCGCAAAAAGCAGGCTGCCAGCTGACCGCCAGAAGCGCATCCGTTTTCGCGGCAAGTGCGGGCGAAGCCGCCGATAGTCCCACGATACCGATCAGCGCCGCAACCAATTGTCTCATGACATTCTCCCATCTGATAAATAATGAAATGATCGGCACTGACCCGGGTCACCGAACTTTCAAGAACGCCTCATAGGCACACATTATTGTATTTTATTGTTTATTTTCAAACAGATAAAAACAAAATATCACGTTCATGATAAACACCACCTCAGTGTCTCACCTAAAACATGATATTTCATATCCATGCCTCTGTTTTTATATGATTAAATACGCGCTCTTTCTGCTGCCTGGTAGATCACGGTCGAACGCTGCCCGGACCGGCAATATCCTAAAACCGGCTTCTCCAGATCATCCAGCGCATCGACCATTCCGGTGACAGCATCGGGGGTGAGGCCCATGCCGCCCACAGGCACATGCGCGACATAAAGCCCGGCATCACGAGCGGCTGCAGCGATTTCCTCAAACGCGGGCTGCCCGTCTTCCTCACCATCAGGACGATGGCAGACAATTGATTTGAAACCAGCTTCCTTGATTGCCGGAATGTCTTCCACGGTGATCTGGCCGCTTACGGCATAAAAATCATCGATCTGACGGATATTCATAGTCACTCACCTCGTTGTCATATGAGCGGAAGTTAAGTCAACATGCGCTGAATGCAAGCGGCAGTGCAACCGCGTCAGAATGATAAATGGCTATTCGGCAAGGCCAGCCGCAATAAAACCATGATTTCAAACACTCTCATTTCTGGCGTTCACGCCGCATTCAGCAGGATCAACGCACAACAGATCAGCAATATGGCAGAGATGAAGAAACTCAAAAACACAAGAATGAAATCAGTTATGATCAGGATCTATACCTTGCCTGTTATCTTGCTGATCGCGATGACAGCCGTTCCTGCAAAGCTGATGGCGCACGAACCTTTATTTAAACACGGCGTTCAGGTTTTTCTGGTCCGCCCGGATGGGTCCCTGCTCGACTATATTCCCGAATATGGCAGCGTCACGCTGGGTGAGGATAATGCAGGCCGTCCAACGCTGCTCGACCATCAGGGACGGTTGGTGGCGACAGAAATGACGGCACGCGAGCTTGAAACCTACCGTTCCCGCGTTGACAACAATGCTTCGCGAAGCGCCCGCGAACCCGGTGGCTGGTCGAACCGCGGAGCGCCAGATCGTGCTCCGGCCCGGCCTTCCCGCCCACAGAGCCCCGATCAGATATTGCGACCGCCCTTTTCCGCCACGCCTGAGCCAGAACAAGACTACAATCAGCGCCCGGCCCCTCAGCGACCAAGTACGGCCTCTATTTTTGATATGAACGTCGTCGCTTTGCAGGTCTATCTGGACAGAGCCGGCTTTTCCCCCGGCGTCATCGACGGGCACATGGGCGATAATGTGCAGAAAGCTCTGACCGCCTATCATGAGGCAACCGGCGAAACGCTGGATGCCGACAAGGATCGTGAAAAGATACTGGCCAGCCTCTCTGTCAATGGCGGTCTGCCGGTCACGACTTACCGGATCACGGACGAGGATGCAGCCGGACCATATCTTGCCAGCATTCCTTCAGATTACAGCGAGAAGGCCAGGCTGGAGCACCTCTCCTACACATCGGTAAACGAGATGCTTGCCGAAAAATTCCACATGGATGAGCGGTTGCTGAAACGCCTGAATCCTGAAGCAGATTTCACTCGCCCCGGAACCACGATCAAGGTGATCGCCCCGGGAGCGCCGAAAAGAGCAAAAGTCAGCCGTATTATTGCGGACAAAACGCTGAAACAGGTTCGCGCATACGATGAGAGCGGGCAGCTTGTTGCCGCCTATCCAGCAACAATCGGCTCATCTGACACACCTTCGCCTTCAGGCACAGTCACGATTGAGCGGATCGCAATCGATCCGAACTACACCTATAACCCAAAGAAAAACTTTCAGCAGGGAAACAACAATCAGGTACTGACCATTAATCCGGGGCCCAATGGTCCTGTTGGCAATGTCTGGATTGCGCTTTCCAAGCCCAGTTATGGCATTCATGGCACACCTGAGCCTTCCAAAATTGGCAAGACCTCCAGCCACGGCTGCGTGCGGTTGACCAATTGGGATGCCCAGGAACTGGCCGGTATGGTTTCCAAGGGCGTCACCGTGGTCTTTACGCCCTGAGACTGGACGGTCTCAGGGCTCGTCACCGCGTACTCAACGCGGCGCGGGGATTTTCGCGCTCAAAGTCTTCTCGACACCATAATGAACACACCTGAAAAACGGGACTGGCTATCCTGTAGCGCCGCCCTAATTCAGATCAGCAGAACTTCAACGACGAGGACGCCCTTAAAAATGAACACCAGCACGCGCTCAAAGCCCGCCATCTACTGGCTGCGTAAAGACCTGAGGATTGCCGACAACCGGGCCCTTTCGGCAGCGAGTGAAAATGGCCGGGCGGTTGTCCCCGTTTATATCCGCGAGGACGATGGAAACGGCCCGCTTGGCGGTGCTCAGGAATGGTGGCTTGAGCAGTCTTTGAAGCAGCTTATGGCGCGCTTCGAAAAGCTGGGCAGCAGAATTATACTGAAAAGCGGAGATCCTCTGCAAATCCTGAAAACAATAGCCGAAGAGACGGGCGCGGAAGCTGTTTTCTGGAACAGGCGCTACGACCCAAAAGGGATCGAAACCGATAAAAAAGTCAAAGCGGCACTGCGCGATGAAGGTTTTAAGGTTGAGAGCTTTGCAGGCCAGATTCTCCATGAGCCATCGCACTTCAAAACCAAAACAGGCGGCCCCTACAAAGTCTATACGCCTTTCTGGAAAGCGTTTTCTGCCGAAGCTCATGTTCCGGCACCGCTCGACCCGCCAGAAAAACTCAATTCGCCATCCCGCCAGCCTGAAAGCGAGACGCTCGAAGACTTCCGCCTCTACACTGGCAAACCGGACTGGGCAGCAGGTTTTCGCGAACTTTGGACGCCCGGAGAAAACGGCGCACAAGAGCGCCTGCAACACTTTATCGATGAGATCGCCAACCGCTATGCCGGTGAACGTGATCACCCCTCTGTCGACGCGACCTCACTGATGTCGCCGTTTCTGGCGCTCGGGGAAATTTCACCGGCAACAATCTGGCACGCCGTCAGCGAGGCAAAAAACATCGACGACACAAACAGGAAGAAATTTCTTCAGGAGCTGGTCTGGCGCGACTTTTCCTATCACCTGCTTTTTCATGCGCCCGATCTGGCCACCAAAAACTGGAATGGCCGTTTCGATGATTTTGAATGGTCGACTGATGAAGATGCCTATCGCGCTTGGACAAAAGGGCAAACAGGGTATCCGATTGTTGATGCCGGGATGCGGCAGCTCTGGCGCGATGGCTGGATGCACAACCGCGTGCGCATGATTGCAGCATCTTTTTTGATCAAGGATCTGATGATCGACTGGCGCCGTGGCGAAGAGTGGTTCCGCGACACACTGGTGGATGCGGACCCTGCCTCAAATGCGGCGAGTTGGCAGTGGGTTGCAGGATGTGGCGCTGATGCAGCACCGTTTTTCCGCATTTTCAACCCGATGCTGCAGGGCAGCAAGTTCGATCCTGATGGTGACTATGTGCGTCGCTACATACCGGAACTCGCCCGACTTCCGGCAAAGCATATTCATGCGCCCTTTGAAGCACCCCACGCAGTGTTGAAGGAAGCAGGTGTCGAACTTGGCAAGACCTACCCTCGCCCTCTCGTTGATCACAAACAGGCACGCAACAGGGCACTTCAGGCTTTTGAGGCGATAAAGGGCTGAAATCAGATTGCGCAAAACGAGAACCTTGTGCAAAACCATTCCTTGTTTAAGACCGGCAGCGGCGGCAAAAAGGCTTTCAAAACAGAAGGAATTGCGGGATATGACCACCCAGAATTCAGTGATCGACCTGATCGGCAACACGCCGCTTATCAAGCTGAAAGCCGCCTCTGAGGCCACCGGCTGCACCATCCTCGGAAAGGCCGAGTTTCTAAATCCGGGACAATCAGTCAAGGACAGAGCCGCTCTTTACATTATCCGGGATGCTGAAAAGCGCGGCCTGCTTGCCCCCGGCGGCACCATTGTTGAAGGCACCGCAGGCAATACCGGTATCGGCCTGACCATGGTTGCCAATGCTCTGGACTACAAAACCGTGATCGTCATTCCTGAAACGCAGTCTCAGGAGAAAAAGGATGCTCTGAGACTTTTGGGTACAGAGCTTGTTGAAGTTCCTGCGAAACCCTATCGAGACCCCAACAACTATGTGAAGCTTTCCGGCCGCCTTGCCGAACAACTGGCACACGCCAATCCGAACGGCGCGATATGGGCCAATCAGTTCGATAACGTTGCCAACAGACAGGCACATATCGAAACAACAGCGGAAGAAATCTGGGCTCAAACAAGCGGAACCGTGGATGGTTTTGTCTGCGCAGTTGGCAGCGGCGGAACACTGGCTGGCACGGCAGCAGGACTGAAGGCGAAAAACAAAGCAATCAAGACCGGTATTGCCGATCCTGAAGGTGCCGCACTTTACTCTTTTTATACAGACGGTGAACTTAAAAGCGAAGGCAACTCAATCACCGAAGGAATTGGACAGGGGCGGATTACTGCCAATCTGGAAGATTTCAAACCGGACATGGCCTTCCGGATTCCCGATACAGAAGCGTTGCCTCTGATCTTTGATCTCGTGACCAGGGAGGGCTTGTGCCTTGGCGGTTCATCGGGCATCAATATAGCCGGTGCGATCCGCATGGCGCGCGCGCTCGGTCCCGGCCACACAATCGTGACCATCCTGTGTGATTACGGGAACCGTTACCAGTCCAAGCTGTTTAATCCCCTTTTCCTTGAGGAAAAGGGATTGCCCAGCCCGGACTGGATCACGCGCACCTCAAAGATCGACATTCCGTTTGCGTAAAGGAAGTGATCAGGCGTTCATGTCAGTTCAAGAGTGCAATCTCCTGCCCCGCCCTGCCTTCCAGGCGCATGACCGGCTCACCGGCAAAATCCCGCAAACACAGCATCACTTCTGATGGCTGGTTTTCTTTATCGGAGGCAGACATGAGCGCACGGCTTAGCCCGTTTATTGTATCACCGGACTGGCTGGAGACGCGTCTGGGCGCGTCCGGCCTCTCGATAATCGATGCATCCTGGTACCTGCCTGCACACAATCGCAGCGGAAAAGCAGAATACGCAAAACACCACATCCCTGGTGCGATCTTTTTTGATCAGGATGAAATCGCAGATAAGACCACCGGTCTTCCGCACTCTTTGCCGGCACCGGATTTCTTCGCATCCGAAATGGGAAAACGCGGCATCAGCGAAAAAGATACAATCGTCGTTTATGATGGCCCCGGTTTCTTCTCGGCACCACGCGTCTGGTGGATGCTGCAGATCATGGGCGCGCATGAGGTTTTCGTGCTTGATGGCGGCTTTGATGGCTGGAAAGCCGCTCGTCGGCCCGTCACCTCCAAGACAGTCCAGCCAGAGCCGGCGACGTTCACCCCGGATTTTGACACCAAACGTGTCACGTCATTTCAGGATATGATGCAGATCGTCGAAAGCGGCGAAAAGCAGATTGCGGATGCGCGGGGCGCCGGGCGCTTTGCCGCTGAAGAAGCGGAGCCGCGCCCGGGCATGCGGTCCGGACATATGCCGGGCGCGAAAAATCTGCCCGCGACCGCGTTTTCGGAAAATGGGCATTTCCGCTCACTTGATGAGCTCGATGCCATGTTCAGGGATGCTGGAATTGATTTGTCGGGGCCGGTGGTCACCAGCTGTGGTTCAGGCGTAACCGCTGCAATTATCACACTGGCTCTGGAATCTCTTGGACATAGAGATCACAGCCTTTACGACGGTTCATGGTCGGAATGGGGCAGCCGTACCGATACGCCCGTCGTAACTGGAAAGGCCTGAACGATGAATGACGATCTGATCGCACCGCAGCCGCTCAAGGTTCACATAACAAAGCTGGAAATGACAGCACCGCCGCGTGCGCACATGGCCTCCCCCTCCAGTCTGCACATTGCGCTGATGCGGGTTCCCGAAATTCCGCTGAATTACTATCGCTTTCTCTATCGTCAGGTCGGTTCGCGCTGGCAATGGGTGGATCGCGTGCGCATGAGCGATGACGAGCTGACCAGAACAATTCACAATGAGCGCACGACCATAACAGTGCTTTATGTGGAAGGCGCGCCAGCTGGTTTTTATGAATATCAGCGCCGCGATGACAATGTGACAGAACTGGTTCACTTCGGTCTTTTCGAACGCGCTCTGGGGCTTGGGATCGGCAAATGGTTTCTGCTTCAGGGTCTCTATGCCATCTGGGCGGATGAACCGGAGAAAGTGGTTACGACAACGAACAACCTGGATCACCCGCGCGCGCTGCAACTTTACCAGCGTTTCGGCTTCTCCCCTGTCTCAACCCATGAAAGCAAAATCAATCCGCTAAGCGATGATGAATTGCTGGCCTTTGCCAAGCGTTTCTAAGGCATCGCGTAACGGCTAAAATGAGAATGCCGGTCGCCCCTGTTCGGGGGTATGACTAATCCAGAAGGCGATCGCTGGCGTATCATGCGTCAGACCTTAAGCCTAACCAGACAGGATGATCTTCTCATGACCGGCAGCGCAAAAAAGGCGGATACAGACGGAGTGATTTATGTCGCCACCGGACCGGAATATCGCGCGCTGGCCGCCCAATCAGCGCGCACCCTCAAGGCACACAACCCTCACCTGCCGGTAGACCTTTTCACTGATGACACCGCTGCGGAGGGGATCGGACTATTTGATGCGGTATGGCCTGTTCCTCTCGTCCACGACCGTGCGAAGCTCGAATGTATTGCCCTGTCGCGGTTTGATCGCACGCTTTACCTCGATTGCGATACGCTGATACTCAAGCCGCTCGGCGACTTTTTCGACATTGCGGAGCGTTTTGACCTGGCACTGGCACATGATGTGCGGCGGAAGTCCTCGCTCGTGCGCGAAGGTTTTGCCGAAGTCACGCCTTACGCCTTCCCGCAGCTTAACTCCGGCGTGATGCTTTACCGGAAAACAGAAGCGATGCTCTCCTTTTTTGAAGCGTGGCGTTCGCAGTTTCATGCCCATCCGGAAATCAAAAGAGACCAGGTTTTCCTGAAAGATCTTCTCTGGTCTTCCGATCTGAGATTTTATGTTCTTCCGCCAGAATTTAACCTGCGCCGGGTGACAATGCTCGATGCATGGGAGCCTCTTGACGCCCGTGCGACGATTATTCATTCGCATCGACTGCTTGATCACCTCCGGATTAAAGGTGGCGCCCGCATCTGTGACGCAGAAACAATTCTTCGGCTGGAACGTGAAGCTTTGCGCGATGAATGGCAGCAGGTTCAGCACTCTGAGACAAACGCTTCCGACGCTTTTGGCGATATTGGCCTTCGGGCATTGCGCGAAGACCATCTTGAGTGACGGTCATTGACTATTCGCGCCGAAAAAGCAGACCTATAGCACCAGCGTCGGCAATGCGATTTCAACACTGTGATCGCACGCAACAATGCGCCGCGAATGCGCTTGAAATTTCATACCCGTCGTATATTTTTCGAATTAACAAGGCAATAATCGAAGGGTATTCGAACCATGGAACTGGACGATATTGATCATGCGATCCTGAAAGCCCTGCAGGCCAACGGCCGCATAACCAATGCCGACCTGGCTGAAAGCGTCGGCCTTTCGCCATCTGCCTGTTCTCGAAGGCTCGACATTCTTGAAAAAAGCGGTGTCATCGAAGGCTATACGGCGAAGATTTCTCCAGAAGCACTTGGCTATAAAATGGTAGCGCTGGTTCATATTTCTCTGAGCGGCCAGTTTGCACGCACGCTCGCCGAATTTGAAGAAGCCGTCAAACGCTGCCCGAACATTATCGTCTGCTACATGGTTTCCGGTCAGTATGATTACATACTGCGCGTCGCGGCCAAAGATCTGCAGGACTATGAGCGCATCCACCGCGACTGGCTTTCTGCACTTCCGCATGTGGTGCAGATCAACTCCTCTTTCGCGTTGCGCCCGATTATCGAGCGCATCAATGTTGGTATCGAGTGATGATGAACGCGGCCAGCTTCAGCGTGTCGTCTTTTTCACCATGAGCAGCCAGTTTTCGCCCTCTGACTGCCAGTCCGGCTCCCTGATGAGCGCTCGCCGGTCGATCTCTTCAAAGCCCAGCCGACGGTAAAGGCGCAAGGCGGCAATATTGGCATCGGAGGTCACCAGACTAAGGTCCAGCCCTCCAGCCTGACGCTCTGCTCTTTCCAGCAGAAGCGATCCCAGTCCGCGACCACGATACTCTGCATAGGCAGCCAGAACATCGACATAATAGGTTCCCATAGCCACGGTTTTCAGCGCCTGAAACGGCTGAAACACCACTGGCTTTTCAGATTCCCTGCGCGGATCATGCGCATCATCAAGCGGATAACCAATCATAACCGCTGCCACATCTGTACCGAGCGAGGCGATTACCGCATTCCCCCAAAACAGTGGATCCTGTTCGTCACAAACGCACTGTCGCCCGACAGCCCACGGATCCTGCCCCTCACCTGCAAGCCGGCTCCAATACCACAGTGTCAGACCATGTTCGGCGATATTGACGAGACGCACCATATCGGATGCATCATCCTCTCTGGCATTGCGTATGGTGAAGCTGCTGATCATGTACTCTCCCGGTGTTTCTGGCGTCACAAACAGCCTGAATTGCAACCTGACTATAATCAGAGCGCGTATTCCGGCTTCACAACACTGCTATATTGTGGCTAAACCTTCTACAATGGTTGTCAACCGCCTGTCATATCAATGGCGCAAACCACATCGTGAAACGTCCCAAAACATTGGGCGCAGCCATAAGCCTGGAGCCGATCATGTCTTCATTCATTGACCTTCATTCTCTTTCCCGACGCCACTTTCTCAAAGGCCTAGCCGCCACATCTTCGATGATTGTCCTACATCCCTTTGCTGCCAATGCAGCTCCTAATCAGGCTCATCTGCGCCTTATGGAAACCACCGACATTCATGTGAATGTGCTGCCTTATGACTACTACGCAGACAAGCCCAACGACACGATGGGTCTTGCCCGTACGGCCTCGATCATCGACGCCATTCGTGCGGAATCGACCAATGCGATGCTGATCGACAACGGAGACTTTTTGCAGGGCAACCCGATGGGCGACTATATCGCCTATGAGCGCGGCATGAATGAAGGAGACATTCATCCCGTCATCAAGGCCATGAATGTTCTGGGCTACGATGTCGGCACGCTGGGTAATCACGAATTCAACTATGGCCTCGACTTCATGTTCAAGGTCGTGGGCGGGGCGAACTTTCCTTATGTCTGCGCCAACCTGACGAAGGGCCAGCTTGCCAGCGATCCGCGCAATGATGACCTGTTCTTCAAACCATACATGATCAAAGAAAAGATCATCACAGATGGGGCAGGCAACAAGAGCCCGGTCAAAGTTGGGTTCATCGGCTTTATACCGCCACAGGTCATGATCTGGGACGAGAAAAACCTCTCAGGCAAAGCCAATACGCGCGACATCGTTGAAGCTGCGGAAGCCTGGGTTCCGGTGATGAAGGAAGAAGGCGCAGACGTCATTGTCGCGCTCTCACACTCCGGCATTGACGGTACAGGCCCGTCCGAGCTGATGGAAAATGCTTCACTTTATCTCGCTGGCGTTAACGGTATCGATGCTGTCTTCACCGGCCATCAGCACCTTGTCTTCCCCGGCCCCACCGACTTCAAAGGCATCAATGGCGTCGATCCGGAAAAAGGCACGCTGCAGGGGAAACCTGCAGCCATGGCCGGTTTCTGGGGCTCGCATATGGGGCTTATCGACCTGCTTCTGGAAAAGGATGGCAACAGCTGGAAGATCGTCGACTTCACGACAGAAGCCCGTCCGATTTACCATCGCGATGAAGATCGCAAAGTCATCCCGGATGTAAAATCGGATGACGCTGTGACAAAAGCGGTCAACGCCGATCACGAAGCAACGCTGACCTATGTTCGCACACCTGTCGGCAAAACCTCCGCTCCGCTTCAGTCCTTCTTTGCGCTGGTGGCGGATGATCCATCGGTCCAGATCGTCTCAAAGGCCCAGACCTGGTACACAAAGGAAATGCTGAAAGACAGCGAATACAAGGATTTCCCTGTCCTTTCCGCAGCAGCACCGTTCAAGGCCGGTGGCCGTGGCGGCCCGGAATACTACACCGAAGTACCGGCAGGCGATATCGCGATCAAGAACGTCGCCGACCTCTACCTCTACCCCAATACAGCCCGTGCCGTTGCTATCAACGGCGCGCAGGTTCGCGAATGGCTGGAGATGTCAGCCGGTATGTTCAATCAGGTCAAGCCCGGCGCCACTGATGCGCCACTGCTGAACCCTGATTTCCCGTCCTATAATTTCGATGTGATTGATGGTGTAACCTACAAGGTCGACCTGTCGAAGCCGGCACGTTATGCCAAGGACGGCTCGCTCGCGAACCCGGACTCGCACCGCATCGTTGACCTGGCGTTTGACGGCAAGCCCATTGACCAGGAACAGATGTTTGTGGTCGCCACCAACAACTACCGTGCCGGTGGTGGCGGAAATTTCCCCGATATCGATGGTGATGTCGTGGTCTTTGTCGGCCCTGACACAAATCGCGACGTCATCGTTCGCTATATTGTTGATCAGGGCACCATCAACCCGTCTGCCGATTTTAACTGGTCTTTCAAGCCTATGCCGGGAACAACAGCCGTGTTCGAAACCGGGCCGCGCGCAAAGAACTATATTCAGGATGTTAAGGCCGCAAAAATCGAAACAGCCGGTGACGGTGAAAACGGTTTCGCGCTCTATCGCATCATGCTTTAATCAGCCGGTGAACTGATATTTGATCTGCAGGGAGGGTGGCCATTCGGCCGCCCTTTCTTTTTCCGACCGTGACTGAGTGAAGCCAGAAGCTCCAGAGCTTTCGCAAGGAGCATGCAAAGCAGCTGTGAATGCAGGGCACCCGCATCTACCTCTCAATGCAAACGATCTTTTTTTATTATTTTATTATAATTTCTTATTGTTTTACGATAATTTTGTCGAAACATAAGAGGTTTACATGCCTAACTTTCACACTCAGAAAAAACTATACAAACTCTGCGGTATCATGATTCAGGCAACGCGCGCTTTTCAGGTTCTGCTGGTTGTCATCTTCATGGTGCTTTTGTGGCTCGCGATTACAAACAATGCCGGCTATGCCGATTTCCTCAAAATGTCCAATGATCTGGAGAAGGTTACACTCACACCAATAACCACCGTATTACTCTTGGTCCTTCTTGGCTGTTTCTTCGGGTTGATCATCACCGGCCTTAAAACAGTTACAGACCTGTTTGAAAAGCTGAGAAGCGCAACACCGCTTTCCTTTGAAACAGCGATTCTTCTCAGACGGACAGGCATCTTCGCACTTTCTGTATGGGTGGCAGAACAAATTTACGGTGGCCTCTGCGCACCGCTCGCCACAGCGGGGAACCCTCCAACCGAACGCATCTTCCAGATCGGTTTCGGGATCAATGATGCTCTATTGCTTTTAATGGCTGGCTTTCTGTTCACCATGGGGCACGTGATGGTTCTCGCGAGCCGGGTAAACGATGAGTACGCCCGCATTATCTGACGCCCTCGAAACCGTACCCGCAGCGCCGGAAGCTGCAGCAATGCACACTGCAAAGGTTTGGTTCGTGGTACACCACATGAGGAACTCTGAAAAATATGGCAAGATTGTTAGAGAATATGGCTATCATCGTGAATCTCGACGTAATGCTCGCCCATCGCAAGATGAAGGCGAAAACCCTGGCCGAGCAAGTCGGAATCACGGAACAGAACATCTCTCTCCTGAAATCTGGAAAGGTGAAGGGCGTCCGCTTTGATACTCTTGAGAAAATTTGCGCAGCCCTCGATTGTCAGCCCGGCGATCTTCTGGAATATCGCTCAGAAGCGCACCAGAGCCCCGCAAATGACCTGACAGATGGATACGCAGAAAAAGATCAATCTGTGACAGACTGAGTGCTTCGCACTTAGCCGCGTTCAGATAAAAAGCCGAGACGAATTGCGGGACCGGATTGCCAGAGCGCTATCCGGTCTCGTTCATTTCCTGCCGTCAGACACTTCTGCCATACCGCGTTTACCCCACAGAGGCATCAGCGGCAATTGCAGAAGCGGCCAGTCAGCTATACAACCATACATAAGCCCACTTTCCATATTGCAGCGCATTTAAAATCAAGCCATCATCATGAAAAAAGCCATCCAAAAGCATGCCTTAAAGCCTATATTCCTATTTTTGCATTTGCGAAAGCATTGACGAAACCTAATCCCGGTGACAGGAATAATGACGGCAGACACAACCGGACAGAAGTATGTTGTGTCACTTCATCTCGGAAAGCGGAAAGGACCGTCAGCCCGCCTGTTGCGGTGCATGACGGACCGTCTCCAAAAAAGCAAACAGAAGCTGCGCTTCACCATAAAAATGGGGAACAGAAAGAATGAAAGCAATTGTCATTGGCGCCGGAATGGGCGGACTATGTGCAGCCATCGGCTTGAAACGGATTGGCTTCAGCGTGGAAGTCTACGAAAAGGTTCGGGAGATCCGTCCCGTCGGCGCTGCACTTTCGCTGTGGTCCAATGGTGTGAAATGCCTGAATTTTCTTGGCCTTGAAAAGGAAGTGGCTGCGCTTGGCGGCGCGATGGACAAAATGGCCTATCATGATGGCCTGACCGGCGACGAGATGACCGGCTTCAGCCTCGATCCGCTTTATCGCGATGTTGGCCAGCGCGCTTATCCTGTGGCGCGGGCCGAACTTCAGTCCATGCTGATGAACACGCTCGATAAAAGTGAAGTGCATCTGGGCACGGAGCTGATTTCTATCGAGCAGGACGAAGAAAGTGTAACTGCGCGTTTCGTCGATGGTTCATCGGCCACTGGCGACCTCCTGATTGGTGCGGACGGTGCGCATTCAGTCGTGAGGCCTTATGTGCTGGGGAAATCCGTCAAGCGCAGATACGCCGGATATGTCAACTGGAATGGCTTGATCGAAATTGATGACAGTCTCGCACCTTCGAACCAGTGGACCACTTTTGTTGCTGAAGGCAAGCGCGTATCGCTGATGCCGGTTGCCGGAAACCGTTTCTACTTCTTCTTTGATGTTCCGCTTCCCGCCGGAATGCCCAATGATCGCGCGACCTATAAAAGTGAGCTTAAAGAGCACTTTTCCGGCTGGGCCGAACCCGTTCAGGCACTGATTGAACGGCTTGATCCGGCCCGGACGAACCGCGTCGAGATTTTCGACATTGATCCGTTTAAGCAATGGTCCCGTGGTCGCGTGGCACTTCTCGGCGATTCCGCACATAACACAGCGCCGGATATCGGTCAGGGCGGTTGCTCGGCCATGGAAGATGCTGTGGCGCTTTCCATCGCGCTCCAGACCAACACCTATGGCATTGAAGACGCTCTCAGGCGCTATCAGAACCGGCGCGCCGGCCGCGCTGGGGAACTGGTCTTGCGCGCCCGCAAACGCTGTGCGGAGACCCATGCGGAAGACCCCGATGCCACGCACAAATGGTATGAGAGCCTGCGGCAGGAGGATGGCAGCCGGATCATGCGCGGGATCCTCTCAAACATCGAGGGCAATCCGCTGGATGCCTGAAGCCGTTCACCAACTCAAAACAGGAGCGGCCCCCGGTCGCTCTTTTCTCCAGACGATGTCAGTTTCCTTCTGCCTTACTGATATCTGAAGGCTGCAGATTGCTGGCAACCATTGAGTAGTATTCGCGCTTTTCATGGTACATCGCCAGATCGGCACGCCGGACAGCAGCTTCGACCGTTTCTCCCTCCTCACAGACTGCGGCCCCCATCGCGACACTGATCGGGATCTGTGAGTAAAACTGATTGTTGACGTGAAGAACCTTTTCGATTTGCTCCATTATCGTTTTGACGGCTTTCGCATCAGCGCCCGGCATCAGTACAGCGAACTCATCGCCGCCGATCCGCGACGCACAATTAGGCAGAGAGACAGACTTCGAGAGCACCTCGCCGATCCGTCTTAAAAGGTTGTCACCAGCTTCATGACCAAGAATATCGTTGGTTTCCTTGAGATTATTAAGGTCGATGATCAGGACACCGACCGGTCGCACTTTCTTGCGTTCAAGCCGGTTTAACTCCTCGACGAAGAAAGCGCGGTTATGCAGCTTGGTCAGAACATCATGCTTGCCCAGATATTCCAGATAGGCTTCGGCTTTCTTTCGTGCCGTAATATCTGTCAGTGACACCTGAACCAGAGACCAGGTATCTTCATATCCGGGGAAAACGGTAAACTGGAGCAGAAGATAACGCTCGCTGCCTTCAAGCGTGTAGTTCATCACTTCGCGCTTGTGAAGCAGCCGGCCTTCCCAAAGATCAATCAGTTGCTCGCGGAAGGGTTCCTGCATCTCATGACGGAAAATCTTGTGCTGGTTCTGCAGCAGTGACTGCCGGTCGGGAGCCTCGAACAAGTCGAGTGTCGCACGGTTCACATCAATCACGCGAATTTCTGTCATGCACTGACGCACGAACTCCGGATGAACATCGGTAAACACACGCAGATCAGAGATACCGCGCTCGCGCAGCTCTTCGAGAAGCTCCTTTATCCGACTGAAATCCTCAACCCAGAGCGAAACAGGTGAATGCTCAAAAAGTCCCTTCGCGTAAAGAGCCTGCTCCGCCTCACGACGTCTTGCTTCTTCGCGCTCGGTCACGTCTTCTGTGGTCACAAGAACTCTGGAAAAGTCCTCCTCATGACCGGGCAAAATCGATCCATGAAGCTGAATATCAAGGCGCCGGCCGCTTAGCGTGTAGTTGACTGCGCAGCTTTTAAAGCTCAGCCCACCTTCATAAAGCTGAACCAGTTCACCCAGATGGCTATCCAGCATGTCATCGCGGAACACTGCGTCAAGATTGGCTTTCAGATGTTCAAGATCGCGTGCCTCATAGAGGGTCAGCGTTTTCTGATTGACCTGGATGACACGGATCGCCTGCGCGCAGGCAGCCACCTGATCGGGATTTTCTCGCAGAAACGCCTCGACATCGACAACGCCTTCCGCACGCCAGCGATCAAAAAAGACTTTGACGTCCGTATAGTCCTCGATCCAAAGCGGAGCGGGTGCCAGATCAAAAAGCATTAAATCAGGTGACGTTTCACTCAAGGAACAACCCCGCTTGAAGACAGATCAAAGAGTTATGCAGTTCAGAGCCTCGCTTCAGACCACCAACAAGGCACCAGACACGAGAAAACCCAGCCTCAGAAGTGCCGTTCAACAGACAACGTAGCAAGCCCTTCATCAAGCCCTTTAGCACAGTTGGGAAGTCCAAAAACAGAGAAAAGCGGAAAACGAGGGCTTTTGCGAACCTGTTTCCGCTACCCCTCCCGGATCATTTCCCAAACAGCGGCAACAAGTTGCTTTAGATTATAGGGCTTTGGCAGGAAGCCGAATTTGGCATCATCTGGCAGGTTCTTGGCGAAAGCGTCGTCAGCATAGCCCGAAACGAAGATAAACTTCAGTTCCGGATAGTCCTTGCGCGCCTCACGCAAGAGGCTGGGTCCATCCATTTCCGGCATGACAACATCCGAAACAACAATATCGACCGCACCACCCAGCTCTTCCAGTATTTTCAGAGCATGGACACCCGTATCGGCTTCATGCACCGTAAATCCGCGCATTTCGAGCATGCGTTTGCCCGAGCGCCGAACGGCATCCTCATCTTCCACAAGGAGCACAACAGCGGACTGGCCGGTGAGATCCATATCCTCTTCGCGTGGGGCCTCACCATCACCTTCATTGGCTTCTGAAAATGCCGCCGCAATCGGCTGACCTTTATGGTCTTTCGGCGCACCGGAATGATCGATCGCCACAGTATCGCGCTGATGACGCGGAAGCAGAATTACGAATTTCGTACCCTTTCCAACCTCTGACACCGGGTGCAGATAACCACCGGACTGCGTGACAATGCCATAGACCATGGCGAGCCCCAGACCGGTTCCCTTGCCGACATCCTTGGTTGTGAAGAAAGGTTCGAAAATCTTGTCGAGCAGATCAGGCGCGATGCCCGTTCCTGTATCGGCAACCTCGACCATGACAAAGTCTTTCTCGGGCACTTCGCGTGCGCCAAGAGCCGCAACTTCCTCAGAGGGAATATTGCGGGTTCTGACCGTTAATGTACCGCCTTCCGGCATCGCATCACGCGCATTCACGCAAAGGTTTGTGATCACCTGACCGAACTGACCAGGGTCCGTTTTGACAGGCCAGAGATCGCGGGCAAACTCGGTCTTCAGTCTCACATCGGAACCACCGATCAGGCGCTCGATCATCATCCGCATTTCCCCGACCACATCTGTGAGGTCGACGACTTCCGGACGCATTGTCTGCTGGCGTGAAAAAGCGAGAAGCTGGCGCACAAGCAGAGAAGCACGGTTGGCGTTGCGCTTGATCTCCACAAGATCTGCAAATTCGGGATCGGAAGCTCTGGACTGCAGAAGAAGATGATCGGCAGACAACAAAATAGCCGTCAGCACATTGTTGAAGTCATGAGCGATGCCGCCGGCCAGCGTGCCCACCGCATTGAGTTTCTGTGTTCGCGCCATCTGCGCTTCAAGCGCTTTCTGGTCCGATATATCAATCGCGTAAACAAGCGCCGCCGTGCCCGTTTCAGAACCGGAAGCAGCATGAAGGAAGAAGCGGAAGTGGCGGCTGTCATCACGGGCATGGCAAGCCTCAAAGGGGGCAATATCCCCCTGCCGGTCCGCAGCAGCTGCAACTGCCTCCTCCATTGCGCCACGATCTGCAGCACTGATGAGCGCATCGATGCGCGCTCCACCACCCAGATCTTCACGTCCGACGAGATCTGCAAACATTGTCAGAAAACGCGCATTTCCCGTCAGAATGCGGCCATCGCGATCGACTGTGGCAATCGCCATCGGCGTGTCATCGAAAAAACGTGCACCAGACGCACCATCGACCTCGGGCGCTTCATCGCTGCGGTGCAAAACCACTGAGCGACTTTCGGTAACAACCCCTTCGCGGTCCGCAGACACATCATGGAGCAGACGGACAGGAATATGCCGGCCGGAAGTCAATCTAAGCGATACGTCAAGGCTCTCGCTCTTTCGCTGTCCCGGCTCCGGGCGCACCGTATCCATCAGCGGTTTACCGTCACCGGGCACCAGATCATCCAGCGAAAGTTCCGAAGGAACAAATGTCGCAAGATCGAGTTCAAGCCATGAAGCCAGCGTTGCATTGACATACTGAATGCGCCCCGCCCCATCAGCCGTCATGAAGCCGACAGGTGCGTGATCCAGATAATCAATCGCCTTCTGCAATTCCTTGAAATACCGTTCCTGTTCCTGACGTTCTTCGGTGATGTCGCGAATTTGCCAGATATGAAAATTTCGGTTTCTCGCCGTGCGGTCTTTCACCGGAAAATACCGCGCATGCAGACGATACCAGCGGGCATCGGCCTCGGCCTTACCGGAAAGACCACTGGACAGGCGAAATTCCTCCTGCCCGTCAATGCCGCTGCGAACCGAATGGCTAAGGCGGTAAACCGCTTCCGAACTTTCCGGATCTTCAGAAAGCAGGGCATTCAGCTCAGGAACAGATTGCCCACGGCGTGTGCCGGTAATGCGCCCGTATGAGGCATTTGCATAAACCATGCGGTCCCGGTGGTCGGTCAGCACAACAGCATCGGGATACTGATCAAGAAAAGCCCGGGCGATAATGTCCTGCCGGTCAGAGGGAAACAACCGCACAAGGCCGAGAATCAGCGACACGACAAAGAAAATTCCAAGCACGGCAAACACGCCCAGGAGAGCCAGTATCACATCATCTCGCAAGAAGCTGTGGTACTGATATGCCGTGACTGCGAGGATAACCAGAATGACAAGCAGCAGCACAACACGGGCTGCAAGTCCCGAACGGGCGCCACGTCTGATGACAGGCTGAAAATCCGTCTGATAGTCTTCGCCTGATTTCATGATAACCTCAATGTCCGCACACGCACCCGATGCCGTATTTTTTGCATGGTCATCGCTTCAAGTGCCTTTAAATTCCATACTTGAAGAAGCAAACTCCATCAAAATGCTTAATTTTGAGTTTTGGAACAGAATCAAGCGGCAAACGAAATGCCGCAGTGACGTCAAATCGTCGGAAAATTGACAAATCGGCAATAAACCAATGCTATCGGTGAAAGCCGACACAACTGAAACAAGGGCCATGCCCGGCTCATAGACGTTTAGATTGCAGAACCACGAAAGGTTGAGAATGGGAGAGTCATTTTTCGGCGGCACGTTGTTTAATTTTCCGCTGATATCCGTAGCCGTTATTATTCTGGCTTTGATTGCGATCGGGCTGCTCTTCCGTCATCGCCCGCCATCACCTTTCATCAAGGGCGGCAAGAATCGCAGGCCAAGGCTTTATGTGGTCGATGCAGCCGCCGTAGATGCCCGTCGCCGGGTAATCCTGGTCCGTCGCGATAATGTCGAACATCTGGTCATGATCGGTGGGCCGAACGATATTCTGCTGGAAACAAAGATCCCTGCTCCGATCGGCACACGCCACGAACGCACTTCGTCACCAAGAAGACCTGTTTCAGCAGGAGACACAACAGCACCCCGCCAGGAAGCTGGAACGGCCGTCCCTGAGCCTGAAAACGAACACTGAAAAAACAAAATCAAACTAAAAAGCCGCGCTTTTGAAAGAGCGCGGCTTTTTAGAGTATTAGTTATTCGTCACGATAAACTTTTTCACGCCGCTCGTGCCGCTCCTGTGCCTCGATCGACAACGTGGCGATAGGGCGAGCATCCAACCGCTTGAGCCCGATGGGCTCCCCGGTTTCTTCACAGTAACCATAGGTTCCGTCATCAATTCGACGCAATGCGGCATCGATTTTCGAGATCAGCTTACGCTGACGGTCACGCGCTCTCAATTCGATGGATCGATCGGTTTCAGACGAAGCCCGGTCTGCAAGATCCGGGTGATTGGCGCTCTCACTTGCCAGATTGTCGAGCGTCTCGCGTGCCTCACGCAAAATATCGTTTTTCCAACCGATAAGTTTCGCGCGGAAATAGGCCCGCTGGTTGGGATTCATGAACTCTTCATCATCGGAGAGAACATAGCTACTAAGATCAATGTTCTTGTTCAAAGCCATTCTCCTGAACAACACCCCACGCGCGGTGTATATCCTAAACAATCTACCGCGTTCAAGTGTTTGATTGAGTTTTAAGCAGATACAAAACTGTCAAAAAAATAGGCCATTATTTATTTTTTGAGCAGTACTCATCATATTCATCCCGACTCCAAGGGATTCTCCACGTCAAAAGCGGCAAAAACACGCGAAAGTCGTATTCACCTGCACGCGGTTTAGGCAATTTTATTCCGTTGTGGATAAGTTTAATCACGGACGCAATTCCGGAAAAAACAACTAAAAATAGAAATAAATTCCCAAAAACCGGGATGGCTCTCAGCGAGTGATGGAATTTTGCATGGGTATAAAAGCCAAATTGCGCTCTTGCCACGCAGCAATTTGTGCTAAAGAAACCAAAGGACCTCTTAATCTCGTGTTCAGGCTCGCAGATATCACGAGAATCGAGGATGGCTCTGCTCCGGAGCCAGACAAATCTGTTCCAGTCTTGCCGCTTCGAGAAGAATGATGACAAAGATCACCCCTCCTCCCGCACGGATTTATCTGGTCAGACATGCGCAGGCAGTCTGGCCGGAACCAACCATGCGCGATTTCGAGCGCATGCTTTCCAAAAGCGGCGCGGAGGACGCCGCCGAAATGGCCCGTCAGCTAAAAGACAAAGGCTATATTCCGGACATCATTCTATCGTCTTCGGCAATGCGCTGCCGTCAGACTGCCGATGCCGCGTACCGCTTTCTTGGACGCGCGCCGAAGTGCCAGTTTGTCGACGACTTCTATCAGGCTGCTCCTGTGACCTATCTGGAAGCACTTGAAGAAGTCGGTGCCTCTGGTTCGGTGATGCTTGTGGGGCATAATCCCGGTATCGAAGAAGCGTTTCTGATGCTGGCAGGGCACGACGCCTTCAACAAAGCGTGCCCCTACGGTTTTCCAACAGCGGGCATAGCCGTGCTTGATTATAATGCTGACACGAGTTCTTTATCATCCGAACATACCGGCTGGGTGGTGACCGATTTTCTGGCACCTTAAGTTTATATAAGCGCACCGCTTAATTGCCTGCCTCAGACTTTTACAAAGCTTGGGCGCTATCTATATGTATGAGAGTGTTCAAAGGATTACCGCACATTGACGCCTGTACATACATCTCTTGGTGATGAAGCTCGATTGACGCTCGACAATCTTGCCGACCGCGCCAGCGATCTTGTGGAACCAACCCTGAGGCTCGGTGTAACGGGGCTTTCGCGCGCAGGCAAAACCGTTTTCATCGCTTCTCTGGTTCATAATCTGCTTCATCGCGGACGGCTGCCGATGTTCGAGGCGATGCGATCTGGCCGTCTGTCAGCAGCAAAACTCGAAGAACAGCCAGACGATTCTATTCCACGCTTCGAATATGAGCGTCACATCGAGAAGCTGGTAAATGACCGGATATGGCCAGAATCAACGCGCGCGATCTCCGAACTCAGGCTGACCCTTGAATTTGAAAGTGCCAGCCGGTGGAGCCGGTGGTTTTCCCGCGGCAAGATTGCCATCGATATTGTGGACTATCCTGGAGAGTGGCTTCTGGATCTTCCGCTTCTCGGACAGGATTACGAAACATTCTCACGAGAGACGGAAGCGCGCGCTAGGAAGGGTTTACGCGAACCGCTGGCGCAGGAGTGGCTGAAATTCGCTGAAACGCTTGATCCTGAAGCACCTGCGGACGAATCAACGATCAGAAAGCTCCACCAGACTTTTGCGGACTATCTGAAGGCCTGCAAGGCTGATGAGCACTCTCTTTCAACACTGCCTCCCGGCCGTTTTTTAATGCCGGGCGACCTCGAAGGCTCACCGGCTTTGACATTTGCGCCCCTGCCCGGCCTGCCTGAAGGCCCGCATAAGAAGGGATCGCTTGCTGGACTGATGGCACGGCGATACGAGGCCTACAAAACGGTCGTGGTCAAACCCTTCTTTCGTCACCACTTTGCGCGTCTGGATCGCCAGATCGTGCTGGTCGACACGCTTCAGGCGCTCAGTCGAGGCCCGGAGGCTGTGGAAGACCTGGAACGGGCGCTTTCCGACGTTCTTGCCTGCTTCCGGCCCGGCCGTAATTCGTGGCTTTCTGCCCTGGTAAGACGACGCATCGACCGCGTTCTGATCGCAGCGACAAAGGCAGACCACCTGCATCACGAAAGCCATGACCGCCTTGAAAAACTGACCCGCAAACTCGTTGAAGATGCGGCCCACTCCATTGGCGACAAGGGCGCAGGGTTTGAGGTGATGGCACTTGCATCTGTGCGGGCGACACGCGAAGCGACTGTCGAAAGCGGAACGAGCATTCTTCCCGTGATCGTTGGCACCCCGATCAACGGTGAGAAGATTGGGTCTGAAACCTTTGACGGAACCCGCAAAACGGCCATTTTTCCCGGCGATCTTCCTGCAAACCCGGATGCGTTTTTCCGTCATTTGCGTAAAGGTGGAGCGCTTACGCAAAGCCTGGCAGACATTAATGCAGTCAGATTCCGTCCGCCGGAAATCGGCTCTGCGGATGATCATGAAACGCTTTCCATCCCGCATATCCGGCTGGATCGCGCGCTCCAGTTCCTGATCGGAGATCGTCTCGCATGAATGAGCAGGACAAAAATCCGAGACGCCCCGCATTCTTTGACTTCGAAGAACGGGATCCTCAACCGGAAAAGACGCCAAGCGGAGATGAACCTCGCCGGCCTCGTAGTTTTGATGAGCCGGATATTCGGTTCACGCCCGACGAGGAGGATCCTTTTCTCAGTGAGGACGGCATGAATGATGCCGAGGCTCTGGAACCGGAAGCTGCGACAATGAAAAAGCGCGGATTCTCGTTCGCAAAGCTTGCGATGGGCGCCTTCGGCATTGTCCTGACGCTTGCGCTGGGGCTGTGGATCGATGATCTCGTGCGCGGGCTGTTTGCCCGGGCACCATGGCTGGGCTGGCTCGCATTGGGCGCCGTTGCAGTCGGTGTGCTCGCAGCGGTGATCGTTGCCATTCGCGAAGTTATTGCGATCATGCGCCTCGGCGCTATCCAGAATATCAAGGTGAAGGTTGCCGAAGCACATGCCGGAAGCGACACTGGGGAAGCGCGCAAGGCAGCCGAAGAGTTATCCGGCCTGCTTTCAGCAAAGGCCGAAACTGCGCGCGGCCGCCAGCTGCTTCGCGACATGGAAGCAGATATCGTCGATGCTCCGCAGCTGATCGAATTCTGCGAACGCGAGATGATGAGCCCGCTTGACCTTAAGGCAAGGGCGCTCATTCTGAACGCCTCCAAGCGCGTTTCTGTCGTCACTGCCGTCAGCCCGCGTGCTGCTGTTGACCTTATCTATGTATTTTATGAGTCGGTCCGCCTCGTGCGCAATATGGCAGAGCTTTATGGCGGGCGACCCGGTTCAATCGGGATGTTTCGCCTGATGCGCGATGTTCTCGCACACCTGGCCGTGACCGGATCAATCGCGGTTGGAGACGGCCTCGTTCAGCAGGTTCTCGGGCATGGACTGGCCTCCAAGCTTTCAGCCCGGTTCGGTGAAGGCGTCATCAACGGTCTGATGACGGCGCGAATTGGCATCGCCGCGATGGACCTTTGCCGGCCGATGCCATTTCAGGCCCTGAAGCGCCCCGGAATCGGTGATTTCATCAGCGATCTTGGGCCGGGTAGCAAGCGAGATCTTTCGCGTCCATAACTCTGGCTTTCGCGCGCGGCTTGCCTGCCCGGTACTCGCCTTCAGGTCGAAACCTCGTATTAACCATTCCAGCGCATAGTTGAGACGACTTGTTTTATGGCCGCTGCATGCCACCCGTTCTCAGCTGTTGGATCAGATTATGACCAGATGCCTTGCCCGCTCCGCCATGCTTCGTTGCTGTGCAGCGCTTTCGCTTGCCGTTCTGGTTTCTCCACTGGTGGCAAAAGCAGAAAGCAATGACGATGCATTCTTTCAGGATGTTGCCGGGCGCTGGCAAGGTTCCGGAAAAATCATCGAGGGCAAGCTGAAAGGCAAACGTTTCAGATGCACACTCGACGGCGTACCCGCCACAGCTCCTGAAGAGGGTTTCAGGCTGGAAGGGTCTTGCAGGTCCGGCCTTCTCTCACACAAGGTGACTGCTGCATTCCTGCGGGATGGTGATGGGTATCACGGCCACTTTCTGGATGGTGAAGACGGTGAAGGGCTGGATGTAACCGGCGGTATCGTAAAGAACCGTACAGCGATCATTGACGTGAAGCGGGAAAAGGTGACAGGCGCAGTCGTTACCAATCTGATGAGCGACGATGACCTCAACATTACCGTCATGATACGGGGACACACAAAGTTTGTGCCCGTAATCGGTTTGTCGCTGAAGCGTCAGACCGACGGCACAACTGTCGGCTCGATCAAATAAGCGGTTCTTCCCACCAATGCCCGTCTTCACTGGCGGGCAAGATACCGTCACGCTCACACTTCGAGGCCCAGTCCGCGACCGTGCGCCCAAGCACCGGAAGGTCCGGCGCAATTTCCGCAAGCGGCACCAGAACAAAACCACGCTCGGTCATACGGGGATGCGGAACGGTAATGTGATCGCTTTCGATTTCCTGCAATCCGTAAGTCAGAATATCGATATCGACCAGACGCGGCCCCCAGCGAACCTTGCGAACGCGTTTGAGCCGATGCTCGATATCGAGACAAAGCTGCATCAGATCGTCCGGCTTCAAAGACGTTTTAAGCCTTGCACAGCTGTTTAGAAAAGCAGGCTGTTCGGTCAGCCCCCATGGCGGTGTACGATAGAGTCTTGAGACCCCGTCCACCCTGCAATCGGGCCTTTCATTCAACATGTGAAGCGCTTGCGCCATTGTCTGGCGTGGATCGCCCAAATTCCCGCCAAGGCCTAGCGTGACATCTATCGTGGGCAAATCACTCTGCACAGTAGACCACACGGGCTTCTGCATAATCCAAAAGCCCGGCAACCGGAGCTGAGGGCTTGCGCACGGCGATCTCGGCTGTACGGATCGCGGGAAACTGACGGCAAAGTGTTTCACCGACCGCATAAGCCAGTGCTTCAATGAGGCGGTAGCGTTGCTTCGTTACAACGTCCTCAATCACATGGAATGCAACGCCGTAATCGACACCGTCGCTCAGATCATCGTTTTTTAAAACCGACTCGCTTTCAATCGTGAGCACAGCATCAACATAAAATCGCTGTCCGAGTCGCTCTTCTTCAGGCATGACGCCGTGTTTCGCGAAGAAGGCACAGTTTTTCAGTGTGATAACATATTGTGTGTTCATGTGCTTTCTCCGAAGCCCCGGCTGATCATGGCATCGGCAAATGCCAGTGCCGCTTTGTTGGCTGCCACGTTGTGAACGCGGAAGATACTCCCGCCCGCAAGCCGGGTCAAAACCGTCGTTGCTGCGGTCCCGAAATCACGGCTGAGATTGTCAGTGCCTCCACTCAGCGCCGCAACAAAGCGCTTGCGCGATGTACCGATAAGCAAAGGGATCCCCAAATTCTGAAGCGTGCGAAGGCCTGCCATAATGTCCAGATTTTCGCCGGTATCCTTGCCAAATCCAAAACCGGGATCAAGCAGCAGATTGTGATCACCAATGCCCTGTCGTTTCGCTTCTGCAACCTGCTGCCGGAGAAACATCAGTTGGTCTTCGAGGGGGGCTGCCAGCACTGAACGCTCGCGGCTCGTGTGCATGAGACAATAGCCTGCCTTTGCTTCTGCAGCGACGGAAAACATCTGGCTGTCAGCCATACCGCCCGAAACATCATTGATAATATGCGCACCGGCCTCAATGGCCAGCCTTGCGGTTTCGGCCCGGTATGTATCGATCGAGATGACTGCGTCGGTCTCAGCGGAAAGACGGCGGATCACCGGTAAAACACGAGCCTGCTCTTCAGCAGGCGAAACGGGTTTTGCGCCAGGCCGCGTCGACTCGCCCCCCACATCAAGAATATGGGCGCCCTCTTCCATAGCCTTGAGCGCAAACTGAAACGCATCGTCAAGGTCACCGAACTGGCCACCATCTGAAAACGAGTCCGGTGTAACGTTGACGATCGCCATCAACTGCCCGCAACGCCCGAGGTTCAGTTGGCGCCCATGCGCCAGACCAAGCTGACGCTCGGCAAATATTTCATTCTTCGGATGCTTCATAGAGTTGCCAAGCCTAATTCGTCCTGAAAAGCGAAGTCATTGAACCGCCAGAAGCGCCTGTCAGAAGGCCAGTGTCTTTAAAATGACACTTTCCTTACGGACACTTGATCCCGACGTTTCGCAGCATCCGGCATTGGCCGAGGTGCCGAGCGTCATAGCCCCCTAGTAAGGTTAATTCGCCCCGGCTTCTCACCCCCATAGAAGACGGGGCTTTTTTTATCTAAACTGACAGACGGCGATCAGCCCTGCATTTCAGGCACACGCACGACAAGTCCATCCAGTTCGTCTGACATGCTGATCTGACAGGATAGACGCGAATTTGCGCGCACATCGACGGCAAAATCGAGCATATCTTCTTCCATCGGCTCTGGCTCGCCAACTTTTTCAGTCCATGTAGCATCGACATAAACGTGACAGGTGGCACAGGCACAGGCTCCACCGCATTCCGCTTCAATACCTGGAACGCCATTGCGAACGGCGTTTTCCATGACGCTTGAGCCGTCTTGCACATCAAGCTCATAGGCCGTGTCGTCATTGCCGATGATTGTGAGTTTAACCATGTCCTGAACCTGTTATTCTGGGAGGTGAGTAAATTACACGGCAGTTCTTCAACCAAATCGACGGTCTAGTCAATATTAGGTCGTCACTCCCGAAATCAGGCCCTCCTGTTCCCGGCCGGACACGACCTTCCCAGAGACGCCATAGAAAAGGCGTATTATGGTTAATATTTGCTAAATAGCGGATTCTAATCGCTTTTTGCGGGGATTGGGTTGGCAACGTCCACTGCGGTAGCGCTTACAGGAGCCATCAAAGCAGGGGATATTGTTGTGAACCCATTGCGGATATGCGATTTAATCATGGTAATTCGTTGAAAAAGCTAAGATTTGCCGGACATCAGGATTGCTGGAAGGCCGAGTTTTCCAGGTCTGCGCATCTGAGCTGACGTTTTGAGTACCACCGTAACACGGTCATTCCTGAATGATCGGCGACCGGTGTCTTTCGAGTTTCTGGGGTTGCCTGAGCGTATTCATGAACTGTTCGGGCGCCGCGTGTCACGAGGCGTAACATGGCTAAAAATTCTGGCGGCACTTCGCTCGACGAGCAGTCCATCAATGCGTTGGAAGACGCACTGGAGCTCGATCTGACCGGAGATGACGGCGATTCTTCAAAGAACGCCAGATCAGAAACGGAAGACAAAACAAACCAGGCCAGCACTCGGTCAGGCAGCGGGGAACCAGAGCGCGCGACAGCTTCGCGACCGAAATCCCCCGAATTCCAGCCTGCAAATGACCCTGGACGCTTTTCTGCACGCCGCATTCTCAAAGGTTTTGAAAGCCGCTCAGTCTTTCAGGCGCTGCGACGCACATTGATCTTTTCAGCAATCTGGCTCATCTTCGGTGTTGGCGGAACGCTTGCCGTCTTCGGTCAGCAGATTTTCGCCGTTGAAACCGTTGGTGCCTTCTTCGCAATCGATGGCATCGGCTTTGCGCTATCGCTCACCTTCATTCCGATTTTCCTGTTCATCGCGTCAACATTGATGCTCGCACGTGCCCGCGATATGCACGATGCTGCCCGCTCGATGGCAGAGGTTGCCATCCGCCTGTCTGAGCCGGATGAAATGGCAAATCAGCAAGTCCGGACTGTCGGTCAGGCGGTTCGCCGCGAAGTCTACGCCATGAATGAAGGTATTGAGCGCACGATCGCACGCGCGGCCGAACTGGAAAATATGGTTCACTCGGAAGTTAACGCGCTGGAGCGCAGCTATGCCGACAACGAGATGCGCATCCGCAATCTTGTTCAGGAACTGGTTGCCGAACGTGAAGCCATTGTCAGCCATGCTGATCGCGTTCGTACTTCGTTGGTCGGCACGAATAACGAGCTGAAAACCGATATTACAACGCTGATGAACGAGCTCACGCAGACGGTCAGCACCGCGGGCAACGGCGTTGCCGAAATGCTCGAAACACGCGCTGCATTGATTGAAGACAGCTCAACGCGCGCCGCAGAAAACATCAGCGGCGTTCTCGATAGCCGCACCGAAACCCTGCGCAGCGATCTCGACCGCTCCTATGGTGAACTGAACAGCCTCTTCGATGAGAAGTTCTCCAGCCTTTCGGAAAGCTTTGCCGAGCGGGGCACTGCGCTTATCAACGCATTTGAAACCACCGCAACATCGGTCAACAGCGATGCCGAACGCCTTGCTGAAACCCTGAACGAACGGACCAAGGCCCTCAATGAAGTTCTCAGTGAACGTTCCGCAGAATTGCGTGACGTTGCTGACAGCACTCAGAAGAGCCTGCACGACACAATCGAACGGGTCACCCTGGGCCTGACGGCAACGATTAGCGATTCGCAAAGCCGCTTCACGCAGCAGGTGAGCGAAACCAGTGCCGAAGCCAACCGCCTCATCGAAGAGCGCAGCGACTTCATCGATCAGCGTCTTGAAGCGACCATTTCACGCCTCACCTCGAACCTCGATAGTCGCTTTGATGGTCTGAATGACTTCCTGGATCACAGCAGCAATTCGCTGAACGAACGTCTTGGTGACAATCTCGCTCGTTATCAGCAAGCCATCACTGAAGGTGAAACGAGCATTGAAACGATGCTGCAGAGTGCAGGCGAAACCTTCCACGAGCGCCTCAACGACCAGACGCTTGCCATTGCGACAACGCTCAGCCTCGGCAGCGACAGCCTGAACCAGACAATCAGCGACCAGACCAAACTGCTAGGCGACAAGCTGAGCGACGAACAGAGCCAGCTCAGCCGCACACTGAACGACGCTTCAGAGCGCCTGGACGGCAAGCTGGCACGCTTCAGCAGCCAGATCGAAAATGGTGAGGCCAGCATTTCTGCAGCACTGACAAGCACCGGTGAACGGCTTGAAGAGCGCATGAACGATCAGGCCTTTGCTCTGGCGGCGACACTGAGTGCCGGTGAGGAAAGCCTCGCACAGACACTTGACGCCCATTCTTCATCCATCGGCGAAACGCTCGATAAAGGTCATGAGCGTCTGAGCGGATCGATGAATGAAGTTGCCGGTCGCCTGCGTTCAGATATTGACCAGTTTGACCAGTCCATCAAAACCAGTGGCGACAATATCTCGGCTTCACTCAAGGACGCTTCCAGCCGCCTTGATGAGCGGATGACCGAGCAGGCGGTTACCCTGGCTTCTACCCTCAGCCTCGGTGAAGAAAGCCTTTCCGAGACACTGGGCACCCATTCCTCGAAGATCGAAGCAACGATAAGCGATGGTCATCAGCGCATCAGCGGTGCGCTCGAAGGTGCTTCAGACAAACTGCGTGCAGATCTTGATCGCTTTGACGAGGCCGTTCGCTCCAGCGAAAGCAGCGTTGAGGCATCTCTGGCCGGCGCTTCTGAACGTCTCAGCGAGCGGATGAATGAGCAGGCGCTGAACATCGCGACAACGCTGAGCCTTAGCGAAGAGAGCCTTGCAGATACACTCGGTTCACATTCGTCAAAGATTGAAGGCGCGTTGAACGAAGGGCACCGGCGCATCAGCGGCGCTCTCGAAGGCGCGTCTGAACGCCTCAGCGAACGGATGAATGAGCAGGCGGTTACCCTGGCTTCTACCCTCAGCCTCGGTGAAGAAAGCCTGTCGGAGACGCTTGGAACGCATTCGTCCAAGATTGAAAGCGCGCTTGATAATGGTCACCAGCGCATCAGTGGTGCACTGGATGGTGCCTCGGACAAACTGCGCGCAGACCTTGACCGCTTCGACGAAGCAGTTCGGTCGAGCGAAACCAGTATTGAAGCCTCACTTGCCGGTGCGTCAGAGCGTCTTGGTGAACGCATGAACGAACAGGCGCTGAACATCGCAACAACGCTGAGCCTCAGCGAGGAAAGCCTCGGCCAGTCAATCGAGCAACACCGTGCGCGCGTTGAAAACACGCTGAACGATGGCACCGAAAAGCTCGGTAAGACTTTCGACGGCATCGACAGCCGTATCGAAGCTGCGTTTATCGAGCGGGAAAAGGCGATTGGTGAGGTCTATGAGAAAGGGCATGCCCGCCTTCAGGACAGCCTCGGCAAGGGAACGGAACAGTTCAGGAAGACTCTGGAAGACACAAGTGCACAGATCGTTGAATCGCTCAACGAAGAAAGCACCAGCATCACCAGCACCCTCGCCGCATCGACCGGTCTTCTGGAGATGTCGCTGGAAGGTCGCGAGAATGCCCTTCGCGAAATGATCGAACGCTCCGGACTCGAGCTGGACAATACCCTGCGCAACTCTGCCGGTGTCATTGCTGATAAGGTTTCGACGGCCGCCGGACTGATCAGCAAGTCGGCAGACACAATCACAGGACGGGTGGAAGGCTCATTCAGCGAAATCGACCGTAGCCTGAGGGCGCATGGAGAGAGCATCGACAAGGGTGCAACTCGCCTCGAAGGTCTGGTGCATGAAACCGGCACACGGCTTGAAAACGCCCTCGCCGACCATGTTTCAGCCGTTGACAGCACGAGCGGACGAGCCGCCGACCGTGTCACCGAAGCTCTCGCTGCCTACACAAAGACACTGGACGAAGCGAGCACGAAGACACAGACCCGTCTTCAGGAAACGCTCAACGATCATGCAGCAGCAATCGAGATGACCGGCGGATCGCTGGAAGAGCGCTTCTCGCAGTCGCTTTCACGTTATGCATCAACCGTGCATGAAACCGGCGACCGGACCCGCGAACAGATCGAACAGGCAATTGCCGATCACGCCGCCGCGCTGGAGCGCAGCAGTGCTGAAACCTCAGCCCGGTTCGAGCGCAATCTGCATGCCCAGACAGCCAACTTCACGGAAGCCAGCGAAGCTGCTGCAGGGCGCATCAGTGAGAAGCTGAATGAAGGCACGGCGCATATTGATGAACGCTTCGGAACGTTCGAGCGTGCTATCGACACCGGCCTTTCCAACGTAAACACGACCATGGAACGACAGGCCGCACGCCTTGCAGGCAGCCTGCGTGAAACTGTGGCAGAGACAACCGCCGGAATGGAGCTTGGCGCTGAAAACACGCGTCTGGCACTGGAAAGCTCCGGTGAAGCGTTTGCCGAGAAGATTCAGAATACATATTCCACTGTTCAGCAGAGCATGGAGGGCAGTGCCCATGCGATCTTTGATCGTGCGCGTCAGCTGCAGACTCAGCTTGCAGAGCAGGCCCGGACTGCCGGCGATGAAGCCAGCAGCAACAGCCAGCGTATTGCCGAGATCATCGGTGCGACCAGCGAGCGTATCGATGGTCAGGTATCGGCCATTCGCCAGACGATGCAGGACGCAGAACGCCTTCTGAGCGAACGCGGAGAAACGCTGAATGCCGGTATCAACAGTACGGCGAGCATGCTGACCCAGAATCTCGAAGAGACCGAACGGGTTATGGCTGAGCGGGCAAGGAGCCTGCGTGCCAGCCTTGGATCTCAGATTGAGGAACTGGAACAGACGCTTGGCGCCGTTGACCGGGCTCTTGAGGCACGCGGACAGGCCGTCAGCACAGCGCTTGACGAGCGCGCCCGCGATATGAACTCGATGCTTGCCGGACACACAACAGAGCTGAGCAGCCTGATTAATGACCAGGCCCGCCCGCTGATCGAGCGCTATGGTGAAACCGGACGTATCGCGGCAGATCGTATTACCCGTGCCGCAGAAGCCAGCAGCCAACAGCTCAAAGAAAACAGCGACGGCCTTTCATCCAATGTCGAAGCCATGGTTTCGCGTCTCAGCCGCAGTCACGAAGAATTTGCGAACCTGGTCAATCAGGCTGCTGCAAATCTCTACTCAGCCGATCGCAACCTCAGTGCAACGGCAGAGCATGTCAGCGAGACAGCATCGCGCTCGACGGCATCTATGTCCGAAAGCACAGCCCAGATTGCACGTCACATCGACACCCTCGACAACAGTGCGGGGAACTCGCTTGAGACCGTGCGCCGACTGGTCTCCGAGATCGAAAGTCATGCCGGTATTCTCGATAAGGCATCCGGCCTGATCGAAGCTGCACAGTCCAACCTGTCCAGCACACTTTCGGAACGGCAGGAAACACTCGCCAGCCTTTCGGAAGGCATTGCACGTCGCTCGCAGGAGATCGACAAAGGCCTGCAGGCCACTGCCGCGATGGTTGCCAGCAGTGTCGAAAATGCCAGCCGGGACACACAGGCTATGTCACGACGCCTTTCGGAAGAAATGGCGGCTTCGATGAACGAAGCTTCAAGGCTTGTGGATGAATCCGGACGGAGCTCCGAAGAGGCTGCACACAAGATCCGTGAGACCTTGCGCAGTTCCGTCGACGAGGCTTCACAGCGCTTCTCCGGCGCTACGCAGGAAGTTGAACGGATTGCCTCTGAAATCCGCACAATCCTCGATGGCACCCGCGCTGACGTCAAACGAGGTATCCACGCCATGCCGGAAGAAGCCCGCGAAAGTGCTGCGGCCATGCGTCAGGCCGTCGAAGATCAGGTTCGTGCCCTCAACGATATTTCAAGCCTGATCAACACATCTAAGTCCCAGCTGTCGCCACCGGCCAGGACTGAACAGGCTGAACGCAAGGAGCCTGCGAAACCGCAGGCCAGACAGACTGCGCCAAATGCTTCACAGCGACCGTTTGTCAGCCCGAGCGCCGGTTCTCTTGCCGCGCCAAGGGAAGAAACCGCGGCACGGGGGCCAAGCCTGCGCGGAACGTCCGGCAGAGCGACAACCGCACCGAGTGAGCCGTCTGTTCGCAAAGCTGCGCCTCAAAGCTCCCAGACAATGGCGTCCCAGTCATCTGGCGGCGAAGGCTGGATCAGCGATCTGCTGAAAGCTGCCTCCCGTGAAGAAGCTGAACCGCGCACCGGCCCGGCCAAGGCACAGGAGAGCTGGGCAGCCGCGTCTAAACCGCGCAAACCCAATCAGGTTGTTGAGTCGCTGAATTCGCTTTCGGTCGACATCGCACGCGCCATAGACCATGATGCCTCGGTTGAACTCTGGGGACGTTATCAGCAGGGTGAACGCGACATATTCACGCGTCGTCTTTATACCCTGAAAGGCCAGCGCACCTTTGATGAGATCAAGACGAAATACGAAACCGATCGTGAGTTCAAAACCGCAGTTGACCGTTATATCGCCGATTTTGAGAAACTTCTTTCCGATGTCATGCGGAACAATCGTGACCGCTCGATGGTGCAGTCCTATCTGACATCGGACACCGGCAAGGTTTACACGATGCTGGCACACGCGGCCGGAAAGCTCCGCTGACGGGAAAACGATCAAAACAAAAAATCATAAAAAAGGCGGCCGGATGAAGCCGCCTTTTTTAATTGTCCGCTGAGGTGAGGCTGTTCCATTTTGAGCGCGTTGGCATCAAACGCACCTACCGGGAACCGCTATAAACCGAACACTTTCTGGCTCATCCAGCCCCACATTTGAAGAGCATCCAAAATCGTATAGCCAGCGCTGGCGGCACCTGGGATCAATCGTTCCGGGGCGAGCCCATGCTAAACGGGCCGGACGAACTGCCGGAAGCGCCCTGAAGAGATGGCGCACTATTTGGGTTTCCCCTTCCTCCGTCATTAATCTGCGGCGGCCCGGCGTCGCGTCGGTTTTGCATCACATGGCCAGACTGGTTGTACTGGTCGATGATCCCCCGCGAGCCAGAAGCGGATGATTGCCGATGAGAGGGGCCAGCCGCATCAGCCTCTCTTGATGATTGAGGGGCGGAGTTCGAAGCCGGCTGATTGGAAAGGCCTTCAGCAACAGGATTTTGCGGCGGCTGAGCGGCAGCCGTCTGTCTTACAGGGTAAACGCCTGGGCTGGTCGCTGCCTGACGTATAAATGATCTACTTGCCGCGGCGAGTTTTTCTTCCATTTCTGCTCGAAACTGAGAGGCTCTTTTTTCTAAGATATTGGAAACGTAGGTTTCTGCCCCCGGGATTTCCCTCTGAAACCGTGCTATTCGATTCAGAGCTAGATCTTCTAAACGAGCTTGCGCCCGATATTGTTGCACCTGGTCAACATGGACCTGTCGCGTATTTGTGCCGCTCCTTTGATAGCCTTTACTGCAACAAAGGAGATGAACTATGGTCACAGGAAGAACGGATGAATTTCGCAAAGATGCGGTTCGAATAGCATTAACCAGCGGGCTGACACGACGTCAGGTTGCCGACGATTTGGGCGTTGGGCTTTCGACGCTGAACAAGTGGGTGACGGCGCACCGCGACACGGATGTGGTATCGTCCGAGGATCGCGAGCTTGCGCGGGAGAACGAACGGCTTCGACGCGAGAACCGCATCCTCAAGGAGGAGAGGGACATTCTAAAAAAAGCCACCCAGTTCTTCGCGAGCCAAAAGCCATGAGATTTCGGTTCGTCGAAGAACAACGTGATCTTGTACCGATAGCGCAAGACTTTTTTAGGTTTCATGCTGAGGTCTGTAATCGGTTTGCACGCCGTGATGCCCGGATACTCTCGGATACG
>NZ_SMAR01000008.1 GCF_004342225.1 Martelella mediterranea | reverse complement strand
GCCACACAGACCCTTGCCCAAGCAGACCAACCAAACTACCAATCACGACACCGCAGACTCTCGAATTGAACGAGGGACGCAAGGGGGGCAGGTCAGAACCAATAAGTGCGCCCGGAAAAAAGGCGGCCAATCTGGTATCGGCGCTTGCTGTCACGGGCGAAGCGCGCTGGAGTGGACGTTCATATGGCGCGCTTGCACGCGAGGGCTTTATGCGCAACCCGGTCGCGCACCGCGCCGTGCGTCTGATTGCAGAGGCCGCCGCAAGCATTCCCTGGCTGCTCTATGAAAGTGAAACCGCGATCAGCGAACATCCTATGCTCGTGCTGTTCAGAAAGCCCAATGCGCGGATGAGCGGAACCGATTTCCTAGAAAGTCTTTTCGGGCATCTTCTCCTGTCCGGCAATGCCTATATCGAGCCGGTTATCCTGAATGATGCTTTGCGTGAGTTACACCTTTTGAGGCCGGATCGTGTGCGGATCATCGAAGGGCGCGACGGCTGGCCGGAGGCTTATGAATATCGTGTTGGCAAGCAGGCCACGCGTTTTGCTGCAGATGGTGAAGGGCTTTCGATCCTGCATTTGCGGCTGTTCCACCCGCTGGATGATCATTCAGGATTTTCTCCGCTTTGTGCCGCACAAATGGCGCTGGACCTTCATAATGCAGCATCGGTCTGGAACAAGGCCTTGCTGGATAACTCTGCCCGCCCATCCGGGGCACTGGTCTATCAACCGCGCGATGGCGGCAACCTGACCGAAGAGCAGTATGAGCGACTGAAGCAGGAGCTGGAAGAGGGCTATACAGGCCCGGTTCGCGCTGGCCGTCCGCTGCTTCTTGAAGGCGGGCTCGACTGGAAGTCGATGGGACTTTCGCCGCGGGAGATGGACTTTACCGAGGCGCGAAACGGTTCAGCCCGGGATATCGCACTTGCCATTGGCGTGCCGCCAATGATGCTCGGCATTCCCGGAGACAATACCTATTCCAATTATCAGGAAGCCAATCGTGCCTTCTACCGCCTGACTGTGTTGCCGCTGATAGCCCGCACTGCCGCTTCGCTGACGGCATGGCTTGCTCCGGCCTATGGCGACGGGCTGACGCTGAAACCCGATCTCGATCAGGTCAGCGCACTTTCCGGTGAGCGGGATGCGCTTTGGAGCAGGGGTGCCGCCGCCGACTTCCTCTCTGATGCCGAAAAGCGTGAAGCCGTTGGATACTGAACGGACGCGATGAGGCCAGGTGTTTTCAAGACAACCATGACGGAGTGACCATGAGATATGGTGATAGCCGCAGCATGCCACGTGCGGAGAAGAAATATGCGGATCTGGCACTGACGGAAATTTCCGGTGACGGCAGTTTTTCCGGTTATGCCAGTTTGTTCGGCGAGGTCGATCTTAGCAAGGACATGATTGAACGCGGGGCGTTTTCAAAGTCGCTGAAGACGCGTGGCGCAAAAGGCGTGCGGATGCTGTTTCAGCACGATCCTTCTGAGCCGATTGGCCACTGGACCAAGATCCGTGAGGATGCCCGCGGACTTTATGTTGAAGGCGTCCTGTCCGAAGACGTGGCGCGGGCCAGAGAGGTTCATGCGCTCATGAGGTCCGGCGCGCTGGATGGACTGTCCATCGGCTTTCAGACCGTGCGCGCCAAGAACGACCCGAAATCCGGTGTGCGCCGCGTGTTGGAGGCCGATCTGTGGGAAATTTCTGTCGTGACCTTTCCGATGCTGCCTTCCGCACGCATCGCACAGGTGAAAGCGGCGGACGGTAACTTCCCGACAATTCGGGAATTCGAGCGATGGCTGACGCGGGATGCCGGCCTGAGCCGAAAGGCAGCGCGCCGGTTTTTGACTGGCGGCTATGACGCGCTCGTCAGCCGGCGGGATGCCACTGACGACGATGATAAGCAGGATGCACAGCTGCTCGGACTTTTGCGCCGGGCCAATCGGCTGCTGGCATCCTGAAAAGTGATACCCGAAACACAGGTAGCTATGAAAGAGGTTACTATGGTGAGAGCGATTTCTTTGCAGACGGCGCCGGAGATCAAATCCACGCCGGACACGATCCATCAGGCATTTGAGGACTTCATGTCAGGCTTCGAGGCCTTCAAGGATGCCAATGACCGTCGCCTTGACGAGCTGGAGAGCAAAATGGGTGAGGATGTCGTCACCCGCGAAAAGGTTGAGCGGATCAATCGGGCGATGGATGCTCAGTCCCGTTTGATAGACGAGATGCATCTGAAGAAAGCCCGACCTCAGTTGGGGCGGGGCATGAGCCTTGCTGCCAGCGAACACAAGATGGCCTTTGAAAACTACATTCGCCGCGGCGATGAGCAGGGCCTGCGCGCACTGGAAGAAAAGGCGATCTCAGGTGCAAGCGACGGTGATGGCGGCTATCTGGTGCCGGATGAAACCGACACGGAGATCGGACGCCGCCTGACAGCTATTTCGCCGATCCGCGCGCTTGCGACGGTTCGACAGGTTTCTGGCGCGGTGTTGAAGAAACCCTTCGTTGCATCCGGATTTGAAGCGGGCTGGGTTGGTGAAACCGCGACGCGGCCAGAAACCACAGCCCCGGAAATTTCTGAGCTGACCTTCCCGACAATGGAGCTTTACGCCATGCCGGCGGCCAGCGCCTCGCTGCTGGAGGATGCTGCGGTGGATGTTGAGAGCTGGATTGCCAGCGAAATCGATACCGCTTTTGCCGAGCAGGAAGGGGCTGCCTTCATCAATGGCAATACGGCTGCCACGCCGAAGGGAATTTTAAGCTACCCGACGGTTTCTGATGCGGCCTGGGAATGGGGGAAGCTTGGCTATATCGCCACCGGCGTTGACGCTGGCTTTGCCGCTGCTGCCCCTTCCGACGTGCTGATCGACACGATTTACGCATTGAAAGCCGGGCATCGGCAGAATGCGCATTTTCTGATGAACCGTAAAACGCAGGGTATCATCCGCAAATTCAAGGATGACGATGGTAACTATCTCTGGCAGCCTCCGGCTGGTGTCGGGCAGAAAGCCTCGCTGATGGGCTTTCCCGTTGCCGAGGCAGAAGACATGCCGGATGTGGCAAGCGACGCCATGTCGGTTGCCTTTGGTGATTTTGCGGCGGGCTATCTGGTTGTTGACCGCACCGGTGTCAGGGTTTTGCGCGATCCTTATTCTGCCAAACCCTACGTCTTGTTCTACACCACCAAGCGTGTTGGCGGTGGGGTGCAGAATTTCGAGGCCGTCAAGCTGATCAAGTTTGGCGAGAGCTGAGCGTAGAGACTTTACATCGACGTTTTCAAGAGCTCACCCCGGTGCATTGCGCCGGGGTTTTTGATTTGGCCGGAGGGGTTAAAAACATGACCTATGCGCAAATAACGCCGCCTTCCCAAGAGCCTGTTTCGCTGGAGGATGCAAAAGCCTTCATGCGGTTTGAAGGCACAGACGAAGATGATCTGATCACAGGATTAATCGCCACGGCGCGCCACTACCTCGAAACTGTGACGGGTGTTTCGCTGGTCACACAAAACTGGCGGCTATATCGTGACGGCTGGCCCCAAAGCGGGTTGATTGCACTGGCGCATGGCCCCGTTCGTTCGGTTGATACCGTGCGGGTTTTCAGTCGTGACGGCACTGCTTCGGAAGTCGATCTTTCTGCAGCCCGGCTGGATGGCGAAGCCCGACCGGCACGGTTTTATCTTCGGGAAATCATAAGCCGGGCAACTGGTTTCAATGGCATCGAAGTTGACTTTACCGCTGGCTACGGTGACGCGAGCGATGTCCCCGCCGCGGCAAGACAGGCAATTCTGCGCCACGTAACCCATATGTTTGTGTTTCGGGGTGCTATCGGTCCGAACCAGCAGCCGGCCGGTGTACCTGACGGTTATGAGCGGCTGATCGCACCATTGAAAACCTGGAGGCTGTGATGGCGGTTCAACCACTTGATCCTGGCGCATTCAGCAGCCGTCTGGACCTTCAGCGATCAGTTGCGACAGAAGACGGGCAGGGTGGCATCACGCGGTCATGGCATTCCATAACCAGCCTTTGGGCTGCCGTCCGGCCAATGACGGTTGCCGTGACTGAAGAGGCAGGCGGTGAGGTTTTCCGGTCCACACATGAGATCTGGCTCTACCGCCGCGAAGACCTTGAAAGTGGCCTTCGGTTTCGCTTTGGCGCACGCACCTTCAAGCTCAACAGCTGGCGCGACCCAGATGAAACAAAGCGATATACCGTCTGCCGCTGTGAGGAGGTTGGGGTATGATCTCAGCACAAAATGCTTTGCTATCGGCAATTTACACGCGGCTTGCCAGTGACGGTGACCTAACGGGTCTGATCGGCGCGAATGGAATATCTGACCGGCTTTTACCGCGTCCGAAACTCCCCGGCATTACCTTTGGCGAATGTACCAGCAGGGACTACTCCACCGATGCGACGTCTGGCGCGGAGCATCTTCTGACCATCGAAATCTGGTCAGACGCTCAGGGACGCAAAAAGCTGAATGTAATCGCCGAGCGGGTGCGCATGCTGCTGCACGATGCTCAACTGGAGCCTGAGGACACGGTGCTGGTCAACCTTCAGCACCGCTCTACCCGGATCCGGCGCGTGGTGAAGACCGGATATTTTCGGGCGGAAGCGCTGTTTCGAGCCGTCACCGAATGCAGCTGACACAGCCAAGTCTTTTAACACGCGCCTTGTGAATGCGCACAATAACGGAGTGTTCCATGACTGCCCAGAAAGGCAAGGACATGCTCGTAAAGCTGCACAATGGCAGCATTTACGAAACCGTGGCTGGACTGCGGGCCAAGCAACTGGCTTTCAACGAAGAAAGCGTGGATATCACCGATTCCGAAAGTTCCGGGCGCTGGCGCGAGCTTTTAGGCGGTGCCGGTGTTCGACGTTGCGGACTGACCGGTTCCGGCTTGTTCAAAGATCAGGCATCGGACGAGACCGTCCGTTCTGCTTTCTTTGCCGGTTCGCTGATCGAGGCACAGATTATCATCCCCGATTTCGGTTCACTGACAGGACCATTCCTGATGACTGCGCTGGAATATTCCGGCCAGCATAACGGTGAAGTGACGTTTGATCTGACACTGGAATCGGCCGGTGCAATCAGCTTTGGAGCGGTATCATGATGGAGTATTCAAGCGGACGGCGGGCCAACCGCCATCGAGGCGAGGTGGAGGCGGTGTTCGATGGTGAACGCCGCATTCTTTGTCTGACGCTGGGCGCTCTTGCCGAGCTGGAAACAGCTTTCGGGGCGGAAGGGCTCGTCGATCTCGGGCGGCGGCTTTCCTCCGGCAAACTCAAGGCGCGTGATCTCGTGATCATTGTGGCTGCAGGTCTTCGCGGCGGAGGCAATATTTTTGAGGATGATGAGGTTGCTGGCATGTGTCTCGATGGCGGAGTGGCAGGGTATGCCCGGCTCGTATCCGATCTTCTGAAGGTAACGTTTAACGGAGGGGATACGGTTTCCGCTGAAGAGGCGAAGTCTGTGCCGGACCCTTCCTAGCCGCAGCGGCAAACGCTCGCCCCACCGAAATCGTGCCGTTTCCCTGGTGCGCGGTTTTGCATACGGGGCTTTGCCAGCTGCGGCTTTCACCACTCCAGTTCTGGGCCCTGTCGCCGATCGAATTTGCGGCGATGGCCGGACACCTGGCACCTGCAACGACCTATCCGAACCGGCAGATGCTGAGCGAACTGATGAAGCGCTTTCCAGATGAAAGCAGGAGGTCTGACAATGGCGTCTGATGAATTTGATTTTTATGAGGTCACCGAGGGGGCATCCGCACTCTACGATGTTCTGAGCGACCTGGAGGCGCAGTCTGATAAATTTGCTGCATCCTTGACCGGTGCCATGAAAGACGCTGCGCTTAGCGGGAAAAGTCTGCAGAACGTTCTGAATGATCTGGGTAGGCGTCTCAGCGAAATTGCCCTCAATGCAGCACTCAATCCTTTGGAAAAAGCGATCTCGGGGCAAATCAGTGCGTTTTCTGAGCAGATGATCAGTGTCTTTGCGCATTCCAAAGGTGGAGTGCCGGGCAGGGTCACGCCCTTTGCTTCTGGAGGTGTGGTTTCAAGTCCGACCTATTTTCCAATGTCTGGCGGTCTTGGTCTGATGGGAGAGGCGGGCAGTGAAGCTATCTTGCCGCTAAAGCGGGGTGCAGACGGCAGACTGGGCGTTGCCGCATCCGGCGCTGGCGGCGGGCCTCAGATTGTCTTCAATGTCAACGCGCAAGATGTCGCGAGCTTTCAGCGCAGCGAAGGTCAGATCACCGCAATGCTTGCGCGGGCGGTGCGTTCAGGCCAGCGCAATATTTAGGAGAACTCCATGCCTCAGAGTTTCCACGAAGTCCGGTTTCCGCTGCGCCTTTCGCTTTCAACCAGCGGTGGACCGATGCGGCGGACGGACATCGTCAATCTTTCGAACGGGCGGGAGAGCAGGAACCAGCGCTGGCGTGACTCGCGCCGATCCTATGACGCGGGGTCGGCGGTACGGTCGCTCAGTGATCTTTATGAGCTGGTGTCGTTTTTTGAGGCGCGCAGCGGTCAGCTCTACGGTTTCAGATTTCGTGATCCCGTTGACTACAAGTCATGTGGCCCGCTTCAACAGCCCGGTGCTGCCGATCAGTGGATCGGTGTTGGGGATGGTGAAACCGGAAGCTTTCAGCTCATCAAAACCTATGGGGACGGTGCCGCTGCAAAGTCGCGAAAAATCGAAAAGCCTGTTGCGGACACTGTGAAAGTCACTGTCGATGCGGCGGTTATTCCGCCCTCATCCTACTCGGTCGATGAAACCACCGGCCTTGTGACCTTTCAGTCCGGAAACGTCCCGGCCTCCGGCGCGGAAATTTTTGCCGGTTATGAATTCGATGTGCCCGTTCGCTTCGATATCGATCAGATCAACATCAATATGTCTGCCTTCAATGCCGGGCATGTACCAAATGTGCCGCTGATGGAGATCCGGCCATGAGAACACTTTCACCAGGGCTAAAAACGCATCTTCAGGCCGATGCGACAACGCTTTGTTACTGCTGGCGGCTCATCCGGAAGGATGGGCATGTGCTCGGATTTACCGAGCATGACTGCGATCTTGGTTTCGCCGGAACAACATTCCTCGCGGCAAGCGGCTTTGCTGCTTCTGAAACCGTTCATGAGGAAGGATTTTCTGCCGTCAGCAATCAGGTTGCCGGAGGGTTTTCCAGCGCGGCTATTGATGAGGCTGAACTGGCAGCCGGTTCCTATGATGGTGCAAAGGTCGAAGTTTATCTCGTCAACTGGGCACGCCCAGAGGATCATCAGAGGCTCGACATTTATGAAATCGGCGAGGTGAGCCGTCAGGCGGGAGCATTCAAGGCCGAACTTCGGTCTGTCACGCATCGGTTATCACAGCCGCAGGGGCGCAGTTTCTCAAGGCGATGTGACGCGGAGCTGGGAGACAGTCGCTGTGGGGTTGATGTCGCGCATTCCGGTCTTCAGATGACGGGAGCGATCGCAGATGTTGACACTGAAACGCGACTGGTGGTCTCCGGTGGTGCGGTCTTTCCGAACGGCTTCTTCTCCTTCGGCGTTCTGGTCTTCGAAAGCGGTCAACTGGCCGGGCAGAAAGCGGATATCGAGGTCAACAAAACCGTTGGCGGGGCTATGCAGGTCGACCTGTGGCTTCCACTTGAAAGGGTTCCTGAAACTGGTGATGCAGTGCGCCTTGTCGCGGGATGCGACAAGGCATTTTCCACCTGCCGAAACAAGTTTTCCAACCAGCTGAATTTCAGAGGTTTTCCGCATATGCCGGGTGCGGATTTTGCCTATTCCTATGTGGATGGCGAAAGCACACATGACGGGAGCGTGCTGTTTAAATGATAACGCTTCAGCAATGCGTGGTGGCGGAGGCTGAAAATTGGCTTGGCACGCCCTATCGTCATCAATCCAGCTCTTGTGGTGTTGGTTGCGACTGCCTTGGACTGGTGCGCGGAGTTTGGAAAGCCGTTTACGGCGCCGCACCTTCAGTGGATTATCCCTATGCCGCAGATTGGGCCGAGTTCGGCAGTGAAGATCGCCTTCAGCAGGCCGCCGAGCTTTATTGCGGGATGCCCGTGTCACAGGACTTTATGATCCCCGGTGATCTGCTGCTGTTTCGCTGGCGACCGCAGTTTCCGGCCAAACATATCGGGATCCTGTCCGGGCCGGAGCATTTCATTCACGCCTATGAAAAAGCAGGTGTCGTTCGTTCGGCACTGGTGCCCGGTTGGCGCCGGAAGATTTCAGCAGTGTACCGGTTTCCCGTCCAGATTTAAGCATTGAGGTTTGTAATATGGCAACGATTGTCTTTCAGGCAGCAGGGGCGGTAATTGGTAGCGCCCTCGGGCCATTCGGCGCTGTTGCCGGGCGTGCGCTCGGAGCGATGGCTGGCAGCTTTGTCGACAGTCGCCTTTTTGGCTCGGCCGGGGCTTCAGTGCAGGGACAGCATCTTGCAACCGCCCGTGTTGGCGGGGTTGAAGAGGGTGTTGGCATTCCGCGTGTCTATGGCACGTCCCGGATTGGCGGAACGCTGATCTGGGCAACCCGATTTGAAGAAGAAGTTACCGAAGAACGTGCTGGCGGCAAAGCTTCCGGAACAACGGCTTCGAGCTTTGCCTATTTCGGCAATTTTGCTTTCGGAATTTGTGAAGGCCCGGTGGCTGCAATCCGTCGTGTCTGGGCGGATGGCCGGGAGCTGGATCTGAGCCATGTCGGGATGCGGTTTTATCGCGGCGATGATGAACAACTTCCCGATCCATTGATCGAGGCAAAACAAGGCGAGGGAAACGCGCCAGCCTATCGCGGGCTTTGCTATGTTGTCTTCGAGCGATTGCCACTGGATAATTTTGGCAACCGCATTCCCGTGTTGCAGTTTGAGGTACTAAGACCAACCGGAAGGCTCGAAAAACAGGTCAAGGCGATTGCAATCATCCCCGGCGCAACAGAACACGGTCTTTGCCCGTATCAGGTCACTGAATCCATCGGGAATGGCGCTCAGAGGATCATCAATCGCAATACACTGACGCGGGAGACCGACTGGGAAGCCTCCATCGATGAATTGATGGCACTGTGTCCGAACCTTGAGCGTGTCGCGCTGGTTGTAAGCTGGTTTGGTACCGATCTGCGCGCCGGAGAGTGCCGTATTTTACCGGGCGTTGAAACGGCGGCGAGAAATGCCGAGAGCAGCCCCTGGCAAGTGAATGGCATTACGCGTGAGAATGCCCATGTTGTGTCTCTCCATGAGGGTGGCCCGGCTTATGGCGGCACACCGAATGATGCCGGCTTGATCGCCGCGATTGCCGACCTTAAGGCGAGAGGGCTTAAAGTCTTTCTTTATCCCTTTCTCATGATGGACGTGCCGGAGGGAAACGGCTTATCGGATCCATATGGTGCAAGCGAGCAGGCGGCCTATCCCTGGCGCGGCCGGATTACCTGCGATCCTGCACCGGGTTTGCCCGGCACAACAGACCGGACTGCAGCTGCGCGTGCCGAGGTTGAACGATTTGTCGGAACTGCACAGGCTGGGCAGTTTACGCAGATAGCAGGTGGAATAGATTTTGATGGTCCGGAAACCGGCTACCGCAGAATGGTACTTCACTATGCGCATCTTGCCGTTGCTGCAGGTGGACTTGATGGCTTCATCATCGGCTCTGAACTTAAGGGACTGACATCGATCCGCGATGAGAATGATGCCTTTCCCTTCGTGGAGGCGCTGACCGATCTGGCGCATGATGTCCGCAGGGTTCTGGGCCCTCATACTGCTCTGACTTATGGCGCAGACTGGAGTGAGTATTTCGGCTATCACCCGAGTGATGGAAGCGGCGATGTTTATTTCAACCTTGACCCTTTATGGGCGAGCGATGCGATTACGGCCGTTGGTATCGACAACTATATGCCTCTTTCGGACTGGAGAGATGAGGATCTTGGCGCCGGAAACCCTGATGGCTTTCGTATTTGCGATGATCCCGATGGACTGGAAAGCCAGATCGCAGGCGGAGAGGGCTATGAATGGTATTATGCCAGCGATGCTGACCGGGCGGCGCGCCAGCGCACGCCGATCACCGATGGATCTGCGGGGAAACCATGGGTTTATCGCTACAAGGATATCGAAAACTGGTGGGCCAATCCGCATTTCAATCGTGTTGCCGGTGTCGAAGTTGGCGCGCCAACCGCCTGGCTTCCGAAGCAGAAGCCAGTCTGGTTTACAGAACTCGGATGTCCGGCTGTTGATAAGGGTGCATGTCAGCCAAATGTGTTTGGTGATCCCAAATCATCGGAATCCGCATTTCCCTATTTCTCATCGAGACGGCGCGCCGACGCCGAGCAACGCCGCTTTTTGGAAACGCATCTGAACTGGTGGGAAAACGGAAAACCGCCGGAAGGCATGCTTGATCCGGGATACATTTTTCTGTGGTGCTGGGATATCCGGCCATATCCGGCATTTCCGCGGAATGCTGAACTCTGGAGCGATGGTCGTAACTGGCTTACCGGCCACTGGCTGAACGGCCGGCTGGGGGCCACAACACTGGCGGATACGGTTGCCACAATTCTCCGGGATCACAGGTTTTCCGATGGTGATACGACGCTTTTGACCGGTGATCTTTCCGGATATCTGCAGGCCGATATTGAAACAGCGCGAAACCTGCTGGAACCGCTTTTGTTGCTCTATTCTGCTGATTGTATCGAACGCGATGGGCGCCTTATGTTTCGTTCGCGGTTGAGCGCCAGCCTGCCACCACGCGAGATCAGCATCGTTGCCGACCTTGATGATAAAGCACTCTGGCAGGAAACCCGTCAGCATGACAGCGATCTGGCAGGCGAAACGATTGTTTCGTATCTTGATGCCGACCATGACTATGAACAGGCCAGCGCCCGCTCGGCACGGATTGTCTCGGTCAACGACCGGATCTTGCGATATGGTCTTCCGGCTTCTCTGCCGGAAACGCAGGCGATGCAGCTGGCCGGCACTCTTCTTAGGGAAAACCGTATCTCTGCGCGCGGGATCACCTTCGACCTGTCGCCACAGGTTAAAGATCTGGAGGTCGGAGATGTCATTCGCCTGTCCGATGGTCCGGGCGGTCGCTTCATGGTTACAAAACTGGAGGCGGGTAAAACTATAGCCGTCGAAGCGCGGTCATTTTCACCTCTAAGCGGCAATGCTGTGCTACGCAATGACCGGCTCATGTCAGGCGAGACCGCTGCCGATGGCTTCGCGCCGCGCGTAGTTCTCATGGATCTGCCGCATTACACAGAAGGCGATGCAAGCGATTTTGCCCGAATTGCTGTTTTCGCAAAACCATGGCGACGGCTGTTTGTTTTGTCGTCTGCAACGCTTGAAGGCTATGCCGCTGATCGGTTCATTGAGCGACCCGCTTCTACGTCTACTCTTGTCTCGGATCTGAGGCCGGGTGCGACAGGGCGTTTCGATTTCAGCGTGTGTCTGGAGATCGATCTCGATTTCGGTGGGTTGGAATCTGCGCCAAAAGCTTCAGTGCTGGCGGGTGTCAACCGGATTGCCGTTGAAGCCAATAGTGGCGTCTTCGAGATCATAGGATTTCTCAACGCTACGGAGATTGCGCGTGGACGGTGGAGACTGGAAGGCCTGCTGCGCGGGCTTGCCGGGACAGAAGATGCGATGAATGCGCATGCATCGGCTGGCAGTCGCGCCGTCATTCTCAACGATGCTGTTGTCTCCATAGGCCTTAATCCGCGACATGCCGGACTGAGCCGGAACTATATCGTGACGACATCATACGGTGATATGGCGTCGGATGCGCCTTATGCATTTTCCGGCGGATTACGTGCGCAAACGCCCTTGGCGCCCGTCCATTTTCGGGCGAACCGTTCCGAAAACGGGGATGTTGCCTTCACATGGATCCGCCGAAGCCGGATTGATGCTGATGACTGGTCAGCCAGAGATATTCCGCTGGACGAAGATCGGGAACGCTACCGGATTGAAATTTTTAACGGCAATACGCCAATCCGGCAGCTCGAAACGGGCGAACCGAACTATCTCTATTCATCCGAACAACAGCAGGCTGATTTCGGCAGCCTGCCTGACGTGCTCTCGGTGAAGCTTTACCAGCTTGGCCGAAAGGTGCCGCTCGGCATTCCACAGAGCCGGCAATTTTTCCTCTGAAACTGACGCGACATGGAGATCCTTTATGGACGGTTCAAAGAAATGGTACTTTTCCAAAACAGTATGGGGCGCGCTGATCGCCGTTGCGGCTCCACTTTTGCAACTGGGCGGTGTTGAGCTTGACCCTTCCAGCCAGGGGCAGTTTGCTGAACTTCTGGTCGCCCTGACCGGTGCTGTCGGGGGGCTTCTGGCGCTTTTCGGGCGTGTTTCGGCGCGTTCGAGATTGTCTCGTTAGCTCCACAAGACGAAGTGGTCATGGGCTTCGGCTGGCCTGTGACCACAGTTTGTAGTCCAAGAAAAGCAATCTGTTCTCAGTTTACTTGTTTCGGCTATTCATCTTGCGTTAAGTCGGGTTCACCTAAAAATGCGCTAATAAAACGTCGATATACCGAGAGTGATTCCTATGAAATCCAGTCACAATGCGATCATCAGCTGCCTTCTTGCCGGTCTTTTGCTTTCGGCGACTGTTGTGATGGCAGATGCCGCAGATTGTGCAAACGCTGCTCGCCGGGTTGTCTCCAGCACCGGCGGCGAACTTCTTTCCGCCGTGCCTTCATCTGACGGAACGATGTGCACTGTGACTGTGATTGTAATGTCAAACGACGGAAAACCGCCCCGCAAGATAACCCGGCAGGTTCCTGCAAATTGAGCTAAGCTGCGATAAACTGCTTTTTTCTGGCCGATGAGAATGGAAGTGACGGAAGCCGAATGCGTATTCTGCTCATTGAAGATGACACCAACCTGAACAGGCAACTGGCGCAGATGCTCGCCGAAGCCGGTTATGTTGTCGATTGTGCCTATGATGGCGAAGAAGGGCATTTTCTGGGTGAAACAGAGCCTTACGATGCCGTCATTCTTGATCTCGGATTGCCCAGTCTCGATGGCGTTACTGTTCTGGAACGCTGGCGGGCGGCGGGGCGCAATATGCCCGTGCTCATTCTGACTGCGCGAGACAGATGGAGTGACAAGGTTGCAGGTATCGATGCCGGTGCTGACGATTATGTCTCGAAGCCGTTTCATATCGAAGAAGTGCTGGCGCGCATCCGTGCTCTGATCCGCCGTGCCGCCGGGCATGCATCCGCGCGGTTGCATTGCGGTCCGATCGAACTGGACGTCAAGGCATCCCGTGCGAGCATTGAGGGGCAGCTTTTGCGGCTGACCTCCCACGAATATCGCCTGCTGTCCTATCTGATGCATCATCAGGGTGAGGTGATTTCCCGCACTGAACTGACAGAACATCTTTACGATCAGGATTTTGATAGGGACTCCAATACGATAGAAGTTTTTGTTGGACGTCTTCGCAAAAAGATTGGCGCGGAGTGGATCGAAACGGTGCGCGGTCTTGGGTACCGTATGCAGGCCCCCGAATGAGACCCGCAAACTCGCTGACTTTCCGGTCGCTTGTGCTGACCACCGGCTGGTTTGTGATAGCGATTGTTGTCATCGCGGTTGTTATCTCGACGCTCTACCGAAATGCGGCAGAGCGTAGCTTCCGTAAACTGCTGGAAGCGGAAACATTCAATGTTGTGAACTCCGTTTCCGTGGATGAAAACGGAAAACTGCAAGGCTCGCCGCAGCTTGGCAACCTCAACTATCAGAAGCCCGGACAAGGTTGGTACTGGACAGTTGAGCCGCTCTATAATGGACCAAAAGACAAATTGACATCGCCGTCGCTCGGTGGCGCAATTCTGGATAAGAAGGACACGCAGAGCGTTCCTCTAGGAAAGGACTTCCGGCGGACTTACGTTATCAAAGACTATAACGGGAACGACCTTTCAGTGCTTGAGACCGTTGTATCCATGGATGAGAAAGATCGTCGGATTCTCATCAAGGTGACGGGCAATCGTCAGGCGATCAGAGATGAGGTTCGCTGGTTTTCCCGGCGTCTTTATGCCGCCTTGGCCCTCTTCGGTATTGCCAGCGTTCTCGTCAATGGCATTGTCATTCTATGGGCCCTTCACCCTCTTGATCTCGCGCGCCGCGCTCTCAGACAGATCTCTGAAAATGGTGAGGGTGAGATGCGTGGCACTTTTCCCGATGAAATCCAGCCGCTGGCCGATGAGATTAACGGTCTTCTTGCCAACAATCGCGCCATCATCGAACGTGCCCGCATGCAGGTTGGCAACCTGGCGCATTCTCTGAAAACACCTATTGCAGTTCTGCTGAATGAAGCACAGAGCCTGAATGATAGTGGCGGCAAGCTGATTGCTTCTCAGATCGCTTTGATGCAGGCGCAGGTGCAGGCATATCTAAACCGTGCCCGGATTGCTGCGCAAACCCAGTCTGTTCTGACACGTTGTGAAATTGACCCAACTTTGGAACGCCTTGTCAGGGTTATGCGTCGATTAAACCCTGAAACCCGGTTTGATGTGAAAATTGCGCCTGGCCTCATCGTAGCAACGGAGCAGCAGGACCTCGAAGAAGTCGTCGGCAACCTGCTCGAAAATGCTGCACGTTTTGCGCGCTCCAAAGTCAGGCTCACCGCCTGCAGGGTTGATGCTGACGATCTGGATGGTGACTGGATTGAGATCACGGTGGAAGACGATGGTCCGGGCCTTTCCCCCGACGAAATCAACCGCGCGATGAAGCGTGGTCAGCGTCTGGACGAAAGTGCATCCGGCTCGGGTTTGGGATTGTCCATTGTTGATGATATTGTGCAGGCTTACGGCGGTACATTTTCGCTCAAGGGTATGAAAGGCGAGGGCCTTCTTGCGCGTCTTCAACTGCCCGCGAAAGGCAAGGCTAAAAAAGGCCCAACTATGTAAAAGTGCCCAATCTTGCCATAAACTGGTTTTAGGCCGAAACAATTCGGAGCGGGTAGCAGCAGTGAAGCCGAGTTGGTCTTGTAGTGCGGATGTTTACGTGGACCGGTGTTCAGGTGCGGTGTGTAAGTCCATGAGATGTTTTTCTGGTGAGAAAGCAGGTTTGAAAGTGAGACTTAGTCTATTATCGATCACGTGTGTGATTTTGCTCGCTGGATGTGCATCCACAGTAGTGACGACTGTGAATGCCCCTGTCGAGAATACTTCGCAAGTCGTGACGGATGCGCCAGCAGGTCTCATTCAAAGAACGGGTGTACCGCTTTCTCCCAATGATGTGGCTAAAGCTCTTCAGGCTGAGCAGTATGCGCTTTCCACCGCTCCAGCCGGTGAAGTTGTAAATTGGCAAGGGCGCGACGCACGCGGCAGCGTGACGGCTGCCAGTCCATATCAGGTCGGCGAACAAAATTGTCGGCAGTATACGCAACGTATAATTGTCAATGGTGTTGAAAGCGTAGCACGTGGCGCTGCGTGCAGGGACGCAAGCGGTCGTTGGGCATTGCTTACCTGATGGCGTTGATTTGATTGTGCGGAATTTTGCGCAGAAACAGATCAATGAACCGTTTGTGTGTTGGAAAAATCGACATGGTCGCTTACGACAGCAAAATGGGTTTTGTTGTTTTAGCCATCATTGTCACGTTCGCGGTATCTTTTGCCGTGATTCTTCCGCTTGTTCTGCGCACACGAGATGTTTCTGAACAGCCGGAAGCACGCGGTGGCGACGTTTATCGCGATCAGCTAAGGGAGCTTGAGCGTGACAGGTCTGATGGACGAATTGATGATGCATCTTTTCAGGCTGCCCGTGCAGAGATCGCGCGTCGTCTGATTGCTTCAGAAAAGGACCGTCCGCAATCGGCCGGAGGTCTTTTGCGAGATCCTGCAGATCAGCATTTGAACACTGTCCGGGCACGATGGCTGACTGCGGGAACGATCGTTCTGGTTTTTATTGTCGCCGGAATCGCCTATCCGCTCATCGGATCACCTTTAGCGCGCGATCAACCGCTTTCTCAGCGTATTGATTCCGACAATCCTGATCTGCCGGTTCTTATTTCGCGTGTCGAACGTCATCTTGCGGAAAATCCGGACGATGGACGTGGATGGCAGCTGCTGGCACCGATCTATGCACGTCAGATGCGTCTTGAAGCAGCACGGAATGCCTATGTAAACGCACTCAGAATCCTCGGTCCGGATGCGGACCTGCTTGTTGGTCTGGGAGAGGTGATTGTCACCGAATCATCGGGTATTGTCACCGACGAAGCGCTTGAGGTTTTCCGGCGTGCTGATGCATTGGATCCACCTGATCCGCGAGCCGCGTACTATATCGCATTGGCAGCCGAGCAGTCCGGTCAATATGCAGAAGCGCTGGAGCGTTTCAAAGCGCTGCGTGCGCAGGCTCCCGTTGATGCGCCCTGGATTGAGACGGTCAATCTGCATATCGAACGAAATCAGGCCCGTCTCGTTGAAGACGGGCGGCCTGCCACAGGCCCGGATGCCGAGGCAGTTGAAAATGCTCAGTCCCTTTCACAGTCAGAACGCGACGATATGATCAGGGGTATGGTTGACGGCTTAGCAGCCCGACTCGCAGAAAACCCCAATGACCTGGAAGGCTGGATGCAGCTTATCCGCTCTTATGCCGTGCTTGGGCAAGAGCAGAAAGCGAACGATGCTCTGGAGGAGGCCATGCAGGTGTTCCAAAACGATAGTGAAGCGATTTCACGCCTGTCCGGCTTCGCCGGTCAGCTCGGTATCTCCGGGGAGCAGCCATGAGCCGTAAACAAAAACGACTGACCGTAATTGCTGGCGGTGTGGGATTTATTGCAGTTGCTGTGCTGCTTGTGATGTTCGCGTTGAGCAGGACGGTTTCCTATTTCTATATGCCATCCGATCTGGTGACAAAGCCTGTTGAACCGCAAACCCGTATCCGGCTCGGTGGTCTCGTGGAAAACGGTTCGGTCATTCGTGGAAATGGTACGGAAGTGCAATTTGCTGTGACAGATGGCAATGGAAGCGTTGAAGTGCGGTACGCTGGAATATTGCCGGATCTGTTTCGCGAGGGGCAGGGTGTGGTAACCGAAGGACGATTTGAAACAGATGGCGGACCTTTTATTGCCGACAGCGTTCTGGCGAAACACGATGAGAATTATATGCCGAAAGAGGTTGCTGACCGGCTCAAGGAAGAAGGCGTCTGGGAAGACACGGGGGGTAAGCAGCCGTGATTGTTGAGCTGGGGCTTTTAGCGCTTTTACTGGCTTTGGCGACTGCTGCGGTAACGGCCATAGTCCCGTTCATCGGAGCAAAACGTGAAAGCAGACCGCTGATGGCTGTCGGCGTCAGCGGAACACTGGTTTTGTTCGGCCTCGTTGCATTTTCTTTTGCTGCCTTGACCAGAAGTTACATTGTTTCAGACTTTTCAGTGCGCAACGTCTGGGCCAATTCTCACTCACTGATGCCGTTGATCTACAAGTTTTCAGGTGTCTGGGGCAATCATGAGGGATCGATGATGCTCTGGCTGCTGATCCTGACCCTGTTCAGTGCGCTTGTTGCAGCGTTTGGCAAGAACCTTCCTGCCGAACTGAGGGCTAATGTGTTGTCGGTTCAGGCTCTCATAGCGACGGCGTTTCTGCTTTTCATTCTGTTGACTTCCAACCCGTTTGAGCGGCTTTTTCCTGCTCCGGGGGAAGGGCGTGACCTCAATCCGATTTTACAGGATGTCGGACTGGCAGTTCATCCGCCCCTGCTTTATCTCGGCTATGTCGGATTTTCTGTCTGTTTCTCATTTGCGGTTGCCGCGCTGATAAGCGGTAAAATCGATGCGGCTTGGGCGCGTTGGGTTCGCCCGTGGACCCTGCTTGCATGGGCTTTTTTAACCGCCGGGATTACGATGGGGTCGTACTGGGCCTATTACGAGCTCGGCTGGGGCGGCTGGTGGTTCTGGGATCCTGTTGAGAATGCTTCCTTCATGCCGTGGTTGGCAGGAACCGCCTTGCTGCATTCAGCACTGGTTATGGAAAAGCGCGAAGCTTTGAAGATCTGGACCATTTTGTTGTCGATCCTCACCTTCTCACTGTCATTGCTTGGAACGTTCCTCGTACGGTCTGGCGTTCTGACATCTGTTCACGCATTCGCCACCGACCCAACCCGTGGCGTATTCATTCTCGCCATTCTCGCCTTGTTTATCGGTGGTTCGCTTGCGCTTTTTGCCTGGCGTGCTCCTCTCCTGAAGGCCGGTGGATTGTTCTCTCCGATTTCACGTGAAGGCGCGCTTGTCTTTAATAATCTGGTTTTAACAGTTGCGACCGGGACAGTCCTGGTTGGCACGCTCTACCCGCTGCTTCTGGAAACACTCACCGGAGACAAGATTTCCGTCGGAGCGCCGTTTTTTAATCTCACCTTCGGCGTTTTGATGATCCCACTTCTGCTTGCTGTTCCATTCGGGCCAATGCTTTCCTGGAAGCGCGGAGACCTGAAAGCGGCTTCTGAGCGGTTAATGATTGCGGCTTTTCTCGCGCTCGTTTGTGGTGGTGTTTTCGTCTACCTGCACTCTGGCGGACCGGTTCTTGCTGTCTTTGGTATCGCGCTGGGATTTTACCTTATTTTTGGTGCGCTCACGGACCTTCGCTTTCGCTCTGGTTTCGGGCGAGTTCCATTTTCCAAAGCCTGGCCGCGCCTGAAAGGTCTTCCTCGATCCGCCTTTGGCACAGCACTGGCGCATTTTGGAATGGGCGTATGTGTGCTGGGCGTTGTGGCCGTTTCACTCTACGAAACCGAAACTGTGCTTGAAATGACACCGGGAATGCAGGTGGAGGCTGGTGGGTATCAACTGACCTATGAGGGGCAGACATCGGTTCGTGGCGCCAATTATGTCGACGATCTCGGCACTTTCTCAGTCGCCCGAGATGGTGCGTCCGTGGGTGAAGTTGCTTCTGCAAAACGTGTTTATCTGGCCGATAATACGCCGACAACAGAAGCGGGCATCATGACCTTCGGTCTCAGCCAGCTCTATGTTTCGCTTGGCGATGAAAGTCAGTCCGGTGCTCAGATCGTACGTATCTGGTGGAAGCCTTTTATTCTCTGCATATGGCTTGGCGGCGTTTTTATGGCGGTTGGCGGCTTCGTCTCTCTGACCGATCGTCGCTTGCGAATTGGCGCGCCTGCGCGGAATAACAAGACCTCTCGTGTTCAGCGGGCCGCGGAGGCAGCTGGATGATAAGGCGTTTTGTCGCTGCCGGACTATTGGTTTTTCTGACCGCATTTTCAGCCTTCGCAGTGAATCCGGACGAGGTTCTGGATAACCCCGAACAGGAAGCGCGTGCCCGTGCGCTTTCAGCAGAACTGCGTTGTATGGTCTGCCAGAACCAGTCAATTGACGCATCGAATGCGGAACTTGCACGCGATCTGCGGCTGCTGGTCCGTGCGCGGATCAAGGCCGGTGATACTGATCGTGAAGTGCTCGATTATGTTGTTTCCCGATACGGCGAGTTCGTTCTTCTGAAGCCGAGGTTTGGTTCGAAAACGCTTCTCCTATGGGGGGCACCAATCCTTTTATTCTTACTGGCGGCTCTCGTCGTCTGGCGGTTTTTACGTTCCGCGCATGCACCGGACAGGCCGCTCAGCCGACAGGAAGAGGAAAAACTCAAGCATTTGTTATCAAAAAACGACGCGGATTAACAATCCGTCATCTTGCGGACAGTCTTCTGTAAGGTCAGTCAAACTATATTGCCTTTATCCGATTGAAAGCGACGATCTGAAATGGTCTTAAAGGAAAAGGTAAACCTGATGTTTGATCAGTCCGTTGGACAGAATAAGCTCAAGCCCGTTTTGAAAGCCTCTGCAGCTGTCGGCATGGCCGCCGTACTGTTTTCCGCTGGGGCCCCGCTCGCAGTGGCGCCTGCGTTCGCCGACCCGGTTCATGTTCAGGCGCCTGAAGTTCCCGGTTTTGCCGATGTCGTAGATGCCGTCTCGCCTGCTGTTGTCTCTGTTGTGGTCGAAAGTGACATGCAGCCAGTCGCGCAGAATGATCAGAACTTCGGATTTGGTTTCGGCGGACGAGGTTTTGACAATCTTCCTGATGATCATCCGCTGAAACGTTTCTTCAAGGATTTTGGTGCGCCTAATCCGCCTGCAAAACCGCCGGAAAGAAAGGGCCGTCCTCGTCCGATTGCACAGGGCTCAGGCTTTTTCGTGTCCAAAGATGGCTACCTTGTTACCAATAACCACGTGGTGAGCGAAGGAGACAAATTCTCCGTCGTCATGGATGATGGCTCCGAGCACGATGCCAAGCTGATCGGAACAGATCCGCGCACTGACCTTGCGGTTCTCAAGGTCGATGCCGACGAAGACTTTACCTATGTAAAGTTTGCTGATGACACCAATCTTCGTGTCGGTGACTGGGTCGTTGCTGTCGGTAACCCTTTTGGGCTGGGGGGAACCGTTACGGCGGGTATCGTCTCGGCTATGGGGCGGGATATCGCTTCTGGTCCTTATGATGACTACATCCAGATCGATGCGGCTGTTAACCACGGGAACTCCGGTGGCCCTGACTTTAACCTGAATGGTGAGGTTGTGGGTATTAACACTGCGATTTTCTCACCGTCCGGTGGCAATGTCGGTATTGCGTTTGCGATCCCGTCGCATCTGGCACAGGATATTGTCGCTGACCTCATTGATGATGGGCAGGTTCAGCGCGGCTGGCTTGGTGTTCGGATCCAGCCAGTGACGAAGGATATCGCCGAATCAATAGGCCTGGCCAAGGCTGAAGGCGCCTTGATTTCGGAGCCGACCGCTGACAGCCCCGGTGCCAAAGCCGGACTGCAGCAAGGCGATGTGATCACGGCTGTGAACGGTGAAGTGGTTGAAGATGCCCGCGCACTTTCCCGCAAGATTGGCATGATGGACCCGGGACAGGAAGTCGAGCTTTCAGTCTGGCGTGACGGGAAATCACAGACGATCAACGTGAAGTTGGGTGACTTCCCCAGCGAGGATGAACTTGCGGCTGCTGAAGGCAATGGTGGTGCTGCCGCCCAAAGCGCGCTGATGGAGCAGCTGGGCTTTGAGGTGCAGCCTGCAGACGATGGCAGAGGTGTTGTCATCACAGCTGTTGATCCAAATTCGGATGCTGCCGCCAAGGGCTTGAGCCAGGGGCAGAAGATCCTGAGTGTCAATAATAAAGATGTTTCTTCGGCCGATGATGTTCTTAATCAGGTGAAGGCTGCCGCTGAAAATGGTCGCTCACAGGCCCTTTTCCAAGTGGAAACCGAAAATGGCAATATGTTCACCGCTTTGCCGACGTCGAACGGTTCGGGAAGCGAAGAGTGATAATTTGAGAAGACAGACAAAGGCGCGCAATTGGCGCGCCTTTTTTTGACCGGAGTGTCAAAATGCCCGTGGAACAAACCAATACTCCAGCTTGTGCGTATGATCCCAAAGGCGATAGTGTCGCCAGTATGCGTATTCTTGTGATTGAAGATGATCTGGAGGCTGCGGCCTATCTGACCAAGGCTTTTCGCGAAGCTGGTATTGCCTGTGAGCATGCCGGTGATGGCGAGAGTGGTCTGTTTATGGCGTCGGAATATGAGTATGACGTTCTCGTTGTCGACAGGATGTTGCCGCGACGGGACGGTATCTCCGTCATATCTGCTCTAAGGGCGCGCGGTGTCCATACGCCTGTCCTGATACTGTCCGCACTTGGCCAGGTTGATGATCGTGTTGCAGGTTTGCGCGCAGGCGGTGACGATTATCTGCCGAAACCATACGCGTTCAGTGAACTCCTGGCCCGGGTTGAAGTGCTTGGCCGCCGCAAGGGCACGCCTGATCAGGATATGGTCTATCGTGTTGGCGATCTTGAGCTCGACCGCCTGTCGCATGAAGTTCGCCGCGCTGGTCGTGAAATTACGCTTCAGCCCCGCGAATATCGTCTTCTCGAATATCTTATGAAAAATGCCGGGCAAGTCGTTACCCGTACCATGCTGCTGGAAAATGTCTGGGACTATCATTTTGATCCTCAGACGAATGTGATTGACGTTCATGTATCCCGGCTGCGCTCGAAGATCGAGAAGGATTTCGATAAGCCATTGCTAAAAACAATCCGTGGCTCCGGCTATATGATCAAAGATGATGGATAGCAGAATCTGATGATTGCCCGCTTGCGGCTTATGTTCAAATCAACGGCCGTTCGGCTTTCGGCGGTCTATATCCTGCTGTTTGGCCTCTGCGCTGTGGTGATGGTGTTTTATGTCACAGCCGTGTCTGAGGGCCTTGTTATGCGTCAGATGCGCCATTCTCTCGACCGGGAGATTGCGCAACTCGATCTGGCTTTCAGCACCGGTGGTGTGCGCAAGCTGTTCAATATCGTCGAGCGACGCGCACGGCAGCCCGGGGCAAACCTGTATGTTCTTGCAAGTCCGCAGGGCGAAATCCTAGCCAGCAATGTTGCCTCGCTTCAGCCCGGCGTGATTGGCAATACCGGCTGGGTTCCCAGTTCTTTTCGCTATGAGCGTTTTGCCGAAGAAGACCGTCCATCCAGACAGAATGTCGCAACCGGCTATGTCATGGTTCTCGACAATGGCATGCGCCTTCTAATCGGCCGGGATCTTGGTGATCCTGAGCGGCTTCATATTGTGGTGCGGCAGGCTTTGTTGCTGGCGCTTTCGATTATGGGCGTCGGCGCACTGATCATCTGGTTTGCGATCGGTCGAAACGCGCTCAAGCGCATGGATAGAATGTCGCGTGCCAGCGCTCGGATCATGGCCGGTGACCTTGGCCAAAGACTGCCAGTGACCGGATCAGGCGATGAATTCGACCGGCTTTCGGATTCTCTCAATCAGATGCTTGACCGGATTGTGAAGCTCAATGAGGGACTGAGGCAGGTTTCTGATAATATTGCGCATGACCTCAAAACGCCGCTGACCCGCCTGCGAAACAAGGCTGCAGATGCGGCGATTATGGATGATGAGGCTGAGCGCCGGGTAGCGCTGGAGGGCATCATCGCTGAGTCCGATCAGCTTATCCGCACATTCAACGCACTTTTGATGATTTCGCGCGTTGAGGCCGGCTCACTCGCTGCCGAAATGTCGCCGGTTAGTCTTTCTGCCATCGTGGAAGACAGCGTCGAGCTTTACGGTCCCGTTGCGGAGGAAGCAGGGTTGACGCTTTCGTGTGACTTTGCCACCGATATCGTTGTGAACGGCAACCGTGAACTCATCGGTCAGGCATTGTTCAACCTTCTCGACAATGCCATAAAATATGCGGCGGATGGTGAAGAAACACGCGTTATTTGCCTACAGCTGAAACGTGAGAATGGTCAGGCGTTTTGCATTGTCGCCGACAATGGCCCCGGAATACCGGCCGATCAGATGGATGATGTCAAGAAGCGCTTCGTTCGCCTTGATGAAAGCCGCTCAAAACCAGGAACCGGTCTCGGACTTTCTCTGGTCGAGGCCGTAGCGAGCATGCATCAAGGTCATTTTGAGTTGGCCGAGGCTGCGCATTACTGTCCGGATATGAATGGACTCGCCGCGATTCTGTCTTTTCCTCTCGCTGAGGCAAAACAGTCCTGATGCTGATTTGTCTTCCTCGGTTGACGGCTTGCATTGGCTTTGAAACGCTTTATGCAGATCGATGACGCTTGGTACGGACGGAGGAGCGAGACCGGTCATGAAAGAATTCGCGCAACTTGATCTTTCGGCGCTCAGTGACGTGCCTGTGCATCCCTTAAATCAGGATGTTTTTGAACGTTTCCTCGCCGAGATCGTAGCCGCAGCATCAACTCATGCGCTTCCCGAAGCGTTGGAAAAGCCATCCGAAGTGTTGCCGCAGTTTCTGGCTGCCGCCTTTTCATTATCGCCTTATCTTGCAGACTGCTTTCGCGCGTCTCCTGCGCTTCTCGATGAAGTCGACAAGCCTCTTCTCCCGCAAGTGGAACAGCAGATCGATATCGCGCGCAATTCCTGGAAACAGGACAATGAAACGGCGCCAAGGTCAGACAGCGCGATCATGCAAACGCTGCGTCTGGCGAAGCGGCGTGTGGCTTTTCTGACCGCCCTTGCTGACCTCGCCGGATTGAGCTCGCCGGAGCAGACGACCGCACTCCTGAGCGATTTTGCAGAAGCCTCAGTCGCTGCGACCGTCGATCATCTTCTGTTTTCAGCCGGGGCCGAAGGTCATCTGGCGCTTCAGGACATGAAGAACCCATCTCACGCTTCGGGTGTCGTTGTGCTTGGTATGGGCAAGCTGGGTGCGTGCGAACTGAATTACTCTTCCGACATCGATATCGTCGTGTTCTTTGAGCCGGAAGCGCCAGTCGTCAAAGACAGTGATCGAGTTCGATCCTTGTTTCCGCGCCTGATGCGTCGTCTTGTCCATATCCTTCAGGAGCGAACAGGCGACGGCTATGTTTTTCGTACTGACCTTCGCTTAAGGCCTGATCCGGGTTCAACAGCGCTGGCGATCCCGGTTGAGGCGGCGTTGCTTTATTACGAAAGCCGCGGTCAGAACTGGGAACGCGCAGCCTTTATCAAGGCGCGACCCATCGCCGGCGATCTCAAAGCCGGTGAAACCTTCATGCGCGAAATGGTGCCGTTTATCTTCCGCAAGTACCTCGATTATGCGGCAATTTCCGACATTCATTCCATCAAACGGCAGATCCACGCCCACAAAGGATTTGGGCTTGTTGCTGTCAATGGTCACAATGTGAAGCTCGGCCGGGGTGGCATCCGGGAAATTGAGTTTTTTGCGCAGACCCAGCAACTTATAGCCGGTGGCCGCATGCCGCAGCTGCGCTGCCGGCGGACCGTCGATGCGCTCAACGCCTTGCGCGAAGCGCGCTGGATCGATGCCAAAACCTGTGAAGAGCTGACCGACGCTTACTGGTTCCTTCGGAGTATTGAACATCGTATTCAGATGGTTCGCGATGAGCAAAGCCACATTCTTCCCGACGATGATGCCGAGCTCCTGCGCATTGCACATATGAGCAGGTATGAGAGCTATGAAGCCTTCTCGAACGCCTTGCTGCATGCTCTGCACACCGTTGAGAGGCGCTACGCCCGTCTGTTTGAACGGGAGACGACACTTTCCGGTGAATCCGGAAATCTCGTGTTCACTGGTGAGGATGATGATCCGGGAACGCTGGAAACTCTCAAAGGCCTTGGGTTTGAACGGCCAGCCGATATCGCCCGGATCGTGCGCAGTTGGCACTACGGCCGCTATCGCTCCACGCAATCAACAAAGGCGCGCCAGCGGTTAACCGAAATCATGCCGGATCTCTTGAAAGCTTTTGGTGAAAGCCGCCGTGCTGAAGAAGCTTTTTCGCGCTTTGACCGGTTTCTTGCTGGTCTGCCCGCAGGCGTTCAGTTGTTCTCACTCCTGAAAAACAATATCGGAATGCTGCGTCTCGTCGTCGAAATCATGTCGGCGGCTCCAAGGCTGGCCGAGATCATTGCCGACAGAGCCCATATTGTCGACGGTATGCTTGACCCGGCTTTGATGACAGAGTTGCCGACGCGCGAATATCTTTCGCGCCGCCTTGATGCCTTTATGAGCGGGGTTGTGCTTTATGAAGAGCGGTTAGATCGGTTACGCATTTTCGCAGCTGAACAGCGCTTTTTGATTGGCATCCGGCTGATGACGGGCGCGATTAATGGTTTTGCTGCCGGTAAGGCTTTTACAACACTGGCCTCGCTGGTGATCGGTGAAGCACTCGATGGCGTCTTGGGGGAAATGAAGTCAGCCCACGGCGAGGCAGATGGACAGCGTGTTGCCGTGCTTGCCATGGGCAAACTCGGGAGCGGAGAACTGACTGCCGGTTCGGATGTTGATGTCATTGTTCTTTATGATTGTGACGATCCGCTGGGGCAGACTTCAGGACCCAAACAGCTGGAAGTGCCGCGCTATTTTGCGCGTTTAACCCAGAGGCTGGTGGCTGCCCTTTCTGCACCAACAGCCGAAGGTGTGCTTTATGAAGTCGACATGCGTTTGCGACCTTCCGGGAATGCCGGTCCACTGGCGACCCGGATATCCGCCTTTGAAAAATATCAAAGGAATGATGCCTGGACGTGGGAACACATGGCCTTGTCCCGTGCACATCCGATATGTGGCGATGAAGCGTTGATGGCCGATACATCTGCTGTGATCAAGGAAATCATGGCGTTGCCGCGAGAGCGCCCGAAGTTAATTGATGACATTTCATCCATGCGGGCCAGGATCGAACGCGATAAACCGGCAAAAAGTATATGGGATCTGAAGCTTATTCCCGGTGGATTGATCGATATCGAGTTCCTTGCACAGTATTGTCATCTGGCGGCTCCGGATGCAGTCAAGGCAGGACAGGCTGAACCACTCTCCACCGATGATGTGCTTGCAACCTATGGCGCGCAGGTCATGAGTGCGGGCGATATCGAAACATGCCGAAAGGCGTTGTCACTCTATACAGATATAGCCCAGTTGACGCGTGCATGTCTGACAGAAAGGTTCGATCCGGAAAACGCCCCGGCAGGCTTGCTGGAGCGGGTGTGCAGGCTGGGCGATTGCCCTGATGTGAAAGCTCTGGAGGCGCTGATCCGCGACACCTCCGGCGGGGTTCGGGCGGTTTTCAAGCGGATTTCGCCACTGGCTTCCAGTTCTTCTGAACACTGATGCGAACCGCTCAGACCGAAGACTGACCCGCTGCGGCCTGACGGCGGATGATGACACCGGGAGTGTGGTCGCACTTGAGGTCTGCTTCTGCCTCGAGTGTTTCAGCCAGAGCCTTCAGCCTGTTGCCGCCATCACGAATGCACTTTGCGTATTCGGTAACCTTGCCAGACGATACTTTCGCGCTTTCTGTTTCCACCAAGAGCAGCTCCGAAAAGCCGAGAATGGCTGTCAGGCTGGTCCGCAGATCTGCTGAATGTCGTGTAAGGGCGTTTTCCGCCAATCCTTCCTTGCCCCGTGCATGGCTATGCTTGAGCGAAAGGGTCAGCGCTGCGGTTTCCTGTTCCAGCGCACGGCGCGATGCTGCCAGTGTATTGACCTTGTCGCGCAGACGAACCTGTTCTGCCTGAAGCCGGATCTGGCAGGCTTTGAACTCTGTAATATCCATGCCGATAGCAAGTGTTTCACCGGAAGCAATGCAGACCTCAGAAACCCTGAGCCATCGGCCATCGGCGGTTTTGATTTCACAATCCGCGGAACCTTCACAAACCGAGCGCCGGACGAGTTGCTGCTCAGTCGAGTCTGATTTCTCGACATCACTGCGGCAAAGCGTGTCGATTCTGGCTGGCTGAAGGTCATGAATATCGCAGAAGCTTTTGTTCGCAGTCAGAAGTTTGCCATCAGGCTTCCAGAGCGCCAGAGCATGAGGAAGAGCGTCGAAGACGGACTTCAGCTGCGCTGCTTCATGCAGTGCGTTGCGTTCGCGGTGGTGAACCTCGCAGGCCCTGATCGCTGCACCAGCCAGCGTCATGACACCATTCTTCATTGATGCATGGGCACGCAGCTCAAACCGTGCATATCGACCATCATGCTGCCTGAGACGCAGACTGTGTTGCACCAGGCCTTCCGCTGACGGATGCAGGTGATGGGCAAGACCGATGCGGTCTTGCGGATGAATACGCTTTAGAAGAAAACGATAGGAATAGTATCCGGCTTTGATACCTTCACCAAGTACAGCGGCTGCAGAACTGTCCAGCCAGGCGCTCCTGTTTTCCGGCGAAAAGGCCCATAGCCCCGTTTCGCCGTTGGCAAGCATCAATCCGCGCTTTTCCGCTTCTGCGCTGACTTCATCCACAATGGAGCCATTCTTAGCCAGCTGCGCGTAATAGGCGTAGAGGACGACGAGCAGCAGAACGGCCGTGGCTGCGAATAATGTGACATTAAGATTGATTTCTGCACGCCAGAGGGAATGCATGTTCTGCAATGAATGCATCGCGATAATGAGGCTGCCGTCATCGCCCACTAGTCTTGGAACTACCTGATAGGACGTGCCCTGAAAACTGATTTCACTGGCATCTTTTTCCTCACCAGATGCATGGGGCACCATCAATCCGGGAAAAGCGCCGGAAAGTGTGCGGCCGATAAACGAGCGTGCCTGGCCGGTGGCAGCAAAGACAACACCGGAACTATTAACCAGAACCAAATCCGTTTCGCCGCCCATCCCAATCTCTGTGAGCGTATCTTCAAGGATGATTGTTGCCGCCTGCTGGTCGGGTTTGGAAGTCAGCGCTGTCTGTTCATCGAGCGCCAATGCGGCCAGTGCCGCCACCGCTTCAGTGGAGTGAAGCACCGCCGCTTCCATGCGAACGTGACTTGAGAGAAGCGAGAAGCCTCTCGTCAGCGCGACGCAAATCAAAAACATGATGATGAGAACAGGGATCGCTCTTCGGAGTATCGCTTCAATGCGACTCTTCTCCATTGCCACAGGCAACCGCCAGGTGGAAACGTGGCGATCATCTCCCGCAAAAATCTGCTCTCCACTGAATTGAGAGCGCAACTTCCCGTTGACTGTGGGCGTGCCCCACATGTCCGATCTCTTCATTTGTTTGATTCCCTCGTGTGATTCGCGAAGCCGCTCTTGCGAATCTACCCTAGTGAATCAAACGTGATTCGCCTTGTCCAGTGCCGGACGGAAAGCTTTTGTTAACCATATATCAAAAAAGGATTTTTTGTGATCTGAGCATTCTCTGTTTTAGCCCCTTCGCGCCATTTTGGGCACGAAGGGACATTTTATGCGGACTCAGAACGGTTGTATTTGCAAGTGCCGATTCACTTTTTCAACATGCGGTCGATAATATCGCGTAAGTTGCGTGAAAGGTCATCGTGGCTCGCTATACGTTCAAGCTCGATCAGGGCTTTTTCCCGGCGTGTCTTTTCGAGGGCAGAGAAGGAGCGCATGGCAGTCATCAGACGCGCCGTCAGGGTGGGGTTGCGCTTGTCGGAGGTCAGAATGAAATTCGCAAAGAAGCTGTAGGCAGCGCCATCAGGGCGATTGAACCCGCTCGGATTGGAAGAGGCAAAGGCGCCTACCAATGCGCGGACCCTGTTCGGGTTCCCGATATCGAATGCGGTGTCCGACATAAGGTTCTGCACACGTTCCAGCGCATCCGGTCCAGCGATTGTTGCCTGCGTGGTAAACCACTTGTCGAGAACCAGCGGTTCACGCGCAAAACGTTCGCGATAGTCCTCTAGCGCGGCCTTCGTTTCTGCCGCTCCGGTGAACTGGTGTGCCAGAATACGCAGAGCCGCGATGCGATCTGTCATATTCGTCGCACGGTCGTAAGCTTCTTTGGCCGGAGTTGCGTCGCCATTTGCAGCCGCCAGATAAGACAGAGCGATATTGCGAAGGGCGCGTTTTCCAGCGCTTTCAGCATCTGCGCTGAACGGTGCATCTTCCGCCGGGCTTACAGACAAGGCTGAAAAGGCTTTATGTCCGGCTTTGGCAACCGCATCGCGCACCGTGTTCCGAGCGAGGTGGATCGCGTCAGGATCGATATCCTGCCCGATCCTTCGGCCGATATCCAGCTCGGAAGGTAGCGTCAGTGCCAGCGCCTTGAATGCTGGCTCAAGAGCATCATCTTCTGCAAATCCAGTCAACGTGTCAGTCAGCGCCGGATCGACCGGGATTGTCTCGCCCGACTGGCAGGCGCGCGTCGCTGCGGCCAGCGTGTTGAGCGCAAGTGTGTTAACTGCATCCCAGCGCGCAACAAGATCACTTTCATGTTGTGCGATCCGAACGAGATCTTCTTTCGGAAGATCATATTCGATCTTCACAGGTGCTGAGAAATCGCGGTTCAACGACACTGCCGGTCTTGCGCCAAGGCCCTCGAAAACGAAAGTCTGATGCTCTTTGGTCAGATGAAGAACATCATCTCTGCGTTCACCACCGCTCACAGAGCTGGGTTCCATGTCATCACCGTTCGGGCCGATGAAACCAGTTCTGAGCGGAATATGGAGCGGCTTCTTCTCCTTTTGCCCTGGTGTTGATGGTGTTGACTGGCTGAGTGTCAGGGACAGCCGTCCCACCTTCTCATCATATTCACTGGATGCGGTGATTTCCGGCGTCCCGGCCTGATGATACCAGAGTGCAAAATGCGACAGGTCGCGTCCGGTGGCGTCCTCAAAGCATTTCAGATAATCCTCGATGGTCACAGCGCCGCCATCGTGACGCTCGAAGTAGAGGTCGAGCCCCTTGCGGAAATTATCCTGGCCAAGAATCGTGGCAATCATCCGAGAAACTTCGGAGCCTTTCTCGTAGACGGTGGTTGTGTAAAAGTTGTCGATCTCCAGATATTGCGTCGGGCGGACAGGATGCGCCAGCGGGCCGGAGTCTTCGGGAAACTGATGGGCCCTTAGAAACTTGACCTCCTCTACGCGAATAACGGAACGCGAACGCTGATCGGCCGAAAACTCATGCTCACGGTAAACTGTAAGCCCTTCCTTCAGGCTGAGCTGGAACCAGTCTCGGCAGGTAATCCGGTTTCCCGTCCAGTTGTGGAAGTATTCGTGAGCGACAACGGCTTCGATCCTGCCGTAGTCGTCGTCTGTCGCTGTTTCAGGGTCTGCAAGGATCAGCCGGTCATTAAAAATGTTCAGCCCTTTGTTTTCCATCGCACCCATATTGAAGTCAGAAACGGCAACGATCATGAAGATATCGAGGTCGTACTCGCGACCGAAACGCTCTTCATCCCACTTCATCGCGCGCTTCAATGAGTTCATCGCATAGCCCGCGCGGCCTTCTTTGCCGTGCTCGACGAAAAGCCTGAGTGTGACATCACGCCTCGACATGGTCGTGAACTTGTCTTCGATCATCCCCAGGTCGCCCGCGACGAGTGCAAAGAGATAAGCGGGCTTGGGGAAGGGGTCGTGCCACTTGGCCATATGGCGACCGTCTTCCAGCTCTTTTTGCTCAACAAGATTCCCGTTTGAAAGCAGGAGCGGACTGGTCGCTTTGTCGGCAATGATGGTGACGGTGTAAACGGCGAGAACATCCGGACGGTCGTAGAAATAGGAAATCCGGCGAAAGCCTTCTGCCTCGCACTGCGTGGAGTAAATGCCATTGGTGCGATAAAGACCCAGCAGTTGTGTGTTCTCTGCCGGTTTAATGCGCGTCTTGACCGTGAGAGTGAAAGGCTCATCGGTCGGCAAATCGTGGATAATCAGCTTGTCATGCTTTTGTTCATACCGTTCGGGCAAAAGAGGTTTACCATCAAGGGCCAGCCCTGAAAGCGCCAGACTATCGCCATCCAACACCAATGGCGCTGACTGATCGGCGCCACCCCGGCGATAAAACCTCATTTCACTCCCAACTGTGGTCAGGTTTTCACCAAGCTCAAAAATCAACTCGACCGTTTCAAGGACGAAATCAGTGGGGCGGTAGTCTTCCAGATAAACCGTCCGGTCATCGTCAGCACGCATGGTATTCCTCATTCTCTTTTCTGGGCGGGCTGCCCAATCAATTATGCCCTTCAGGTAGGCATTCATCGGCGCATAACAAAACGCCGATTGATGCGGAAAGCAAATTCTTAGCGGTTTTTCGGCGTAACCCTGCCAAATCCGCCAAAATAGGCGTAAGAGAGCCAGAGCGTGTTCCGGCTGTTTCTCTGATGAATGAAGTTTCCCCGATGCCAACAGATCCCAATCCAAGCCCATTGCGTGGAATCACTCTCAAGCTGATTTCAATCGTCGCTTTTCTCTGCATGCAGACCTTCATCAAGCTTGCAGGCAGCGGCATTGCGCCGGGTCAGGTCACTTTTTTCCGGTCACTTTTCGGGATCGTTCCAATCATCATCTATCTCGGGTGGCGCCACGAGCTTAAAGGTGCATATCGCACGAAACGGCCATTCGGGCATTTTCTGCGCAGTCTGATCGGGATCACGTCCATGGGTATGGGCTTTTATGGTCTGATGCACTTGCCATTGCCGGAAGTCATTGCGCTTGGATACACGACTCCATTGCTCTCTGTCGTTTTCGCCGCTCTTATTCTGGGAGAGGTTGTCCGGGTATACCGCTGGTCTGCCGTCGGGGTCGGGCTTTTTGGGGTGATGATCATTTCCTGGCCGAAGCTCACCTTGTTCAGACAAGGTGGTATGGGGGCCGAGGAAGCCTTTGCAGTCGTCATGGTATTGGTGGGTGCCGCGCTCGGGGCGATGGCCATGATCCAGGTCCGACGCTTGCTTGTTACAGAAAAAGGCCCGACGATCGTTTTGTATTTTTCGACCTTTGCCGCGGTACTTTCTCTGCTGTCATGGCCTTTTGGGTGGCAGCCGCTGTCTGCTCAGGCGATTTTCTGGCTGGTAGCTGCGGGGCTGTTTGGCGGTGCCGGCCAGATTCTCATGACGGAGTCCTATCGTTTTGCCGATGCCTCGACGATCGCACCATTCGATTACAGCTCTATCATCTTCGGGATCGTGATCGCGTTTTTTATCTTCGGCGAGATTCCGACGCTGAATACGCTGACCGGCTCTGTTTTTGTTGTTGGTGCGGGGATTTTCATTATCTTCCGCGAACACAGGCTTGGCCTTGAACGGCGCAAGCTGCGGCGCGTCACGCCATCGCAGACGCCGAACTGAGACGAAGCTTGGAACTCAGGCCTGCTTTTCCGGTTCGTCTTCCGTTTCGGCATAGACGTTCGGCTCGTACTCTTCTTCATAGTCGACAGCAAAACTGCCTGCCGGGTCTGTGCCGCGCATGGGAACCGCGACGGCCTGAAAGTCAGACCGCTCTTCCGGTGTCACCATCGGGTTGCCGTGCCAGACACGCCACGCGGCGAAGGCTCCATAGCCGAAGAAACCCAGCGCCAGATAGAGCATGAGGCCGCGCGGGCCGCCGATTTCCATGGCTGCACCACCAACCAGCGGACCGGCAATTGTTCCAAGACCGTATAGAATCATGAGTGAGCTGGAAATTGTTACGAATTCGCTTGGGTCTGCGCGGTCATTGGCGTGAGCGACGTTCAGAGCATAGATCGGGTACAGCATGGAGCCGACCAGAAACGCCGTCCCATAGAGAAGGTAAAGCGTCTCGGCCGACAAAAAGAACATAAACGTCGAGGCTAGCATGCCAATGATGCCGCAGGCGATCATGACATAACGGCGGTCGGTTCGGTCGGAAATGCGTCCGATCGGAACCTGACCTAAAGCACCACCGGCAAGGACAAAGGCAAGGAGTGTTGCGCCCTGTGCTGTCGTAAAGCCGCTTTCGGTGGTGTAAACGCCGCCCAAGCTGCCCCATGCACCGGCAAGAACACCTGCCAGAATGGCCCCGGCAAATGCAGCGGGCGACCGTCTGTAAAGTCTGCCAACACCAAACTGTGCCTGGGCAATCGGGGCTGGAGACTGGGCCGTTGACAGTGCTGTGGGCAGGATCGCGATGGCAAACACCATGCCGCAGACGATGAAAAGTGACGTGTTGAGCGGGTCTCCCAGCGGCACAAGATATTGCCCGCCAATCGAGCCGCCGAGCGAAACCACCATATAGAGCGCAAAGGCGGTTCCCCGCGTTTCATTGGTTACGCGCTCATTGAGCCAGCTTTCGATGACAAGATAGCATCCGGCAACAGCAAAACCTGAAACAGCGCGAAAAATGATCCATGCCTGCCACACGACGACCAGCGAACTGATCAGGATTGAAACGGTCAGGAGCGTGATCAGAGCGCCGAAAACACGCACATGACCCACTCTGAGGACGAGTTTCGGCGTGATAATACAGGATAAAGTAAAGCCGACCGTGTAGCCCGTCGCGGTCATCGAGATCAGGAAGGGAGACCAGTCTTCCGCAACGGCTCTGACTGGAAGCAGATAGTTCATAAGCCCGTAGCCGATCATCATCAGCAGAGTTGAAACCATCAGGCTTGTGACGGGGATCAGGCTGGCGAACATCGTGCCTCCAATTCAAACGCAGATTCGGTGTCTGCCGCTTCGGTATTCTCGGTAGACCGAACCGCAAAGAAGGTCTGACAGGGTGCTTCGATCTGTATCAATCGTTCTTTTGAAGCCCTAGCTTTTCCGGTGTTTGGGTTCAAGCGTGGAATTGTCATAAGTTTGTTTCGGGAATTTGGCAAAGGGCTTGCCTACATGCCAATTTCGTGATCCCGCTGAATATTCGGCCTATGCGCAAAGTACCAAAAGAAGAAAAATGTCGCTAACTGTCCAGCAAATTGCAAGCAATCCGGCATTTCTGCCAGCTCTTGCTTCATTCGGTATGCAGATGAAGGATGTTTATGTCCGAAATCAGAGGCTTGCGGGAAATTTCGGGTTTCACCGGAGATGGCTTATGAGCCAGGCAGCTTTGGCGCTTTACCTAGATCCTGCTGATACATTGACCGTTTCACGTCTCGTTGAAGTGTTGAAAGACCTCGGTGTGGCGAGCCCGAACACGATCCGTGATTTCATGACTGAGCTGGAGGCCTATCATTTTATCGAGCAGGATCCTGCATTCGAAAGCCGTCGACCACGATATTGGAGGCCGTTACCTGTCGTAATCGAGGTCCTGGTTGAATGGTTTGCCGCCAATCTCGCGATACTTGATCGGTTGGACGGCCAGGATCGCGTCCGTTGCTTCATCAGCGCGCCAGACCAGATTGCCTGTCTTCAGCCTCGCTTTGCCCGCAGTTGCATTGCGGACCGACGGTGGCTTGAGCCACCTGAACGCGTCGCCTTTCTGCAGAGATCGATTGCCGGTGGACTGGTTATGGACCATATCGCTCTTCTTACTGTCTGCGCGAAGCGCGAGGACGACCGGTTTATGGTTACGGCCATAGATGCTCACGCCATTGCGTCCGAAGTTCAGATATCCCGCACGCATCTGCAGCGCACACTGAAAAAGGTTATAGAAGCGGGCGGTTTGGGCTGGCAGGGAAAGGCTTTTGAAAGTGATATGTGGGTCGACGGTGCTTTCATTGACGAATATTGCGGCTGGCAGGCTGTCAAATCGCATCACCTTTCGGTTGCCTTTGCCGTGCTCAGCCAGAATTAGCTGAATATCGCTTCATCGCTGAAACTTTTCAAAGCGCAAATCCGTAATGCGTTTCGTCGCATCTCGGATTCTGTTCGGATGTGGTTTAAAGTGCATTTACCTGATTGCGCTAATAAAGCCTGATGGAGCCGCTGCTGTATCACCTGATTTTTGCAGATCAGCGGATTCCTCAAGTTTTCTGATGCGCACAGGGGCATAAACGGATGATGATGATGACGTTTGAGAAGCCACATATGCGAGAACAGACACCTGTGGTCAGAAAGGCGATCGATGGTCTGCCCGAAGCTGTCATTTTGACTGATAGCGCTGGCTTGATCGAACTCTCAAACGAGGCCGCTCTGCATCTTCTGGGTGCTGAGGCAAAGGATCTCGTCGGGCAGCCATTCACCTCTTGGCTTTCTGAAGACGATGCTGTGGCTTTTGAGGCGGCGATGGTGAATGTGCGCTCCGGTGAGCCCGGGCAGAATCTTGAAGAGATCTCCGCATTCATCAACCGCCCTACGATGAATCGCGTCAAACTCTCGGTTGCGCGGATGCGTCACAGAAAAGGCCTCTGTGTTGTCGCCCACCGTATGTTCTCCCATTCTGAAGAGGGGAAACCACAAGGGGTGGCAGACGAGGGTGTTGCTCAGAACGGAATGTCAGAGGTAACGTTACCGACACAGGTTGAGGAAGCGAAAGAGCCTTCTCGCTTGCGCATGCCCAGGATCACCGAAACGGATGAAAGCTGGGTTTCATTTTCTGCGATGCCTGAAGATGGTGACAGTGACAGGGTTCACCCGCACGAACCACAGAAAGCATATTCAAGTTCTGAACGAGATCTGTTCGCTGTCTTTGAAAGTGAGCGTGAGCGCAGGCAACGCCCTGAAGGCGTGCCAACTGTCTCGCCATCTGCCTGTCTGCGTCAGGTGGTTTCGAAGCGCCGTAAGGATGCGATATCTGAAGCAGTGCAGATCATGACGATGGTCGAGGAAGAGATTTCTGACGTCGCTCTGGATGAGGAATATCTCAGCCAGCTGTTCGATACGCTCGTGGAACGGCTGATTGTCGTCAGCCCTCCTTATTGTGATGCGGTGGTCGAGGTTTCCCGGGTCGGCGGGAACGGTTTCAGGGCTCGTTTTTCCGATATTGGGCGAGGTTTGACAGAGGATGAAATGCGCATGCTCGCAGAGCAGCCAGACCTTGTTCTATCCGCTTCCCACAGTCTGCTTTTAAAGGCCCAGCAATTGTCTGGCGACCTGGGGCTGGATATGCGTTACAGCACGTCCGTTGAGGCCGGCACATCGGTAGAGATCATTTTGCAGGACTAAGAGCGAACCACATTTCAAAAGAAAGCGTGTCTTCATCAATGCGCGGTTGCCGCGCGGCATTGAACAGGCGTATCGCGTCACGCTCTACCAAGGGTTCCTCTGCCTTGATAACAAGAGCCAGGGAGCGGTTGTGGCGTCTGATGAGACTATTGTTACCGATGAATAATGTGGAAAACCTTCCAGAAGAAGCGCGAGAGGCAGGCATATTGCTGGAAGCTCATGCGCGGTCGACACGCGACAAGACGATACGTTCTTTCCCGATTTATCAGGCAGAAACCTGTTGCGACAAACGCGAGTGTCCGGGACAACCACGACCAATCAGGCGCACAATGATGAGGCGCCTGAAAGAAGACTTTAATGTTTAGGCACCGACGGCACGCAGCGTCGGGCGGATAGCGCCGGCATCATGATGACGGTCAGAGCGGAAAAAGCCCTTCGCAATCGCGCGATCGATGCCGCGCTGGCCATGATAGCCATTGGTCGACCGTCCAAGTTCGAGAGAAAAGCGATTGTTCTGCATCAGAGAAGCGTCCATGTCTTCATAGGGTTTCATTTGCCTTGGATCCTGTTTTAAACATCCTCCCAAGACATGACCAAATATCGTTCATGCAAACGTTTTGAGCAATCGGGTTTGGCGTGAGGCAGCCATGCGCGGCGTGCATGGCACTGGGTTTCAGGAGAAAAACTCTGTCATTCCAGGCTTTTGCGAAAAGACTGCAAATCTTGCCAGGCGCGTTTTTTGTTCGCTGGAGCCGCCAGCAGCTCGGAAGGTGCGAATGAAACCAATGTCGGTATGGTCTGGCCCGAAACAGGAAGGCTGTGCCATTGTCCGCGGAGATCGAAGACGGTTTTCTGCCGGTCAATCAGCAAGCGACATGCAAAATTTCCCATCAGAAGCAGGACACGCGGACTGGCCAGTGTGATTTGCCGGCTTAGAAAGGGAACGCAGATATCCGCCTCTGAAATTGTTGGGCTGCGGTCGCCGGGGGTCCGCCATGGAATTGCTGTTGTCACGCCGATGGCTTCACGCGAAAGGCCAATCGCTGCGAGCATGCGTTCAAAGAGAACCCCTGCGCGTCCCGAAAGGGCCTGCCCTACGCGATCATCATCGCCTGATGGAAAGCCGCAAATCGCCAGAATTCCGCTTTCCGGCATTGTTTCCAGACAAATGGTTGATCGGGCATTGTGCTTGAGATTGCATCCGGAAAATGACGAAAGAACCTCTTTCAGTTCGCCGAGTGACCGTGCGCTTTCGGCAGCGAAACGGGCGTCGGAAACGGCTTTTTCATCCGGTATGGTCGCGGATGAAGCCGTCGCCGGTGCGGCAGGCTGCGCTGGCGTTTTTGCCGGAGCGCTCGCACGATTTTGCGATATCGAAGGTTGGGTTGTTTGCTGGCGCGCTGACTTTACGTCGCTCTGTGGCTCCACTTCAACGAGCCGGTTAACAGGCATGTCTTCGACAAGCGAATCAACACCCGCTTCTGCATAGAAGTGCAGAAGCGCAGCAGCTTCGCGTGGTGTCAGTTCGTTCGCCTTGATCATGGCCGGTTTCATAGCATGCGCAGTGACCAGCGCAAATGCTGCAATCAGATTGCGTGGGTTGCGCCACCATCGCAGCGGATCAGGCTGCCGGTGACATAGCTTGCCGGCTTTGAGCAGAGAAAGGCTGCAACGTTGGCGAACTCCTCCACGCGGCCGAGCCTTTGTGCAGGGATCGACGCAAGCGAAGTCTTCCGCACATCTTGCAGGCTTTTGCCACTGCGTTCTGCGTTGGCGTGATCCAGCTCATCAATCCGGTCAGTATGGATGCGGCCGGGAAGGAGGAGATTTGTCGTAATACCGGAGGCTGCCACTTCACTCGAAAGTGTCTTGTTCCATCCGACAAGAGCGGAGCGCAGTGTGTTGGAGAGCGCCAGATTCGGAATTGGTTCGACAACACCACCGGAGGCAATTGTCAGAACACGGCCCCATCCTTTCTGCTTCATTTGCGGAATCACCGAATTGGTCAGGGTGATCAGCGAAAGAACCATGCTGTTAAAGAAGTTTGTGAGCTTTTCAGGCGTCATCTCTGCAACAGTGCCCGGTGTCGGACCACCTGTATTATTGACCAGAATATCGATCCCGCCGAGCTTCTCCTCCGCGGCCTTCAGCAGTTTTTCTGTACAATCCGGAGCTGCAATGTCGGCGACCACAAAATCGGCCTTGCCCTTTGTCGTTTCATTGATGCTTTTGCAGTTGGCCGAAAGGCGATCTTCTGTGCGGCCACACAGGAGGACATGAGCGCCCTCTTTTGCCAGAGCTTCGGCGACGCCTGCACCCAGACCCCGCGACGACGCCAGAACGACGGCTTTTTTGTCTGCAATGCCAAAATCCATCAGAAAAATCCTTCGTTGAAAATGCCGCATGAGAGGTGAAAAGGCGGCGCTTTATGATTTGATGCTACATTAAACGCGCAAGGCGTCGCGTTTCAATCAATAACCGGCGCGTCGGCATGTGCCTGATCAAATGCGCCTGTGAAAAGTTGAGATATAAGGCTGGCGGCGTTACGACTATTTACAGACGTTCGTTTTTTGCACAATAGTGCAGAAACATAACCTATAGGGAAGGTGAGGAAAAGCATGGCAGAAGCTTTGCCGGAACGCGAAAGCATGGAAGTGGATGTTGTGATTGTCGGTGCAGGCCCTGCTGGTCTGTCAGCCGCTATTCGACTAAAGCAGATCAATGAAAATCTGGTGGTCGTCGTTCTGGAAAAGGGCGCAGAAGTCGGGGCGCACATTCTCTCCGGTGCGGTGGTTGACCCTGTTGGCATAGACAAACTTCTGCCCGGCTGGCGCGAGGAGGGGGGGCACCCCTTCAAGACGCCGGTCACAAAAGACAAGTTTCAGTTTCTTGGCCCGGCCGGTGCTTTGTCACTTCCCAATTTTCTTATGCCGCCGCTGATGAACAATCACGGAAACTATATCGTTTCTCTTGGTAATGTCTGTCGCTGGCTTGCCGAAAAGGCTGAGGCGCTGGGGGTCGAAATCTATCCCGGTTTTGCAGCCAGCGAAATCCTTTACGATGATAATGGTGCCGTTATCGGGATTGCGACCGGCGATATGGGCGTTGAGCGCGATGGCACGCCGGGGCCGAACTTCACGCGCGGCATGGCGCTGCTCGGGAAATATGTGCTGATCGGCGAGGGCGTTCGCGGGTCGCTTGCCAAGCAGTTGATCAGGAAATTCGGCCTTGATGAGGGACGCGAACCGCAGAAATATGGCATTGGCCTGAAGGAGCTCTGGCAGGTGAAGCCGGAGCATCATCAGCCGGGTCTGGTTCAGCACAGTTTCGGCTGGCCGCTGGATGGCAAGACGGGTGGTGGATCTTTCCTCTATCACCTTGAGGACAATCAGGTGGCTGTCGGTTTTGTGGTCCATCTGAATTACAAAAATCCCTACTTGTCTCCATTTGAGGAGTTTCAGCGTTTCAAGACCCATCCGGCAATTGCACCAACGTTTGAGGGGGCTAAACGCATTTCCTATGGTGCCCGCGCCATTTCGGAAGGCGGGTTGCAGTCCGTACCCAAACTCTCATTCCCCGGTGGCGCGCTGATCGGTTGCTCCGCTGGCTTTGTGAATGTGCCGCGGATCAAGGGGTCTCACAATGCTGTGCTTTCGGGCATGATGGCTGCGGATCGTGTTGCCGAAGCCATCGCGGCCGAACGTGCGAATGATGAAATCGCAGAAATCGAAAGTGACTGGCGTGATAGTGCGATTGGTCGGGATCTTAAAAAGGTTCGCAATGTCAAACCCTTGTGGTCGAGACTTGGAACACTTGCAGGAATTGCGCTTGGCGGTCTGGATATGTGGACCAATACGCTTTTCGGGTTTTCAGTATTCGGCACGATGAAGCATGGTAAAACGGATGCAGCCAGCCTGGAACCGGCAGACAAGTATCAGCCGATTGACTATCCCAAACCGGATGGCGTCCTGACCTTTGATCGCCTGTCTTCGGTTTTCCTGTCTAACACCAATCACGAAGAGGATCAGCCGGTCCATCTGAAGGTTGCCGATATGGATCTTCAGAAGGATTCTGAATGGGCTGTCTTTGCCGGGCCTTCCAGTCGCTACTGTCCCGCCGGAGTTTATGAATGGGTTGATGAAGGTGGCGAGAAGAAGTTCGTCATCAACGCGCAGAACTGTGTTCACTGCAAAACCTGCGACATCAAGGACCCGAACCAGAATATTAACTGGGTGCCGCCTCAGGGCGGTGAGGGGCCGGTTTATCCCAATATGTGATGTCTTCATCTTTTGGTATTCCGGGAGGCATGAAAGTGCTTTCCGGAACCATTGAATGCGATTAAGCGTTCCATCGCGGAAACCAACCCGAAGGCAGATCATGCGTCTTAAAGGTATTCTCAATCGCGATGGCGGCACATTCAAGACAACGGATATGGAGGCTTTCTGCAGTCTCGCTACCGATGTGTTTGAGCACAATAATCACACATTTGAATGCACGATCGTAAATGGCAGTGATGTTTCTGACGCGCTGCAACAGGTCGCCGGTGATGACGATTTTGATGGCGTTATCGTCGGTGGCGGTGACGGTACGATTTCGCTGGCAACCGGCAGTCTGAAAGGAACGAACAAAGTTCTGGGCGTGCTTCCAGCCGGAACCATGAATCTGTTTTCGCGAAGTCTCGGGCTTTCGCAAAATGTCGAGCAGGCGCTAAGAGAGCTTGCCGCCGGCAAGCTTGCGAAGGTGGATGTGCCGACCATGAATGGTCGCCCGTTTATTCATCAGTTTTCTGCCGGTCTTCATGCCGCGATGATCAAGAACCGCGATCGCCTCGACTATCAGTCGCGCCTTGGCAAAATTTCGGCGAGCACGCGCGCTTGGTTCGATGTGCTGCGCATGGTTCCGGAATTTGAACTCTCTTATCAAACGCTGGAGGTTTCTGGCGACGGGGCGTTTTCCATGGCGCTGATCGCCAATAACCGCATTGATGCGAACATGCTGCCGTTTACCAATCGCCCCAGCGGCGGGGTCCTAGGCGTTTATCTGGTGAAGGCACTTGCCGGTGAAACTGTCACGGGGATCGCGTTGGATATTCTGTCGGGGCAGCTTCAGGAAAGCGAGGCAGTGATCCGGCTTGAGGCGCCGGAAATAACCCTGAAATTTGGCAACAAGGCCTCGGATCAGGCGCTTGATGGCGATATGATAGATCCTGAAATGAACGTCGTGATCAAACAGAATCCGGGTGTCTTGAGCGTTATCGTTCCTGCGGGCAGCCAGTTGAACTGACTGCCCTTTCGGGTGGCTTACTGGAAAGCGGTTTCATAGAAGCTTCTGAGTTTGCGTGAATGAAGCCGCTCGGAGGGCATTTCCGAAAGCTTTTGTACGGCCTTGATCCCGATTTTCAGGTGCTGGCGCACCTGCGTTGTATAAAAAGCCGTCGCCATACCCGGCAGTTTGAGCTCACCATGTAGCGGCCGGTCGGAAACACAAAGAAGCGTGCCATAGGGCACACGGAAGCGAAAACCATTCGCCGCGATTGTCGCCGATTCCATATCCAGCGCGATAGCGCGTGACTGAGACAGGCGCTTGACCGGGCCACGCTGATCTGAAAGTTCCCAGTTGCGGTTATCGATCGTTGCGACTGTACCGGTGCGCATGATGCGTTTCAGCTCATAGCCTTCATAGCCGGTCACTTCCCCAACGGCAGATTCGAGCGCCTGCTGAATTTCAGCGAGCGCTGGGATCGGCACCCACACCGGCAGATCATCATCAAGCACATGGTCTTCGCGCACATAAGCGTGGGCGAGCACGTAGTCGCCAAGCTTCTGGCTGTTGCGAAGGCCCGCGCAATGGCCCAGCATAAGCCAGGCGTGGGGTCGTAAGACAGCGATATGGTCGGTGATGGTTTTGGCGTTTGAGGGGCCAACGCCGATATTGACCATCGTGATGCCACTATTGTCCGGGCGCTTGAGGTGATAGGCTGGCATCTGCGGCATGCGCACGCCTTCTCTTCCGCCTTCAGGTTCGTCTTGTCCCGGAAGCGTGATCACATTGCCGGGTTCGACAAACTCTGAGTAGCCTTCACCGCCATTAGCCATCACTTCGCGAGCATAGGCGCAGAATTCGTCCATGTAGAACTGGTAATTGGTGAACAGAACAAAGTTCTGAAAATGTGCAGCGCTGGTCGCGGTATAATGGCTGAGCCGCGCCAGCGAATAGTCGATCCGCTGAGCGGTAAACGGTGCGAGCGGCCTTGGCTCGCCGGCCTCCGGCTCATATTCGCCGTTCGCAATCAGATCGTCTGTGGTGTTGAGATCGGGCGTATCGAAAATATCGCGCAGTGGCACATCGGCAAGTGCGGCCAGATCCGCCTCGATATGCGTGTTTTCGCCAAATGCAAAATGCAGCGGGATTGGCGTTTCTGATTCTGAGACGATCACCGGCCCGCCGTGATTTTTAATCAGAAGGTCAAGCTGTTCGGTGAGGTATTTCTCAAAAAGAACCGGGTGGCTGATCGTGGTGGCGTAATGACCGGGTGATGCGACATGGCCAAAGGAAAGCCGGGAGTCGGTCAGGCCATAGCTTCCTGTTTCAATCATGACCTGAGGGTAAAAAGCACGATATCGGCCTTCAATGGGCGCACCGCCTGCCAGTGCCAGAAAAGCATCAATAACAAAACGCGTGTTCCGCAGGTAAAGCACCTGCAGTGCTTTGACCGCATCGTGAGCATTCGTAAAGCTCTTCGGCTCTGCCGGCTCTGGCGTAATGATCCTGGCGGTGATCGGTTCGTTTCTGCGCATAGCTTCCACCCTGCAATCGTTTGTCGGCGAAACCGGACTGTCATCCGTCTCACACCTTTTATCCTGATTATGTCACTCTATATGGGAGAGATATAGAGAAGGAGTTTTTCCATGACCACACCGATTGATCTTTATTACTGGCCTACGCCAAACGGCTTCAAAATCAGCATCTATCTGGAGGAAGTCGGGGCACCTTACAAAGTGCATTATGTCAACATCGGCAAGGGCGACCAGTTCAAGCCGGAGTTCCTGGAAATATCGCCAAATAACCGGATGCCGGCGATCGTCGATTCGGAAGGGCCCGGCGGCAAGCCGATCTCTGTCTTTGAATCCGGTGCGATCCTTCAGTATCTTGGCCGCAAGTTCAGGAAATTCTATCCGGAGAACGAGCGTGAACGTGTCGCGGTTGAAGAATGGCTGTTCTGGCAAATGGGTGGGCTTGGCCCAATGGCCGGGCAGGCGCATCACTTCCGCAATTATGCACCGGAAAAGATCGAGTACGGCATTAATCGCTATACCAACGAAGTAAACCGTCTTTATGGTGTCATGGACAAACGCCTGTCTGAGGTTGAGTATCTCGGGGGTGATTACTCCATCGCAGATATGGCCTGTGTCGGCTGGATAAAATCGCATGAAGCGCAGGGGCAGAATCTGAATGATTTCCCGCATCTGAAGCGTTGGTTCGAGGCTCTGATGGCCCGTCCTGCGGTGCAGGCCGGTCTTGCCGTTGGCAAGGATGAAAGCGCGAAGATGAACCTGGCTGATGACAAGGATGCCCAAAGTGTTCTTTTTGGACAAAAGGCACGCTGAGTTCGCCTATATCGCCGCCAGCTCGATTGACCTTATATCAGATTATTGTGCTGGCGTATGAAAACTGATGGCGGTCAAGGACCGCCATCCAGATGGTGCTAGACTTTAAAGATGGTCAGCGTGTTCTGTTATGACGTCTTTAACAGAAGGGGCAGCTTAAGGGACCGTTGCGATAAGGTAGCGCGGCTTAAATCCTGCCTCTGGCTGACGGCCGGTTCGGGAGGAAACCATGTCTGGCATCTTGCGAAAATGTACAATGCTTTCTGCGGCCGCGTTGTTGACGCTTGCAGCGCCAGCAAGCACAGGCGCTTATTCCGGTGAAGTTTATACGGTCTGCCATCTCGATCCACATGGCGACAATTATCTTTCTCTTCGCAGCTGTGGCTCTTCAAAATGCAATGAAATCACCCGGCTTGGTCCCGGCACTTTTGTCCTGACGCTGGAGCCGGCAGCAACCAAGGGCTGGCGTGAGGTCATGGTTATGCGTTCGCTTGCAGAAATGGATAACCCGACCGGACCGATGGGTTGGGTTTACGGAAAATATATCTGCTATGTGGATTTGACAGAGGGCTGAAATCTCTAGCCGATCTCAGAAACGACCTGCGGCAGGGTTTCGGCGAGAATTTCCATCTCCCGGTTCGGAGCCGCACTGATGCGAATGCAGCGGTTTAGCGGTGCAACGCCCGGCATACGAATAAACACACCGCGCGCGCCGAGCCTATTCACAATGGCACGTGCATAGTCGCCGTCGCGCCCACAGTCGACAGCCACAAAATTGGTTGCTGATGGCAAAGCCTTGAAACCATTTGCTTCAGCAATGCGGCCAATCTGGGCTCGCGATTCGTGTATGCGCGCAATCACTGTCTGAAGATAGGCCTGATCGGCAAGTGCGGCTTCAGCCGCGACCATGCTCAGGCGCGTCATACCAAAATGATTGCGAATCTTGTTGAATGCGGCAATTGTACCTTCGGTGCCGATGGCATAGCCCACGCGCGCGCCTGCAAGGCCGTAAGCTTTTGAGAAAGTACGGAAACGCAGCACATTTGGCATATTGATCAGTCGGTCAATGGATGGAAACGCTTCTGCTGGACCACATTCACAATATGCTTCATCCAAGATCAGAAGACAGGTTTCCGGCAGGGCTTGTGCGAAGCGCACAACATCGTCTTCGTTCCACCAGCTGCCCATCGGATTATCAGGATTGGCGAAGTAGACGACCGTTGCATCGTTTTTACGAACTGAGTCGAGCAGGCCATCAATGCTCTCACGATCTCCTTCATAGGGAACCGTGACAATACGACCGCCAAAACCGTCAACATGATATGCAAAAGTGGGATAACCGCCCAGCGGCATCACAACCGGGGTGCCCTGAGTGATCGTCAATCGGGCTGTCATGCCAAGCAGACCATCAACACCTTCGCCAACCATAATGTTCTCAGGCTTGCAGGCCAGATGCTCGGCAAGTTTATGGCGGAAGCTGAAATGTTCCGAATCACTGTACTTCCAGACATCTCCCGCAGCCTGCCGGGTTGCCTCAACAACAGAAGGAGCGGGTCCGAAAGCGCTTTCATTCGCTCCGATCCGCGCACGAATTTCAGTGCCTGTCTGACGTTCGAGCGCTTCCGGTCCGACAAAAGGGACGGTCGCTGGCAGGGAGTTGATAAGGTCGGTAATGCGGCTGAAAGCGTCCATGAAACATTCTGCTGTGCGGTTGGTTTAAAAGCGCCCAACATAATCATCGAACGCCCAAATGCAAACGGCGCCTTTCGGCGCCGTTGACAGTCATTCAACCTTTTATTTGGTGATCAACGAAAAGCGCGTGATGCGATGCGCTCGATATCGCCAGGGACCAGGCCGATATCCTTAAGTTCGTAATCAGTCAGGTCGCGCAGCTGCGCGCGTGTGCGACGGTAGCTCAACCACTGCCGTGTCAGGCGGATGGGGGACATGGGTGTTTCCTCGATTTTTTAGAAGTTCATACTTTTCTTTTGCGAAAGCATATATCGAGAAACGCCATGAAGGTGGAGTGCAAAGTTTAAGCAACTGATATGCATTTATACAGGGTGATGCATAAAATATGAGCTGCATATCAATTCTGCCTGTTTTGTGTCCTGTTTTAAGGGAGCACAAAAAAAGCCCGGCGCAGAGCGCGTAGGGCTTTTGAATGCAGGTCTGGCGCCTGCCGTCACTTGAAAGGCTGGTTCAGAATGCAGCCTTGCGAGCGACGCGGCGGATATCTTCACGGTTGATGCCGAGGTCGGCAAGCTCACGGCCGGACATACGGTCGAGCTCAGAAACGGTCTGACGGTACTTGATCCAGTTGTTGAAAGAACGTGCAACGCCCATAATTATTTCTCCTGTTTACTGATTTGCCGGACTGTTCCGGCGCTTCATCATCTGTTGAACCTGATATAGGCAATTCTGTTTGAGGCAGGCAGTGGGGTCTTGGTAAAGCGGCTATGCGTTAAGCGCATGGCATGCAACTGGCAGCTTTGTTGTGCCTGTCGCTGGCGAGAAACAGCTTCGGCTTAAGATCAAGATTTGAGGTTTTGGCCGGAAGAAAAGACAAAAAATAACGCTCACCGGGGGAGGAGGATCCGGTGAGCGTCATTTGCTTTGGTCGACGACTGGGAGGAGGAGCGTCGTCAACCGATCGAAGTGCGTTGGGAGGAGGAGTACGCATCTTCGAATTTCGTACCCGGTAGTCCGGGCTTCAGCGGCCTCGCCGCTTCGTTGATTTTTTTATAAACGCAGAATGCGAAAAAATGGAGTGTCATCTCGTCATATAAGACATGCATTTTGTGCATATCATCCTGAAGACCCATATATATAAGCGTCTTTAGTGGTCTTTCTGCCGGGAATCCGGTTGATTTCTCATGAAGTTGATAAAATGCTCTGCGCTCATCGGGCGGGAGAATAAATAGCCCTGGCCAATATGACAGCCAAGGTTTTTCAGAATTTCTGCATGTGCCTCGCTGGTGACCCCTTCGCAAATCACTTCTATCTCAAGAGAATTCGCTATGTTCACAATGGTCTGAATGACGAGTGAGCTTTCCGGCTGTGTTGTGATTGGTTCAATGAGCTGTCGCGCGATCTTGAGGCGGTCAGGGCGCACATTCATCAGGCCGACAAGCGAAGCATTGCCGGACCCGAAATCATCAAGATCGATACTGATCCCCTTGTTTCTGATCTCCTGAATTGTCTGCAAAAGGCTGTCATCGGCATGTTCGAATGATATCGATTCCAGAAGTTCGAAATGCAGCTTTTCTCTTGGAAGGTCACAACGTGATACCTGAGCCATGAGTTCAGGCATTTGCAAACGTTCTGCTGACACGTTGACCGACAGGCCTGGAATATTCACGCCGGTCTCCAGGCAGTCGCGAAGCAGATCCGTAGCCTGATTGAAGATGATCTCATCGATCTTTCGAATGATGCCAATACTTTGGGCAGCTTCCATGAAACTGTCTGGGGACAAAATTCCGCGTACTGGGTGCCGCCAGCGCGCCAGAGCCTCAACGCCGATGACATGCATCGTATTCATATCAAAGATGGGCTGGAAAAAGGCAGTGATCTGCCCCCTGTCGATGGCCTCCAGAAGCTCATCTCCCAGTTTTTTGCCAGCCAGCGTTTTAATCTTGAGATCTTCGGTAAAGAAGACAGTTCGCCCGCGCCCCAGCTTCTTGGCCTCGTATAACGCGATATCGGCCTTGATCAGCAGGTTTCCCGGTGTCTCTGTCGCATCCTGCACACTTGCAATCCCGATGCTTGCGCCGATGCGACAGGGGCGGTTGTTGATCTCGACCGGTTTGGCGAAAGCGTCGATGATGCTCCTGGCGAGTTGGTCAGCATTCGTCGTCGATGGAAGGATCATTATGAACTCGTCGCCACCCGTACGGGCGAGAAAGTCTTCAGGAGCGAGGTGGTTCGAGAAGGTCTGAGCGGCAAATTTAAGCACATCATCGCCGAAGAAATGCCCCATCGTATCATTGATGGATTTAAAGCCATCAAGATCAATGATCATGATTTTCGTGTCGTTGAGCAGGGCGCCAGTTGCGCGCATGGCTTCCAGACGTTCTTCAAACTGGCGACGGTTTGGTAGACCTGTCAGAGAGTCGTGATAAGCAATTTCTTCCAGTTGGTGCCAGGCATCTTCCAGATCTGCGTTTCTGGCTTCGGCCGTGGCCTTGGCTTCGGTCAACTCCTTTTGGAGCGCGACATCGGCGGTCACATCCCAGTTGATGCCGACAAATTGCTGGCGCCCACTGGCATCGCGAAAAGCATTGCCAGCAGACCTGATATATTTCTCCGTGCCGTCTGGCGTGATAATCCGGTATTCGCTGGTAAAACCGTTGTTGCGGGCCGTGTCCTTCCAACTGAACTGCCGGAACCGCGGCTGATCATCCGGGTGAAGGTAGGCCAGCCATTCTTCGAATGTTTGATGATCTCTTGTGCGTTCACGGCCGTAAATCTTCAGGATCTGGTCATCCCATGTCTGGGAGTTGGATTCGACGTCGTGCTGCCACATCCCGATCTCTGACGCCTTCAGTGCGACGTCCAGTTGTCTGGACAGCGTTTCGACCTCGCCTCTGGAGTCTTCAAGATGGCGGCTGTTGCGAAGGTGAGCGCGCGCCATAATAATAAGTCCGACAAACGGTGTCGTGTAGCCGATCAGCAGTAGAATAATGATCGTTTTGAGTGTCAGTGGCCAGTTATTGGGTCCATTGGCCAGCGCTCTTGGCGAAAGACGAATCGTCCATGTTGCATTGGCAGAGGTCAACTGTCGCGAAACCGGTTCTGCATCCGGCGAGACCGCGGAGCCGGTTGAGGCTGTGACGGTGGCATTTTGCCCCGAGCCGGTTGCTACCGTGAACTGCGCCCATTGTTCGAGTTCAAGAAAACCAACAGCCTCGAGAATTGGATGAACGCCGATGACAAGATTCAGGACATTTTCATTGTTGGCGAAACGGTAGACGAGAACTTCATTGCCATTTTGGAGCGTGTAAGGACCGAGAAAGACAGGGCCTGACGATCCACCAGATGACTGCGCCTCCAAATCGATGGGAACACCCGCGAAACCTGACGGAAATGTCATCGTCTGTCCGGCGTGCTGAATGATGACGGCACTTATCCAGGGCGTCGTTGACAACAGCTTATTGATATCGCTGCCGAATTGTTCCGGTTGATTGCGAGCGGCAACTTCAAGGCTTGCTGCCATTGACGAGCCGAGATTTTCGATCTGCCCCAAAACGGTACGCAGGGCTTTCTCGAACCCGGCTAGCTGGGTTTCAGCCTGTGCCCGCCGCTCGGCACGCAACGCGTCCCGCACAGCCAGCCCGCCAATCACAGTACCGGCAGCAAGCGTTATCATGAAAAGTGCCATCAGGATGGCGAAAACCTTGATGACTGCTCTTCTTGTCTGTCGGCGTGTATTCGTTGCGCCAGCCATGCGCTGTCCCCGGTTCCGATGTTCGATGCCGTGCGGACGAAGTTTACCTCTGGCCGGTTCTTCTGACTATCCGTTATGGCGCACGCAAATGTTTTATTGCGGTGGCTTCAATATCAGGCTGGTCGCAGCTTTCTTTGTGAGCTGTCTTGCCAGGCCGCGAAGCGACCGAGTTTTTATTCTCGCCTATGGAATAGTCTGACCGGTTGAAGCCGTCAAACACCGTGTGCGCGAAATATTGGGGCATCCGGGAAGATAAATCTTCTTATGAAGATTTGAACCTTGCTTTCAGGCTGTCGTTTAAACACGCCAGGTGTTCTGGCATGACCTCATAGTAAAGCCGTGCAGTTTTGCTGTTGCGCCGGGTAATCTTTAAAATCGCTGGGGCCGTGCAGAGCATGTTCACAGCTCTCAGTACAATCGCGTGTTCCAGCTCAAGTCGCGTCGCCGCGCTCCGGCTGTCGCATGCGTTTCCGGTTATCGCCATAGCGACAATGGCTGATGCCAGCGGGTCATCTTTCAAACGCGGAACAGCGTCGCGAAGCTGACGGGCAATCCCTAGTTCGGTCTTGAAATCCTGCATGGTTCAGGCAACGGCTTCTGTCTGCGCGATTTTCAATCGTACCGGTATCGATTTTGACGTCGGAGTTTCGCTCAGATCACCAAAGCTGGAGAGTGGCACAAGCACGTTGAGTTCTGGAAAATAGCCAGCCAGACAGCCACGCGGGATATCATAGGGGATCAGCTTGAAGCTACGCGCGATGCGTTCGACGCCATCATCATCCGGCCCTTCAATATCAACGAACTGATGCGCGCGGGCCCCCATATCTGTGATATCAGCCGGATTGATGAAGATAATGCGTCTTTCGCCATAAACGCCACGATAACGGTCATCCATGCCATAAACTGTCGTATTGTACTGGTCATGGCTGCGAACCGTCTGCAGCGTAAAATAGTCTTTCTTTTCGCCGCGCTTCTGAAACACAGTGGATTCCGGCAATGCGCAATCGCAGAAATTCGCAAGCCCGGTGTCGGTATCCCATTTTCGTTCTGCTGCGCTGTTGCCCAGATAAAAGCCGCGTGGCTGGCGGACGCGCTTATTGAAGTCTGAAAATCCAGGAATCGTTTTGGCAATGTAATCGCGAATACGATCATAGTTGGCGCTGAGCGCCGGCCAGTTGACCACATCCGTGCCAACAGTCGCGGCGGCTATTCCAGTCACAATCGCGATTTCCGATCGCAACTGAGGTCCGGCAGGTGTGTTGATGCCTGCAGAGCCGTGGATCATGCTCATCGAGTCTTCGACTGTGATCAACTGCGGCTTTCCGTCAGGCCCAAGATCGATTTCGGTGCGGCCAAGGCATGGCAGGAGATAGGCATTCCTGCCCGGCATCGTATGGCTTGCATTGAGTTTCGTGGCGATCTGAACCGTCAGCAGTTGTTCACGCAATGCGTTTTCGATCAAACTGCTGTCTGGAACCGCACGACCGAAATTTCCACCAAGCCCAACGAAGGCACGTGCCTTGCCAGCCAACATCGCGCCAATGGCTCCGATCGTGCTGTACCCATGCTCGCGCGGTGCTTCGAAACCAAAGGTTTTAGAAAGAGCATCCAGAAAGGCTGCCGGCGGTTTTTCGTTAATGCCCATGGTCCGATCCCCCTGGACATTCGAATGGCCCCGCACCGGGCAAAGGCCAGCGCCGGGGCGACCAATCTGCCCGCGCAACATCATGAAGCTTGCGATTTCACGGATCGTGATGACCGAATGTTTATGCTGGGTGATACCCATCGCCCATGTGCAGATGACATTGTCCGCGGAAAGATAAATGCGAGCGGCTTTCTCAATTTCGGCGCGGGAGAGTCCGGATTGCGCTTCGATATCTTCCCACCGCGTCTGGTCGACCTCGGCAATATAGGACTCAAATCCCTGGGTGTGCTTTGCGATAAAGGCTTCATCAATCAGCGGACCGTTTCCATCGGAGCGGCTTTTCCTGTCGGCAGTGATGACGGCCTTTGCCATGCCCCGGAAAACCGCCATATCGCCGCCGAGGGCTGGCTGGAAATAGTCACTGGCAATCTTCTTGCTGCCGTTTATGACCATTTCCATCTTTCGCTGCGGATCGGCGAAACGTTCCAGGCCGCGTTCCCGCAACGTATTGAATACGGCGATCCGCGCACCGCGTTCAGCCGCACGCCGAAGGTCTCCGAGCATCCGGGGATGATTCGTTCCTGGGTTTTGACCGACCACGAAAATGGCATCTGCCTTTTCGAAGTCCTCCAGTCTGACGGTGCCTTTGCCAATGCCGATCGCCTGCTTCAACGCAACGCCAGAAGCCTCGTGGCACATATTGGAGCAGTCCGGCATATTGTTTGTGCCGTAAATCCGGGCAAAAAGCTGATAGACATAAGCCGCCTCATTGCTGGCACGGCCAGAGGTGTAAAAGAGTGCTTCGTCAGGTGTGTCCAAACTGTTCAGAAGCTCTCCGATCTCATGGAAGGCTGTCTCCCAGGAAACAGGCTCATAGTGGTCGGTTGAGGCGTTGTAGCGCATCGGCTCGGTCAGCCGCCCTGAGTTCTCAAGATCATGATCGCTCCAGGTTTTCAGCGTGCTGACGCTGTGCCGGGCGAAAAAAACCGGGTCTGCATGACGTTCTGTGGCTTCCCAGGAAACCGCTTTGACGCCGTTTTCGCAGAACTCGAAAGATGAGCCATGCTCCGGATCGCCCCATGCACATCCCGGGCAGTCGAAACCATCCGGCTGATTGGCCTTTTTCAGCGCGTTCACACCGCTCAGCGGAGCGCCACTGGACAACAGGAACTTTCCCGAGGCGATCAGCGCTGGCCAGCCGCCCGCCGCCTTTGACTTATGTCCGGAGTTTGGATCCCGTTCCATGATGCGCTCCTTGAGTTTCGTCAAGATCGTAGATGCGCTTCCAAACAGTCGATTTCAATAAAAAAACGCCTTCAGTGTGGGGCGGGCATGGTTTTTCGCGGTCGTGTTTCTACATGCTTAAGTGCAAGAATGAAGCGGAGCTTGTAGACGCGGGCGAGAAAGCTCGCTATCGCATCTTCAGATCCTGCTCAGCGGTTGGAGGGAGGCCGCCGGAGCCAAAACAGCATTGCTGACAGAACGAGGTCTCTCACGATGAGCCATCTGGACGAAGAGTTGCAGGAACCTGTCGATCGCCGCGAGCCGACGCCTGAAATCTATAATGAAGAAGGCTCTGTGCGTACCGAGTTTCTGGAAGCCGTCGAAGCGGCCATAGCCGGAGCCGATACAGAATTTCTGCGTGAAAATATCGCAGGGCTTCATGAATCAGAGATCGGTGATGTTATTGAAGCTCTGCCGCAGGAAGCCCGGCCTGAACTGGTACGGCTTCTCGGCGATGAGTTCGATCTGACCGCCCTTACTGAGGTGGATGAAGCTGTCCGTCTTGATATCATCGCGGGACTGCCTGCTGAGCAGCTCGCTTCTGCCATCAGCAGCCTTGAATCTGATGACGCGGTCTACATTCTCGAGGATATGGACGATGAAGACAGGGATAAAATCCTGTCGAAGCTGTCGTTTATCGAACGCATTCGCCTGACGCGCTCGCTGGACTATCCGGAAAGCTCGGCCGGGCGCCGTATGCAGACAGAGTTTGTTGCTGTGCCACCGTTCTGGACCGTTGGTCAGACGATTGACTATATGCGTAAGGAAGATGACCTGCCCAACAGCTTCTCGCAGATATTTGTCGTTGATCCGACTTTCCGTCTTCTTGGCGCCGTCGATCTCGACAAAATCCTGCGCACAAAGCGCAAGACCAAAATTGAAGCGATCATGCGCGAGACCAATCATCCGATCCCGGCCGAAACGGATCAGGAAGAGGCTGCGCAGCTTTTCGAACAGTATGACCTTCTGTCCGCTGCAGTGGTTGACAGCAATGAGCGTCTTGTCGGTGTTCTCACGATTGATGACGTCGTTGATGTCATCCACGAGGAAGCCGAAGAAGACATCATGCGCTTGGGTGGTGTTGGTGACGAAGAACTTTCGGACAATATCAAAACAGCGGTTCGCTCGCGCTTTGGATGGCTGCTGATCAACCTGGGAACGGCGTTCATGTCTGCCAGCGTGATCGGGCTTTTCGATGAGTCGATCGAGAAGATGATTGCTCTTGCGGTGTTGATGCCGGTTGTGGCTTCAATGGGCGGTAACGCCGGAACCCAGACGATGACAGTGACAGTGCGCGCACTGGCAACCAAAGATCTCGATATTTACAATGCGGCGCGGATTATTCGAAGAGAGGCCGGGGTCGGTATCTTCAATGGTGTGGCTTTTGCAATTCTGATCGCGCTTGTCGCCGGCTTTTGGTTCCAGAACCCCGAGCTGGGCGGCGTGGTCGCAACGGCCATGATCATCAATATGTTTGCTGCTGCGATGGCCGGAATTCTGATACCACTTCTGCTTGATCGTGCCGGAGCCGACCCCGCGATCTCCTCGTCTGTCTTTGTCACCACGACCACCGATGTGATCGGCTTTTTCTCGTTTTTGGGAATTGCCACCTGGTGGTTTAATATCTAATTTCGATAAGAAATCATCTGCTTATTTTTAGAAGTTAATTTTTCAGGAATGCCGAATGCAGAATAAATTTTACTCCATCACGGAGCTGACGCGCGAATTTGATGTGTCAACGCGAACCTTACGCTTTTACGAAGATGAGGGGCTGCTTCAGCCCGAACGTCGCGGGCGCACACGCCTCTATAGTGAAAGTGAGCGCCGTTTGGTGAAAGAGATTCTGCTGCATCGGCGTATTGGCCTGACGCTGGCTGAAATCAAGGAAGTGATTCAGCTTTTCCGCAATCCTCCGCGTGAGGCTGAGCAACTGAAGGATTTGATGGAGAAGATCAAGGCCCGGCGCGAGGATCTGCGTCGCAAGCGGCGTGACATTGAGGAACTCATGAGTGAACTCGACAACGCCGAAGAAACCTGCCTTGCGCGATTGGCGGAAATCGGCGTCGGTACCTGAGCCTTTCAGGAGACTTTCATTTTATTCCGGTTGCTGAATGCTGCAACTCATTGCAATGCGCCCGAGTGCCACGCGGTCATCGTCATCCGTGGCACCACGCATCAGCGGGGTGAGGAGTTTTTCGTCTTCCAATGCGTTTAATGTGCAGGCGCAATAGGATTTGCAGAACGCCTGGTCGTCTGAAAGCTCACAGCTTGTCTGGCAGCTCGAAAGGTAGGCCTGTGTTACATCCGGTGGGGCGAACATACTGACGCTCCAGACAAGGCCGAACAGAACTGGCTGGTGCAAAAGGTAAAAAATCAGGCTGTGGCGTCCAAAAAAGCTGAGTATGCCTTCCTTTTTTGGAAACTGGCGCTGGCGTTTCAGCCAGGCGAGACTGAGTTTTGAAACTGCAATACCCGCCAGAAACGGTGCAAGCCATGGGATGAGTGGTACATAATCATTGGACGGTGGCGGCTGTTGTGCCATGCCGATCCATGCCAGCCAGCTCGGATCAAGAAATTCAAAACGAACATAATGCGGCAGCGCATACACGACGATTGCGGCGGCGAATGTCAGGAGAACCGGCGCTCTTACAAAGAGCAGGCCAATAACACTGGCGGCTGCGATATTATGCAGTATGCCAAAATAGATCACGGCGCCGGGTGTCGTGAAGTACGAGGTTGCGGATATGGCCGCGCTGGCGGCAACAAGAATGATAAGCCGCTTTGAAAATGAGGTCAGCCGCAGGCTTTTGCCATGGGCCATGTAAAGGCTGTAACCGGCAATGAACAGAAAGCTTCCGGTGATCATATGCGCAAATATTGCCCATCCGCCCGTTGTTGACAGACCGGAAGGCACATAGCCGAAATAATCAAGATCCCATGTGAAATGGTAGATCGCCATGGCGATCAATGCGACGCCGCGTGCAGCATCAAGCAGATGAATTCGTTTCGCGGGCGTCGGAATGGTGGTGGTCTGTTCTGTGCTGGTCATATAGCCTTGCGCTTTCCGCTGTCGATCCCGTTGAGGATAGCGCGGCGTGCTTCGGAAAAATACTGCCGCCGAGTGAGAATCAGGAAAACGAACGCCGTCGTCCCGATAAAGAAGTAAGGGCCGAGAAACCAGCCGAGATAGCCAATGGAGAGAAAGATGGCTCTAAGACCGGCGTTAAAGTGGCGGGCTGCAATGATGTTTACCTCCGCCACCATTTCTGCTTTTCGCTCCGCTTCTGCCTGGTCGCTTTCTGTTTCCTGCACCATTGGCAGAGTACCAAACAGGATCGTATTGTAATTGAAGAGCCGGTAGGACCATCCGAATTTGAAAAATGAATAGCCAAAGATTGTGGCTAAACCACCAGCCTTAAGCTCAAAGGCGGCACGCGAGTTTTGAAAAAGCACCGGCAGATCCTGAAACAGGCTCTGCGCTCTGTCCGCTTCGCCTATCAACGCAAAGCAGCCGCCAATGGCGAAAATCGAGGTGGAGGCGAAGAAGGCGGTCCCGTTCTGGAGACCGGAGAGAATCTGTGTGTCGATCATCTTCCAGTCGCGGGTCAGCGAATTCTTCATCCATGCTTTCCGGTGGGCATACATGGCTTCAGTGAGGCTTGTTCTGCGAACAAGGTTGAAATGCCCGGTAACCAATTTGTCAAAAACGAACCAGGTCAGCAGAAAAAAGGCCAGTGCAATTGTATCAATCGTGGTCATGGCAAATGCCTCGAAAATAATCGGCCAAACAGGCCAAATTGCAGAAAGTGTTGCCTAAAAAGCAGCCGCAGAAGCCGATACCATCTCTTTCAGGTGTCAGCTTTGACAATTGCCATGGGTCATTGCAAGCGGTCGACGGCCGGTATGCATATTTTTCTTGGCTAGCCCATTGCAACGCATTTCACATTTTAATAAAGCGGTAACTCTCAGCGAGCACTCCTCCCATTGCCTGCTTGCTGGATTAAGACAATCGGAGTTGATATGGAAGACACCGCACGTAAATCCTGCTGGGGGGTAACCCTGCGTGCCGTTGTAGGCGTCAGTGCTATTCTCGGACTTGCCTATCTCTTTGTTGCCGTTTGACAATCTGAAAAATGACATTCTGATTGCCAGGAGGTGGTCATTTCAAACGGCATTGCCTTAAAAGAACAAGTTCACAGTTGAGACCGTGCGGTTTAACCGCACGGTCTTTTGCTGTTGGGTGTTATCTGAAATAGACTTGCTGGTGCAGGCTGACTTTCAAATCCAGTGGAATGAATTTGACATTTGAATCCCGCCTGCCGCCAGTGATAGTTTCAAATGTCAAATTCGAAAATTTCCACTAGGAACATAAGCTTAGCTAGTGGTTCTTTTGATTCCGGCATTTGGATAAGCGCGTGCGGAAAAGGGCACCAAATGCCGGAATCGAACCACTAGGTGAGGGGCATGCGAAGGCTTGTGTCGCTGATCGTTTTTGCAATGTCGGTTATGGGAACGCGGTCTGTTTTCATGAAGCCTGTAATCACAAGAAGATTAAGCCTGAAAAGGAGGTGCGCCGGTGTTTCTTTCGGTATTTGAAGTTTTTAAAATCGGTGTCGGCCCGTCAAGCTCTCACACAATGGGTCCGATGTCGGCAGCCGCACGGTTTCTTGATCTTCTTGCCTCGAATGATTGGCCTCGTCCGGCAGGTGCCATCGTCAAACGTATTGGTGTCAGTCTTCATGGGTCGCTGGCGTTTACAGGCGCTGGCCATGCCAGTGATCGGGCGGTCATTCTTGGGCTGGCAGGTGAAAAGCCGGATACCGTCGATCCGGATGCCATGGAAGATATCATCTCAAAAATTCGCAACAGCGGGCAGATCGAACCTCCGGGGCATCCACCTTATGCTTTTGATTTTGAAAATGATCTCACCTTCAATCGCACGGAGAAACTTGCGGGCCATGCAAATGGTATGGCCTTTTATGCCTATGATTCAGATGATCAGATTCTTCTGCGGCAGGTCTACTATTCCATTGGCGGTGGTTTTGTTCTGAGCGATACGGAACTGGCTGAATGGAAGGCAATGAAAGATTTTCCCGCGGGCGATAAGACAGAGGACATCCCGTTTCCGTTTGAAACAGCTGCAGAAATGCTTGATATGGCAAAGCGTTCAGGCATGACGATCGCCGGAATGAAGCGCGCCAATGAAGAGGTCCGGATGTCGCGCGCGGATCTGAACCGGGGGCTGGATCAACTTTCAGGTGCCATGAACGACTGTATCGATCGAGGCTTGCGTGGTGAGGGCGTGCTCCCAGGTGGTCTGAATATCAGGCGGCGGGCCGGCAGCCTCTATGACAAACTCTCCGGAGCGCGGCTTTCCAACCAGTTTGACCCGATGATGGCGAATGACTGGCTGTCTGTCTTTGCCATGGCCGTTAACGAAGAAAATGCTGCAGGCGGGCGGGTTGTCACAGCGCCCACCAATGGTGCTGCGGGCGTTGTTCCCGCGGTGCTGCGGTACCTTACTGAATTTCAGTCTCCGATGGGGGAGAGTGCCGAAAGAGATTTTTTGCTCACGGCTGCTGCAATTGGCGGGATCATCAAATCGAATGCGTCGATCTCAGGTGCTGAAGTCGGCTGTCAGGGGGAGGTGGGATCGGCTTCTGCCATGGCTGCGGGCGGACTGGCCGCCGCTATGGGGGGCACACCGGAGCAGGTGGAAAATGCGGCTGAAATTGCGCTGGAGCATCACCTTGGCATGACCTGCGATCCCGTTGCGGGGCTCGTTCAGGTGCCCTGTATTGAGCGCAACGCTTTGGGTGCGGTCAAAGCGGTGACTGCTGCCTCGCTGGCGCTGAAAGGGGATGGCACGCATTTTGTGCCGCTGGACAACTGCATAGAGACGATGCGTCAGACCGGCAATGATATGCATGAAAAATACAAGGAGACATCGACTGGCGGCCTCGCAGTGAACGTGGTTGATTGTTAGGGCACTGAGCGCATAGTTGCAGTCTTTGGCAGCTGAACAAAGTTTGTGGGTTATTGCTTGCGTAAAACGTTCAAAATGCCTTGACGAATCCGGGCCTGCGCGCTTCATAAGGCCTCATGAGCCTTCACCTTTTAAAATTATGTGTTGGAGCGACTGCCGTTGATGATCTGCGTGGGTGGGTCTCAGAACGCTCCATGGCAGCAATTGCAGCCGGTCTTGAACCGCATACCGTTCACACGACACGCATGACGCCAAAACGCAGGGAAGAGTTGCTGGAAGGCGGTTCTCTCTACTGGGTCATTGGCGGGCAAATCCGTGCGCGTCAGGAATTGCTGGAAATCGGTAATCACACAGACGGGCAGGGGATTGAGCGCTGCGACCTGGTTCTTGCCCCACAGGTCATTGATACTGTCCCGGTGCCGCGAAAGCCATTTCAGGGGTGGCGGTATCTCAAAGCCGAAGATGCACCGCGCGACCTCGATGTCGGTGAGGGCGGTGAAGAAATGCCTGACGAGCTGCGTGCGGAGCTGGCTGCACTCGGGCTGCTTTAAGCTTTTTTCCTTTAATATGAAAAAAGCGGACCGAACGGCCCGCCTTATTGTCTGAAACGTCTGCTGTTCTGCTTTAATGGAGGATCTGACTGAGGAACAGCTTGGTTCGTTCGTGCTGCGGATTGTCGAAGAATTCAGCCGGTGAATTCTGCTCAACAATCTGCCCCTGGTCCATGAAGATCACGCGGTTTGCCACCTGACGGGCGAAGCCCATTTCGTGGGTCACGCAAAGCATGGTCATGCCTTCTTCGGCCAACCCGACCATTGTGTCGAGCACTTCCTTGATCATTTCCGGATCGAGGGCCGATGTCGGCTCATCGAACAGCATGATCTTCGGGTTCATGCACAGCGAGCGGGCAATTGCCACACGCTGTTGTTGTCCGCCGGAAAGTTGTCCCGGATATTTGTCAGCCTGTTCGGGAATTTTAACCCGCTCCAGATAATGCATGGCGATTTCTTCCGCCTGCTTCTTCGGCATTTTGCGCACCCAGATCGGAGCCAGCGTGCAGTTCTCCAGAATGGTCAGGTGCGGGAACAGGTTGAAGTGCTGAAACACCATGCCGACTTCACGCCGGATTTCATCGATCTTTTTAAGGTCGTCGGTCAGTTCGATATTGTCGACGATGATGTTGCCCTTCTGGTGTTCCTCCAGACGGTTGATACAGCGGATCATCGTCGACTTGCCCGATCCCGAAGGTCCGGCAATAACAATGCGCTCGCCCTTCATGACCTTGAGGTTGATATCGCGCAGAACGTGAAAGTCGCCATACCATTTGTTGACGTGGATCATCTCGACCGCGACTTCGGTATCCGAGACGACCATGTGTGAAGTGTCTACAGTGTGAGCCATTGAGATTAACCTTCAGAATCTAGTTCCGGTGCCCGGTGTCGAGGTGGCGTTCCATGAAGCTGGAATAGCGCGACATCGCAAAGCAAAAGATGAAGAAGACGAAACCGGCGAAGATCAGGCCGGTGATCGGCGTGACCGGTGAAGCCCAGGTTGAGTCGGTGAAGTTGAATTTGATGATGCCGAGCAGATCGAACATGCCGATGATCGATACCAGCGACGTATCCTTGAAGATCGAGATGAACAGATTCACGATCGCCGGAATCACAAGCTTGATCGCCTGCGGAAGAATGATCAGCCGCATGGTCGGCCAGTATTTGAGCCCCAGAGACGCCGCACCCTCAAACTGTCCTTTCGGCATCGCCTGAAGCCCGCCGCGAATAACCTCGGCCATGTAGGCGGAGATAAACAGCGACACACCAACGATGGCACGCAGGAATTTATTGATGGTCATGCCTTCCGGCAGGAAGAGCGGCAGCATCACACTGGCCATGAAAAGGATCGTGATCAGCGGCACACCACGCACAACTTCGATGAAGATGATGCTGAGTGTTCTGATGACCGGCATTTTTGACCGGCGGCCCAGAGCCAGAATGATCCCCAGTGGCAGTGATACAGCAATGGCAAAGTAAGACAGGATCAGAGTGACCATCAGGCCGCCCCAGTCCGAGGTGTCGACAATCGGCAGGCCGAAAACACCGCCATAAAGCAGGAAGAATGAAACAACCGGCAATGCCAGAAAAAGCAGGAAGGCGTTCCATCCCTTATAAGGCATTTTCGGCATCAGCATGGGGATGAGCAGAATGGTGAACAGGGCGCCCACGAGTAACGGACGCCAGAACTCTGCGTCCGGATACCGGCCGAAAATGATCTGATCGAATTTGGCATTGACGAAGGCCCAGCAAGCACCACTCCAGCCATCGGGCTGGATGCCACCTTGCGCAACAGTGGCACAGACGGAACGGTCCGGACCGGACCAGGATGCATTGATGAACAGCCATTCGACGACAGGCGGGACCGCCCAGACCAGAAAAATGATGGCAATGATTGAAAGAAGCGCATCCTTCGGGGTTGCAAACAGGTTGGCCCGAAGCCAGCGGGCAACACCGCCATCTTTCTGAGGCGCAGGCTGTTGTGCCTGCATTTCCTTGCGGACATATGCGAGATCATGCACCATCTTATCTCTCCACCAAGGCCATTTTGGCATTGAACCAGTTCATGAAGATTGAGGTCAGAATGCTGAGTGTGAGATAGATGATCATCCAGATTGTCACCACTTCCACGGCCTGTCCTGTCTGGTTTAGAACCGTTTTTCCGACTGCGACGATATCCGCATAGCCGATGGCAACCGCCAGTGATGAGTTCTTTGTCAAACTGAGATATTCACTCGTCATCGGCGGAATGATGATGCGCATAGCCTGCGGCACGACCACCAGACGTGTGACCTTGCGCGGGTGTAAGCCAAGCGCATTTGCAGCCTCTGTCTGTCCCTTGGCGACGCCGAGGATGCCGCCGCGGATGATTTCTGCCATGAACGCAGCGGTATAAAGTGAAAGTGCCAGATAAAGCGACATGAACTCAGGGCCGAGAACCGCGCCGCCCTGCAGGTTGAAACGTCCTTTCACCGGGATGTCGAAGGTAACCGGGCCACCTGCAATAAAGTAGGCGATCACCGGAAGGACGATAAAGAGTGCAAGGCTGGCCGAGAAAGTCGGGAATTGCTGCCCCGTTTCCATCTGCCGCCGTTTGGCCCAGATATTCAACGCGACGATAAGGCCAATCGCGATCAAAACGGCAATGCCGATGATCCATGAGCCCGGACCGAAAACCGGAGCCGGGAAAGCCAGACCGCGATTATTCAGAAACATATCCACCGGCAATGTCAGAGAGTCGCGCGCCGAAGGCAAAAGGGCCAGAACGCCGGTATAGAAGAAGAAGATAACGAGAAGCGGTGGAATGTTGCGAAAAACTTCGACATAAACCTGGCTGAGTTTTGCAATCAGCCAGTTGGAGGAAAGACGCCCGACGCCGATGATGAAGCCGACAATTGTCGCCGTGATGATACCGGCCAGCGAAACAATGATGGTGTTGACGATGCCAATCCACAGTGCCCGGCCATAGCTCATATCATTGTTGTATGAGACGGGTGTCTGCGCAATATCGAAACCGGCGCGATTGTCGAGAAAACCAAAACCGGAGGCAATGCCGGCATTGTGCAGGTTTCTGATCGTGTTGTCGGTGACCCACCAGACAAAGCCAACGACCAAAATGACCGTTACGAGCTGGTAGACGAAACCTCTGACAGCAGGATTGTACAGTAGGGCGGTGGCCCGCGTTTCCCGAAAGGGAGCGTTGCTTGACGATTCAGCCATTTTTTCCCCGGTTGCCCGTGTTGGGCTATTTTTATTGAAAGCACAGGGCAGAAAACTGCCCCGTGCAAATTCCGAGATAATATGAAGCTATGAAGCTTAGCGGATCGGCGGGCCGTACTGCAGACCACCATTGGTCCAAAGCGCGTTCAGACCACGTTCAATCTTGAGCGGGCTACCCTGGCCGACATCCTTGTCAAAGACTTCGCCGTAATTGCCGACAGTCTTGATGATATTATAGGCCCATTTTTCGTCGAGACCGAGGTCGGCACCCATCTTGCCATCCGGCTCGGTGCCGAGAAGGCGCATGATGCCCGGATTGTCGGAGGTTTCTGCGATTTCATCGACGTTTTCTGACGTGATGCCGAACTCTTCAGCGTTGAGCATGGCAAAGTGCGTCCAGGTGACAACGTCACCCCACTGGTCATCACCCTGGCGCCAGGCCGGACCAAGCGGTTCTTTCGAGATGATTTCCGGCAGAATCATATAGTTGTCCGGGTCGGTAAGCGTCAGACGGATGGCATAAAGCCCCGACTGGTCCGTTGTATAAACATCGCAACGGCCCTGATTGAAGGCGTTGTTAACGTCTTCCAGCGCTTCAAAAACGACCGGATTATATTCCATGCCGTTGGACTTGAAGTAGTCCGCGAGGTTTAGTTCCGTTGTTGTGCCGGACTGAACGCAGACGGCCGCCCCGGAAAGTTCTTTCGCCGATGATACGCCGAGATCCTTCGGAACCATGAAGCCCTGACCGTCATAATAGTTGACGGTACGGAAATCGAGGCCGAGTGAAGTGTCGCGCGAAAGCGTCCATGTCGTATTACGCGTCAGAACGTCGACTTCGCCGGACTGCAACGCCGGAAACCGGTCGGTCGCGGTCAGAGCAACGAATTTGGCTTTGGATGGATCGCCGAAGATGGCCGCAGCGATAGCACGGCAGTAATCAACGTCCAGTCCGGACCAGTTCCCCTCACTGTCGGGCGCGGAAAAGCCCTGAAGGCCCGTGCTCACGCCGCATGTGACGAATCCCTTCTCCTTGACGTCGTCGAGCGTCGCGGCCGATGCGGCGTGTGCCCCAAAGCCGAAGACTGCTGCGCCGATAGCGGCTGACAGAAGCGTCTTTTTCATTTTCCCAACCTTTGTTTTATCATTGAAAAGTAAAGCAGCCATTCCCCAAGACTAGTCGCAATCTGGAAGGGGTGTCGGCTGCTGCCCGGCAAACCCCTCGGTGCGAGCTCCGGTATCTCATGCGTAATTTTCCAGATGGTCAAGACTTGGTTTCAAAAATCGAACCGAATTGTTTGAAAACGTCTACTTTCGTATAATTTTTAGGCAGTGTTTTAAAAGTTAATCATAAAAATGACTGCGAATCTGGCACGAATTTCTGACGAAAAGTAATATCTTTTCATCGGTGTACCGCTTCGTACGCTCGCTTGACTTGACCGATCCGTCATGACGATTCAAAACACTGTTCTCTGACGTCTTCTTCAACAGTGTGAATTGATCTCATGTCCCAGAAAAATGATGCGGCATCCAAGGCCGGAAACAATACCAGGCTCGCTCATGGCGGCCATGACCCGCAATCCTTTCACGGCTTTGTAAATCCACCTGTTGTTCATGCCTCCACGGTTCTGTTCCCTGACGTGGAAACAGCCGTTTCCGGTAAGGCGAAATACACCTACGGCACCCACGGAACGCCGACGACGGATGCGGTTTGCCAAGCTTTCAATGAACTTGAAAACGCGGCTGGAACGCTTCTCTATCCTTCTGGTCTGGCCTCAATCACGATGCCATGGCTTGCTGTCCTGTCACCGGGTGATCATATCCTGATTACCGATTCGGCCTATGATCCGGCCCGCCGTTTTGCCGATCAGTACCTGAAGCGCATGGGCATTGAGGTTGAGTATTATCACCCTGATACCGGCGCTGAGATCGAAAAGCTTTTTCGTCCGAACACCCGTTTGCTGCACACGGAAGCGCCTGGCTCTCACACATTTGAGATGCAGGATATTCCGCTGCTTGCCGATATCGCGCATTCGAAGAACGCTATTGTTTCGATGGATAACACCTGGGCCACACCGCTCTATTTCAGGCCTCTCGATTTTGGCGTTGACCTGTCGCTGAATGCGGCAACGAAGTATCCGTCCGGCCACTCCGATATTCTGATGGGTACCGCCTCGGCCAACGAGCGTTATTTCGAGCAGCTCTACGATAACTATACCTGGATGGGGTTATGCGCCGCGCCGGACGATGCCTATCAGATTTTGCGCGGCCTCAGAACCATGGGTGTCCGGCTGGCGCATCATTATCAAAGTGCTCTTGAAGTGGCGCACTGGCTGGAGCAGCAGCCGGAGGTTTCACGCGTTCTCCATCCCGCACTTGAAAGCTTCCCCGGTCATGCGATCTGGAAACGGGATTTTGCCGGTGCCAGCGGTTTGTTCTCCATCGTTCTGAAAGCGGCAGAGGGGGAGTTTCGTGCCAAGCAACACGCCTTTATCGACGCACTTGAGATATTTGGTATTGGTTACTCATGGGGTGGTTATGAATCGCTGGCTGTTCCGTCCAGTCTGGCAAGCCGAACGGTCTGCAAAGGTCCTGACGATGGCCCGGTTATCCGGCTGCACATCGGGCTTGAAAATGTCGAAGACCTGATCGGTGATCTGGAAAAGGGGCTGGCCGCTGTCCGCAAGAGCTGAATACCAGCTTCGCTTTCCTGCATCAAAGCGCTGAAAACAGAGCCTTTTCAACGGCTCGGTTGTCAGCGCTTTTAACCAGTGTTTCGCGGTGCCTCCAGGCGGACGCACAGGTTCTTAACTCTCAGATTTTGTCGACTCCATAGGGCTGATAGCCATAAAGCCAGTCGAAATCAGCGGCCAGTGACGCCGGTGAACGGAAAGCCAGAACAAGATCACGGGCAAGCCGTGTCGGCCCTGAAGCATGATAGGCGAAACGGTTGAAATTCGTTCTCTTCTTCAGCTTTTCCAGCCTCGGTTTGCGGTGGGCAACAAAGGCATGGAACGCTTCGGTCACTTCTCTTTCTTTGAGGAAGGCAGAAAGTTCAAACGCGTCTTCAATCGCCATGGCTGCGCCCTGGGCAGAAAATGGCATCATCGCGTGAACGGCATCGCCGATGACGATCGTGTCGCGTTCATTATGCCAGTTTCCATCACCGACTTCATAAAGTGGCCAGAAGGTTGGTGTCGCGCGGGAGAAGAGTGATTTCAGTGCGGGATTCCAGTCGCTGAAATGCTGATTCAGCGCAGATTTCCAGCTGCTGTCCACTTCGGTGTGCCAGGCTTCACCAGCGCTGGCGCCAGCGGCAATGGCGACCAGATTGAACCCGCCGACATCGCGTAAAGGATAGGCGACAAGGTGCGCCTTTCTTCCCATAAAAGCCGTGACTGTGTCACGGTCGAGAATGCCGGGTGCATCTTCCGATGACAACACAAAGCGCCATGCAATATTGCCCGAGAAATGCGCTGTCGGCGCATCTGAGATCTGGCGGCGGCTGTGAGACCACACACCATCCGCGCAGATGATGACATCCGGGGTTTTGTCTGCAATTGCGGACACAGATTCCATGTCCGCGCGGTCAATGCGCGCACCGAGTTTCAGTTTGCAGCGCGGCTCATTCAAGACCGTATTCTTGAGAGCGGCCTGCAGGGTGGAGCGATGCAATACGCCGTAAGGCGCATGCCAGCGCGACCGTGAATCGCCAACCGGCACGTAAGCGATCTGCCTGAGACTGCGACCAGAAGCAAGCGCAACGCGCTCAGGCTCACGCCACTGCGGCACAAGCCGCTCCAGAGCGCCGATTTTGTCCAGGCAACGCGCCGCATTTGGCGAAATCTGCAGGCCAGCACCGACTTCTGCCAGATGGTCGGCCTGTTCGAAAATTTCACTCGAGATGCCATGACGTGCGAGCGATAAGGCAGCTGTAAGGCCGGCAATACCGGCCCCGATAATTGCTGCATGCCCGGCTTTCATTGACCTGTCCTCCCCCGCAGTTTCAGACTTTTACCGATCAGGCGGCAATGACACGATAAGCGCAGCCGGGCGGGTTCGTTTCTTCGCCCTTTAATGCCGGGTTGTACCGGTAGAGCGTGGAACAGTAGGAACAGACCGCCTCGTTTTCGTCTCCCATATCAATGAAGATATGTGGATGATCGAAAGGCGCAGATGCGCCAACGCACATGAATTCCTTCACACCAACTTCGATAACGCGGTGTCCTTCATCATTTTTGAAATGGGGGATCGCATGGCCAGCCATATTGGTCTCCGATTGCTTGAGCTTTTGGTCGCGACACTATAACTCTTCGGCGCAAATGTGTAGTGCCTGTGGAGCATTGATCAGACTTTTGCATTGGTGCCAAAAGTCGCAGTGACAATGGGCCTTTCCTATCTCGTGAACGCGGAGCGCCACTGATGAACCTGAACCTCCCCGAGTTTCATTTTTTTGAAAACAGCGAGCTGCGGCTCGCCTATTTCGACGAGGGAGGCCGTGATGCACCGCCGATTCTTCTGATTCATGGCTTCGCATCAACTGCAAGTGTCAACTGGGTGCATCCGGGGTGGCTGAAAACCCTGACGGATGCCGGTTATCGGGTTATTGCCATTGATAACCGCGGTCACGGGCATAGCGACAAGCCGCATGACCCTGAAGCTTATTATCCGTCGCTTATGGCTGGTGATGCCTCCGCGCTTCTCAATCATCTGGAACTCGAACATGCGCACATTATGGGCTACTCGATGGGGGCGCGGATCGCCGCGTTTCTGGCTCTTGAGCATGCTGATCAGGTACGTTCGCTGATTTTCGGTGGCCTTGGCATCGGCATGTGCGATGGAGTTGGGGACTGGGACCCGATTGCCGAAGCGTTGCGCGCGCCTTCTCTCGATGTCGTCACCCACGAGAAGGGGCGGATGTTCAGGACATTTGCCGATCAGACGAAAAGTGACCGCATCGCACTTGCTGCATGCATAGAGACGTCACGGCAAAATGTTTCGCGAGACGATATCGGTAAAATCTCGGCTCCGGCGCTCATTGGAGTGGGGACGAAAGATGATCTGGCCGGTTCACCCCAGACCCTTGCAGGTCTGATGCAGAATGCGATTGCTCTGGATATTCCCGGCCGCGACCACATGCTTGCTGTCGGCGACAAGGTTTTCAAAAAGGCTGCACTGGAATTTCTGGAACGCGAAAGCTGAAAGATATTCTCAGCGCTGTAAGCAAAATGTGCAGTGCTGATGGATTTGTAATCTTGCGTTGATGATCTATATTCGCCGGACATTGTTATCTGCCGGAAACACAGGAGGCCATGATGGCCGCACGACCGGAAAAGACCAGCCGCGACCAGAATCTGAAATCCATTGACCCGATTTGGGCCAGTCTGAGGGCCGAAGCCGAACAGGCTTTGGAAAAGGATCCGATTCTGGCGGCGTTCCTGTATTCGACGATACTCAATCACAAGTCGCTTGAAGACTGTGTGATCTATCGGATCTGTGAACGTCTGGATCATCCAGATGTTCAGGCGATTCTTCTCAGACAGACATTTGATGAGATGTGTGCGGACTGGCCGGAGTGGGGCGATATCCTGCGTGTTGATATTCAGGCTGTTTATGACCGCGATCCCGCCTGCACACGTTTCATGGAGCCGGTGCTTTACTTCAAAGGCTTTCACGCTATCCAGACGCACCGCCTGGCGCACTGGTTGTGGAATACCGGGCGAGAGGATTTCGCGCTTTATCTGCAAAGCCGCTCATCAAGCGTTTTTCAGACTGATATCAACCCCGCAGCGCGGATGGGCAAGGGCATTTTTCTCGATCATGCAACCGGCGTGGTGATTGGTATGACGGCCACAGTCGGTGACGATGTGTCTATCCTGCAGGGGGTAACACTTGGCGGCACGGGCAAGGAAACCGGTGACCGGCATCCGAAGATTGGCCATAGTGTGTTGATCGGGGCAGGGGCGAAAGTCCTTGGAAATATCGAAATTGGTCACTGCTCTCGCATTGCTGCTGGGTCAGTCGTTTTGAAACCTGTTCCGGAAAACAGCACAGTGGCGGGCGTGCCTGCCAAGGTGATCGGGACGGCCGGTTGTTCCGACCCTGCGCGTTCGATGGATCAGCTGATCATTTCGGAAAACTGACCAAAGCAGCGACGTGTCGCATAAGGAAGACTGCGGAGGAAAATCGTCCGCAGGGTTTGCATCGCCGTTTGTTGCATGGCACAAGCGCACCAACCGACAGACCAAACGGAGTTTCCACCTTGAAGCCTGATGAAATCAAAAAGCTCGACGCCTATTTCAAGCGCATGTTCGGTCCTGCATTTGCGGTCAGGGCGCGCCCGCGTAAAGATGATTCCTGCGAAGTTTATCGTGAAGATGAGTTCGTTGGCGTTGTCTATCTCGACGACGAGGATGGCGATCGCTCCTTCAACTTCTCGATGGCAATTCTGGATGTCGATCTCGACGGTTGAAGCCTTCTTTGGGATCGGAAAAATATTCCGAACAGCGCCGGAGGACAGATATGTCTTCCGGCGTTTTGCGTTTGCGGGACAGAGCGCTTTGGGGGAAGAAAAAAGCCGACCCGGAAAGGGTCGGCTAAAAACTTGGCTTTAAATATCAAAAGGTCAATAAAAGTCTTTGAACAAGAACCTCGATAATAGTGTGGGCAATAGCAAAAGCTGATCTGAAATCTCAACAGAAGACCGATGCCCGGAAGGGTGCCGGCTTCTGAGCTTGCCCAAGAATTCAGATAAGCTAAAAAGATCACGCTTTGATGACAAACCGGGCTTGCGTTTCTCGTGAATTCCCATTTTGTATGAGCGTCACGCATCTATCCTTCATTTGAGAGGTCCACTCCATGCCGCCCATCACCGAGGTTCTGCAGCTTGTTGTTCTTTTGATTCTGGCAGGTGGTGTGGCTGGATTTCTGGCCGGACTTTTTGGTATTGGCGGCGGCGCTGTTCTTGTCCCCGTCTTTTATCAGGCCTTCGCGCTGGCTGGTGTCGATGAAGCCGTTCGCATGCAGCTTTGTGTTGGTACGTCGCTTGCGATCATCGTTCCAACATCTCTGAGGTCGTTTCAGGCGCATTATAGGCGCGGTGCTGTGGATATGAGTGTGCTGCGCCGGTGGGTGGTCGCTGTGCCTTTGGGGGCCGTGTTGTCGACCTTTGTTATCGCTTATGCGCCCGCAGATGTTCTGAAAGGCGCATTTGCAGTCATCACGCTGCTGATTGGGCTGAAGATGCTTTATCGCAAGTCTTCGCAATGGCGTCTTGGCAATGATCTTCCTAAGAACCCGGCGCTGTTCGGCTGTGGTACACTGATCGGGCTTTTGTCTGGCCTGATCGGTATTGGCGGCGGCACGCTCAACAACACATTCATGACGCTTTACAACAGACCGATGCACCAGGCCGTTGCGACCTCATCGGGGGTCGGAATCCTGATTGCACTGCCGACCATTGTTGGCAACATCTGGGGGGGCTGGGGGCGTGCGGGCCTGCCTCCGCTTTCAACCGGGTTCATCAACTGGGCCGCCGTGCTTCTGATTATTCCGATCACAATGCTTGTCGCCCCCCTCGGTGCAAAGGCAGCTCACGCGCTCACAAACCGCCAGCTGAGTGTACTTTTCGGGTTGTTCCTGCTGACAATTTCTGCACGCTTCTTCTATGCACTGATGTAATCGATTGTCAGTCCGTAAGGCGCAGTTCATCCGCCCGCATATCGACGGATGAAAGGGTGGACAGGAAACTCATCCCCAGCAGGCTTTCGGAAAGCCGGCCCTGGCTTGCCACCATTGCCGGGACGTTGCGGCGGGTAATGCCGCCGATTGTCACTTCATCCAGTTTCACCGGCGCGGCCATCGCTGTGCCGTTCGCAGTTTGAACCATCACGGTATAGCTCAGCGAACTGGCTGCTATTCCGGCTTTTTCCGCATCCCGTTCAGTGAGGGTAATGCGGCTTGCGCCTGTGTCGACCATCATGGGAAGTTCCGTTCCGTTGACGCGGGCTGAAACCTGAAAATGTCCGTCGCGACGCTTGCCAATGACCACCTGCTGCCGACCGTCGGACGCGGTGGTGGTTACGGCCATGCCAGGCACAAGACCACCCATCAGCCGTGTGCCGATATCCTGAAAATCGTGTCGGAAGATATAGCCCATTGCCACAACCAGAAGGATAGCGATCCAGATCAGGAGGTTTCTGACCATTTCCCCCATATCCCGCCGGCTTTGCAGGAAACCGGCTGAAACGAGCAGCAGGATCGGCACCAGCCAAAGCCCTTCAGCAAAATCGTCGCTGTTCATCCCAAGCGTCGTGCCGTCATTGCCAGTGACCATCAGCATGATTGTGCCAATCGCGACAACAGCCGTCAGAATCCAGAAAAGGCGCACAGGCGGATCTCCTTTGTGTCCCGTCTAAAGCCTTGCTGGAATATCGGGCTTCAGAGGAAAATGGCAAGGGTTGCAAGAAAGACGCACTCGCCGATTTGTGCTGTGGCGCCCAGCGTGTCTCCGGTATGGCCGCCAATGCGCCGATTCGCGAAACGCGAGAACATAAACGCTGCGACGCCGGAAGCCAGAACGGCAAGGCTGACCGCCGGAATGGAATTGGTCAGGACAGCAAGAAGCGCGAGCAGCAAGAAAGGGGCGAAGAGGCCTGAAAGCAGTGTGCTAAGAACGGGCTGGCCGAGTGCTGCGGCCGCGCCGTCTTTTTTTGCTGGCGGAATGAATGACCAGTGCGCGAGCATCAGCGCACGTCCGGCCGAAGCACCACAGATCAGCGCACCGACAGCAAAGCCTGTGCCCGACGACCCCGCCAGATGGCTAAGAGCGATGAGGCGAAGTCCGACCGAGAAAACGAGTGCCAGCACACCATAAGTGCCGATGCGACTGTCTTTCATGATCGCAAGTACATTTTCTTTGGACTTGCCACCAAACAGACCATCCGCGCAATCGGCCAGACCGTCCTCGTGCAAAGCGCCCGTGACGAGAACGTAGAGGCAAAGTGCCAGAAATACGGAGAGTGCGGTGCTGCCGCCAATCGTTGAAATGAGCAGAAGAAGAGCGGCAGAAGGCAGAACGGCGAGAACTGCTGCCAGCGGGAAGGCCCATGAAGCATCAGAGCCAGAATGTTCCTGATAAAACAGGCGTTCGGGAACCGGAAGCCGCGTCAGAAACGCCGTCGCCTCGGCAAGGTCTGAAATGAGGCCTCTTTTTTTCAAGTGGTTCTTTCCCGTTTGTCGGATTGATTTTTCCGGCTTTATGTTGAGAACCGGCTTATTGCAATTTATGAAACCTATCAAATTCATTTCCGGCGGAAGACTGCGTCGTCCGCCATGCCCGCATTGAGGATTTCCAGCCATGACTGCAAACGGCCAGCCTTTTGACGATTTTCGCGCTTTGCTTGAGGCCCTTCCGGGGGCTGATACATCGGCACTCTCCGCTGCACGGAAGCGAAATGGACTGCTTACCAAGCCGGAGGGTTCACTTGGCCGGCTTGAGGAGATCGCGATGTGGCTGGCTGCGTGGAGTGGCCGCACACCGGCTGTAAACAGGCCAATGGTTGCTGTTTTTGCCGGCAATCATGGTATCGCAGCCAAAGGTGTTTCGCCCTATCCGGCGACGGTCACACAACAGATGGTGGAGAATTTCGCGGCAGGCGGAGCGGCGATCAACCAGATCTGTGCGAATGTCGATCTCAGCCTGAAGATCTTTGACCTCGCACTTGATTATCCGACAGGCGATATCACGACGGAGGCGGCGCTCTCTGAGCGGGACTGTGCGGCAACCATGGCCTATGGCATGGAATCAGTGGCTGGTGGTGTCGATCTGCTTTGTCTCGGCGAAATGGGCATTGGGAACACCACGATTGCAGCCGCAATATGCTATGGCCTTTATGGTGGTTCAGCGGCTGACTGGGTCGGTCCGGGAACCGGCGCCGAAGGTGATATGCTGGAGCGCAAGATTGCTGTTGTCGAAGAGGCGGTCGCCTTTCACAAGGACCATCTCTCAGACCCGCTGGAGTTGCTGCGCCGGCTTGGCGGGCGCGAATTCGCTGCCATTGCCGGAGCCATCATTGCCGCGCGCATGCAAAAGGTGCCGGTGCTGCTCGACGGATACGTCGTGACCGCGGCGGCTGCGGTCTTGAAAGCGGCCAACCCTTCAGCGCTCGATCACTGCCTGATTGGACACGTCTCGGCAGAACCCGGACATCTCAAACTGATCCAGAAACTTGGAAAGACACCACTGCTGGCACTTGGTATGCGGCTGGGTGAGGGGACAGGAGCAGCACTGGCCGCAAGTCTCGTTAAATCTGCAGCGGCCTGCCACACAGGCATGGCGACGTTTGAGGAGGCTGGGGTTACGAACCGCAGTTCCTAAAGTAAAATCAGAACGCTATCATGTCTTAGAAGTGTCACGCATAAATGGCAGATTGCACCGGATTTGCGCCGCCTCTGGCGGCGCTTCTGTATCTGGAATGACAAATCCTGTCTGGATAGCGAAGAGGTAGACCCATGACGAACGGTCCCGTCAAAAAGGAAAAAGGCGTTCGTCATCTGATCGCTGCCAGCCGGTATTCTTTTCAGGGATTTGTGCGCTTGCTCAGAGAAGAGGCATTCCGACACGAATTGCTTGGGTTCGTGATTGGCGTGATCGTGTTTTTTCTGGCTGGCGCGACTGCGACACAGTTCATGGTCTTCATCATTCTGATGTTCGCACTTTTTGCAGCTGAAGCGCTGAACACGGCGGTCGAAGAACTGGTCGACCGTGTCTCGCCGGAGCGTTCGGTCGAAGGCAAGCACGCCAAGGATCTCGGGTCTTTTGCGACATTCTGCCTGATCTGCTGCAATTTTATTTATGCAATTGCCGTCGTTTTTTTCTAGTGGAATGAATTTGACATTTGAATCCCGCCTGCCGTCAGTGATCGTTTCAAATGTCAAATTCAAAAATTCCACTAGAAACATAAACTTGGCTAGCGGTTCTTTTGATTTCGGCATTTGGATAAGCGCGTGCGGAAAGGGAACCAAATGCCGGAATCGAACCACCAGGGTTCAGCCAGCTCGCCCTTCCATGCCTGTGCATTAAGGCCGTATGTGGCGGTAAACCAGATCTTCCGGTGCCGGGCGATCTGCAGCATCATCGCGCATAGCGCCAAGGCGCTCTGCGAGCCGGATTGAGCGCTGATTGTCAGGATCAATGTAGCTTACAAGTGTTTTCAGTCCAAACGTGTTGAATGCCCAGTCGCGCATTGCCGCTGCGGCTTCACCAGCATAGCCTTTGCCTTCAGCGTGCGGATAGACGAGCCAGCCAAGCTCATGTTCGGGAAACAGAGGTCCGGCATTAATGGCGACCTGACCAAGACAATCGCTTTTGTCTTTCAGATGGAACATCAATGCGCCGTGACCGAACAATTCCCATTGTGCAACATCGTGGCAGAACATCCCCCAGGCTCCGGAAACAGAATGCGGTCCGTTCATGAAACAGGCACGTTCAGACTGCATGAGCGCGCAATAATCCGGCCAGTCCGCCATCGCGACCGGTCTTAGGTGGAGCCTTTCCGTTTCGATTTCTGGGTAAGTCGTCATTCGTTTTCGTCAATCTCTGCTAACTTGGAGGCGACTGGTAAGTATCGCCCGATGCTTTAAGCCGCATTCGCCGCTTCACGAGCGCGTTCTCGAGCTTCAGTGTCGAGTGCGGCGACAATTTCCGCTTCAATCAGTGCATCCAGTGCGAGCGCATCAGTGCTGTCGTCATTGGCACCTGAATGGTGCCATTGGCTGGCTTGGCTCACAAGGCTTTCAGTCGCGGTATCGGGTGTGGCCTCCAGAGAAAGGTCGGACGCCTCAATTTCCAGACTATCGGCTTCAAATGGCAAAGTTTCTGCGGGGCGTACCGGCATTTTCAGGCCGGTTTTACTGTCCTCAAGCATGTCAGCCGGACAGGGAGCAACGCGCTTCATCGGAAAGCTGACGACAGCCAGTGTGCCTTTGCCGGGTTCAGATTCAAGCATCAGCTCGGCCTCATGTGCCAGGGCAAGCTGGTGAACGATGGAAAGACCGAGGCCAACGCCTTCGGTTTGATGCGCATCGGTGCCGCGCTGAAATGCAATCGTGGCATTTTCCAGCGTGTCATGATCCATGCCGCTGCCATAGTCACGAACACAAAGCAGCTGCCCGCCGTTTTCCGTCCAGCCTGAGCCAATGACGATTTCAGTATTGTCCGGCGAGAACTTGATGGCGTTTGAAAGCAGATTGACGAGGATTTGTTTCAGGGCGCGCTCATCGGCAAGCAGCGGTGCCATGTTGTGATCGTGCTCGTGAAATATCCTGATCGAGTGCCGCTCGGCTTCCGGGCGCACCATGGCAATTGAGGCTTCCACGATATCGGCGAGGTAGATCGTCTGTTCGTGGAGTGAATAGCCGCCAGCCTCCAGCCGTGACAGATCCAGAACGCCATCTATCATATCGAGCAAATGGCGCCCGGATCTGTGAATATCATCAACGTAACTGGCGTAATGGGCATTGCCGACCGGCCCCATCATTTCGTCTTTCATGACCTCGGAAAAGCCGATAATCGCGTTGAGCGGTGTGCGAAGGTCATGCGACATTGCCGCCAGAAATGCCGCCTTCGAGCGGTTGGCGGTACGCGCGGCACCTGCCGCCGTTTCCGTCTGCTTGATGCTGAAAGCCAGTGCCTGATTGACAGCGTCTTTCTCGCGTTCTGCTTCGTGAAGCGCTCTGGCATTTTCATGCAGCTTTGACTGTATGAATGCAATGAAAACCACCACCAGAGCCAGAATGGTCGCAAAGGCGACATCTGCCGGGCGTTTTTCTAGAAATGCGGCGATGCTGAACGTCAGGATCGATGGTGCAAACACATGCCATGTCGCATGGCGTATCAGGGCTGCACTGAGCGTAAGCGAGGTCAGGGAAACCAGAACCATCGCGCCTTTGAAAAAGGGGAAGGCAACTGCCGAGCAACTGTCACACGGAAACCATGCCAGAAGTGCCCAGCCACCTGATACCAGCCAGAGTGCTGCAGTGATCTGGATGGACCATTTTTCAAGCGAAACTGTTTTTCCTTCGAGATTTCTGGCTTTTCTGCAGATGCCGTAACCTGCAACTGCCAGCGCAAGTGCTATGACTGCCCAGGCAACGATCATGGTGGCGGGGTGCCCGAGATAGAAGAGCCCGCCGGTCGCGATTGCGATCAGGGCCATAGTCACAACGATATTGTTTTCCACGCTCAGAAGCTGATCTCTAAGTGCGTTCGGGTCATTCGTAGCAACGCTCTCTCCGGCCGCCTCGTGAAGATGCGCCGGTTTCAGTGTTAAGAACCGATGTGTCGCGTGTGTAAGACCCGTCATTGCTTTGAACCGTTGCAGCATGGCTTCCCCGTCTTTCCATGCTTTCCACCTTAAGAACGAATTGTTAAGAAATGCTTCCCGTCAACACTTTGTTAGCCTTGTTTTTTAAGCTGGCGGTAACAGGTTTAAAACCGGATCGCCCTTATGCTTCCTGCAGGAGACGATTTGCGCATCAAAATGAACACCGAAGAGCTGGCCTGCAGAATCAAAGCGTGCCGGATATGTCGCGACAACCCTTCCGGTGGTTCGGAAAAGCGCTTGCCGCATGAGCCCCGACCGGTTGCGACGCTTTCTTCCTCCGCCAAAATCCTGATTGCAGGGCAGGCGCCCGGACTGCGTGTGCACGAAAGTGGCTTGCCTTTTAACGACCGTTCCGGCGATCGGCTTCGTGACTGGCTCGGTGTTGACCGTGACGCGTTTTATGATCCGGACCGCTTTGCAATCCTGCCAATGGGGTTCTGCTTTCCGGGGTATAATGACAAGGGGCATGATTTGCCGCCACGCAAAGAATGCGCTCCAGCATGGCGCATGGAAGCTATGTCAGCCATGCCACAGCTGCGTCTGGTGATTGCGATCGGACAATATGCACAAAAATGGCACCTTGGTGCCGGGTGCGAGAAAACCCTGACGGAAACTGTTCGGCAATGGCGCAGATTCTATTTCACCAATCAGGAACGGCGGGTTTTGCCTCTGCCGCACCCGAGCTGGCGCAACACTGCCTGGCTGAAGAAGCATCCATGGTTCGAAGATGAAGTGCTACCCGTTTTGAAAACGGCTGTCCGTGAACTGGCTGACTGAAGACAGACTTCCAATCCGTTCAGAATCTGCTATGAAAAGAATAAATTTTCATGGAGAGGTTAAATGGATCGTCTGGACAGAAAAATTTTGCGCCTTTTGCAGTCCGACACAACGCTTGCGGTGGCCGATATCGGAAAGAAGGTTGGGCTTTCGACGACCCCTTGCTGGCGCCGGATCCAGAAGATGGAGGAAGAGGGTGTCATCAAAGGCCGCGTGGCGCTCCTCGATCCTGAAAAGGTGAATGCAAACGTCACCGTGTTCGTCGCCATCCGAACCAATACGCACTCGGTGGAATGGCTGCGCCGGTTCTCAGAGGTTATCGCCGGTTTCCCGGAGGTTCTTGAATTTTACCGGATGAGCGGTGACGTCGATTACCTTCTCCGCGTCGTCGTTCCTGACATTGGGGCATATGACGCTTTCTACAAAAAGCTCATCGAGAAGATTGAGATCCGGGATGTGTCATCATCGTTTGCGATGGAGCAGATCAAGTTTTCGACAGAACTGCCGCTTGACTATATGAAGCTGGAAAGCGGAAAAAACGGTGACTGATTGGTTCGCACTCAATCCTGAAGCCTGAAATTCTGATTGCTAGGAACAGACGCATGAAAGTCGTGTGGCAGGCCGGTTCAGTAAAAGGCTCCGTGAAATGAAGCAGCAAGTGCAGGGGGAAGGTGCCGCGCACGGCGATGAGAAGGGTCCGCTGGGCTTCATCACATTCCGCAGTTACCATCATCAGGGCCATCACATCATCTGGCGTGCCCGCGATCACAGGAAAGGCCTCAGGCCGCGTGACCGCCTGATTGCAGCCGATGAAACACCAATCTGGCAAAGCTATGGCTACAACTGGGTTATGGGGCTGATCTTTGCCACAGGCTCGTTCCTTTTTATGCTGGGCAGCGTTATGGCGCTGATGCCAGAGCATATAATGAAGATCTCGGCGCTGACGGCGAACATCACCTTTTTTGCCGGATCTATCCCGTTTACCACGGCAGGCTTTCTGCAGAACTTCCAGGCGGCCAATGCCAAAGTCTTTTCATTGGAAGACGCGTCGAGTGGTGCTCGCATACGGCCAGCTTTGCTGGGATGGCAGCCCGGCAGTCTTGGCTGGCTGAGTGCGATCACCCAGTTCGTTGGCACGATTGCGTTTAATTTCAATACGTTTGATGCGATCAAGGCACCGGCTGGCTGGGTGGCTCAGGATGTTGTGATCTGGCTTCCGGGCATGATTGGTTCGGTGCTGTTTCTGGTTTCTGCTTATTTTGCGGTGATGGAAACATGCCACGCGCATTTTGCCTTCAAGCCAAAAGAAATCGCGTGGTGGATCGTAATGGTGAATTTCGTTGGGTGTATCTTCTTTATGGTCGCCTCCACGCTGGCCTACGTTCCACACGGTCAAGAAGCTGACTGGATTGTTCCGCTCTCCAACGCCAACCTTTGGGCTGGTGCTTTTTGCTTCTTTGTCGCAGCGGTGCTTTCCATGCGAGAGGCGCGACTGGCCATGTCCGAATGAACCCTTCAAGGTTGCGGGTTTACGGACTGCCAAAATTTCTCTATTCAGCGACTTCGCTTAGTTCGCCTTTCTTTATGAAAGGCAATGACGTCCACCCGCATTCGTTGGCGGGACTGGCTTAAGGAGTGACATATGTCTGACCAGATTTCCCTTACTTTTCCTGATGGCTCAAAGCGCGAATACGAAGCTGGCACCACCGGCCACGACGTTGCTGAGTCTATTTCCAAGTCGCTGGCCAAGAAAGCCGTCGCGATAGCGCTTGATGGCGAGCTGCGCGACCTTGCCGATCCGGTTGCCGACGGTCGTATTGAGATCGTAACGCGCACGGATGACCGTGCTCTGGAACTGATCCGCCACGATGCAGCGCATGTGATGGCTGAAGCTGTGCAGGAGCTGTGGCCTGGCACACAGGTAACCATTGGCCCCGTTATCGAAAACGGCTTCTATTATGACTTTGCCCGTGAGGTTCCTTTCACGCCTGACGATCTGCCCAAGATCGAAAAGAAAATGAAGGAAATCATCAAGCGCAACGCTCCCTTCACCAAGGAAGTCTGGTCGCGTGACAAAGCCAAGCAGGTTTTCGCGGAGAAAGGGGAGGCCTACAAGGTCGAGCTCATCGACGCAATTCCCGCTGATCAGGATGTGAAAATCTATCACCAGGGTGACTGGTTCGATCTTTGCCGTGGTCCGCATATGACGTCGACCGGGCAAATCGGCGAAGCGTTCAAGCTGATGAAAGTCGCCGGTGCATATTGGCGCGGTGACAGCAATAATCCGATGCTGACCCGTATTTACGGAACCGCGTGGGCCGACAAGAAGCAGCTTGATGCCTACCTGAATTTTCTTGAAGAGGCTGAAAAGCGTGATCATCGCCGTCTTGGGCGTGAGATGGACCTCTTCCATTTTCAGGAAGAGGGACCGGGAACGGTTTTCTGGCACTCCAAGGGGTGGCGTATGTTCCAGTCACTGACCGCCTACATGCGTCGCCGCCTGGAAGGTGACTATGAGGAGGTGAATGCCCCGCAGGTTCTTGATACGGCACTCTGGAAGACCTCTGGTCACTGGGAATGGTATCGCGAAAACATGTTCGCCGTTTCCTGTGCAGATGAGGAGGCTGAGGATAAACGCGTTTTTGCGCTGAAGCCGATGAACTGCCCGGGGCATGTTCAGCTCTTCAAGCACGGGCTTAAGTCTTACCGTGAACTGCCTATCCGGTATGCCGAATTCGGTGTTGTTCATCGCTATGAGCCTTCCGGTGCTATGCATGGTCTGATGCGTGTGCGTGGCTTTACTCAGGATGATGCACATGTGTTCTGCACCGAAGAGCAGCTCGCCGAGGAATGCCTGAAGATCAACGATCTCATTTTGTCGGTTTACGAGGATTTCGGATTCGGCGAGATCGTTGTGAAGCTGTCGACCCGCCCGGAAAAGCGCGTTGGATCCGACGAAAGCTGGGATCATGCCGAAGCCATCATGACCGAGGTTCTGAAGACGATCGAGGAACAGTCGGGTGGCCGCATCAAAACCGGGATTTTGCCGGGTGAGGGCGCATTTTATGGTCCGAAATTCGAGTATACCCTGAAAGATGCCATCGGCCGTGAGTGGCAGTGCGGCACCACGCAAGTGGACTTCAATCTGCCGGAACGTTTCGGTGCATTCTATATTGATGCTGCATCAGAAAAACGCCAGCCGGTGATGGTGCATCGTGCAATTTGCGGATCGCTTGAGCGTTTTCTTGGCATCCTGATTGAAAACCATGCCGGTCACATGCCGCTCTGGTTTGCGCCGCTTCAGGTCGTTGTTGCAACAATCACGACGGAAGCTGACGACTATGGTCGCAAGGTCGCCAAAAAACTTCGGGCGGCTGGTCTTTCCGTGGAAACTGACTTCCGCAATGAGAAGATCAACTACAAGGTCCGCGAACACTCGGTCGGCAAGGTTCCGGTTATTCTGGTGTGCGGCATGCGTGAGGCGGAAGAAGAAACCGTCAATATACGCCGTCTCGGTTCGCGCGATCAGGTTTCGATGTCGCTGAATGATGCCTTGGCAATGCTTGTAGATGAAGCAACGCCGCCCGACAGGAAGCGCTTGCTTGCTGAAGCCGCTGAGTAACGGTGAGAATGAAAAAAAAGGCCGGGGCCCAGTGCTCCGGCTTTTTTATTCGAAGCAGATGACCCTTTTAACGGTGCGCTTGAGAACTCTTTCTGCAACCATCCTGAAAGCGCGCAGGCGGTCCTTCATTCTGTTCTTTGCGATCTGCCACGGCGAGCATCCGTAAGACTTGTCGGCGCATTCCGTCTGATTTCCGATGTCTGATGTGAGTTTCTGGTACAGGTTTTCGGGTATACCCCTCAGATTGTCCTGCCCGACAATTGCAGGATCGAGCTGGAAAACCCGAATTGCAGGTTTTAAGGGAAGGCGGGGGTCAAAGAGCAGAGCATCGACGCCGAATGAGAGCTTGCCGCTATTGGTGAGCAGACACTTTGCGCCTTCGCGCGAAACAATATAGCCAGCAGCGCCATAGTGTCTTCCGGCGAGCCTGAAAAGCTGTCTCGTTTCAAGCGGATGCGATTCATTTTTGTAGAGCCTGATCGGTGTGCCCCAGGTATCGAGCTTTATGACATGGGCCTTTTCGGGGAAACAGTCTTTCGCTGTTTCAAGCAACTCCGCGATCCCTCTGCCCAGATGAACGTCATCTTCGAAAATCGCGGCAAAGGGCTCTGCAGTTTGCAGGAACTTTGACCAGGCCAGCTTGTGACTGAGATGGCAACCGATATGTGCGCGGTTCAGCTTATAGCAAAGTCCGTCCGGATAAGCCCGATGAAGCCGGATATCATCATCTGACAGCGTTTGACCGTCTACAGCTTCCACGCGCTCGAAGCTTAATCCTGCCTGTGAGAATTCACCACTGATATAGCGAAGACGATCAGTGCGGCGTGCAAGGTTTATAACATAAGCTTTCACCGCAATGTCCCGGTTGCAAATTACAGATTGTATCAATCTGTAATTTCATCGTCCATTGTGGCTTTGTCAAGGTTCAGAATTAACTCGACATTCTGTGCAGGGCCGGGACTGACGGTGAATGACTTTTCGTACACATCCTGCTGATTACGCGCGATAGCGGTATAATTCCCTTCCGCCAGGATCATGGACGGAGATGCGATTTTGCTTTCCAGAAGCATATCGCCGGAAGCGCCCAGAACCGTCCACGCCGTATCGGCGATCGCTTCGTTCCCGCTTTTCGAAACCAGTTTAAGCGTTACGACTGCAGCTTTCTGTTTCAGTGTCGCCTCGATCACCTTGCCTGCTCTGACATTCAGGCGGGCCTGGGTTTCAGCATTTAAGCTGCCGTAGGTGGAAACAATGTCATACGTTCCGGCACGCAGGCGAACGATTGTGTCCGGTTTTATGTCGTCGAGCACCAGATTGCGGTTTTCGCCTTCACCGCTGTAAATCGCAAAGCGCAATTTTTCTGGGTCCGTCGGGCGGTCGTCTCCAAGAGTAGCCTGCAATACGAGGCCACCGGCATTCAGGTCGAAAGACAGTTCTTCCGTCTCCCCCGCATTTTTCAGTGAAACCTTGCGCGTGGTTGAGGCATACCCGAATGTGCAATTGATGAAATAGGTGCCTGCCGGCAGGGTCATTGTCTGCGAACCGCCTTCAGCCGAGGCAACCAGAGAGAGCTGACCATCGGCATCCGGAATAGTTTCAAAGACCCGCCAGACGAGGCCATCTTCAATCGGCGCTCCGTCCTCACTGAGTGCGGCCTGAAGGGAGACCGAAACACTTTCCCTTTTTGCTCCTCCCATTTGCGCGAAGGGTGATGTGGTCTGCGCCGTGGCTGATGTCAGCTGCACAAATGCCAGCAGAACAGACGCCAGAAACAATGTTGATGTTGTTCTCAGAAAGACGCGGATAGGTGAAGGGTGAGGGTACATGCTGTTCGCCGGTTGACTTGCCTGTCGGAAGCGTTCACTTCAGAAGACATCATTCTGACCGTCTTAATGGCGGCTGTCATGATGCCATTTGTTCGTTGCCTGCTCCAACAAAAACTCGTCGAAGAAGCGGCGTTTTGCCTGTGTACTGACCTGAATTTCGTGGCATTTTCAAGGGTGCGGGCCGTAAATTGCGTGAATGAGGTTTGTCTTGAACTCCAAAAATCCCGAACTGATCTCTTTTCTGAAAAGCCGTCGCTCGACACCCGTCCTTCAACTTGATGAGCCGGCGCCGGTTCGTGAACAGGTTGAAGAGATGCTGACAATCGCGTCGCGTGTGCCGGATCATGGTAAACTGGCCCCATGGCGCTTTATTGTTTATGCGGGAGAAGAACGCGCAAAGGCTGGCGACGCACTTGCACAAATCGTCATGTCCGATGATCCTCAGGCGTCAGATGAACGGCTTGCGCTTGAACGTGGCCGCTTCACACGTGCACCACTCGTGATCGGGGTTATCAGCCGGGCTGCTGTCCATCCCAAGATCCCGGAATGGGAACAGATCATGTCTGCTGGTGCTGCGTGCCATAATCTGCTTTTGGCAGCGAACGCTTTTGGCTACGGTGCAAACTGGCTTTCCGAGTGGTATGCATTCGATAATCGTGCCTGGCCAGCGCTTGGCGTAAAAGAAACAGAGAAGGTTGCAGGTTTCGTGCATATCGGCACGCGCACCGAGGCTCCGTTTGAACGTGTTCGCCCTGCGCTGGAAGATGTTGTGACCTGGCGCGGAGCATTTTAAGCCATGTTTTATGAAACCGGTGAAAATCGCCACGGCCTGCCGCATGATCCATTCAAAGCCATTGTATCGCCGCGACCGATCGGCTGGATCGGATCGCGCAGCGCGGACGGACACGATAATCTCGGACCATACTCTTTCTTCAACGCTGTGGCGGACCAGCCAAAAGTCGTAATGTTTTCGTCAAGCGGCATCAAAGACAGTGTACGCAATATCGCGGAAACCGGCGTTTTCACGGTCAGTCTGGCAAGTCGGGATCTTGCAGAGCAGATGAATATCTCATCCGCTCCGCTGGCTGCCGAGGTCAGTGAGTTTGATGCCGCGGGGCTGACCGCGGTAAACAGCAGACTGGTTAATGCGCCGTTTGTCGGTGAGGCATATGCGGCGCTGGAATGCCGGATGACAACGATTATGGATCCTCCGACGCTGGACGATGCAGCTTCCCCCAACAAGCTCGTTTTCGGCCAGGTTGTGGCCATTCATATTCGTGACGAAGCGCTGAAAGACGGGATTCTGGATATGCAGAAAGTGCGTCCTCTGGCCCGCATGGGGTACATGGATTATTGCGATGGCGGGGAGCCGTTCATGATGAAGCGTCCCGCATAGAGTGCTGATCAGGCGTTTCCGAACGCCTGTTTGATCATTCCAATATGTGCGGGGTGCGCTGCAAGTTTTCCGGCAAAACCGGAACGCGCGGCGCGCTCGCAATCACTTTCATAAAGGCTTGCTTCGACAGTGCTGCCGGTGAAATCGATGGCCGGTATGCCAAGGCGCCGCGCCGCGAGCATCGTAGCCACAGCGCCGTAGCGCATACTGTCGCTGGCTTTGTCGTCACCGTTACGCTGGCCATCCAGCGTGAAGGCATCATAGCCAAGCGCGATCAACCGCTCCAGGCGATGACTAAACTGACCGGCATTCAGAAGTCCGCCAGCGTTATCTCCGATCATCGCGATCAGTGCGATGGACCCTTCGTCGAGTCCGTTTCGTGCTTCGACGACGCGCAACAATGTTTCTGCCATCTGAATGCGCGCTGCATGTTCTACGCCGCGCAGAATGATGCCATCCGGTGCAGCGCTGGCCGCAGCCGTGAAGGCCGAGACATTGTAGGCTTCGGAAATCGGGTCACAGATCAGGAAAACGGGCAGGGCAGGCAGAAGCGTACGAAGCGTCGAAACGCGTTCTGAGAGGTTTTGGCACCCTGTCACAGGCAGACAGAGACAGTCCGGCTTCGTATCATCCGGGGCAAGAGGCGGCTGGTCATCAAATGGTGTGTCCAGCATCCAGACTTTCATACGGCGAATGTCCATGCCTGCCCTCCTTAGTTGCCGGTTCCGCCATGAGGTGCCCTGGTAACCGGCTCCTTGATAATCAGCATGCCTGAGTTAGCGCGCGTTGCAAGCGATCATCGGCGGTTTCCACGCTTATGTAACAGTTTTGTGTCGTGTTTGGTCATTCTTGCCGTTTTGCAAGAGGCAGGGTACATCCCGGTAGGAGCGCCAAAATTCGTTTCGGCGGCGGCAGCCTTGCCGATCCTCAGCTCAGTTCATCCCACTCGGTGCCAGTTTCATGATTCGTAGATTTTTCTCCTATTACCGGCCTTATCGCGGGCTTTTCATTCTGGATTTTGGCTTTGCTGTCTTGTCGGGGCTGATGGAACTGGGATTTCCGGTCGCGGTGCAGATCTTTGTCGACAGGCTTTTGCCGGGTCATAACTGGATGCTGATTTCCATTGCGGCGCTTATTCTGCTGGGCGTTTATTTTATCAATACCGGCCTGATGACAGTTGTCACGTATTGGGGGCACCGGCTTGGGATCAATATCGAAACCGATATGCGCCGTGAGGCCTTCGCGCATGTGCAAAAGCTTTCTTTCGCTTTTTTTGACAACAACAAGACCGGACATCTGGTTGGCCGTCTGACCAAGGATCTGGAAGATATCGGCGAGATCGCTCATCACGGGCCTGAGGATGTATTCCTGGCTCTCATGACGTTTGTCGGCGCGTTCGTGCTGATGGCTGTGACGAATCTGGAACTCGCCCTCCTGACGGCGCTGGTCGCACCACTGATCATCTGGGTTATTACTCATTTCGGCCAGCGCATGACCGTCAATGCGGAAAAGATTTTCCGCCGCGTGAAGGGTTTTAACACGCGGATCGAGGAAAATGTTGGCGGGATGCGTGTGGTTCAGGCTTTCGCCAATGAAGACCATGAACAGGCCTTGTTTGAGGCTGACAACCACAGTTACCGTGAGACCAAGCTTGAAGGCTACTGGTACATGGCCGCTGGCCTATCGCTGTCCTATATGGGCATGCGTCTGGTGCAGATGCTGGTTATGGTCGCCGGAGCATGGTTTGTGATCCGCGGTGAACTGACTGAAGGTGGCTTTATTTCCTTCCTGCTTCTTGTCAACGTCTTCATGCGCCCTGTCGACAAGATCAACGCGATGATTGAACTCTATCCGCGTGGGCTTGCCGGCTTTAAGAGTTTTACCGAACTGATTGATACAGAACCCGATATTGCAGACCGGGCGGATGCAAAACCGGTAGAAATGGTCCTCGGCGATATCGTCTTCGACAATGTCGGATTTCGGTACGCGGTGAATGGCCGCCCCGCGCTGAAAGAGATTTGCCTTTCGGTGCGTGCCGGTGAGACGATTGCTTTCGTGGGCCCATCCGGCGCGGGCAAAACAACCATTTGCTCGCTGTTGCCACGTTTTTACGAGGTGACGGATGGCGCGATCCTGATCGATGGGACCGATGTTCGCGATATTACGCTGGCCTCACTGCGCTCACATATCGGCGTTGTGCAGCAGGATGTATTCCTGTTCGGCGGAACGGTTCGCGAGAATATCGCCTATGGAAAGCTCAATGCCAGTGATGCAGAAATCGCTGAAGCAGCCCGGCATGCGCGGCTGGATGAAGTGATTGAGGCGCTGCCGCAAGGGATGGAAACTGTTATTGGGGAGCGTGGTGTCAAGCTTTCAGGCGGGCAGAAGCAGAGACTGTCTATTGCCCGGATGTTTCTGAAAAATCCGCCAATTCTGATTCTCGATGAGGCGACTTCGGCGCTCGACACTGCAACGGAACGGGCTATTCAGGCATCGCTTGACCAACTTGCCAAGGGGCGCACGACGCTCGTGATCGCCCATCGTCTTGCAACAATCCAAAATGCCGACCGTATTGCTGTCGTCGAAGGTGGGCGGATCATCGAGACCGGAACGCATGATGACTTGCTGAAAGAGAGCGGGGCTTATGCCCGGCTTCACGCTGCCCAGTTCAGTGGGGCTTGAAAAAGAAACCGGCGCTTTGAAAAGCGGAGCGCCGGTTTGAATATGCTTTTACTGAATGACGACGATCTTGACCGGCAGATTGTCGACGCGGTTATAAAGATCGATCACATCCTGGTTCAGCATGCGGATGCAGCCTGAAGAAACGGCTTTACCGATGGAATTCCATTCCGGGTTGCCGTGAACGCGGTAGAGCGTGTCCTTGCCATTTTCAAAAATGTAAAGCGCGCGTGCACCGAGCGGGTTCATCAGTCCGGCCGGCATGCCGCCATTCTTCTCGGAATATTCTTTCAGCTCGGGCTGGCGCTCGATCATTTCCTGCGGCGGGAACCACTTCGGCCATTCCTGCTTCCATTTGATCACACCGTTGCCACCCCAGGAAAAGCCTGCGCGACCAATGCCGACACCATAGCGCATGGCCTTTCCGTTTTCCTCGACGAGGTAAAGGAAGCGGTTCGGTGTATCGACGATCACGGTGCCTGGAACTTCGGTGGTTTCATAATCGACCCGCTGACGATAGTACTGAGGGGCTATCTGTTGCCACGGAACAGCCGGAATCATGTATCCGTTGTCTTCAAGCGGGCCGTACATCGCATTCAGCTCGGCTTCCGTGTAGGGCGTGCCTGCAACAAGTGGTTTGCCGGATGGGCTCATGCCATCGCGTGTGCTGACACACCCTGCAAGCGCTGCTGTGGCGGAAAGTGTGCCGAGGAGAAACGCCCGGCGTGACACCGTTTTATCGATGAACATCAAAGCCTCATAACTAAAAGGGAATATGCAGTTTATAACTGGCTTGTAGCTGAGCGGGTCCCCGGTTCAAAGAAATCAATGGTCACAAAAGCGGGAAATTTAAACTTGGTGCTTTGAGTGTGACCGATTTCCATCAGTTTCTTTCATCCTGATACCTCAGCGCCGGGCCGCATGCCTCTTTGAGAACGAGTTGCGATTGCTCTTAAAACCGCCTTGCAATAGGAAAAGGGCGCAAATCGTATATCTCGAAGTCAGGCAGGAACCCACAATGGCGAAAGCGGACCGCATCAAGGCCTTTGTCATCAATGTTGAGAAGAACACGTTTCGGCGCGAGCACTTCTTCTCACAGGCAGATCAGGTGGGCATGGCGGTCGAGGTTTTTTCAGCCATTACTCCGGATACGCTGGATGAAAACTTTCTGACTTATGATGAAAAACAGGCGCGCCGTTTCACAGGACGGGCGATGATGCAGACGGAAAAGGCCTGTGCAGCGAGCCACATCACGCTGTGGGATCAGCTCGCAGAGGATCCGGAAGCCGACTATTACCTGATTATGGAAGACGATGCCGTTTTCAGCGCGAACCTGGCGGACATTCTGAATGAAACCGACCTTCAGGAAATCGGATTTTTGAAACTGAGTGGTAAAAAACAGCGGCCGCAGAAGAAAATGCAAAGCCTTTCAGGTGGCCGCCAATGCGTGCGTTTTGCGTATGGTCCGCTTGATACGGCGGCCTACCTGATATCGCGGCAGGCAGCGAAGACGCTTGCGGGTTATTGCCGTCAGCTGTTCGCGCCGATTGATATTATGATGGATCGCAGCTACGCCCATGGTGTCGCGGTGTTCGGCATTCTGCCATATCCGGTTTTCGCTGATTTCGATGTCGATACGGCCAGCCCGCTTTCCAGTGATATCGGCACACGATATAAATTCGCAGACGATATCACTGTTGGCGAGCGGATCTGCGTGCGCCTTAATCGGATATTCGGCAGCGTGCAGCGCAGTCTTGCAGCTTACAGGCTGAACAAAGGATAAGAATGGGCTCCGGATCAGGGAATCTCGCAGCCCATATCTTTTCCAAGATTGCAGATCGATTTCAGCCTTTCCGTCATCTCTGGCGTCCAGTTTTCCGGATTTGTAACGGCAACCCATGCGTCGATATAGTCACGTGCGACATAGTTGTGGCCGTATCCCGCTGGCAGCGCCTTGGCCAGTGCCATATCGAGCGCCAGCTGAAACTGGGTGACCACCGGCATGAAGCGCAGCTTCGGTGATACATCAGGTGCTGGCTTTTCTTTCATCCACTGCGGTTCGAACCAGAATGCACCCGGCTCGAAAAAGACAATCGGGTCTGAGGCATACTGGAGGAAATTAATTCTGATCCTGCCCCATGCGTTGCCTTCGGATTCCGGTGTGCGATACTGCGAGGAAAAACGAACGACTTCATTATTGCCGACCTTCGGCAATACGTAGGGCGTGCCTTCGTTGCGGGCCGCAACAGTCTGTCGCCAGATTTCAGACGGGAAGGGCGGACCGGCCCACAGCGCACCAGCCACCGGCTGGTTCATCATCTGAAAGACATTGAAGGAATACATCGACGACCAGGCGCCGAGACTGATACCATGCATGAACAGCTGCGGACGGTCATCCTCCGGCAATGTCAGCCAGTAATCGTATATCGTCTGCATTGTCGCTGTTGCCTGATCAAGGCCGGTAGCTGTTTCTATCACCAGCGCCAGAGGGGATTGCAGGTAGGAATATTGCACAGCGACGGTCGCGATATCCCCGTTTTCGATGAATTCGAGTGTTTCGTGCGCGCCCGGATCCAGCCAGCCGGTGCCGGTTGGACTGGCGACCAGAAGGACTTTGCGATCAAAAGCATTGAGGCGTTTCAGCTCTTCGAGCGCCAGTCGGGCACGCTCTTTCGGGTCATCATCCTGAGCGCGGCCGACATAAACGCGGATCGGGCGTTTTGCCGGGCGACCCGAGAAGGCTTCAATGTCGGCTGCGGTGTCAGCGCCGGTGACGAAGTTGCGTCCCGGTTGCCCCATTGCTTCCCAGCTGACAAGCGATTGCGCACTGCCTGGGATCAGTGGATCTGTCGGAGCAGGCGGAGCCGTGTCAAACAGATCCTGTGCGGTTTCGTAGGAATCATCCAGGAAGACAACGATATTCGGCAGCACCCAGTCGCGGGAAGCAAGGAACACAACGCTGAGAACGACGGCCAGGCCGAGCACATTGGCTGCACGGGGTGCTATGTAACGGTAAAGCCGGCGTCGTAGCATATCGAAAATACGCTGAAAGCCGAGGCCAATGGCAAAAAGAACCAGAAAAACCGCTAGTCCAAGCCCAAGGATGCCGAAGCTGGAACTGCCGTCAAGCGGTTCCATGCCAACGCGAATCCGAACCGAGTTTTGCCAATCGGTTGCCATGTAAAGGCAAAAGACCAGAAGACCCAGTGCTGCTGCGACAATGATGCCATGAACCCAGATTGCAACACGACCCTCTGGTTCTGGTATTTCGATACCACGCCAGAGCGAAACCAGAAACCGGCCAATCATATAGCCGAGCGCCATGACAAGCCCTGCCAGTATGCCCTGAAGCACCCACCCGCGCGGGATCAGCGATGGCGTGAGCGATGCCGCGAAAAATACGAGGCCAAGCGAGAAAGCGAAGAAACTGAAGCGATATCGCTTGCTCCGGCGGGGCTCTGACATGTTGCGGTCCAATCTGTCGTTTCGTTCCGGTCCTGATTTTTAGTCTGAACGGGCTAAGGCTGATTTTGCAGAATGCTTTCAACGCCCTGTCTGAAGACATCCTGCTGCTCGCTCGCCGCGGCAAGAATGGCTTCAATTTCAAAAAAGTCCATTGTCTCGAATTGTCCCACAGGCGGTGCGATGAAGAGATCCGGCTGACTGGTCTGAAGCTTTTCGAGAACGATCGAATGCTGTGTTATGCTCATTGAGCCGGTCCACGTATCCATGGAACTTGGAATTTCGCCGGTATCCTCATCATCCGATCCCGTCACATCAATACCGATTGTCGCATAGCGGCTGGAATCAAGGATATCGAACGGTGTCGGGTTTACAAAACCACCGTCAATGAGCACGCGCCCGTCCACACGAACGGGGGTTAAAAGAACCGGTAGTGCAGACGAGGCGGCAATCGCGGGAAGCAGAGGTCCCTCGCTCATGATCTTCTGTGACTGGCCGTAAAAATCGGTGGCAACGACTTTCAGGGGAATGTCGAGATCGGAAAACCGGTCCGGAAAACCCTCTGGCAACAAAGACTTCAGCAAGACCTCCGGCTCGATAACCGCCGGACGAAACAGGTTGAAGAGTGAAGACCAATTATCGCCTGTGTCCAGAAGCAGCCGCTTGAAAAGCGAGGGGCCTCCAGAAAATGTTTCGAGCGCGAACTCGCGAATTCCGCGGCCAGACATCCCACCGCAATAAAGCGCACCGATGATCGAGCCCATGGATGTGCCGGCAATCTGCTGCGGGCGAATGCCCATGTCATCAAGCGTTTCAAGAAAGGGAATATGGGCGAACGCCTTGGCTGCCCCGCCGCCCAGCGCCAGAGCGATACCGTTTCTGGATGGCTGGGGAGTATCAGCGGGCGTCATGTCATCCTGCTCAGCACGTGAGGACCCGCTTGCCGCGGCCAGTCCAAGACCCGCAGCAAGAAGGAAATTGCGTCGTTTCACCATTCTGTCGGCCTCTATCGGATTTGGTCCGAGACTATAATTCTCTGTTCGCTGCCGGGCAAGCTGACGGTTCGTGCGTGCCCGGTCAGATCAGATAAAACAGGGATGTCAGATATCGAGATTTTCCGCAAAAGCGGCGTTTTCCTGAATGAAGCGGAAGCGCGCTTCTGCCTTCGTGCCCATCAGGTCATCGACGGCGACTTTTGTTCCCTCGAAGTCAATCTCATCGATATTGACCTGCAAAAGGGTCCGCTTGCCCGGATCCATCGTCGTTTCTTTCAGCTGGGCAGGCAGCATCTCACCAAGCCCTTTAAAGCGGCTGATTTCAACTTTTCCACGACCGGTAAAGACCGATTTCATCAGTTCTGCGCGGTGACCGTCGTCGCGGGCATAGGCTGTCTTGCCGCCCTGGGTGATTTTGTAGAGCGGCGGGACTGCCAGATAAAGATGTCCCTGACGGATAAGCTCCGGCATTTCCTTGTAAAAGAACGTAATCAGCAGTGAGGCAATATGAGCGCCGTCTACGTCCGCATCGGTCATGATGATGATGCGTTCATATCTTAAATCTTCTTCGCGATATTTTGTCCGTGTGCCACAGCCAAGCGCCTGGATGAGGTCTGCGAGGAGCTGGTTGGACGAAAACTTCTCCCGCCCGGCACTTGCAACGTTCAGAATTTTGCCACGCAGCGGCAGAATGGCCTGATTGGTCCGGTTCCGGGCCTGCTTGGCCGAGCCACCAGCGGAATCGCCCTCTACGAGGAACAGCTCGGCGCCCTCTGCACTTTTTTGGGAGCAATCAGCCAGTTTCCCGGGAAGACGCAGTTTTTTGACGGCTGTCTTGCGATTGACCTCACGCTCCTTGCGGCGGCGCAGGCGTTCTTCAGAACGTTCAACGACCCATTCCAGAAGCTTTTCCGCTTCTGCCGGGTTGTCGGAAAGATAGAGATCGAAAGGGTCGCGCAGGGCATTTTCAACAATGCGCTGGGCTTCGACAGTTGCGAGCTTGTCCTTGGTCTGGCCTACGAATTCCGGTTCCCGGATAAACACCGACAGCATGCCAATGGCCGAGATCATCACATCATCCGTGGTAATCTGGGCGCCGCGCTTGTTTCCCACCATTTCGGCATAGTTTTTCAGGCCGCGCATGAGCGCCTGACGCAGCCCGGCTTCATGGGTGCCGCCTTCCGGCGTCGGAACAGTATTACAATAAGAGTGCACATTCGGGTCGCCACCATACCAGGCAACCGCCCATTCGACCGCACCATGGCCGCCGGTCTTTTCGGTCTTGCCAGCAAATATCTCACGCGTGACCGTGAAATCCTTGCCAATGGTTGCGGCCAGATAGTCCTTCAGACCTCCGGGGAAGTGAAAAACGGCCTTTTCAGGAACATCGTCTTTCCCTTCAACCAGTGAAGGATCACAAGACCAGCGGATTTCAACACCACCGAACAGATAGGCCTTCGAACGGGCCATCCGGAAAATGCGCGCCGGGTCAAATTTTGCCCGCGGACCAAAGATTTCCGGATCAGGATGGAAACGAACGCGTGTGCCGCGACGGTTCTGAATAGATCCGCAGTCTTCAAGCTCTGTCTGAGGAACACCACGCGAGAAGGTCTGACGGTAAAGATGGCGGTTGCGCGCGACCTCAACTTCCAGAAAGTCGGACAAGGCGTTCACGACCGACACGCCGACACCATGAAGTCCGCCGGAGGTCTCATAAGCCTTGCCGTCGAACTTTCCGCCGGCATGCAGCTTTGTCATGATGACTTCGAGTGTCGACTTTCCGGGTGCTTGCGAGTGCTCTTCAACCGGTATGCCGCGGCCATTATCGGAAACGGTCAGTGTACCTTCGGTGTCGAGGTAAATCTCGATAAAGTCCGCATGGCCAGCCACGGCTTCATCCATCGAGTTGTCGATGACTTCAGCAAAAAGATGGTGCAGTGCCTTATCGTCGGTGCCGCCGATATACATGCCGGGGCGCATACGCACCGGCTCAAGACCTTCCAGGACGCGGATTGAGGAGGCGCCGTAATCGCCATCCTCAGATGGATCGACCGAGCTTTTGCGCTGCGGTCTGCTGCGCTCAGCTTTCGGTGCTTCCGCTGGGGCCGCCGGGCGTTGCTGGGCGGGCTTCTTGGCGCCGGCAAAAAGATCGTCGTTATTATCCATGGTTTCGGACAGACTTTCAAAAGAAACAGGTGCGATGAAAAGCCTTGTAGGCGAATCACTCAGCTATTTTGACAAATTATCACCCTCAACGCGATGATGTGCCAAATTGTCGCAGAATGGATGTGGAAAGTTTTTTAGCTGGCGACCGGTGTCGTGCCTCTGGGAAGGGGCAGTTTGTGGCGATTATCCGTTTAAATCGACATTGAATCGATTTGGTGTCTGACACGGGCCAGTTGTCCTTACTTTGTCCTAAAGCAAAGCCATTGTGGATAATCAGGCTCAAGAGGAAGCGTTCAGACCCGATTGGTGCTGTCAGATTTCGACGAACTGGTGAACGCGGCCTGAGCTTCGTGGTAATAGTCTGTCTTATCAGTAAAGGGAGAGGCAAACAGGATGGCTGCAGATATACGCCCGATGGTGGCCGGGAACTGGAAAATGAACGGCACCCGTTCCGAGCTGGATCAGATCAGGGCGATTGCACATGGCGTCAGCGGACCGTTGTCAAAGAAGATTGATGCACTGATCTGCCCACCATCTACGCTGCTTTATGTGGCGACGACGTTGACCGTGGACACAAAGCTTCTGGTCGGTGCACAGGATTGCCATCAGAAGGCCAGAACGGGTGCGCATACCGGCGATATCTCGGCCGAAATGATCAGGGATTGTTTTGCCACGCATGTGATCGTCGGTCATTCGGAGCGTCGCAAGGAGCATGGCGAAGACAATTATACCGTGTCTATGAAAGCGCGCGCGGCATATGATCAGGGCCTGACGGCGATCGTGTGCATAGGGGAAACACGGGCCCAGCACAAAGCCGGGCGAACGATGGATGTCATACACCGGCAATTAAATGAATCGATGCCGGCCGATGCCACGGCTGAAAATACGATCGTTGCTTATGAGCCGGTGTGGGCGATCGGAACCGGCCAGACGCCGGGAGCAGATGATGTCGCACGGGTTCACGCCCGGATGCGTGCAGATCTGGTTGAGCGTTTCGGAGCGCGCGGCGAGGCAATCCGGCTGCTTTATGGTGGGTCGGTGAAACCTCAAAACGCGCCTGAATTGTTGTCGGTTCCCCACGTCAATGGGGCGTTGATCGGCGGTGCCAGCCTCAAGGCAGCCGATTTCCTGGCGATCTATCATGCCTATGAAGAAATCCTTACTGGCCTATAAAGTACAATATTGCCTTTGATACCCTTTGAAAAAAGGGTTGGATTGCGCGCGCGGCTCATGTACAGAAACGCCAGAAAAACGAATTGCCCCGATGGAAACGGGGCTGGATTGGATTTCCATGCAGACGGTACTGATCGTAATACATCTGATAATCGTCGTTGCGCTTGCCGGTGTCATTCTTATTCAGCGCTCAGAAGGCGGTGGACTCGGCATCGGTGGCGGCTCCGGTTTCATGACAGCGCGTGGCACAGCCAACGCTTTGACCCGGACGACCGCGATTCTCGCGACGCTGTTCTTCATTACTTCGCTCGGGCTCGGCATCCTGGCGCGTTATCAGGGTAACCCTTCCGACATTCTCGACCAGATCGAGCAGAACGCCCAGACCGATGGTCAGGGGATTCTCAATCAGCTCGGCGGCTCGATTACGTCCGATTCACCTGCAGCACCTGCCGAAAACAGCTCCACCGTTCCGACGACGGGTGGAAGCGAGGCCGAAGCACCGGCTGTCAGCACACCGCAGCAGGATTCGAACGCGACCAGCGTTCCCACCGGCGACTGATCGCTGGTCATAACCAGAATTCATCCGGCGGGCCGTGTGCCCGCCGGATTTTCTTTGAGATTGTGCCCGCTCTTCTTCCTGCCGAATGGTGGGCGGACAGGCCGGGCATTGCAGTTTGATTGGGGCAGCGAGCGTCATTGCCGATTTTATTTTGTAAGGCACTGGCAGAATCGCTCAAAAAACGGTATCGGAATAAGCCCATGGCGCGATATATTTTCATCACCGGCGGCGTGGTTTCCTCACTTGGAAAAGGCATTGCCGCAGCAGCTCTGGGAGCTTTGTTGCAGTCACGCGGTTATCGTGTTCGGCTGCGCAAGCTTGACCCTTATCTCAACGTGGATCCGGGCACTATGAGCCCGACCCAGCATGGCGAAGTGTTCGTGACGGATGACGGGGCTGAAACTGACCTCGATCTCGGTCATTATGAGCGCTTTACAGGGCGCTCTGCGACGAAGACCGATAACATCACCACGGGCCGGATTTACAAAAACATTCTGGATAAAGAACGCCGCGGCGATTATCTCGGTGCGACGGTTCAGGTCATTCCTCACGTCACAAACGAGATCAAGGAGTTTGTCCTTGAGGGCAATGAGGACTTCGACTTCGTTCTGTGCGAAATCGGCGGCACTGTTGGCGATATCGAAGCCATGCCCTTCATGGAGGCAATCCGCCAGCTCGGTAATGACCTGCCGCGCGGAAACGCAGTTTATCTTCATCTCACGCTCATGCCCTACATTCCTGCGGCCGGTGAGCTGAAGACCAAGCCGACGCAGCACTCCGTAAAAGAGCTTCAGGCTCTGGGCATTCATCCGGATATTCTGCTGGTTCGTTCAGACCGCGAAATTCCTGAAGCCGAGCGGCGCAAGCTTTCGCTTTTCTGCAATGTACGCTCATCAGCTGTCATTCAGGCACTTGATGTTGCCAATATCTATGATGTGCCGCTGGCTTATCATCGTGAAGGGCTGGACGACGAAATTCTTCATGCATTTGGTATCGATCCTGCACCAGTGCCGCGCATGGATGCGTGGAAGAACGTTTGCGAGCGAATTCGTACGCCCGAAGGTGAAGTCGATATTGCGATTGTCGGCAAATATACCGGCCTGAAAGATGCTTATAAATCTCTGATCGAAGCTCTTCATCACGGCGGTATTGCCAACCGTGTCAAGGTGAACCTTGAATGGATCGAGTCCGAGGTTTTTGAGAAGGAAGATCCGTCGCCCTACCTCGAAAAGGTCAATGGTATCCTTGTGCCCGGCGGTTTCGGTGAGCGCGGGTCCGAAGGTAAAATCCGGGCGGCCCGCTTTGCGCGGACGCATAAGGTTCCGTATTTCGGAATCTGCTTTGGCATGCAGATGGCTGTGATCGAGGCAGCGCGCAATCTGGCTGGTATCAAAGATGCGTCCTCGACCGAGTTTGATCGCAACGCCAGTGAGCCGCTTGTCGGTCTGATGACCGAGTGGGTGAAAGGCAACAGCCTTGAGACCCGCAGTGAACATGACGATCTCGGCGGAACGATGCGTCTTGGTGCCTACAAGGCACGCCTTGGTGAGGACACCAAGATTGCGGAAATTTATGGCACAACCGAGATTTCGGAACGTCATCGTCACCGCTATGAGGTGAATTTCGGCTATCGTGAAAAGCTGGAAGCCTGTGGTCTCGTCTTCTCGGGCACCTCACCGGATGGCATTTTGCCGGAAACCATCGAATATGCCGATCATCCGTGGTTTATAGGTGTACAATTCCATCCGGAGCTCAAGAGCCGTCCGCTGTCACCGCATCCGTTGTTTGCAAGCTTTATTGCAGCAGCGCTGGAGAAGAGCCGGCTGGTCTGAAGACCAACGGCTGGCTGAAGTGTCCAGATATCGTTTCCGGCGGGGCCTGTTATGGTTGATATCAATGCGTTCTGGTTTGGTCCCAGGCTTGGTGCCGTGCACGCAGCATGCCTGAAATCTTTTGTCAGGCATGGCTACACTGTGCGGCTTCACGTCTATGAGCCGCCGACTGATCTGCCAGAAGGTGTCGAGCTTTTTGATGCGGAACAGCTCATGAAGCGGTCAGAACTGGTCAGTCATGGCAAAACCGGCAGTTATGCGCTGGCGTCCGATAAGTACCGCTATCGCATTTTACGTGCTGGTCTTGGTATTTATGTCGACGCTGATGTTTATTGTCTCAAACCTTTGCCTGAGCGTAACTATCTGATCGGGTGGGAGAATGACAAGGCTGTGAACGGCGCTGTGCTTGCGGCGCCTTCAGACAGTCGTCTGGTTGCCTATCTCAATGATGTTTTTCTGGACCGCAGTTTTATTCCGCCATGGGAGAGGAAGTCCAGAAGGCACAAGTTGATGCTCAAGAAGGCGATCGGTTTGGCAGCCGATCCAACCTCCATGCCGTGGGGAACGTATGGTCCGGCTCTGATCACACATGCGGTAAAGTCATTTGGGCTTGAAGCTGAGATTTTGCCAATCGATACGTTCTATCCTTTGCACTGCAGCCAGCTTTCGCTTCTCTATGATGCTGATATGACGCTGGCGGATATAACGACGCAAAGAACCTGCGTTGTTCATCTTTACAATTTTCTGCTGCCGGACCGCGCTATACCCGAAACCAGTCCTCTTGGCAGAATGCTCGCCGGGAAAGCGTAGTCTCTGGCCGCACGACAGTTTCTTATTAGGGATGATCTTCCGGGGTGAGAGCCGCTTCGGTTAGGATGGAATGAGAGCAATACGGCTTAAACATCTGAAGCTCGTAATTAGCGCGACTGACCGTCTTCGAGAGGTGTTAAAAGCCTCTCGATTTGGTCTGCAGGCACCGGCCTTCCAAGCCCGAACCCCTGCAGCACGTCGCAGCCGAGGCTTGTCAGAAGTTCGATTTGCTCCTTCGTTTCAACGCCTTCGGCAACGACGCGTATGTTCAGTGCCTTGCCGATATCGATAATGGATTTAATGATTGTGCGTTGCTCGCGCGAATGGGTGAGGGGCACCACCAGTTCTCGGGCGATTTTCAGCGCCTGCGGGGCGAGATGAAGCAGACTGGTAATGGATGTGTAGCCTGTCCCGAAATCATCAATCTCGATCTCGATTCCGAGCTTGCGTATTTCGCGCAGATTATACGCACTGATATCGTCCTGACGATCCAGAAAGATCGACTCCAGGAGTTCAAAGCTCAATGTCCGACCGGTGATGTCCAGCTTCTGAAGCGAGGTGACGAGCCCAGGGTCACTCAATCTGCGTGGAGAGATGTTGAGCGAAATGCGCGGTGTATCAAAGCCCTGAGCCTTCCAGCGGGCGCTATCCTGTAGCGCCTTTTCCATAATCGCTTTGTCGATCTGGTTCATCAGGTTCAGACTGTCCGCCAGAGGAATGAATTTTGCTGGCTCGACAATGCTGCCGTCGTGCTTCTTCCAGCGCGCAAGAGCTTCAAGGCCGCAAAGCCGGAGGGTCTTGGCATCAAACTGGGGTTGATAGTAGGGAACGAACGCGCCCTTTTCTATCGCTTCAATCAGGTTTTCCGGAGTGACCTGTGCCATGTTCCCCGATCTGCCTTTGTCGGGTTTGAACAGAGCGATACGGTTTGGTCCTTCTGATTTGGCGCGTCTGAGTGCAGAACCTGCATCCTGGAGGAGCGAACCTGCCCGCTCGGTATCTGAGTCTTGTGTGGTTGCGATGCCGATACTTGCCGTCGCTTTCAGTCTTTTTCCTCCCACCTGGATGGGTTTTGAAAGCTCCAGAAGTATGCGTTCTGCTGATTGCAGCAGGCTTTTTCGGCTACTATCCATGTTTGAGATCATGACGAATTCATCGCCGCTGATTCTGGCGAGGAAATCATTATGACGACTCATGTTCAGCAGCGTGTTAGCCACATGCTTAAGCAGTTTATCGCCAGCTTCATGGCCATAAGTCGCGTTTATTGAGCGAAAATTGTCGATATCGAATTGAAGCAGCGCAATCCTGGTTTCGTCACGCTTCGCAATATCGAGGCGTCTGGAAAGCTCTTCATCAAGGAAGCTTCTGTTGGGTAGGCCTGTCAGATAATCGTGATGAACCGCACGTTCTATATCCGACTTCGCGCGATCAAGCTCAAAGTTTCGCGCTTCTGCAACCTGTTTTGCGGTTAACAGCTCCTGTCGCATCCGCGTTTCTTCCGTTACATCCCAGTTGGTGCCGATGTAGGTCTCCACCCCCTCATCCGTCCTGAACATCGCCACGCGATGCTGGACATGGCGCAGCTCGCCGTCATTTTCCCGGTAGATGCGGAACCGGTCGGTAATTGCAGGGCCATCCACCGTGAGTTTTTGGGCCCGTCGCATCACATTGGCGAGATCATCTGGATGGACACGGGCTACAAAGCGGCTGGCAGGGACTTTGTCTTTTGCGTCTTCAAAGCCGTAAATCTCCGCCATCCGGGCGTCGATAGAGACTTCATTCGTCACAAGATTACGTTCAAAAACACCGATCTGCGACGTTTCAACTGCCAGCTCGAGTCGTCGGCGTGTGCGGGCCAGCAGAAGTTCACTCGTCTTTCTGTCGCTAATATCTCTGTCAGTGCCGACAATTCGTGAGGGTTTGCCATCTTCGAAAAACTCTACGGCGTCACCGCGACACTCGATCCAGATCCAGTGTCCAGCGGCATGTCTCTCTCGATATTCGAAGTTCATGTAATCAGGATTACCATCGCGTTGCTGTGCAATTGCCTGGCGGACAAAATCGCGGTCCTGTGGATGCAAATTTTGCAGCCATTCCTCCTCGGTGGAAAAGTCAAGTGGTTCATCGGGGACTAATCCGCGCATGATCCGCCAGGTTCTGGAATAGAACTTCTCTCCAGTACCATAGTTATGGTCCCATACGCCGAGACCTGAGCTAACCAGTGCATAGTTCCAGCGGCGTGCCCTGCTGGCTTCTGTATCGTGCTGCTTTTTCTGTCGTTCGATATCGACAAGGTGCAGAAGAACGGACGTTGTCTCGCCCTTATCGTCCGACAGCTCTGATATCGTTATCAGACACCAGTGCCAGTCGGCCTCTTTGCCGCATGTGATCCGGACCTCAGCTTGGGCGCTTGGTCCGGAATGCAACGAGGCCGATCCGAATAGGTTTTTGAGAAGTTTTCGATCGTCGGGATGAATGAGTTCTAGAAAGTCCGATTCGTCTGGCAGAGAACGCGTGCAAAAGTGTCTGAAGGACTGGTTCGCCGCCGTGATCGTCCAACGCGTCCGGTCGAGCAACACAAAGGCAACCGGCGAAGTCTCAGGGTCATCAGCGGTTGGTTTTACGCTATTTAACAACAGATCTAACGTCGATGCGCCTTCCACAAGCCATCCTTATATGCGAAGCAAATATTCTACGGTTGCGCTATGCAGAACCTCGTCAACTTAAATGCGCAGCTTGTAAGTGTTGTTCCCGATTCCTCCATTTGGGGATGATTGCGCCTTCTGAATTCAGATCAAAATTGAATATTGCGAATTCCCCATACGTCATAGTGGGATCGTTCGGCATGACATGTCAATCAAATGTGGAAGTACCTTCCGCAAAAATGCGGTAACAGGATCCGCACTCGCGGCTCCTGAACACGTGAGATCGGTTATATTCTGCGGGGATGCGTGCACCTTCTGGCAGTGTTTACCAAGTTTTCTCTTTAAAGGTGCTTCAAATCGATTCTTCGCTATTTGATGCGCGATAGAAAGCGTCCGAACATCAGCGTTCCTTCAGGCCAGGGGCCAAATCCAGCTTTGTCGTCAATATGCCCGGCTTCACCAATGTTGAAGAACTGTGATCCCCATGCATTGGCAATATCACCAGCGTGGTCAACGCTGCCAAACGGATCGTTACTGCTTGCAATCAGAATGGATGGAAAGGGAAGGGGGTCGCGCGGGTACGGGCCGAATGTCATAAGATGTTTCGGCCGGATCTTAGGATTGTCGACCTCGGGTGGTGCGACGAGAAACGCACCGGCAACGGGTTTATCAAAATGCGGTAGCGCATGGATGAGAGCCGGTACACCAAGTGAATGAGCAACCAGAACGACAGGTCTGGTTGTTTCATTCACATGGGTCGTCAGACGGGCGACCCAATCGTCACGTTCCGGCTTCTCCCAGGACTTCTGTTCAACACGCCGTGCAGATGCCAGATTTCTCTCCCAGCGGGACTGCCAGTGGTTTCGCCCGGAATTCTTGAAACCGGGAACGATGAGGATATCTGCTTCGGACGCTTTCATGGCTGCGCTTCAGGTTCTTCGTGTCTTTTGAATGGTTCAGGCTTCGCCGAAAACGCGCTGGAAAATCGTATCCGCGTGCTTGGTGTGGTAGCCGAGATCGAATTTCTCGCGTATCTGCTCTTCGCTGAGTGCCTTGCGGACATCCTCGTCGGCAAGAAGCTCTTCGAGAAAGTCCTTCTGTTCTTCCCAGACCTTCATCGCGTTGCGCTGTACCAGGCGGTAAGCATCTTCACGCGAAACACCAGCCTGAGTCAGTGCCAGCAGAACGCGCTGCGAGTGCACAAGGCCACGGAATTTGTGCAGGTTGTTCAGCATATGCTCGGGATAAACGACAAGTTTGTCGATGACGCCGGTCAGGCGGCCCAGCGCGAAATCAAGCGTGACTGTGGCGTCCGGTCCAATCATGCGCTCGACCGAGGAATGGGAAATATCACGCTCATGCCAGAGCGCCACATTCTCCATGGCTGGCATGGCATAGCCGCGAACCATACGCGCCAGTCCAGTGAGGTTTTCCGTCAACACCGGATTGCGCTTATGTGGCATGGCAGAAGAACCCTTCTGACCCGGTGAGAAGTATTCTTCCGCTTCCAGAACCTCTGTGCGTTGAAGATGCCGTATTTCGACCGACAGCCTCTCAACGGAGGAAGCGATCACACCCAGCGTTGCAAAGAACATAGCGTGGCGGTCACGGGGAATAACCTGGGTGGACACAGGTTCTGCCTTCAGACCCATGGCAGCAGCAACATGCTCTTCGACGCGCGGATCAATGTTGGCAAAAGTGCCGACGGCGCCGGAAATTGCGCATGTGGCAATTTCTTCGCGCGCTGCAACGAGGCGTTCGCGGCAACGCGAAAACTCGGCATAAGCCTGAGCCAGCTTGATCCCGAATGTGGTTGGCTCGGCATGAATGCCATGCGAACGGCCAATCGTGATCGTGTCCTTGTGTTCGAATGCCCTGCGTTTCAAAGCGGCCAGAAGCTGATCCAAGTCATCCAGAAGGATGTCGCTGGCGCGGGTCAATTGAACGTTGAAGCAGGTGTCAAGCACGTCCGAGGAGGTCATGCCCTGATGAACGAAGCGGGCGTCAGGACCGACGATTTCAGCCAGATGGGTCAGAAATGCGATGACGTCGTGTTTGGTGACCGCTTCGATTTCGTCGATCCGGGCGACATCAAACTCTGCGGCACTCCCCTTTTCCCAGATGGTTTTCGCTGCGCTTTCCGGAATGACACCAATTTCCGCCAGCGCGTTGCAGGCATGTGCTTCGATCTCGAACCAGATACGGAACTTTGTTTCCGGGCTCCAGATGGCAGTCATTTGCGGGCGGGAATAGCGCGGGATCATAAGGGTCGTCCTTCAAGCTGATGTTGAAAAAGCGCTTAGCAAAGTCCGCTGCGGAAAACAATCTTTGCAGCTGGATCGTGTCTTTCCGGATAGTTATGGAGTGAAGGGCAGGGCGATCCAGCGACCGTCGCTCCCTTCAAAGCCATGGGAAAGAACTGTTATCAACGCCACATGGAGCGTTTCATTTTCAGCACTTCGATAGGTCATCACGCCGCCAAGGCGGTAACCGGTCGGGCAATTGCGGCTTGTCGGAATGCGGTTGTCTTCATGCAGAAGCTGCACATCCCCCTCACCTTGGGTCAGGCTGAGCCGGAAGCCTCTGGCATCCGGTGTCACAGCAGCGCATGCTGAAGTCGGGTCAAGCGCGAAGTCTTCAAGTAAGAGCGTGTATTCATCCGCAAGGTTTGGGTGCGCGCGATATGTGGTCTCGTCCGGGTTGGCGCTCATCTCGGTCACCGGGCTGAAAGCGGCCAGCGTGCCGGGATGGTTCAGCAGACGGTATTCCTGAATGCGATCCAATGCTTCACTGACGGCCTGAGCGCGAACGTCGCTGATCGTTGCGTTCTCATCTTCAATGCGCGCGCGGATCGGCGTTCCTTCAAGGAAAGCGTCACGCTCAGTGTCAAGGAAGTATATATTCGAATACGGGAAGCCGGAACCGTCTTCGATTCCGAATTCCTCAAACCCAAATACATCACCGCTCTCTGAAAAACCGAGCGGTGTGAAAGTCGCGAAATCACCCGCAACTGATGGTGTCGCCATAAAGGCGACCATCGCCGGGAAAATGGCTGCAATTGTATTGCGGGCAAAATGCATGGGGTCTCTCCTCCGGTGACTTCAGCTTGTCAGTCCGCCAGGGCGGATGCCGGACACGCTTTATTTGCTGGCATCGCGCAAGGCTTTGATTGATGGCGCGTAGCTACCGTTTTCTGCACGGCCAAAGATTGCTGAGCCAGCCACCAATGCATTGGCGCCAGCCTCGGTCACGGCACCAACCGTATCAGGTGCGATGCCGCCATCGACTTCAAGCTCAATCGGACGGTCGCCAATCAGCGCATTGGCCTGACGGATTTTTTCCAGCGTTGCCGGAATGAATTTCTGTCCGCCAAAGCCAGGATTGACCGTCATGATCAGGATCAGGTCGAGATCATCAATCACATGTTCAATCATGGAAACCGGCGTTGCCGGGTTCAGTGCAACACCGGCTTTCTTGCCCAGGTTGCGGATGTTTTGCAGTGAGCGGTGCAGATGCGGCCCGGCTTCTTCATGCACGGTGATGTAGTCGCATCCGGCTTCAGCAAAGGCCGGGATGAACGGATCGGCCGGCTCAATCATGAGGTGGCAGTCGAAAATCGCGTCGGTGTACTTGCGCAGCGATTTCACCACCGCGGGGCCAAATGTGATGTTGGGTACGAAGTGGCCATCCATGATGTCGAGATGGATCCAGTCTGCTCCGTCGGCAACGACGGATCTGACTTCTGGTCCCAGGTTCGAAAAGTCAGCTGACAAGATGGAAGGCGCGATGCGCAGGGGTCTTTTCAATGCTCTGTTCCTTGAGTCTCATTCGGGCGCTGCCTTGTAAGCACAGAAAGCCACATATTTCATTCGTCTGTGTCAAAGATGGGGACAAACTGGCCGTTCTGCCATGACAGCAGCATCAACGGATTATCTGAAAGTTCATGTTCAGGCGTGAAGGATACCGGCCCCAAGGGCGTATCAAAGTGTCGGGTCTGTAGTATTTTCTCGATATCAGTTTCTTCGCTATCAGCGGCGTTCAGCGCCTGAGTGGCGACCAGAACCGCCGCAGCGCCGGGAACAACGTAACCTTCGGCATTAATCCCGGCTTGTTGTGCATCTTCGCTGATCTCAGCTGCCGGGGGCAGGGTGGCGAATTCCGGCAGTGCGGCAGCCAATATGCCGTTTTCAAGTTTTACAGGTTCATCTGGCGCTCTGAGGGAATCACCTCCAAGAATCGTCAGACTTGCGCCGGATTGTGCTGCATCGCGTGCAATGATGGCCGTATCGTTGCGCGTACCGCCAATCAGTATATGGGTGGCGCCTGCCTGTTCCAGTCGACGGACAAGAGCGGCCTGCTGCTCCTGCGCAGGGCGAAATGTGTCAACGATCACCGGTTTTAGCCCGCGTTCCTCGATCCGGTTTCTGACGGCGTTGATAAGTTCACGGAAGTAGATGGTGCCATCATCAAGAAGGGCAACGGGCTTGTCAGCCCATTGCGACATGATGATTTCCGTCAGTTCGTCCGCTTCATCCTTCTGGCTTGGTGCCATGCGGTAGAGTGGCCATCCTGCCTTTAATGCTTCTTCCATCAGTGGTGTTGAGCGGACCGAAACGGTAATCGCCGGGATGCCAGCATCCTTCAGTATGGGAAGGGCGCTGCGCAGGGTTGCCGAACACATGAAACCAATTGCGATTTCAGCGCCGGCGGCAATCAGCTGGTCTGCGACGGCCACGCCACTGCCTTCTTCGCAGCTCTCATCGATGACCGTTACAACGGCGCCGGAATGACTGGCCTGCAACTGAGCACCCTCGGCGAGCTGCTTGCCCAGAATGCTGTAGTCGCCGCTGAGTGGGGTCACCAGCCCTATTGTTCCGCCGTCTACGGCATAGGCATGTCCGGCAAGCAGCATGGCTGTCAGAAAAAGGGTAAAGCGGGCGCGGAATGATCTCTTCATGGTCGGTCTTGGTGCTCATTCTTGGCTCTTGCCTCAGTCATACCCCTTGCCACCAGTGGGGGCAACGCCATAAGTACAGCTTCAGTATCCTGATTTACGGTTCCTGCAGATCCTGAACGCGGGATGCCGCACCAAATCCACGCTCGAGGGGGCCTTTATGCACGACGACTATCCACTGCCCGAGATTTATCGTGAGGCAATGGCGCGCTTTGCCGGGCATGTACAGATCGTGACGACATCGGATGGGGTCAGCCGTCGGGGGATTACGGCGACGGCTTGTTGTTCGATCTCGGATACGCCACCCACCGTGCTGGCCTGCGTGAACCGGCAGAAAGAGCGTAACCACCTGTTTAAAAGCAGTGGTAATTTCGCCATCAATTCACTTGCGGCGAAGCATCAGCCACTGGCTGACGCGTTCGCTGGGCGAGGGGAGCTCTCAGCTGAGGAACGCTTTGCCCGTGGCAGCTGGAGCACTGGTGCAAGTGGTGCGCCGGTTCTGGACGATGCGCTGGTCAGTTTTGACTGCCGCCTTGTCGATGCCAAGGTTGTCGCAACGCACTGGATTCTGATCGGTGAAGTGATCGCGGTGCGTATGGGCGATGACGAAGGAGCGCTCGTTTATTATTCGCGCGGCTATCGTAATCTTTGAGCCGACAAGCGCTTCGCATTTACATGTGAATAATTTTCAGTCTTGACTAAAAAAGCATCATCGGTTTAGATCGAAGCCATACTCAGTTTATTCTTTGTGGTTTTTATCAATCATTTTCAGAGTAGATTTTGTTCAGAATTGGCTTCATTCTTTTGAAACAAAAAAGCACGTTTTCGATTTGAGCCGCTTCTGCCTCCGCGCAGGGCGGCTCTTTCACTTTGCGCTGCATTCGGCATAGAAAAAGCCGCAGAAAAGTTCCTGCGGCCTTGATCGTTTATCGTCTTCATGAAGGAAACAAGCGCGGTTTTGGGCTCGCTTCAGCCTTTGGCGGCAACCAGCATAAAGGCTGGGATGTCGTCTCCGAAACCGACCGGCGTCGGCTCGTCATCGCGATCCTTGCGGCGCGAACGGCGGCGATCATCATTGGCCGGTTTGCTCTTCGTGTTCTGTCCGGAAGATGTGGCGGGCTGCTCAGCTGGCTTTTCGAGCTTTGCATTGTCCGGAGCTGCCTCGGCTTTCTTGGTGGTGCCGGAAGCTTTGCTGCCTGCACTACGTCCGCGGCGACCACGGCCGGAGGATTTTTCCTCAGTTTCTTCTTCCGCACCGAGCGAAGACAGGTCGCCATCCAGCCAATCAATCTTCCTGTCAATCAGCTTTTCAATGGCGTCGAGATGCTTCGTATCCTTCGGCGTGACCAGTGTGTAGGCCTTGCCCTTGCGTCCTGCGCGGCCTGTCCGGCCAATACGGTGGACATAGTCTTCAGCATGAATTGGTACGTCGAAATTGAAGACATGGCTGACATCGGGAATATCGAGGCCACGCGCTGCAACATCGGAAGCAACCAGAATTGGCAGTTTTCCGTCTCTGAAATTCTGCAGAATGGTCGTACGGGAATGCTGATCCATATCGCCATGAAGCGCACCTGCGGCATATTCGTGGCGCTGGAGAGAGCGTAGCAGGTCCGCGACAGACTTTTTCCGATTGCAGAAGACAATCGCATTTTTCAGTTCATTTTTCTCGCTGTCGATGACTTTACGCAGGGCTGCGCGCTTTTCGTAATCCTTCGACTTTGTCGCGATCAGCTTTTGCTCAACAGTCAACGCCGTCGAAGATGGCGGAGCGACTTCAATGCGTTCGGGGTTCTGCAGAAAACGATCAGCCAGTTTCTGAATTTCCGGCGGCATGGTTGCAGAGAAGAAAAGGGTCTGGCGTGTAAACGGAATCAGCTTTGCAATGCGCTCAATGTCAGGGATAAAGCCCATATCGAGCATGCGATCTGCTTCATCAATGACGAAGATTTCGACGCCGGTCATCAAGAGCTTGCCGCGTTCTGAGTGATCCAGCAGGCGTCCGGGTGTGCAGATCAGAACATCAGCGCCGCGTTCAAGCTTGCGATCCTGTTCCTCGAAGGAAACGCCGCCGATCAGAAGTGCGACGTTCAGCTTGTGATTGACGCCGTACTTTTCAAAGTTCTCTGCAACCTGCGTCGCCAGCTCGCGTGTTGGTTCCAGGATCAGGGTACGCGGCATTCTGGCTCGTGCCCGTCCGCGCTCCAGCAGCGTGAGCATGGGCAGAACAAACGATGCTGTTTTGCCAGTGCCGGTCTGCGCAATACCGCACACATCACGTCTGTTCAGTGCGTGCGGAATCGCACCAGCCTGAATGGGAGTTGGTTCGCTATATCCGGCTTCGGTAACAGCGGTGAGTACTTTGGCACTAAGCCCAAGATCTGAAAATGAGGTCAAAGGGAAACGTGTTCCGTTTTGCTTGTTGAAACAAACCGACGGTTAACGCGCCGTCTTCGCTTTTTACACGGGGCGGAATAGTCTTAAAAACAAGCAGAGTCAAGGAAACCGCAACCGCCTGACTTAAGCGCTTGCGGATTTACGCATGTAATCGGGAAATCGTGGCCGGAGTTAGGCCGGGTGACGCTGGAACCGCTCAGCCTTTTACAGATTCCAGAACCGCCGAAGCATGACCTGCTGCCTTAACTTTACGCCAGACGTTGAGGATTTTCCCATCCTCATCGATCAGGAACGTCGAGCGTTCGATCCCCATATAGGTCTTGCCGTACATGCTCTTTTCTTTCCAGACGCCATAGGCTTCGGCGATAACGTGATCCTCATCCGCGCCCAGATGAATATTCAGGTCGTGCTTTTCCTGAAACTTCACATGACTTTTGACTGAATCCGGCGATATGCCGATGATCAGGGTGTTTTCCTTCTCGAAGGCCTCAGCCAGAGATGTAAATTCAATGGCCTCGATCGTGCAGCCTTTGGTGTTGTCTTTCGGGTAGAAGTACAAAACCAGCTTCTTGCCGTGAGCGTCGGCCAGCGAAAATGTTTCTCCACTGCCAAGGGGAAGCGTAAAATCTGGTGCAAGGTCACCTGCGGTCAACTCACTCATGTCAATCTCTCATTCATACTGGGTTCAAATCAGATGTACCACAATCGGCATACGTTTCAGAACTTGAAACGGATTTTCATATTCTGCGCCGATTTGACAATCTCGTGAGTGTTTGATGCTTGAAAGCAGGTGCGGGATCATGCTGATTAGGTTGCAGAGCAACTGTTGAGGATTCGGATCGAATGCGGCCACTGCTGCTAACTTTGCTGGCGGAATGTTTGTCTTGAGCAGGAAGCGCCGGAATGATCCCTATATCAGAGGCGAGAAGACGCATTTCTCGCGGCGTGAGTGGGAAGCGCTGCACGCGCTTCCTTCAGCGCAGGCGCATGAGCCGACCATTGTGCACTGCAAGCCGCGCAGAACACTGGTGCATGCCTGCGCCCGTATGGCTGTTCTCATCAGTTTACTTGTTGCGATATTGCTCGCTCTTGCAGTCTATATCATCGAAAGCGGATCTTTGGACCGCTTTCTCTCCGCAGAAGCCAATCAACAGATCCGCAACGCGATGCCTGATGGATATCACGCACGGATTGCATCAACAAAGCTTCGTCTTGGCAGCGGTCTCAATCTTCAGCTCAAGATCGACGGCGTTGAAATGCTGGGCTCTGAGAATGTTCCTCTGGCCGCGATCGGTGAAATGGCATTTTCACTCGATCCATGGAGGCTGATGCTTGGTCAGGTTTCGATCAACTCCGTTTCTGCCAGCGATATCAACTTCAATTCTGCTGCACTGCCTTCGACGGGCACATTTCGGCTGACCGAGCATCGGGTTGACACTCTGCCCCTGCTTGTCGAACAGATCTTTGATCGCACCGACTTTGCGCGCGGGATACTGACAGCAGCTGATACCCGCATAATCAAGCTGAGTAATATTGCTTTTCCTGTGGGGAGTGCTTCTCCGGGGCAGACCGTCGCGGTCAGCGTACAGTCTGCGACCTTCTCTCTCTTGAGCGATGGTGTGATGCGGGCCGATGGTGAAATTCTGCTCGACGATGAGACGATGCGATTTTCTGCTGAAGCGCTTGCAAAAGACGGGCGGACCGGAAGCCTTCAGGCAGAGGTTCGTAATCTCGATTTAACGCCCTTCCTTTTGCGCGGTGATGATGCTGGCAAGCCTGTTCTGGGGCTTGAAGGCGCCGCTGATGTTGCCTTGTCGCTGGAACGGGCCGATTCCGAGAGTGACCCTGAGGCCTATGCCGAAGTGGCTATCGGTCAGGGGCGCTTTGTTGCCGATACGATCGCCCGTGATTTTGAGAATGCCAGCCTCAATCTGACTTACGACACGACCAAAAACTCAATCGAGCTATCTGACTCATCTATTGATTTTGATGGCAGCGTCTTTCCTTTCAGTGGCGGTATTATCGATCTGGACAGGATCGATAATAATCCTGAACCTGGTTATGGACTTGATTTCCTTGTCAGCGGCGGCCGTTTCAAGTCACGTGAGCCCGGAATGCCACCGCTGATCTTCGACGCGAAGTTTTCCGGAGAATATCACGGTGAAACGCCCAAGCTGTTACTCGATAATATTGCAGTCAGCAGCCCGCAGGGGGTTATGGCAGGGTCCTTCAAGGCCGTGTTTGGTGATGCCAGCCCGGAACTGAGCTTTGGCGCGCGCATTGAGCACATGGATACGGAGGCTGTTAAGCAGCTCTGGCCTTTCTGGATTGCGCGCAAGCCGCGTGAGTGGGTCAGCCGGAATCTTCATGGTGGTCGTGTTGCAAGTGCGGATCTGGCTGTATTTATCCCTGAAGGCCGGATGGAGGGCGTCGGGGTTCCCCTGGAACTCGATGACAGTGAGCTTCGGCTGAAGCTGAACATTGAAGATACACGGATCACTCTGAACAATACATTTCCGGACGTGATGGAGAGTGATGCCCGCGTTTCGATTACCGGGTCACGGGTCGACGTCGAGATCGACGATGGCAGGCTTTCGGTTGATAAGGGCCGCTCGGTAGACCTCGATAGTGGCACGTTCACAATTGCTGACGCGTATGAAAAGCCGCTGACGGGTCAGGTCGATGTCAATTTGTCCGGGGCCGTTGAAAACCTGATCCGGCTTGCCGCTGCGCCGCCTATCAACGCGCTGAACAATACAGATTTTGCGGTTGACGATTTTTCCGGGCGCGCTGTCGTCAATGTTAAGTCGAATTTCATGCTCGAGACGGATTCCTCAACTCTGCCGGCGAACTGGGCGGTGTCGGCTGATATAGAGGATGTTGCTCTTTCGAAGCCTATTCGCGGCTACACTGTTGGCGGATTGACCGGCGTGATGCGTGCGCAGCCATCGCAGATCGCATTTGATGGCAGCGGGTCTGTGAGCGGCATGCCGGTGGATATAAACTGGCGCGAGCCTTTGGGGAGCGCCGAGAGCGATAGCGGCAGCCTCACATTGACCGGTGATATCAGTGAGGCGCAGCGCAAGTCGCTTCTGCCCGGTCTTGGGCAGTATGTCGGCGGGCCTGTCTCTCTGACACTGGATAGTGCCGGGGATGATAGTCGGGTCGCGCTGGATCTGACGCGCACGGTTTTGAGTATGCCCCCGCTTGGTTGGAAAAAAGCGTCTGGCGTTCCTGCTACTCTGACTTTCAACCTCGGGCAGAATGGTGATCACACGGTCATCGAGAATCTTGTGTTCAATGGGGCCGGTTTTAGTGCGACAGGATTGCTGAACCTCGACAAGGATGGTCTGGATTCCGCGACGCTGACCAATGTGGCACTCAGTGAAGGTGACAATCTCAATCTTGCCGTAAGCCGAACGCAGGGCGGTTATGATGTGACTGTCACAGGCAAGCAGTTTTTGGCGCAGAACCTTCTCACCAGACTGACCGGTGAAATGTCGGGTGCGACAGACGGGACTGGTGGTACTTCGGATAATTCAGGCCTGGTCGATCTCAGTTACGATATCGGTCGTGTGATTGGCATGAACAACAGGCCGATGTCCCATGTGAACGGCGATATGCTGCTGAATAATGGTAAGATTCAAACCGCGACATTTGATGCTTTTACCGCTACAGGACAGCCCCTTTCCGCATTTTTGAAGGGCAACAGTGGTTCGAAAAACATTCAGCTTAATACGTCGGGAACCGGTGAACTTTTGCGTTTTCTCGGTATCTATCAGAAGATGACCGGAGGCACGCTGAATGTGAATATGAGCGAAACCGCAGCGGGCTGGCAGGGCATTGCCAATCTCAATACATTCTGGATCGTCCGCGACGAGCAGCTGAAGCGGATGCTTTCCGCACCCACCGGCCGTGATGGCAAGAGCCTGAATGCGACCTACCGCAATCAGATTAATCAGACTGACCAGCGGTTTCAGAAGGCCCAGGCGGCGTTTGATATTTCCAACGGTGTCTTCCGTGTGACAGATGCCTTTGTGCGGGGAGATCAGGTTGGTGCGACGTTCAAGGGGATTGTGCGCGATGCTGCCGGTAATATCGATATCACCGGAACATTCATGCCTGCCTATTCGCTGAACCGGATTTTTGCAGAAATTCCACTTCTTGGTCCGATTCTCGGAAATGGTCAGGATAAGGGACTTTTCGGTATTACGTTCCGTCTGACAGGCAAAACGGCAAAGCCGGAGCTGATCATCAATCCACTCTCGGCCATCGCGCCCGGCGTATTTCGTCGGATCTTTGAATTCCAGCAAAATGACTGACATGAAAAAGGCGGGCCACTTGACCCGCCTTTTGAAGTTATCGCCTGCGCTGAGAGGCTCAGACCGGCTTCACGAGAATATGCTTCTTTTTTCCAAGCGATAGCTTGATGACGCCATCACCGGTGACCTCACCCGTTCCGACATTCAGACGCTCGTCGGAGACGGCCTTGTCGTTGAGCCTTACCGCGCCGCCTTTGATGTGGCGACGGGCTTCACCGTTTGAAGCTGCAAGCCCCGAACGAACCAGAAGCGTCAGCACGCCAATTCCAGCCTGCAGTTCTGCAGCCGGAATTTCGATCGTGGGAAGGTTTTCCGCCACAGCCCCTTCTTCAAAGGTCTTTCTCGCGGTTTCTGCTGCCTCTTCAGCGGCTGCACGGCCATGCAGCATCGCTGTGACCTCGGTCGCCAGGATTTTCTTTACGTCATTGATTTCGGCGCCGCCGAGAGCCGAAAGACGGGCGATTTCATCCATGGGGAGTGTGGTGTAAAGCTTCAGGAACCGTGAAACATCCGCATCTTCGGTGTTGCGCCAGAACTGCCAGAAGTCATAGGCCGAAAGCATATCCGGATTTAGCCAGATCGCACCATTGGCGGACTTGCCCATTTTGGCGCCCGATGCCGTGGTCAGCAATGGCGCGGTCAGTGCATAAAGCTGCGGCGTATCCATCCGGTGACCAAGGTCGATGCCGTTGACGATATTGCCCCACTGATCGGACCCACCCATCTGCAGCCGGCAATCGTAATTGCGGCAGATCTCGACGAAGTCATAAGCCTGCAGGATCATGTAGTTGAATTCGAGGAAGGACAGCGACTGCTCGCGGTCCAGGCGTGTCTTGACGCTGTCGAAGGACAGCATGCGATTGACCGAAAAATGACGGCCGACATCACGCAGGAACTCGAGATAGTTGATATCGCGAAGCCATTCAGCATTGTTGATCATCAGCGCGGGAGTGTCAGCACGGTCATAGTCGATATAGTTGGCAAAGCAGCGCTGGATCGAAGCAATATTGTTTTCGATCATATCGACGGTCATCAGTTTGCGTGCCTCATCCTTGAAGGACGGATCGCCAACCATGCCGGTGCCGCCGCCCATCAGGGAAATAGGGCGATGACCGGTCTTCTGAAACCAATGCAGCATCATGATCTGAATGAGCGATCCGGCATGCAGGCTGGGTGCAGTCGGATCGAAGCCGATATAGGCCGTGACCTGCTCCTTGACCAGAAGGTCATCGAGGCCGGTTTCATCGGAAATCTGATGAATGAAGCCGCGCTCGGAAAGTGTGTGCAGGAATTCGGATTTGAATTTCGACATAGCCTTATCTTTTCGTCTGCGATCCTGAATTTGATATAACGCGCGGGCTTTAGCACGGTTTTTCAGGAATGTGCACCTGTTTTGGTTGGCCATGCCGGGCTAAATCAGGTGGTGTCCATAACTGCAGGTGTATTTGTATGGCTTTTCCAATTCCTGAAACCGTCGTGACCGAAAGCGCGCGGCTTTCGTTTTCTGTTTTCAAACCGGAGGATGCGGTTGCGCTTTCCATCCTTCATTCCGATCCGGAAGGCGAACGTTATCTTTTTCGCGATGGTATGCTGTGGAGCCCGGACTATGCGGCCGGCGAAATCACCAAATGGCGTAAGACATTTGCCGAAAGAGGTTACAGCAAGTTCAAGCTGATCCGGAAATCAGATGGTGCTTTTATCGGTCGGGCTGGTTTCGGTTTCGATGAAACCCATGATGTCGCTGAACTTGGATATTCCATCGCACGCGCTGAGTGGGGAAAGGGGTACGCGACGGAAGCGGCCGCACACCTTGCGCGCTGGTTTTTCGAGACGGAGCTTGCAAGCCGTTTTATCGCCTTCGCAGTGCCTGAAAATCAGGCCTCGGTCGCGGTTCTGCGGAAAATTGGTATGCGTGAGATCGCTCCGCTTTCCGTCAAGGGGATTGTCTGCACCGCTTTCGAGCTGACCAATGCTGTTCAGCGCCTCAAGTGAAAAAGCAAACGGCCGGGAAAGGCCCGGCCGCTGAGAATGCATGCGTATCTTAGTTTACCTGATCCGCTTCGGCGCCGGTTCAGGCACCAGTTCGCCATCCATGCGGCGGTCAAGGTAGTCTTCGCATTCGGCCAGAAGCTCATCATTCTTGCCGGAGAAGAAGTGGTTGGCGCCGGGCACAACAGTCTGTGTGATCAGAATGCCCTTCTGCGTTTTCAGCTTTTCGACCAGACCGTTAACATCGCGCTGCGGAGCAACCTTGTCGGCGTCGCCGTGGATAATCAGCCCTGAAGACGGGCAGGGGGCGAGGAACGAGAAATCGTAAATATTCGGCTGCGGTGCAATCGACATGAAACCTTCGATCTCGGGTCGGCGCATGAGAAGCTGCATACCGATCCATGAGCCGAAGGAATACCCGGCAACCCAGCAGTTTTTCGAATCAGGGTGCAGGCTCTGCACCCAGTCGAGGGCTGCAGCTGCGTCGGAAAGCTCGCCTGCACCATGGTCGAATTCACCCTGACTGCGACCGATTCCCCTGAAATTGAAGCGCAGCGTGGTGAAGCCACGACGCTGAAACATGTAGAAGAGCTCATAAACGATCGGATTGTTCATCGTACCGCCGAAACGCGGGTGCGGATGCAGTATGATGGCAATCGGTGCGTTTTTCTCCTTGGATGGCTGATAGCGGCCTTCCAGGCGACCGGCCGGTCCATTGAAAATCACTTCGGGCATTGGCTCTCCGGAAAATTCGGTTCAAACATCCTAGAGACCTTGTTTCAGCAGAGATGACTTGACTAAATATGTCATCTTTTCTAAAACCAGTTTAGAATTGTTCGAAAAAAGATATTCGTTTCTGCGGTTCAAATAGGACAAGCGGGTAACGAATTTCAAGGAAAATGCGTAACGGAACCGTTTGGCAACGCAAATAAGGGCGATATGAGCGTCAATCGTATCTATCTCGACTGGAATGCGACCGCGAAGCTTCTGCCGGAAGCGCGTAAGGCCGTGCTGGATGGTCTTGATCTTATCGGCAATGCATCGTCGGTTCATCGCGAAGGACGCGCCGCGCGGGCACGCATTGAGGCCGCTCGCCGTGAAGTTGGTGCGATGGTGGGAGCTGAGCCGCAGCATATCATTTTCTTTTCCGGTGCCACTGAAGCCGCCAACTACATTCTTACTCCTGATTTTCGCATGGGACGCAGCGCCATCTCGCTTGGCGCACTTTATGTTTCCGGTATCGAACACCCGGCTGTTCATGAAGGTGGGCGTTTCCCTGCTGAAATGACGACTGAGATCGGGATTTCACGGGACGGTCTTGTTGACCTGGCGGATCTTGAGGCGAAGCTTGCAGCCCATGACCCATCAGCAGGGCTGCCGATGGTTGCGATCATGCTGGTCAATAATGAAACCGGCATTATTCAGCCGGTGGAGGCCGCGGCAAAGATTGTTCATGCGCATGGCGGCTTGCTTGTCGTTGATGCCGTTCAGGCCGCAGGGCGTATTCCGGTTGATATCGAGGCGCTGGGAGCTGATTTCCTGATTCTCTCTTCTCACAAGATTGGCGGGCCGAAAGGCGTTGGTGCGCTTGTTTCGCGCGGTGAAACGCTGATGCCTGCACCGCTTGTTCGTGGCGGTGGACAGGAAAAGGGACATCATTCGGGCACTGAAAACCTGCCAGGTATTCTGGGGTTCGGTGCGGCTGCGAAATCTGCATCGTTAGAAATTGAAACACGGAATGCGAGGATCGAAGCGCTGCGTGACAGGCTTGAACGCGGTATGCGCGATGCTGCAGCCGATGTTGAGATCTATGGTCAGGGTCTCAGGCGCGTTGCCAATACCTGTTTTTTTACGCTGCCGGGCATGAAGGCAGAAACCGGGCAGATTGCCTTTGATCTGGAAGGTGTTTCGCTTTCAGCCGGTTCGGCCTGTTCGTCCGGTAAAGTCGGGGAAAGTCATGTCCTAAAGGCGATGGGGCGCGATCCCGATATCGGGGCGCTGCGGATCTCGCTGGGATGGGAGACAAATGACGATGATGTGAGCCAGGCGATTGATGCGTTTGCGAAAATTGCCGGTCGCAGGAAGTTAGACGGGCAGGCGGCCTGAGCTAAAAACTTGCGAAAAGTCAATTTGAATGCGGGAAATGGGGTGAAACCCTCTCCCGGTTTGATTACATAAAGCGTTATATATCGCTTTTACACGAGAAGCCGCCGGACCTTGAATCCGGTAGAATTGGAGTGAAATATGGCTGCCGTGCAGGAAACTGTCGATCAGGTCGCTAAGATCGATGTTGATCAGTACAAATATGGTTTCGAAACGATGGTGGAAGTGGACAAGGCCCCCAAAGGTCTGTCCGAAGACATCATCCGTTTCATTTCGCACAAAAAACAGGAGCCGGACTGGATGCTCGAATGGCGTCTGGCCGCTTATCGGCGCTGGCTGACCATGGAAGAACCGAGCTGGGCGCGCGTTGACTATCCGAAGATCGACTTCAACGATCTTTATTATTATGCAGCGCCAAAATCGGTCAGTGGCCCCAAAACGCTGGATGAGGTCGATCCGGAGCTTCTTGCGACCTATGAAAAGCTCGGGATTCCGCTTCAGGAACAGGAGATCCTGGCAGGTGTTGAAGAAAAACAGCACCAGTCGAGCCGGGTGGCCGTTGATGCCGTCTTTGACTCTGTTTCCGTTGTGACCACGTTTAAAAAGGAACTGGCCAAGGCCGGCGTGATTTTCATGTCGATCTCGGAAGCCATGCGTGAATATCCGGAGCTGGTGCAGAAATATCTGGGGTCTGTCGTTCCGCAGGGCGATAACTTCTACGCAGCCCTCAACTCGGCGGTCTTTACCGATGGTTCCTTCGTGTTCGTTCCGAAGGGCGTTCGCTGCCCAATGGAGCTTTCGACCTATTTCCGCATCAACGAGAAGAATACCGGCCAGTTCGAGCGCACGCTGATCATTGCCGAAGAGGGCGCTTACGTGTCCTATCTGGAAGGCTGCACAGCGCCGCAACGTGATGAAAACCAGCTTCATGCCGCAGTCGTCGAGCTGATTGCGCTGGATGATGCCGAGATCAAGTATTCCACAGTTCAAAACTGGTTTCCGGGCGACAAGGAAGGCAAGGGCGGCATTTACAACTTCGTCACCAAGCGTGGCGATTGCCGGGGTGACAATTCCAAGATTTCCTGGACACAGGTTGAAACGGGGTCGGCTATCACCTGGAAGTATCCGTCCTGCATTCTGCGTGGCGACAATTCGCGCGGTGAATTCTATTCAATCGCCGTTTCGAATGGGCATCAGCAGATCGATAGTGGCACCAAGATGATCCACCTCGGCAAGAACACGTCGAGCCGTATCATTTCCAAGGGCATTTCGGCCGGTGTTTCCAACAATACCTATCGCGGTCAGGTTTCAGCCCATCGCAAGGCAGAAAACGCACGAAACTTTACGCAGTGCGACAGTCTTCTGATTGGCGATAAATGCGGTGCGCACACTGTGCCTTATATCGAGGCTGGCAATGCCTCGGCCCGTTTTGAGCATGAGGCGACCACGTCGAAGATTTCCGAGGATCAGCTGTTCTACTGCATGCAGCGTGGCATTCCGGAGGAAGAGGCGATTGCATTGATCGTTAATGGTTTTGTCCGCGAAGTCATTCAGGAGCTGCCGATGGAATTCGCCGTCGAAGCACAAAAGCTGATTGGTATTTCGCTGGAAGGCTCGGTCGGCTGATCGCCGGTCGTTTTTGCTTACATATTCAAGCGCTTGGAGCGCTACCTTATTCCTTGAAGGAAACACACAATGCTTGAAATCAAGAACCTGCACGCACGCATTGCCGAGGACGGCACGGAAATCATCAAGGGCCTCAACCTGACCATTCAGGACGGTGAAGTGGCAGCGATCATGGGGCCGAATGGCTCCGGCAAGTCGACACTCTCGTATATCCTTGCCGGTCGCGAAGATTATGAAGTGACCGAAGGTGAGGTGCTTTATAACGGCGAGAACATTCTGGAACTCGACGCAGCAGAGCGCGCCGCCAAGGGCCTGTTCCTGGCGTTTCAGTATCCTGTTGAGATTCCCGGTGTCGCCACCATGCAGTTTCTCAAAGTGGCGATCAACGAGCAGCGCAAGGCGCGTGGAGAAGACGAGCTTTCGACACCGGACTTTATCCGCAAGGTCAAGGAAGGCGCTGCCGAACTTCAGATCGATTTTGAAATGCTGAAGCGGCCGCTTAACGTCGGCTTTTCCGGCGGTGAAAAGAAGCGCGCGGAAATTCTGCAGATGGCGCTGCTTGAACCCAAGCTTTGCGTTATGGACGAGACCGATTCCGGACTTGATATTGATGCGCTGAAAATCGTTGCCGATGGCGTGAATGCGCTGCGCTCGCCGGAACGGTCGGTCATGGTCATTACCCATTACCAGCGCCTTCTCGATTACATTGTGCCGGATACCGTTCACGTTCTTTACAAGGGCAAGATCATCAAGACCGGCGGCAAGGAACTTGCGCACGAACTCGAAGCCAATGGTTACGCCGATATCATCGGCGAAGCAGCCTGAAGGCCGGGAGGTTAAATAATGAATGCGCAAAACCAGATTACGCTGACATCAGCGGAAGAGCAGTTGCTGGCCTCATTTGGCCGCAGCTTTGGTTCACTGCCGGGTGATGCATCGGTCACAACGATGCGCGATAAGCTCGCCGGTGAAATCAAGAAAGCAGGATTGCCAACGCGGCGCGTCGAAGCCTGGCATTATACCGACCTCAGAAACCTTCTGAAGGCGGTGCCGGAAGAAGCCGGTGAGGCGGTTAATCCGATCGCGGCTTTGTTTGCCGATACCAGTCTTTTGCCGCTCATTCAGGGCAAGGCATCAGCATCGCTCTCGGTCGATGGTGTTACCGTGTCAACCTTTGCCGAAGCGCTCGGCGGTGGCGATGGAGGTGAGCTGATTGCCGTTTCCCGTGACGACGATGCGATCGGCCGCATCAACGGTGCGATGGTCGCTGACGGCTATGTGATCAATATCGACGCGGGAACAGAACTTCAGCGCCCGCTGGAACTTCAGGCTGCGCACAGCGGTGGTCAGGTGCATGCGCGCCACGCCATTTCCTTTGGTGACGGTACAAGCGGCACATTTGTCGAGCGTCATGTCGCGCCGACAGATGCAGCCGCTCTCGTCAGTAATGTTACCTCGCTTACGCTTGGTAAGGACGCTGAGGTGACCTATGTGATCATGCAGGATCAGGGCGCTTCTGACAGCCATCTCGGAAAACTGAAGATCTCGCTTTCCGAGAATGCGAAGCTTAAGCTGCTGATCGTAAACACCGGCGGCAAGCTGGTGCGTCACGAAATCGAGTGTGAGGTTGAAGGCGAAGGTGCAGATCTGATGCTGCGTGGCGTCAATCTCCTGGGTGGGGATACGCATACCGACATCACCTTCAACCTGGGCCATAATGTTGCCAACACGACATCGACTGAAACCATTCGCAATGTAGTCTTTGATAAGGCACGCGGCGTGTTTCAGGGACTCATCCGCGTTGCGCCCGATGCGCAGAAGGTCGATGCCAAAATGGCCTGCAACACACTTCTGATGACCGATCACGGCAGCTTTTCGTCCAAGCCGGAACTGGAGATCTTCGCGGATGATGTACAGTGCGGTCACGGCGCGACAGTGACCGACATCGATCCAAACCATCTTTATTACATGATGGCCCGTGGTATTCCGCGCAAAGTTGCCAGTGGTCTGCTGATCAATGCCTTCGCCGCGGAAGTGGTGGAAGAGTTTGAAGACGAGCAGCTGACAGAGGCCGTCGAATCTGTGATTACAGAATGGCTGGACCGTCATGACTGAACAGGCATCCACCCAGAAAAACGCTGGCTATGATGTGGAATCTGTGCGGCGGGATTTCCCGATCCTGTCGCGCACGGTGCACGATGGAAAGCCACTCGTCTATCTGGATAATGGTGCTTCTGCGCAGAAGCCACAGGTGGTGATTGACACGATCAGCAACGCATATGCCCATGAATATGCCAATGTACATCGTGGCCTTCATTTTTTGTCCAATGCTGCTACCGATGCTTATGAAGCCGCGCGGGAAAAGGTACGCTCATTTCTGAACGCCGGTTCTGTGAATGAGATTGTTTTTACGCGCAACACGACTGAGGCGATCAACACGGTCGCCTATGGCTGGGCGATGGAGCATCTGAAGGAAGGCGATGAGATCGTTCTTTCGATCATGGAGCATCATTCGAATATCGTGCCCTGGCATTTTCTGCGCGAACGCATGGGTGTGAAAATCGTCTGGGCGCCGGTCGATGATGATGGTGTCTTTCACATGGACGCATTTGAAAGCTGCCTGACAGAGCGTACGAAGCTTGTTGCGATGACACAGATGTCCAATGCGCTCGGAACTGTTGTCGACGTCAAAGAGGTCACGCGAATTGCGCATGAGCGTGGTGTTCCGGTGCTGGTGGATGGCTCGCAAGGCGCGGTTCATATGCCGGTCGATGTTCAGGATATCGGCTGCGACTGGTATGTGATGACCGGCCATAAGCTTTACGGACCGTCTGGCATTGGCGTGCTCTATGGGCAGTATGACCGGCTAAAGGAGATGCGTCCTTTCCAGGGCGGCGGCGAGATGATTGCCGATGTCTTTGAAGATCGCGTTGACTATGCTGAGCCGCCGCACCGTTTCGAGGCGGGAACACCACCGATTGTTCAGGCTATTGGATTGGGCGCTGCCCTTGACTATATGCAAGGAATAGGTCGTGCGGCGATTGCTGCACATGAGGCTGATCTGACGGCTTATGCAAGAGAAACGCTGGGGCAGATAAATGCCCTTCGGATTATTGGCGATGCGCCGGGCAAGGGTGGCATTTTTTCCTTCGTTATCGAAGGTGTACATGCCCACGATATTTCGACCCTGATTGACCGGCGTGGTGTTGCCGTCAGAGCAGGTACGCATTGTGCCCAGCCATTGTTGACCCGGTTTGGCGTAACGTCGACCTGCCGGGCGTCGTTCGGCATGTATAATACACGTCAGGAAGTGGACGCGCTGGCAGAAGCCCTGGATTTTGCGCGGTCCTTCTTTGCCTGAGGGAGATATGTGATGAGTGTTGAAGAAACGGAAAATCAAGCTGCCAATGCTCCGGCAGAAAGCGGCTCGGCTATTCCGCCGGAAGAGCTGGCAAGGCTGTCCGATGATATCGTTTCGGCGCTGAAAACCGTTTATGATCCGGAAATACCGGCAGACATTTTCGAACTCGGCCTGATTTACAAGATCGATATCGACGATAACCGGTTTGTGAAGATCGACATGACGCTGACAGCACCGGGCTGCCCGGTGGCCGGTGAAATGCCGATCTGGGTTGAAAATGCGGTCAGCATGGTTGAAGGCGTGTCCGGTGCGGAAGCCATCATGACTTTTGATCCGCCATGGACGCCGGACCGGATGTCGGAAGAAGCAAAGATCGCTGTCGGCTGGTATTGACCGGTCCGGTTGCCGATGCTGCAATGAACCTCAACCCTGAGCCTTGAACTCAGGTGGCAAGGAGACATCAAATGGGCTTTCAAGTCATTACACTTACAGATGCAGCGGCCAGCCGCATCAACGAAATTGTTGCAAACAAGGGAGAGGACGCCCTAGGCATTCGCGTTTCGATCAAAAAAGGTGGCTGTGCTGGCATGGAATATGCCGTAGACCTCGTGACCAGCGAAAATGCGAACGACAAGGACGACTTCGTCGAGCATGCCGGTGCGAAAGTCTGGGTTGATCCGGCCGCAGCCCTTTATCTTCTCGGCACGCAAATGGATTTTGAAGTCACCAAGCTTCGAACCGGATTCGTGTTCAATAATCCCAACGAGTCCTCGGCTTGCGGTTGTGGGGAGTCGGTTGAACTTAAGGCGGCAGACCTCGCCGAACTGGCCAGAGCGCGGGAAGCCGCCGCGCACTGATTGTTATACATTTCGAGTTTTTGTGGGGCCGTGCTTGAAAGCGCGGCCTTTCTGTTTGCCCGGTGCTTTCATGCGAAAACACCTTCATCTCAGGCATGAACTGATTTATGGCCTATTTTGCGAGATAGGAAGGATCACGGATCATGCTGGAACTATTGCTTAAGAGTGTGCTTGTCGGCATGGCGATTGCTGCACCTGTCGGGCCGATTGGCGCTCTTTGCATCAATCGTTCTTTGACGCGCGGCTTCGTTTCCGGTGTGGCAGGTGGTCTTGGAACGGCTCTGGCTGATGCGTCTTATGGCGCGCTGGCGGCACTCGGCTTCGCTGCCTTTTCAGCTGCTCTTGCGAAAATTTCAACGCCGCTGGCCTTGTTTGGTGGTGCCTTCCTGATTTTTCTGGGGTGGCGCGAGATGCGCAAGACCGGAGCTGCGTCCGTGCAGGAAACTGCGGGCAGGGGGGACCTCATCCGTACTTTGCTGACCACCTATGTGCTGACCATCACCAACCCTGCGACGATCCTCTCATTTGTGGCGATTTTTGCCGGCTTCGGGCTTGCTGATGCCAGTGGCAATCAGGCGCTTGTTGTGGTGGTTCTCGGCGTTTTTGCAGGCTCCCTGCTGTGGTGGGTTTTCTTGAGTGGGTTGGTTGCCATTATCCGCCATAGATTGCCGGTAGAATTTGCCCATTGGGTGGCGCGCATTTCCGGAGGCATTTTGATCGGTTTCGGGCTGGTTGCTGTTTCGTCGGCATTTGCCTGAGTAAAGAAAAGCCCCGGTCAAATGCCGGGGCTTGTCATCTCAGGATTTCCGCACAGATGCTTACTTCGGTGCAATCATCAGTTCCGGACGGACCACTTCGTCATACTCTGCTTCGGTGACGAGGCCGGTGGCGAGCGCTTCCTCGCGCAGGGTCGTATTATTCTTGTGTGCGGTTTTGGCGATCTTGGCGGCATTATCGTAACCGATCTTCGGTGCCAGCGCTGTTACCAGCATCAACGAGCGCTCCAGACCGGCTTTGATGTTTTCTTCTCGGGCCTTGATCCCCGTGACGCAGTGATCTGTAAAGGATACGGCGGCATCGCCCAGAAGCTGCACAGACTGCAGGAAGTTATACGCCATCATCGGGTTGTAGACGTTTAGTTCAAACTGCCCCTGGCTGCCGGCAAAAGTCAGCGCTGCCTGATTGCCGAAGATATGCGCGCAAACCTGCGTCATGGCTTCGTTCTGGGTCGGGTTGACCTTGCCGGGCATGATCGAGGAACCGGGTTCGTTTTCCGGCAATGCCAGTTCGCCAAGGCCGGAGCGCGGGCCTGACGCCAGGTAGCGAATGTCATTGGCAATCTTGAAGCAGGCAGCGGCGGCAGAATTGATAGCCCCGTGCGAGAATACCATCGCGTCGTGCGCGGCGAGAACTTCGAACTTGTTCGGTGCGGTGACAAATGGCAGGCCAGTGATTTTTGCGACTTCTTCCGCAACTTTTTCTGCAAAGCCGACCGGTGCGTTGAGGCCTGTACCCACAGCCGTGCCGCCCTGCGCAAGGTGATACAAACCGGGAAGCGTCAGCTCGATGCGTTCAATCGCGGAAGCAAGCTGAGCCGAATAGCCGGAAAATTCCTGTCCCAGCGTCAGCGGCGTTGCATCCTGCGTATGGGTGCGGCCGATTTTGATGATGTCGGCGAATTCATTTTCCTTGGCGGAAAGGGCTTCGTGAAGATGCTTGAGGCCCGGGATCAGGTGGTGCGTAATCTGCTCGGCACAGGCAATATGCATGGCCGTCGGGTAGGTGTCGTTTGAAGACTGGCTCATATTGACGTGGTCGTTCGGATGAACCGGCTTTTTCGAGCCCTTTTCCCCGCCAAGAATTTCAATGGCGCGGTTTGAGATCACTTCATTGGCATTCATGTTGGACTGTGTGCCCGAACCCGTCTGCCAGACCACCAGCGGGAAGTGGTCGTTCAGCTTGCCGTCAATGACCTCTTGAACTGCTTCAACGATCGCATTGCCGATGTCTTGCGGCAGGCGGCCAAGCGCCATATTGGCCCTTGCTGCAGCCTGTTTGACAATGCCGAGAGCGCGAATGACCGAAAGTGGCTGCTTTTCCCAGCCGATCTTGAAGTTGCCAAGCGAACGCTGCGCCTGTGCGCCCCAGTAACGGTCTGCGGGAACTTCAATCGGGCCGAATGTATCGGTTTCGGTGCGGGTTTCAGTCATGTTTCCTCTACCTCTCTTCAAGCATTGCCGCATTGCGAATTCGCAAAACGCCATTGCGGCTTTATCGCCTCATGCAATCACGCGCAAACAGTGCATCTGTCAAGAAACAGTGTGAACTAATTCGATTAGAACTGAAAAATCGCTGTTTGCGCGGGGGCATTAAGAGATGTGATCCCTCGTTCATTGCCTGGACGTATTTCACCTGCCTTGAATAAATCCGAAACAATGTATTTAAAGCCTTGAGGTACGTCATTCAAATATGGGAACGAGTCACGCTATATCCGTTTTTAAAATGCACCGGGACGCAACGAGGTTTCCGGTCGGTTTGTTCGTGAGGGACAATGCGTACACTGACACGAAATCTGGCCGCAGAGTTTATCGGCACTGCTGCCTTGCTCACCGCAGTGATCGGTTCGGGTGTTATGGCTGATACCCTGGCGGGGGACGCCAAGGCGGTTGCTCTTTTCGGTAATGTGATTCCGACAATTGCGATGCTTTATGTCCTGATTACCGCGCTGCTGCCGGTTTCCGGTGCGCATTTCAACCCGGCTGTGACTGCCGTCTTCTGGTGGCGCGGGGAAATAGACCATCGAAACGCTCTTGGCTATATCGCTGTCCAGTGCGTTGGTGGCATTGCTGGCGTGTGTCTGGCCCATGCCATGTTCAGTCTGGATGTGGTGCAGTTTTCCATACATCCGCGAAACGGCTACGGGCAGTGGCTTGCCGAATGGGTTGCGACGTTCGGTCTCATGCTGACAATTCTGACCGTGCGCGAGACGCGTCCGGATTCCCTTGCCGTGGCAGTGCCGGTTTATATTCTTGCAGCGTGCTGGTTCACAGCTTCAACTTCATTCGCAAATCCTGCAGTCACTCTGGCGCGAATGTTTTCAGACACCTATGCGGGCATTCGCCCGGTGGATGTCGTTCCATTTGTGCTTTGTCAGTTGACGGGCGCATTTTCGGCACATTTTTGCGTCCTTGTTCTGGCGCCGTCAAAACAGTGATTCATCGTCTGTTAATCTATCGGCAATAAATTGATAAATTGAAAATCAGCATCGAATTCAACGCAAAGGGTGTTGTTTTCTTTCAACACAACCGGGAACAATGTCGCGATAGCATAATTGTTATTGGATCGACATGTGATCACAGGGTAGTGTTTCTCTAATTTAAGTTTGTTCTGATGGGGTGAGAAATTGCGCAAAATCCTTTCCGTTTGCGTTTCGTCGGTCGCTTTGGCGGTGGCGGTATCTGCGGTAACCGTTCCGAGTACAGCCAATGCTTTGACTTTGATGGACATTCTTCGCGGTCGTCAGAAAGAGGCTGATCGTGGCGCAGCTGTGCAGCAGCAGCAGCCGACGCAGGCACCAAAGCAGACACGGTCGTATTCCGTGCCGAAGGTCGCGCCACCTAAATATTATACCTACCGTGCAGACCCGATGCGCCTTGTCAGCATCAGCGAGATCAAGGATCCGGTTGTCACCGGTGCGATCGAGCCGGTTGAAAGCGCAGGCGAAGCGGAAAATGCTGAAGTCGCGTCGCTTGACACCGGAACGGCCAGTGATGCCCTGGCTCAGGAAACATCTGTTGCAATCGCTCACGACGATCCACGCCAGTATCTGACGGATGCGAAGGTCAGGGCAAACGATGACATCGCGTCAGCTCTGGAACAGTATTACTCCAATGGCGGAGCGCTCATCTGGGTTTCCGACGGTGAGATTACGCCTGCCGCCAAAAATGCGCTCAAAGTTCTGAGTAACGCCGCTGAGTACGGGCTTGATCCCGCCGATTATCAGGTTGAAGAGCCCGACCTTACGATGGCCGAAGATGACGCAGCGCGTGAAAAAGCGTTGATGCAGTTCGAGCTTGTGCTGTCAGCAGAGGCACTTTCCTACATGCAGGATGCCAAGCGCGGGCGTGTGGATCCGAATCGTATTTCCGAATTTCATGATCTGCAGCGTACGCCGGTTGATCTGTCTGCGGCGATTGAAGGTCTTGAAGCTTCCGACGACGTGACGGCGTTTATGGAAGACTACAACCCGAAAAGTGAGCGCTTCGCTGAACTGAAAACGGCGCTGGCGAAGATTCGCAACAGTGATGAGTATGTCGAGCCGATTGTCTTTTCGCCGGGCACCTATATGCATCCGGGTGAAGATGAAGCCGAACTGCCGAAAGTCGTTAAGGCCATCTGGCGCAAGAGCCCGTCTGAATTCCGTTATGATCATTCCGACTTCTTCGCAAACTACAATGGCGAAACCTCTTACACCGGTGATGCTGTTGAACTGGTGAAGGATTTCCAGCGCTCACAGGGGCTTTACGTTGATGGCGTGATCGGGCCGAAGACGATTTCCGCATTTGATGTGGAAACCAATGCCGACAAGCTTGAGAAGCTCGTGACATCGATGGAACGTCTGCGTTGGCTGCCGGACGATTTTGGCCCGCGTTATGTGTTCATCAACCAGCCCGCTTATCGCGCCTATTATCATGATGACAATGGCGAAAGTTTCGATATGGGCGTGGTCGTCGGCAATCCGACCAATCAGACCTACTTCTTCCGTGATGAAATCGAAACCGTGGAATTCAATCCTTACTGGGGTGTGCCGCGTTCGATCATCATCAACGAATATCTGCCGAAGCTTCGGGCGAACCCGTCCTATCTCGACCAGCGCGGTTTTGAAGTCAGCTATAACGGTCGTCAGGTCTCATCAGCTTCGGTGAACTGGGCTTCTGCGCCAATGGTCGATGTTCGTCAGAAGCCGGGCCCGAGCAATGCGCTGGGTCAGCTGAAAATTTTGTTCCCGAATGATCATGCGATCTACATGCATGATACACCGCAGAAGAAGTATTTTGAACGTGACGAGCGTGCACTCAGCCATGGCTGTATCCGCCTGTCCGATCCTAAGAAAATGGCGGCCGCCGTGCTCGGCGTTCCGGAAGCTGATATCGACGCGGAAATTGCAACGGGCGTGAACACGCCAGTCGAGGTTCCTCAGCAGTTCCCGGTTTATGTATCCTATTTCACCGCGTGGCCGGATGCGAACGGCGAAATCCAGTACTACGACGATGTCTATGATCGTGACATGTATCTGGAGCGTGCTTTCGACGCTGAAAGTGATGCACGCCAGAGCTGATCGTTGAATGAAAATAAGATAACTAAAAGAGCGGGGCGGCTGTGCAACCCCGCTCTTTCTTTGCTACCCGATGAGTTCTTTTATGAGCGCTGACGTTAGCTGGTCGTAATGATTGATGAGCCTGTCGGCGCCAAGCTCTTCAGGCGGGCGATCAGCATAGCCAAAGCTGACAGCTATAGCGGCCACCTTTGCGCCCTTCGCAGAATCGATATCATTGGAGCTGTCTCCGACCATCACCGTGCGTGCGGCATCGCCATTTGCACGTTCGATCGTGCCCAGCACGTGGCGGGGATCCGGCTTGCGGAAAGGAAAAGTGTCGCCGCCCGTGATCACTTTGAAGTGATGTGTGAGATCCAGCCCTTCCAAAAGCGGCATTGTCAGGTTTTCGCGTTTATTTGTGCATACGGCCAGATCATAGCCTGTCGCTTTCAGACGCTCCAGCGCTGCAACAATTCCGGGGTAAGGGCGGCTTTTTCCCGGCATGCCTGCCCGATAGTGCTCCGTGAACCGCGCAAAGCAATTGTTGAAGGTTTCTTCATCGAGCGTCGTCTTGTGGTAGTCGAACGCCCGTTCAATCATCACTCTGACGCCCTTTCCCACGAGAAGGTTCAACTGCTCAATTGTGAAAGGTTTAAGGCCGGCTGGCGCGATAGCGTGGTTCAGGCTTTCGATAAGGTCTGGTGCTGTATCGACAAGCGTGCCGTCCAGATCGAAAATGACAAGTGAAGATGACATGCGTTTTCCTCAGATAATCAGGGGAGGGATATGTGAGGCTATGAAAGCCGTATTTGCGTTTTGCGGTTTAATCTCGCTCGTATTGCTATAGATTGCAGTTTCTGAACAGTGCCGTTTAAAACGTGTGCTCAGTAAACATGAGCCACCGGGTTGTTCAAAGGGTCTTTCGTTTACCGCCTTCGGCGTGTAAACACCTTGGCATTAATCATATGGGAGCATGTGACGCATGGACGCGCGTCAGTTAAAGGTCAAAGCTGCCGAAACGGCTTTAGGATATGTCGAAAACGGGATGCGCCTGGGGATCGGTACCGGCAGCACAGCCCGTGAGTTTGTCACACTTCTCGGTGAGAAGGTGGCCCAAGGATTCGATGTGGCGGGTGTGCCGACCTCCGAAGCGACGGCGCGTCAGTGCCTTGAGCTTGGGATTCCGGTCAAGTCGCTTGATGAAATGCCAGAGCTTGATCTGACGATTGACGGCGCCGATGAAATCGATCCGTCGCTCAGTCTGATCAAGGGCGGCGGCGGAGCTTTGCTGCGCGAAAAAATCGTCGCATCGGCATCGAATCGCATGATCGTGATTGCGGACGATAGCAAGGTTGTCGAAAAGCTCGGTGCGTTTCCACTTCCCGTTGAGGTCATGCCTTTCGGGCTGGAGGCAACGCGACTGAAGATTGAGCGATATGCGACCGAGCTGGGCCTTTCAGGTGCTCTTAACCTGCGCCGATCAGGTGACGGACCGTTCATGACCGATGGCGGTCACTATATTATTGATGCATCATTTGGCCGCATTCCGGATGCACAGGCTTTATCAGACGCGTTGAATTCGATTCCCGGCGTCGTCGAACACGGCCTGTTCATCAACATCGCTACGTTGGCGATCGTAGCGACGGACAGCGGCATTCGCACATTGAAACCAATCGAGTAGACAGGAGTTCATTGATGAATTTTCCAGCAAAGGTCGGCCGATCTGTGGCTGTCGCAGTCGTCGCGCTTGCCGGACTTGGCGTTTTTTCTTCGGCATCCGCGCAGGATGCGACGCCGGAACATCTTGAAGCAGCGCGCAATGCGCTTGATGCGCTCGGCATAACCGAGCAGTTCGACGAAATCCTGCCGAATCAGGCTGATCTTGTTCAGTCGCAGCTGACACAGGTGTATCCGAACTATCATGAGATGATTGATCAGGTCGTGACCGATACAGCTGTTTCCCTGGCCTCGCGTCGCGGTGATCTCGAAAACGAAGCTGCGCAGATCTATGCTAAGATCTTCTCGCAGGAAGAACTGGTAGCTCTTGCTGATTTCTACAGCTCTGATGTCGGCAAGAAGTTCATTCAGTATGGCCCGATTGCGGCCCGTGAGCTGAGCCAGGCCGGTGACATATGGGCACGCGGTATTGCCCGTGATCTCAATGCACAGGCACAGCAGGAACTTAGCCAGCGGATTGCCGATCAGAGTGGCGGTGAAAACGCCTCTGAATAGGTCCCTGTTTTGGGGTGGTTTCCGGTAAATTATAAAGCCCGCCCTCGCGGGCTTTATTTTTGCAATACGGGACGCCATATGCCCTACCGATCATGCGAAGTAATTAAATGATATTGCGCGAAGGAGCGGACGGATGAGCACTTACGATTTTGACCTTTTTGTTATCGGCGGTGGCTCGGGTGGTGTGCGTGCTGCACGTCTTGCCGCGGGTATGGGCAAGCGGGTTGCCATTGCTGAAGAGTATCGCTTTGGCGGAACCTGTGTCATCCGCGGTTGCGTGCCTAAGAAACTGTTCGTCTATGCTTCTCAGTTCCCTGAACACTTCGAGGATGCGACCGGTTACGGCTGGAGTGTGGGAGAGCGCAGCTTCGATTGGAAGGCGCTGATCAGCGCCAAGGACAAGGAAATCGCGCGTCTTGAAGGCCTCTACAGAAAGGGGCTTGAGAATGCGGGGGCTGAAATCCTCGAAAGTCGCGCTGAAATCATCGGGCCGCATCGTCTGCGCCTTGTATCTTCCGGTCGTGAAGTGACGGCGGAGAAGATCCTTGTGGCTGTCGGTGGCGCACCAAACCTTCATCCGGAAATGCCTGGCTCGGAATTTTGCATTTCCTCAAATGATGCATTTCATCTGGAAGAACTGCCGAAATCCATCGCGATTACCGGTGGCGGCTATATCGCGGTCGAGTTTGCCAACATCTTCAACGGCCTCGGTGTCGAAACGACGCTTATCTATCGCGGCGAGGAAATTCTTCGCGGCTTCGATATGGATATGCGAACCAATTTGCGTGAAGCCATGGAGCAGAAGGGCATACGTGTGGTCTGCCGTGATACCATCCTTGATGTGGCGCAGGCCGCAGATGGCCGTCTGAAGGCTGAGACCAAAAACGGGCATGTTTTCAATGTTGACAAGGTGATGATGGCGCTAGGCCGTTCACCCAACACAAATGGTCTGGGGCTTGAATCTGTCGGTGTCGAGACGGATGCCAAGGGAGCGATCAAGGTTGATCAGTATTCGCGTACGAATGTCGATTACATCTATGCGCTTGGCGACGTGACGGATCGTGTTCAGCTCACCCCTGTCGCTATTCATGAGGCAATGTGCTTCATCGAAACCGAGTACAAGGACAATCCGACAACGCCGGATCATGACCTGATTGCAACCGCTGTCTTCTCGCAGCCTGAAATCGGAACCGTAGGGTTGTCTGAAGACGAGGCCGCTGAACGCTTTGAGGAACTGGAAGTTTATCTGGCCAAGTTCCGGCCGATGAAAGCAACTCTTTCCGGGCGTGAGGAAAAGACGGTCATGAAACTGATCGTCAACGCAGCGGATCGCCAGGTCGTCGGTGCGCATATTCTGGGTCACGAGGCGGGCGAAATGGCGCAGCTTGTTGGTATTGCCCTGAAGGGCGGCTGCACCAAGGATGCCTTTGATCGCACCATGGCCGTTCACCCGACCGCGAGTGAAGAGCTTGTGACGATGTATAACCCAACCTATCGCGTTAAAAATGGCGAGAAGGTCTGAGGTTTTCAGCGCCTTGATCTCAGCAGTTTGCTAAACAGAGGAACTGTCCATGAAAGGCCGCGCCATTCTTCATTTTCGAGCGGATCGGAAAGAGGATGGCGCGGCTTTTTCTGCAAGGGTGTCTTTCGAGACAGTGTAAACCAATCAATCATTTTTGACCTCTTCGGAATGAGATGACGATGATTTACGCTTTGAAGCAGAAGCGTTGTAGCTTCAGAAATGAAAGCGCTGTTTCATTCATGTATGCTTTGCGCCGTGTGCAAGCAGCGCTATAGATTCAGGTTTTTGAAGGCTTAATGGTGAGGGCGGAATGGCAGAGGCAGGCTGGGATGATCTTCACCTGTTCTACGTGGTGGCCGAAACCGGCGGCCTGAGTTCCGCTGCACAGCGCACCGGGATATCCGCCCCCACAATCGGGCGGCGAATGCTGGCGCTGGAGCGAACGCTGGGCAGGGCATTATTCGTCAGGTCCAAGCGCGGCTATCAGCTGGCTCATGATGGTGAAATCCTGTTTGAGCGCGTGCGTGCGATGCAGAATATTGCCGAGGATATTTCCGAATGGCATCGCCATGCCTTCGCCCTCCCGGTTGTTTCCATAGCTTCCGATCTGTGGCTTTCCGGTTTCATCGCCAGCCACATCCAGGATATTCGTGGGGCTGACGACAAGTTTCGCATTTGCAGCTGTTCTGCCGGTCCATCGCTTGATCTGACCTTTCGTCCTGCCGATGTTGCGGTTCTTCCCACCCGCCCGGACAGCGGTAATCTGGCTGTTCGCCGCTCGGTCAGTATGTCTTATGCAGTTTATAGACCGCGCGGATCCGACGTGGGGGATCTGCCCTGGATCTCGGTCGCCACGGCCTCAGCAGTGACGCCGCCCGATCGGTGGGTTTTTGAAAACCATGAACCGGGGATCATGACGTGGACAGAAGAACGGCATCTGGTCGCCGAGCTTATTGCAAGTGGTGCCGGACGTGGCGTTTTGCCCGTGCATCTGGGTGATGCCAGCCCAATGCTGAAACGCGACGGAGACGTGATTGAGGAACTGACCCACCCGCTTTTTATTGTGGCAAACGATGATGATCGCCACCGGCCGGAAGTGCGCACAGTGATTGAGCGTGTTGCTGATCTGCTGAAAGCGCACCGTGAAGTGCTTGCGGGTGGTTTCGAGGCCTGACGTGCGGGTATACAAAAAAGGCGGAAACGTCTATAAGCCCGCGTCTAAGGGAGTGAGGCAGGCCCGCAATGTTCCGGGCCGCCAAGTTTAGGTGATGACAATGGATAGTATCAATAACTGGACCCCGGGTAGCTGGCGCAAGAAACCGATTCTGCAGGTGCCAGAATATCCGGATCAGGAGAAACTCGCCGAGGCTGAGGCTTCGCTCGCTTCCTATCCGCCGCTGGTCTTTGCCGGGGAGGCGCGCAAGCTGAAATCGGCTCTCGCCGAAGTGAGCGAGGGAAGAGGTTTTCTGCTGCAGGGTGGTGACTGTGCGGAAAGCTTTGCCGAACATGGTGCTGATACAATCCGTGATTTTTTCCGTGCCTTTTTGCAGATGGCTGTGGTGCTGACGTTTGGAGCGCAGCAGCCGGTGGTCAAGGTTGGCCGCATCGCCGGTCAGTTTGCCAAGCCACGCTCTAAGCCGGATGAAACGATTGATGGCGTGACATTGCCTAGCTACCGCGGCGACATCATCAACGGTATTGATTTTACCGAAGCATCCCGTGTGCCTGATCCCCATCGTCAGATCATGGCCTACCGCCAGTCTGCCGCAACACTTAATCTTCTGCGCGCCTTTTCCATGGGCGGTTATGCCAATCTGGAAAATGTACATCAGTGGATGCTCGGCTTCGTGAAGGACAGCCCGCAGGGAGAACGCTATAAAATCCTGGCAGACCGGCTTTCTGAAACCATGTCGTTCATGCGCGCGATCGGCATTCGGGCCGAGAGTAATCATGCCCTGAGCGAAACTGATTTCTTCACCAGCCATGAAGCCCTGCTTCTTGGTTACGAGGAAGCGCTCACGCGCGTCGATTCGACCTCCGGTGACTGGTACGCCACCTCTGGCCACATGATCTGGATTGGCGACCGCACGCGCCAGGCAGACCATGCACATATCGAATATGCGCGTGGTATCAAGAACCCGATTGGATTGAAATGTGGCCCGTCCATGGATGAAGATGATCTTCTTCGTCTGACGGATATCCTGAACCCGGACAACGAAGCCGGACGTCTGACTTTGATTTGCCGTTTCGGGCATGACAAGGTTGCCGAGCATCTGCCGCGCCTCATCCGTGCCGTGGAGCGGGAGGGCAAAAAAGTCGTCTGGTCGTGTGATCCCATGCATGGCAACACGATCACGCTCAATTCATACAAGACGCGTCCGTTTGAGCGCATTCTTTCCGAGGTTGAAAGCTTCTTCCAGATCCATCGCGCTGAGGGCAGCTATCCCGGCGGCGTTCATATCGAGATGACTGGCAATAACGTAACAGAGTGCACCGGCGGTGCCTGGGCGCTGACGGGTGAAGATCTGCATGATCGCTATCATACCCATTGCGATCCGCGCATGAACGCCGATCAGGCGCTGGAGTTGGCCTTCCTGATGGCAGAACGTATGAAGAGCGCTTACGAAGAGAAGAAACTCGCAATCAACGCTTGATCCGAAGGGCCCTGCGGGGCCTTTCTTTTTGCGTAGAATCGCCTGCTTGATGTTTGATTTTTGCGGCAAAACATGGTGTCCATGAAACCGCAATGAAGCCAGTGAATAAGCGGATGTCATGACCATGGACCGGATGAAAATCGCCCTTGCCCAGCTGAACCCGACGGTCGGTGATGTTGTCGGTAATCTCGAGAAACTGCGTCACGCACGCAGGCAGGCGAAAGAGCAGGGCGCTGATCTTCTTCTTTCAACCGAGTTGTTTTTATCTGGCTATCAGCCAGAAGATTTGGTGATGAAACCTGCATTTCTTGAAGCCTGCCGAAAGGCGGTGGATGATCTGGCTGCGGATACTGCCGATGGCGGACCCGGCATCATCGTTGGTTTTCCGCGCATGGGCGAAAACGGCCGGCATAATTCGGTGGCGCTGCTGGACGGCGGTGAAGTGGTCGCAATCCGTGACAAGGTCGACCTGCCAAATTACGGTGAGTTCGATGAGAAACGCGTTTTTATACCGGGAGATATGCCGGGGCCGGTGAACTTTCGCGGTGTGCGCATTGGTATTCCGATCTGTGAGGATATCTGGGGCGATCTCGGCGTCTGTGAAACTCTGGCAGAAAGCGGCGCAGAGCTTCTCCTGTCGCCGAATGGCTCACCCTATTATCGCGGTAAGGTCGATGTCCGCCATCAGGTCGTGCTGAAGCAGGTGATCGAAAGCGGATTGCCGCTGGTCTATCTGAATACGCTGGGCGGACAGGATGAGCTGGTTTTCGATGGTGGTAGCTTTGGCTTCAATGCGGACAAAACTCTTGCGTTTCAGATGCCGCAATTTACCGAAGAGCTACGGCTTTGCGAGTGGGTTCGTGGTGACGAGGGCTGGCGAATCGAAGGCGGTGTCGTCTCTGATCTGCCGGTAGGAGAGGAATCAGATTATCGCGCCTGCGTTCTTGGCTTCGCGGACTATGTAAACAAGAATGGTTTCAAAGGTGTCGTTCTTGGCCTGTCCGGCGGTATTGATTCTGCCCTGTGTGCGGCCATCGCTGTCGATGCGCTTGGCACTGAACGTGTTCACTGTGTGATGCTGCCTTATCGCTATACGTCTGATGAATCGCTCAAAGATGCAGCCGATTGCGCGAAAGCACTTGGTTGCCGCTACGATATCGTCCCAATCGAAGAGCCTGTGATTGGCTTCCAGTCGGCGTTGTCTGATCTTTTCGAGGGCACGGAAGAGGGGATCACAGAAGAAAACCTGCAAAGTCGTACGCGCGGCACCATTTTGATGGCGATATCGAACAAGTTTGGTTCGATGGTTGTGACCACCGGCAACAAGTCGGAAATGTCCGTTGGATATGCCACGCTTTATGGCGATATGAATGGCGGTTTCAACCCGATCAAAGACCTATACAAGATGCAGGTTTACGGCGTTTCTGCATGGCGCAATACGAAACGGCCGGAAGGTATGTTCGGGCCAGAGACAAATGCCATTCCGCAGAACATCATTGATAAAAAGCCATCTGCTGAACTTCGGCCGAACCAGACGGACCAGGATTCACTGCCGCCTTATCCGGATCTCGACGATATTCTGGAGTGCCTTGTTGAGAAAGAAATGTCGGTCGACGCGGTTGTTGAACGTGGTCATGACCGGGAGACCGTTCATCGTGTTGAGCATCTTCTTTATATTGCCGAGTACAAACGGCGTCAGTCTGCGCCGGGCGTAAAGATTACCCGCAAGAATTTTGGCCGGGACCGTCGTTATCCGATAACCAACCGGTTCCGGGATCGCTGATGCTTGTTCAGGCCGGTGAAGGAGACGGAAATGGGCAGTTCTGTCGAAATCCATGGTCTGAAAGCCGGTCAGTCACGTGTTGTTTTTCAGTCTGATGCATTGATTGAAGCCCCAAACAGGGCGCCTGACGGGCATGCTTTCGCTTTTGTCCGCTACAGTAAAAATGCCTGAGGGCTGGAGTTTTCTATCGTTTTACGGGGAAAACAACGGTTCGACCACCGGTTTGCGGGCGTCTGGGCAAATTGTCATCAAGTTGAAATAAGACTCTGCTTTCAACAGCCTTATCCATGCAATGCATCGCAAGCGCCTGAAACAGGTGAACGGGACGAGGCCAATGGAACCCAGGAAATTCAGAACGCTTTTCATTTCTGACGTGCATCTCGGCTCTAAGGCTGCGAAGGCAGATTTTTTGCTCGATTTCATGCGGCATCACGAGGCTGACACGATCATACTCGTGGGCGACATTATTGATGGCTGGCGCTTAAAGCGCAGCTGGTACTGGCCTCAGGCTTTCAATGACGTTGTGCAGAAGATGTTGCGCAAAGCCCGCAAGGGCACGCGTATCGTCTACATACCTGGCAACCACGATGAATTTCTGCGCGATTTCCCCGGTACACATTTTGGTGGTGTGGAAGTTGCAAAGCAGATGATCTTTGAAGCTGGCGACGGCCGCAAATATCTGGTTATCCACGGCGACGAGTTCGATGTGGTCGTGCGTCATGCCCGTATCGTTGCCTATCTGGGCGACTGGGCCTACGACACTGCGATTGCCATCAATCGCGTTCTCGCTACGATCAGGCGCAAACTCGGCATGCCCTACTGGTCATTTTCGGCCTGGGCAAAACTACAGGTCAAACGGGCCGTTAATTTCATCGGTGAGTTTCAGCGGGTGGTCGTTGAGGAAGCCAAGAAACATGATGTTGATGGCGTTATATGCGGGCATATACATCACGCCGTGATCGATGAGATGGATGGCATTCGCTATATCAATACCGGTGATTGGGTGGAAAGCTGCACCGCAATTGCAGAGCATCATGACGGTACGTTCGAATTGATCTCCTGGCATAAGATCGTTGGTGTCTCGGAGGAGAATGAAGAAGAGCGGGTCGTTGACGAAGACTTGTCTTCGCTGCTTGCCGCTGCCAAATCAGATGAAAGGGCGGCCTGACAGGCTGTTCAAATTCGCGCTACCGCGCCGTCATCCGTCCCAGAAGATATTCAAAAGGCTTGCATTTTAACGTGCGGCATGGAAAGCCTTGTTTGATTGAGCACGAAGGGGACGCAGAACGGAGCACCGTAACCGTTTGCGCTGATTACCCCGATCGTGTTTGCTGAAAGCTTTCAAACTGGCTGAAACCGGAAAACGATATTTTGCAGACCGCAGACGAATCCAATGCTTCGCTGACGATTGAGCCCGCAGACGCAGGGCTTAAACTGCGGCTTTCCGGCGCATGGACGGTTTTCAGTGCGCGCGCGCTGGACGAGGAACTCGAAAGCTCGGCGTCGGAACTCAAAAAAGCTGGCAACGGCAAGGCCGAAATCGATCTGAGCGGCGTGAGCGAAGTGGACACCGCCGGTGCATGGTTGGTCCGTCGTGTCGAATATGCATGTCATGAAGCTGGCCTTAAGCCTTCGCTTTCCGGAATGAGTGACCGCGTCGCGGAGTTGATGGAAGCTATTCCCGACGCTTTGCCGGAGCCGGAGGCAAAGCCTGCGGCCGAAACTGGATTTTCAAAGCGCGTTCTGGAACCGATCGGTAAGTCCGGATATGCCGCCGCGCACGATCTTTCAAATGGTCTTGGCTTTTTCGGGGCGCTCTTCGTCGGTCTTTATGACCTTGTGACGCGCAAAGCCGGTGTGAATATGGCTGCCGTCGCCTCTCAGCTTGATCACGCTGGTGTCCGTGCCGTTCCGATTATTGCGCTGATGTCTTTCCTCGTGGGGGGGATTATCGCCCAACAAGGTGCCTTTCAGCTCAGCTATTTCGGGGCTGAACTTTTCGTGGTGGACTTGGTTGGCATTCTGCAGCTTCGCGAGATCGGTGTGCTTTTGACCGCGATTATGGTGGCGGGCCGCTCCGGCAGTGCGATTACAGCTGAAATCGGTGCCATGCGGATGCGCGAAGAGATTGACGCGCTCAGGGTCATGGGGTTCGATCCGATTGCCGTTCTGGTTTTCCCGCGCATGCTGGCGCTGCTGATTGCGCTTCCACTTCTGACAATTGTCGCAAATTTTTCGGCGCTTGCAGGTGCCGCACTGGTGGTTGATGTCTATTCCGGTATTACCTTTCAGACGTTTCTGCAGCGCCTGAATGAGGCTGTTGATATGTCTTCTGTCGTTTCCGGGATGGCAAAGGCACCGTTTATGGCGCTGATCATCGCCATTGTGGCGTCACTTGAAGGCATGAAGGTCGGAGGCAGTGCAGAATCCCTTGGACAGAAGGTGACGGCTTCGGTTGTCAAATCCATCTTTGTCGTGATCGTTGTCGACGGCATTTTCGCAATCTTCTACGCATCGGTTGATTTTTAAGGAGACAGAGTGAGCGCCGGCACGCAGACATTGCAGAAAAATGATGGCGAACCAATTCTGTCCGTGCGCGGCCTTACCGTTGGGTTCGGAGGGCCGACTGTGCTTGAAAACCTCGATCTGGATGTTTATCGCGGCGAGATTCTCGGCTTCGTTGGCGGATCGGGAACAGGCAAATCGGTGCTGATGCGCACCGTGTTGCGGCTGAATGCGCGCCAAGCGGGTACGATTGAAATTCTCGGCAAGGACTTTGATCGAGTCACATATGGTGACCGGCTTGGAATCGATATGCGCATTGGCGTTTTATTCCAGCAGGGGGCATTGTTTTCCGGGCTTACGGTTCTGGAAAATGTGCAGGTGCCGATGCGCGAATATCTTAATCTGCCTCAGTCGCTGATGGATGACCTGGCGCGTCTGAAGATTGAGCTGGTCGGTTTGCGTCCGGAGGCCGCAGACCGATATCCATCCGAGCTTTCCGGCGGTATGATAAAGCGCGCAGCTCTCGCTCGCGCTCTGGCGCTCGATCCCGATCTTGTCTTTCTGGATGAACCGACATCCGGCCTTGATCCGATTGGCGCCGCGGAGTTTGACGAACTGATTGCACGCCTGCGTGACACGCTTGGCCTTACCGTTTATATGGTCACGCATGATCTGGACAGCCTGCATGCGGTCTGCGACAGAATCGCGGTACTGGGAAAAAAACGCGTGCTGGTGGAAGGCACGCTTGATGATATGCTGAAATTCGATGACCCTTGGGTCCAGAGCTACTTTAAAGGAAAACGGTCGCGGGCGGTTTTTAACACTGGCGAAGATGGCCGGAAGGACTAACAGCAGGTATGGAAACCAAAGCAAATTATTCCGTCGTCGGATTTTTCATTCTGGTGGTTCTGGCAGCCGGTGCTGGCTTTATCTATTGGATGCAGGAATATGGTCGTCAGGGACCGGTGGCCGAGCTGGTCGTGCGTATTCCCGGCTCCGCCAACGGTTTGAGTATCGGGTCGCCAGTTCGCTTTAATGGCATCCAGGTTGGTTCGATCAAGAAGTTGCTGATCGATCCGAAGGATCCGCGTTACACGATTGCCAACACGGAAGTGAAGGCCAACACACCGGTTTATACGAGCACAACTGCGAAGCTCGAGCTTCAGGGGTTGACGGGCGCCGGCTATATTGAGCTGTCTTCAAATGGTGCGGAAAAAGGACCGAATATTCTGCAGGAGGCGATCGATAACGACACCTATGCAGAACTGACAGCCGATCGTTCAAGTCTTGCTAATCTTCTGACAACCGCAGACCGGATTATGAAACGTCTGGACAGCACAGTTGGTCAGGTGCAGGGCGTCGTTGATCAGATGAGCGGGCCGCTGACAGAGACGGTTAAAAATGTCGAGAGCTTCACCGCTGTGCTGGCCGACAATTCTGATGAGATCGGTAATTTTCTGCAGGCGGCAGGCAAGCTTTCCGATACTGTAGACGGGCTTTCCTCCAGTCTTGATACGACACTGGCATCACTTAACAAGGTCATCGAGGCTGTCGATCCGGATCAGGTTTCTACAATCATCGACAACGCTGGCACGATTACAACGAATGTCGCGAGTGCGTCCAAGAATCTTGACAGCGTAATAGATGAATTCAGTGGTGCCGTTGATACCTACAGGCAGTTCGGTGCAGAAGCCGACAAGGCTTTCAAGCGCGTCAACGAAATCGTAGACGCAGTCGATCCGCAGAAAGTCGGGAGTTCGGTTGACGATCTTGCAGAAGTGCTTGCTGAATCGAAAGCCGCTGTTGCCTCGATCCGGCAGGTTGCCGATAACGTCAATGCGCGTTCTGATGACATCGACAATGCCATTGCCAATGTTAGTGAGCTTTCGACCAAACTGAATTCTGCCTCGACGAAGCTGAATACCGTCCTCACACGTGTGGATGAAATTCTGGGTTCGGATGACACGGAATCGCTATCGGACCAGGCCCGTGCCACATTGACGTCCGTTCAGCAGGCCGCCGAAACGCTTAATGCCCGCATCGGACCGATCCTGAACAATCTGGATAATTTCTCCGGTTCCGGGCTGCGTGACGTACGTGGCCTGATCGATGATACGCGTCAGACTGTGAATTCGCTTGACCGTACATTGCAGGAACTGAGCCGCGATCCGCAGCGTCTGATTTTCGGTGGGCAGGATGTGAAATCTTATGATGGGCGCAACCGCTACTGAATGAAATCACGCTCCCGTCTTTCGAATGACGGGGCATGGCAGAAAAGGGGTTGAGATTTCAGTCTTTTTTATGTTCAGTGGCTGAGCGCTATCCGTTCGGAGGGGATTCCGGAGCGGGTGACGGTATAGTTATCATGGAGCGGACAGGCGTTTTGCCATGAAATGTTCGCCGGAAGGGTCAAAGTAATGATGGGTGCGGCGATTGAGAAAGCAAAGACCAAGGCAGGACCGTTTTTGGTCGCCGGGCTGGTCGTTGCCACGCTTTCCGGCTGTGCGCTGCGTCCCAACAATGACACGTTTGATCTGACAGCGAGTGCGGGAACGGTTTCGGCGGAGCGCGTTCGCGCCCGCAACCTGCAGATCCTGGTCCCCAAACCATCGGCGTTGCAGGCGCTGGATAGTCGTAATATCGTTGTTCGTCTGGGCGGTTCAGAGATCCGGTATCTGGGCCAGGCACAGTGGAGTGATCAGCTGCCGTCTATCATTCAGGCACGGCTTGTTGCCGGTCTTGAAAATACTGGCCTCTTCGGTGGCGTCGGTATGCCGGGCCAGGGGCTGGCGATCGACTACCGGGTCATTGTCGAAGTGCGTGAATTTGCGGTGGATGCGACCGGTCCCGGCGCCGCCAATGTCACGCTTTCAGTCAAGCTTTTGAACGATCGTACCGGCGTTGTTACAGCTCAGCGGTTGTTCAGCACGAGTGTTGCTGTGAATGCCAGCAGCTCTAATGGCGTTCTCGTCTCTGCACTTGATCGGGCGTTTGCCGATGCCCAGACAGAGATTGTGGCCTGGATTTCTTCAGAAATCTGAACGCCAGAGGGGTTTTCCTTTTTCGGCCTTTCTGTGCCTTGTTGAAAGGCTGCGGATTTTCCCACGTATTTTTCTTTGATTGAGTAACGCTGTGTCGCCCTACCAATGCGAGCGAACTTAATGACTTCGCTTCTTCTGTTCCACAGAATGGTGAGAGCACCCGCCCTTTGCAGGCGGTGTCGTGCGTTAAAACATGTCTGAACCCTCTATAGACCTGCCCCTGACGCTATTGAAAAATAGAAATTCACTATCATGTCCCGAACATTTTTCCTTGGAATGGTAACCACCTCCAAAACAGGGATATGAAAATGGATCCACTAAATAACGCGCAGCAGGCAGGGCAGCAGCCTGCTGCAAACCCGGCCCCCCAGCACCCTCCTGTCCGTCAGCATGCTCCGTTGAGGCGTACAGCGAATGTTGATCAGCAGCAACAATACCCTCCGCTAAGACGTATAGTGAATGTTGACCAACAGCAACAAAACCCTCCGCTAAGGCGTACAGCGAATGTTGGACCTGTCACGGTTTCGTTCCGCCCCAGGTTCTCGTTTAAGCCACTTTCCGTTCGAAAGCGACGGGGCTTTTCCAGCCCAACGCTGAGTGTCG
>NZ_SMAR01000007.1 GCF_004342225.1 Martelella mediterranea | reverse complement strand
CAGAACAGGATGCCTGGGCTCCACGACCTCCGCACGCTCATCGGCTATTCCCACACTGAGGCCGATCAGGCGCTCGACTGGCGCATCGCATTGCACGAGTGCGGCCATGCCATCGTCGCCACCGCGCTCGCGCTCGGCCCGGTCACGCGCATCATGCTGGAACCGCTGGGCGGCGAAACCGTGACGCAGAACCGTCGCAATCAATCCCTGCTGCGTGATGTCCACGCTGAGATCGCGTGCCTGATGGCCGGGCGGGCGGCGGAGCGTCTCGTCCTCGGCGAGATTTCGGCAGGTGCGGGTGGCAGCCGGCGGTCGGATCTTGCCCGAGCCACGAACATGGCCCTGCAGATCGACCATCAACTGGGGCTTGGCGCCTATGGCCCTGTATATCGAGGTGATGCCGACGGGCTTGCACTTCATGACCCCGCCCAGAGACAGCGTGTCCAGCAGCGTCTCCTGAACGCGGAGGCGCTGGCCACCGGAATCCTCCAACGCCATCAGCCCGAGCTGGAAGCAATGGCAAAAGCGCTGATGGAGGATCGCGAACTGGTCGGTGCTCGCCTCGAGAAAATGCTCGAAAGCATCAAGCAGGATACCGGCATCCTGGAAGTCAGTACGAGAGAAACGGCTAATGACAAGGAAACGAACCAGCCACGATAGAGAACGCCGGCTTCATCGGCTACGGTAGGAAAGGCAGAGTCGAAAAACCAGAACAAGAAAGCGCAGCCTCGACTTTCGTGCCGGAATGTACCTTGTTGTTTGACACAGAGATCCGGAATTTCCGGGATTAGGTGGGAATAGGCGAAATCGAGCGGGAAAGCCCTGAAATAAAAGGGATTGCGAGAACTCCGGCGAAAATCGCGGCGCGGCGCTTTTGACAGCGCCTATGGTACGATACGAGCGGAAGCGGTGCAAAGCGACAAGTCCAGGGCAAAGGCTCAAAATTTCTTTGAAATTCCACGAGAGGGCTTTGAAGAGCCTTCAAGGTATTGAAAAATAAGCCTCAAAGAAAAGTTTGGCTAATGCCGCCGTGGCTAATTTTCCCCCGAAAAATCATGAAAGTTTCAATCTCAAGTCTGACTTTGGGTTAGAGTTAAGAGTTAGTTACATGAAAACAATCACTTAGGTAAAATCGCGCTCCATTGAAAGTCTAACCCATACAGAGCAGGACCGTCGGTAAGGCAGCGGGAGTAAGTGCGTACTTAGTTGCAACCCAAAAACGCGACTGATAGCGTTGACACGTAAGTCAGTTGTTTAAGAGTGCATGCCATGCGTTTCGTTCGATTTCATCTGTTTGGCCTCAAAATCGCTGTAGGCGATAGCGGATAGAACATCCTCCCAACAAGTCGCTTTTTTCATCGGGTACTACGCGCCCGAACGATTTCCCGTTGCCTGGTGACAGAGTAGCGGGAGCGCCCTAGCGCACGATCATGAAGCCCCGCGTTTACCAGCTCCAGGGCTTGCGGCAGCGTCCTGCAATTGTTTCTTCAACATAAACTCCAGCAATGGCAGCGCCGCCTCGACCTCTTCCGGGTCGTTTACATTAGACACGCGCTTCAATAATTCGTCGAAGAGATATCCAGCCTGACTTGCCAGCGCCAAGCGCGGCAACTTGATGTCGAACTGCTGATGTACTTGGTCGGCAAGCCCGGCAAGCTTTTCAAAGACTGCCGGATTGTATGCTGGGGGCAGAGCCTTCGCCGGATCATCAAGCATGCTCCCTTTACCTGAGATAAGCCAGTGAACGTTTATTCCAAGACGCACATGATACGCAGCCAAAGCATCTGCGTCTGGCGGGTTCTCACCTCTTTCATATCGCGCAACCGCAGACTTGCTTAAGCCAAGTCTCAGCGCGAATGCGTCACGTTCTTCGTCCCCAAAATGACGCCGAATAGCCCGTAAACGCTGGCCGAGCGGAGTCTTCGGTTCACTCTCTGGTCTAGCCAATAGCCCTTAAAACCATTTTCGACTTTACAAAAATCGAAAATGGTTTTATCCCTATCTATGCGCACCACAGAAGCGGGGCGCGGTTGTTACTAATACGAGCCTTAAAAAACGGGCGTTGCAGCGCCCGCTTTCAAAGCGGAGTTATTTCATGAGCACCCCGACCCCAGACAAAGTCTGGAAGAAGATCAAAGATGCGGTCCACGATCGCGGCATGACACTCACAGAGCTTGCCGCTCACAACGGTCTACACCCGTCCACTTTGCGCAAGGTTAAGGGCCTTACGCATTATGAAGGTCAGGCAGTGCTGGCCGATTTCATCGGCACGACGCCTGAGAAGCTTTGGCCCGATCGCTACCCACGAAAAACATCCGTCATTTACAATAGCAATAAGTACGGTCCGCCGAAAAGCCGGAAAAGCATCTCCGATCAGGAGGCGGCGTGACATGGCGCGTGATCCAGATCCTCTGACAGAGTGTGCACGTCTTTTTGCCGAAAGCGTACGTCGTGACCTTGAGACCCCCTCGACGCCGGAAGTTCGCCATAACCTGAGTGGGCGCGCGGCCAACCGCTACCGTTTCGACACGGAGCCTTCTAGCCTTCATCGAACGGGTCGTGATCCTGAAACGGCCAGAGGCTCGGATAGCTTTCCTGCAGGCTTTGAGCCGCCGCCGCATATTGCAACAGAGTCGATGTTTTTGCCTGTCCGAGCCGGGGTATGGGGTCGTATTTCTGAAGCGTTTCAGCATATGCTTCAGCGCACCTTATCTCAAAAGCAACGGCGATCAGGAATGTGCGGCGGACGATATTATCGCCCAACCCTTCCAGAAACATGCGCCTGCGCGTTTTGTTTCCGGCAAGAAACAGACGGGTCATGCTCTTGTATTTTTCCTTGTAAACTAGATCGCACTGCTTCTGAATGCCAACCTCCTCGCAAGCATCAGCAAGGTTCTCAATGCCTTCTTTCAGCAATAGGTCACCTATGTAGGCTTGCTCCTTGCCAATGTATTCAGCCAGCTGATCCAACCCCATGTTCATGCCTCCATTTGTGTTGTGTGAACCATGGTTGCAGCAAACGCTATCAGCGCACAATGGCGAAACGTGCATCCAAATTCGACAGAACAATTGAGACGGAAAGCGCACTGCCATGATCACGATCTGGATCGGGCTGGCCGGATACTGCGCGCTTTGTTGTGTGGCTGCCGGTTGGTTCTGGATCGCTGGCAGACATTAAAATCAAGGGGACTACCATGAATATATACTCAGAGGATGATCGCCACAGGCTGATGCTGACCTGCTGCTATAGCGCGGTCGCTCGCCATTTCAGCCATCTTTCGCTCGAAGATATTATCGACCCTCCGAACGATCTCCTGGACGCGGCACTGGCGCGGCAATGCGCGCTAACGATGATGCGTGACTACTTCGACGTACCAGCACGCCGTATTGCAAAGATTACGGATCGCAATGTCGGCCGCATCAAGCAAACCATGTGGAAGGTCAACCTGCGCCGTGACTGCACGGTATTCGACCGAGCCTATCACAAGATGGGCCTTCGGGCGCTGGCGCTTTACGGGCAGGCCTACGGCAAAGCCGAAGCGGAGGCCGCGTGACATGGCCGAGTTCATTTCTGCATCGATAGACAAAATCCACATGGGCGAACGTCTGCGCCCGATTGATCAAGGGTATGTCGAGGCCATTGCCGCGTCGTTTGAAGAGCGCGGACAGATCAGCCCGATCATGATCAGAAGCACACCGGCGCAAAATAAGGGCAAGACGCCGTATACGCTGGTCGCCGGTGCCTATCGGCTTTCCGCCGCGCGCCTGATCGGATGGTCCGAGATCGACGCCATCGTTGTCGCTGCCGATCAAGTCGAGGCTCAGCTTCTTGAGATATCCGAGAACCTTTACCGCAACGAACTGAACCCGCTTGATCGCGCCATTTTCGTGATGAAGTACCGGGAACTTTGGGAAGAGAAAAACGGGAGTATCGATCCAAAAGGCGGTCGCCCTGAGAAACAGGGTAACGATTACCCTGTTTTTGCAAAAGGTCGAGAACTTTCGAAGCAAGTACAAAACCGCCTTGGAATTGGCGCGGAAACCTACAAGCTTATCAATCGCATCGGTCAGAACCTGCATCCAGCGCTACGACAGGCTGTGCGCGGAACCGAGGCCGAAACCAATCAGGCGTTGTTGCTGAAATTCGCGAAACTGACACCCGATATGCAGGTGAAGGCAGCGGCAGCGCTGAAAGAAAGTGGTGACCCGCAGAGCGTGTTGGCGCTGACAAAGCCCCAGAAGCCTGAAAAGCCCGCTCGCGATCCGGACACAGAGGCACTTGCCGCTCTGCGCAAAGCATGGGGACAGGCAAGCCAGTCCGTCAAAGATCAGTTTCTCCAAGAGATTGGCCTATCCCGTTTTCAGGAGGCAGCATGATGTCGACGAAACGCGACCCTTCACAGATGGATTTCTTTTCATCACCGGTCTTTCCAACCCGTGATGCCGTTGAACAGATCGACCTTGATCGTTTTCGCGCACGTCTGAAGCGGGAAATGGCGAGGGCAATCCGCGAGGCACCGTTCGACCGCCCGACGATAGCAGCCCGAATGGCACATTATCTCGGCCTGCCGTCAATCTCGAAGGCGACGATTGATGCCTACACCGCCGAGAGCAAGAGCGGGCATGACATCAGCCTGCCGCGCTTCAAGGCATTCGTCCGTGCGACAGGTGCGGTGTGGCTTTGGGATGTGATCGTGTCAGAAGACGGCTTGTTGCTTCTCCAGGGCGACGAGGCACGATTGGCAGAGATTGCCCGTCTTCAGCAAGAGCGCAAGGAGATTGAAGGCCAGCTCAAGGCACTCCGCTCCAAGCCCGTTACGATCCGGAGGGCACGCTGATGTCGAATGCTGAACGCGGCGTCTCTTTGAAAAGTCAGGTGGCGGCACTGGACAGCCTGCTTCATGGCCGATCGCTGACGCTCTCTCCCTCACATCGTGCACTTCAGAAAGAGCACCTGGAGGCAGCTCTGCGCACACTGAAGTGGATGGAAATTCACGCTCCTGAAATCCGTCGAGCAATGGCGGCAAAGGGAGGCAAGGTATGAGGGAATGGTTCACAGCCTCGGAATTGGCGGCAGCGAAATTACCGGGGTTTCCTGCCTCCGAGCTACATGTTGGGAAGCGTCTTTCTGGTGCGCGTGGCACCAACAAAGCCAGACAGCGCAAAGCTGTCGGCGGGGGGTATGAATACCATTATTCACTTTTGCCCGCCGCCGCCCGCGAGAAGCTAGCGTTTATCCTGACCGAGCCAGAACCGGAAAAATCCGAAGTCTCAAAGCTTCTTTGGAGGCGGTTTGAGGCCCTTTCAAGCGAACATAAAGCGCTCTGCGAAAAGCGCCTCGAAGTGATCCAGCGCGTCGAAGCAATGGTTGAGGCCGGTCTACCGAAGAAGAAGGCTGTCGAAACGGCAACGCAGTACACCTGCACAGGAAAAAGCGCCTACTATGAATGGTGGGCGATGGTGAAAGATCAGCCGAAACAGGACTGGCTCGCCGCACTCGCTCCGGCATTCTCGGCTAAGGCCAATGGTGTCGAAAAAGAGATTGCACCTTGTCACTCTGAAGCGTGGGCATTCTTCAAGTCCGACTTTCTCCGCCCCGAAGGGCCGAAGTTCTCTGCCTGCTATCGGCGTATGGTGAAGGCTGCAAAGTCTGAAGGCTGGTCTCCGATCCCGTCCGAACGCTCACTGCGCCGCCGCCTGGAACGCGAAGTTCCAAAGGCCGTGCAGGTTATGAGCCGCGAAGGCCGCGAGAAGGCCAAGCGCATGTTTCCGGCGCAGGAGCGCTCTGTTGCACATTTGCATGCAATGGAAGCGGTCAACGCCGATGGCCACAGGCTCGACCTGTTTGTGAAAGTGCCATGGGCCGAGAAGCCAACACGCATGTATCTGATCGGCACGCAGGATCTATATTCGCGCAAGGTGCTTTCATGGCGGCTTGCAGAGGCTGAAACGTGGGATGCGATCCGGGCCTGCTTCGGTGACATGGTTGAAGATTTCGGCATACCGGAGCGCATCTATCTCGATAATGGACGTGCCTTTGCCTCCAAAATGATCTCCGGTGGTGCGAAGACACGCTATCGCTACAAGATCGACGCGGACGAAGTGTCCGGCCTGCTGGTGACACTTGGCATCGAGCCGCGCTTCGTAACGCCTTATCACGGTCAGGCAAAGCCGATCGAACGGGCATGGCGCGATCTGGCCGAAGAGATCAGCAAACATCCGGCGATGTCAGGTTGCTACACCGGCAACAAGCCGGATGCCAAGCCTGAAAACTATATGGATAAGGCCGTGCCGCTCGATGTTCTCGAACATCACGCAGCCGAGATGATTGCCGAGCACAACGCCCGCACCGGCCGCCGCACCGAAACAGCCAAGGGCAAAAGCTTCGACCAGGTGTTTGCCGAAAGCATGGCCGCGCCGGCGACCATCGTTCGCCAGGCAACGGAAGCGCAACGCACGATCTGGCTGCTGTCGGCCACGGGGCTGAAAGCGCGCCAACCGGATGGTTCCATCCACTTCATGGGATCGCGGTATTGGTCCATCGAACTCAACCAGTGGATCGGCAAAAAGCTGATGGTTCGCTTCGACCCGGACAATCTGAAAAAGCCGGTGAAGGTCTACGAGCCAAACGGTCGATTTATCTGTGATGCCGAACCGCTAGGCAGCATCAGGTTTGACAGCGTCGCGGAAGGCCGTCGTCAGCAAAACAAGGCCAAGTCATACAGCAAGCTGACCAAACAGCGTGCCGATATGGAACGCCAGTTTGCAGCCGAAGAGCTGGCCGACATTCTGGACAGAGGCAAAAAGGCCAGCCCGACACCGAAGCCTGAAAAGGTAAGGCCGACAGTAACCCGTATCGCCACAGGCAATCTCGCCACGAAAATCGAACCTGTGCCTGAAGAGCAGCTCGACGAGGATCGTTACGAGGACGCTTTCAGCCGCGCACTCGAAAGGTATGCCGACAGCGATGCCGTTATCCAATTCCCGCAAGGCGGCAAGACCAAGACCGGATAAACCGGCGATGACCGATAAGTATTGCGTTCGGTTCCGACAATGAAAAAGGGCGGGAGATTGCAGCTCCCGCCCAAAAGAAAAACACCCCATCAGGGGCACAGAACGGAGCCAAGTATAGTGACTAAGAAGTTTAATGCAAATAGCGGCTGGGTTCTCAGCCAGCCAACCGCAACCTTTCTCGAAAAACATCCTGTCAGCGATGTGGAAGAATGGCGTGCGCTGACTGCACGCACAGCCGAAATGGCATCAACCAACGGATGGTCAAAAGCCGAAGTGGCACGCCGCAGCGGGGTTGCCGAGGGTACATTCTCACAGTGGCTGTCCGGCAAATACAACGGCACGTTGGCCAACTATAACCAGCAGATTGGGCAGTGGCTAACAAGCGTTGAGGAAGCGGCCGACATGGCCGCAGCCATTCCGGCGTCCCCTTCATTCGTGAAAACGAAGGTCGCTACCGAAGTCTTGCAAACGCTTATGTGGGCGCAGATGACGCCAGCCCTTGTTGCCGTGACGCTGGACGCGGGCGTTGGAAAGACCACTGCCTGCCGCCATTACTGCGCTACGCGGCCTCATGCCTACATGGCGACGATCAGCCCGTCGACAAAGAAGGTACATGGCATGCTGGTCGAACTGGCCGAAGCGCTTGATGTATCCGAGCACAACCCGGCCCGGCTGGTTCGCGCTATCGGGCGAAAGCTTCAGCGTGTCGGTGACGGCACCTTGCTGATCATCGACGAGGCCCAAAACCTCGAAGCCGAGAGCATCAACCAGTTGCGCCACTTTGTCGACAACAACAGTTGCGGCGTCGCCCTTGTCGGCAATGAAGACACGGCGGCCTCTTATGTGCGTCAGCAAGGCCGATCCGTCGCATCACGGGCGCAGGTGCTGTCACGTTTTGACAAGCGCTTACGACGTGAAGGCAACCGCGCCGAAGACATCCGGTTGTTCGTGGCCGCGCTCGGCATTGATGATCCCGATTGCATCAAGTTTCTGCTCGGCCTCGGCCTCAAGCCCGGCGCGCTCCGCCAGATCGATCGTACGGTCAAGCTGGCACGCATGTATGCGATGGGCGAAGCCCAGCCGTTGTCGCTCGATCATCTGAAAGCCGCCTGGAAAAATCGTGATCTGGGAGACCTGCAATGAGTGCCACCCTGATCAACATGGTTTTGAGCGACACGCTACGGGTTCACGCGCTGCACCTCGACAAGGAGCATCGCGAAGGCGGTGGCTTGTCGGAGGCCCAGTGCGGCCAGCTTGCCAGAGAGCTGCATGTGCTCGCCGATCTGGCCCGCAACACAGAACAGGAGCTTTACGTTCACCGGCTCGACAAAGCCCAGCGCGAAGGTTGCGAAATTCTCGAAGACGAAGCCACGCGCAAACTCAGGCAGATGCTTGCCGATCCAGATGGCAAGATCGTCCGCCCGGATTTCAAGGGAGGCAAGGCATGAACATCCAACCATCTCAATACCTGTCGGGCGTGCGCGATGAAATGAAGCGCTTTGTGCGCATGCAGAAGCGGCCAAGCGTCAACGAACTGGAAGGCATGGTGACCCGGATGAATACCGGCATTGCCCTGACAGAAGAACTGGAGGCGGAGAACCGCCTCCCGACCAAAACCAGGACGAACCGCCCCAAGCTGTTCCTGATTTCCAACCACGACAACAACGGAGGTGATGCAGCATGACCAGTGAAGCATACATTCTCGAAGCACAGCAGAACCAGCCGCGCACCGCTGAAATCAACGGCGGACGCTATATCGAAGATGTGCGCGGCCGGTTCGTGCCGGAAGCGCTTTACCAGGCGCAGGTTCGCGAGATCGGTACCGGTGTCACGATGGTGAACGGCCGTGAGATGATGACCGATGCCAGCGACCGGCTGGTGCCGATCGACATGGTCAAGCCGCAGCACAAGCTTGAAGACGAGGTTGTGCGCAAGGTCATCGGCTTTGCCTTTGACCTCTCCGCGCAGATCGGCCGGTTTCTTGAACACACCATGATCGACCTGGACGGCTTCGACGCGCTTTTAGCGCAGGAATACGAAGTCACCAAGGGCGGCAAGAAAGGCAATCGGACCTACCAGTCTTACGATGGGCTTTACAAAGTTCAGGTGCAGATAGCAGACCGTATCGATTTCGGGCCGGAGCTACAGGTTGCGAAAAAGCTTTTCGACGAATGTATGAATGAATGGTCAGCCGATAGCCCGGCACCACTGCAGGCAATTGTTACCCGCGCATTCAGCACTGACACGGAAGGCCGCATCAATCGCGCTGACCTGTTTAGCCTGTTGCGCCACAACATCGATGACGAGCGCTGGCAGCGCGCTATGGGTGCCATCCGTGATGCCATGCGGGTGACCGGCTCGAAGCAGTATGTCCGCTTCTATCATCGCCGTTCGGTCGAGGATCGCTGGCAGGCGATCACGATTGATCTGGCGAAGGCAGGTGCGTGATGAGCGAGCATTACAACAGGCTATCACCTGCCGAAGCGGAACGCCTTGCTATGCTGGCGGAAGAAGCTGGTGAGATCGTCCAGGCTGTCGGAAAAATCCTCCGCCATGGGTACGAGAGTTTTCATCCCTCCGATCCCACGACGCCAAACAGAGTTCTGCTCAGCAATGAGGTCGGAGACTTGAGTGCCGTTTACACCATGATGCTTGCCAATGGTGACCTTCCTTCAATCCAAGAGGATGAGGTCACAGCGTCGCTAGCGTCGAAGCTTCGTTGCACTCACCACCAGCGTGCGGAGTGTGAGCGATGATCAAAGTCACCTCGAAACACAAAAAGTCGCGCAACGGCGCTGAACATCAGTGCGCCCATTGCGGCAAAAAACTCCGCGGCGAAAAGGGCCTGAAGATGCATGTCCGGCAGGAGCATGAGGAAGCTGGAAAGGCGGTGGCGAAATGAGCGACAGTATCAAACGCCGTATCGCCGCATTGCTACAGAAGACCACAGCACGTGGTTGCACTGAACAAGAAGCCCTTGCAGCTGCCGAAAAGGCAGCTGCATTAATGCGCGAATATGGCTTGTCGGACCTCGATATTGAGATCAGCCAGGCTTCGGTGAAAGCAAAAACCCACGGTGCTTCGATCCGCGATCGTCTCTGGCGTGATCTGGCATGGTTGACCAACACGGCGACGCTTGTGGGTGATATCGACGGCCACCACAGAACCTTTGTCGGCCGCGCACCCGGTCCCGAGATTGCCACCTACCTGTTCGTCGTTCTCGACCGGGCGATTGACCGCGCCGTCCGCGAGTTCAAAAAGACACCGAGCTATACCCGGTTGCGTAAACAGAAAACCAAACGTCAGGCCGTTTATGATTTTACGGCGGGCATGGTTGTTCGCCTCGGTATACGATTGCGGGCGCTCTTTGCGGACATGCTGTCAGATGACGCAAGGAGTGACGCTTCACGCGCGTTGGCCGAACGCTACCCCGATACGGTTGCGGTCCACCAGCGGGCTGGTGCGGTCAAGAACGGCAATATTGCGACGCTCGGCTATTTCGCCGCTAACAACATCAATCTCGCGCACGGCGTCAACGGTTCTGGAGGGCCAAAAGCCATTGCCGGAAAGGCGGGTGATACTTGAATACGTTGGCCGGTACTTTCGCCAGTGATGCGTTCCGGCGTTGCCCCGTCTGTGGCGCGGCTGAAGATATGGTCGTTGGTTCTGTCGACGAGCACCGTCATGCCCGCGCTTATTTATGTAGCGCTGTTTTCGAGCGTATTGAAGGCTTTTTCGCCTGCACGCATCCCTGTCCGGCACCATCGCAGATTGCGGTCTCGCACATCATCGCCGAAGCTCAGAAAGGGTCAGATCATGAGTAGGTCAATCGCGGCACTGCATGTCGCAAAGAAACAGCTTGGTTTGGATGATGAAACCTACCGCGCCAAGCTTTCGACCATCACCGGGAAATCTTCCGCCAAGGAAATGTCGGAGGCCGAGCGGCAGAAGGTTCTGACGGTCTTCCGCAATGAAGGCTTTTCGCCGAAGGCTACCGAAGCACGGCCGGACGGTCGCAAGAAGCTCACCGGCAAATTTGCACCGAAACTCCAGGCGCTCTGGATTGCGGCGTGGAACCTTGGTCTGGTCAACAACCGCGATGACGCGGCCCTGCTTGCCTTTGTGAAACGTCAGACCGGGATCGATCACACGCGCTTCCTGACCTATGGCGGCGACGCCTCGAAAGCGATTGAAGCGCTCAAATCTTGGATCAAGCGCGAAGGCGGCGTGAGCTACGGAAACTCACAGGGGGAAGAGTGGCTTCAGTCCGACATTGCCAAGGTCTGCTGGGCGCAGTGGCGTCTGCTTGAGCCAGAAGCCCAGCTTTATCCGGACACAAAAGGCTTTCCGGCAGAAGTCCTGAAAATAGCTGGAATTGCACAACTTACGACACCGCTCGGGATTTTGAAGCCCGCTGATTGGCGTTTGGTCTCCAATGAACTCGGCAAACGTATCCGTGCCCGAAAGGCAAGTGCGTGATGGATGACGTCAGAGAAAGGCTTCGCCGCGTCAGTCGTATTGAAGAGGCTTTGGTCAAAGCGTTCGAGGATGCCGACGTTCCTATCGATCGTAGCGACGATGGTGACACAATGACGTGTTCGCTCAACGAGGACATGGGTGTGACCTGGCACCTCTCGCTTTCGAGTTTAGCCAGAGATATCGAAAGGCTTCTATCGTGAAACCTTCTTGCTCAATGCCAGTCACAGGCTTCGAAATCGCTGTCGTCAGCGATCATGCCTTGCTGCGCTATCTAGAACGGAAACACGGCCTCGATGTCGAAGCACTGCGTGCAGAGATCCGCACCGCCTGCCGGGATGGTGTTCGTTATGGCGCGAAGGCCGTGGTGGCCGATGGCGTCAAGTTTGTCATTACCGACGACACTGTTGTGACCTGCCTTGAAAGAAAACGCACAGAGCGGAAGGGAAAGGGATGACCGCCAGCAACCTTCCGCTTTTCACCGTCACAGAAAACCGTGAAGCTCTGAAGAGGCTTCAGGAGCGCCGCAATGCGCTCTTGATGCGTCTTCAAGGCCTCTCGCCACAGAGCCGCAAACGCGCCGGGCTGACCTACGAACTGTCCATCGTCACCACTGAAATCATCCGCTGCGAAACGAAAAACGACGGGAGGAATCTACAATGAACCAGCTCCCTGCAATTCTCGATGAAATTGCTCAAGTCGCGGGAAAAGAGGCTGCCTGGGAAATTGCGCGCGCGAATGGCGGACGAGTGGTCTATATTCCCGCTTCTCCGATAAGCGATCACTGGCTGACACAACTGGTTGGCTACGACAGAGCCGTTAAAATTTGCGATCACTTTCGGGTTGGAGACACCGGCCAGCGCATCCTCATTCCGTTGGCCAAATATACCAGCCAGCGCGAACGGCTTTCCCGTGCATTGAATGCGGGCATGAGCGCGCCAGAGGCGGCCGAAGTGTCCGGCATGCATGTTCGCTCCGCGTATCGGGCGCGTGCGCGCAAGCGCAAAGATGACGACGACAACCAGGGCAATCTTTTTTAAGCGTTGCACAAAATCGTCATGGTGCTGATCGCCAGAGTTGTTAAGCTGCGACCGTCTAACAACGAGGTTTTTGATGAAAAAGATTGCTTTAATTTCAGCCGCCGCACTGGTTTTGTCCGCATCGTTTGCAACAGCACAGAACAGATACCCCCCAAGTGCCTTCATGGAGATTATGGGGAGCGCACATGCTTATGAAGAACTATGCGACAATCTTATCATTGACGAAGGCGTGATGCGGCAGGTTGCCCTTGAGAACCACATTACCGAGGCCGTATTTAACCAACCTCGCAACCAGCAATCCTTCACGGGACAGTATCAAAGGATGATCCAGTCTGCGGACAGCTATACAGATCGGGATTTCTTCTGCGGTAATGGTTTGGTGGAATTTGGCGCTGACGGCGTGAATATCCCCGGCCTCCTGAAGCAGAAAAACTGACTCTTCTGACCTGCGCCTGACACTGTCAGCCTGACAACGTCATCCGATAAAACAGCATACTGGCTCCGACTTCACGGTCAAGATGACCAATCCCCTGAAGACGGAAAGCCGGTATGCGCCCCATCAACGAAATCATCATTCACTGCACGGCCACGCCCGAAGGCCGCCCCGTCAGCGTTGCCGAGATCAATGGTTGGCACCTTGAGCGCGGCTGGTCGGGTATCGGCTATCATCGCGTCATCCATCTCGACGGCCGCCGTGAGGCAGGCCGACAGATCGAACGCATCGGCGCGCATGTCAAAGGCCACAATACCGGTACAGTCGGCGTGGTCTATGTCGGCGGCATGAACCGCGATTTCACCGCCGCTGCCGACACCCGCACGCCCGCCCAGAAAGACGCGCTTCTCGCCGAAATCATCGATCTTCGCGACCGCTTCGGCATTGGGAAAATCAGCGGCCACCACGACTATGATGCGGGCAAGGCCTGCCCTTCGTTTGAGGCTCGCCCGGAATACGCCCACCTGTTCCCGGCAATGAATGCCGTTGCCAATTTTGAGGACGAGGTTTTGCGGCGCGGCGATATCGGTCCTGCCGTCTTTGACTGGACAGAAGAGCTTCGCCGTTTCCGCGAGATGATCGATCACGAGTGGCCGGTGCAGCCGAGCGATACCTTCGATTACACAATCGAGATGGTCACCATCTGGTTCCAGAAGCGGCGCGGCATTGTTGCTGATGGTATTGTCGGCCCGCAGACCCGCGACGAAATGGATCGGGCGCTCGCAGGCAAACCGCCTTACCGGGCATTGGAGCTGTGATCATGGAGAAGCCAAGCTACCGCAGTTCCAAACGCTTCATGGGCATTTCCCATGCACTTGCCTGGGCGGTCATCTTCATCATCGTTGCTGCCGCCTCCTATGGCTCTGACGGCGCACTGGCACTTGCGCCGACCATCATTCCTCTGATGGTCGGAATGATCCTTGCGCTTCTCGGCATCCATCGCGGACTTGGCTCGATTGATATGCGCACCATAGCACGCTTTGGCCGCGATCAACCGGACAAGGGGGCGTGATGCCCGCTTTTCTGGCGAAATACCTGTCTCCGCTCGTGGTCGCTGGCTTGCTGTTTGCGGCTGGTGGGCTGCTTGCCTTTGCCGCCGTCAACGAGGTCAACGACATGGTGAAAGATGCGAAAGACACGGCAAACGCCGAACGCAACGCATTCTGGCAAGGCGAGATTGCCAAAGCCAATGCGGCAAAGGAAAAGGCCGTCGCCGCCCAGCTCCGCGCCGTCATGCTCGCCGGAGAACAGATCCGCACGGCCGAGGCCGAAGCTGAAACCAAACTGAAGGAAATGGAGAAAGCGAATGCGGCTTTGCCTGGCGGCGATGCTTGCGGCCTTGGGCCTGAGCGCGTGCGCATCCTCCCCCGATGAACCGGTCGTCATCACTGAGCTTGTCAAACCGGTGCTGCCAGAAGGTGCGCGTGACGATTGCGCCGCACCGTCACGTCTGCCGAATGATGGCGGATTGAGCGAGGCAGAGGTGTTTAACCTCTGGGCATTCGACCGCATCGCGCTGAAAGTCTGCGAGATCCGCCGCGCTGCCGCTGTCAACGCCGTGGATGCTGCGCCGGAAGAACACGAGTTAATTGGAGAACTCCATGGAACCTAGAGATCTTCAGTTATGGCTCTCGATCGCTGCGACACTGCTTTCAATAGGTGCCGTCATCTATGCAGTTATCACCGCCAAGGCCAAAGGCAACAGCGTAAAACTGGATAAGCTGGAAGGTAAGGTCGAAGACCATGGCCAGCGCATTCAGTCACTAGAAGACGAAATGGAGCATTTGCCGGACAAGGAAAGCCAGCACCGCATTGAAGTCGGGTTGGTTGAGTTGAACGGCCGTATGGATGTGCTTTCGGAGAGCCTGAAGCCAATCCACGCGAATAACCAGCTCCTGCATGATCTCTTACAAAAACAGGTGACGAAATGAATTTAGGGGTTGATTGGGAACAGGTTCGCCGCGAGCGCGCGCGTCTGGTTATTCTGAGAGCCTTGGCCGAGCAGCTGAACGGTTCCCTTGATAGCAGCATTCTGGAAGAAGTTCTGCCGCTTTCTGCCATTCGTGAAGACCAACCATGGATACGCGAACAACTCAAATACCTTGAGAAGATGGACGCGATCAAACTCACGGTCTCCGAAAGCATCATGATCGCCACGCTGACCAAGCGCGGACGGCGCCACATTGATCGCGACATTGCCATCGAAGGGGTCACGCGCCCCCCTATGTTGGGTGAGTGAGCATGGCGACCAGAGGACGCGGCCGACTATCCAAGATCGATCTTTTACCCGAAGAATGTGACGATGTTGTCGCGTGGGCAGCGCAGGAAATGGCCGATCGGGACCGGCCTCTGACCGAGATCTATCCGGAGTTCTGCGATAAGCTGATTGCCGTCCAGGGCGAATATGGCGTTGGCTTCGATATACCGTCCTTTTCCTCGTTCCATCGGCACTCGGTCAAGCTGGCGCAGATGACGCGCCGCCTGCAGCAAACCCGCGAAATGGCCGCGATCATTTCGGAACGTATGGATGCCGAAGCCTCCGATGATCTGACGCTGATTGCCGCCGAGGCGATCAAGACGCTGATCTTTGAACTGCTTCAATCGTCGGGCGAAAGCGGCCTTTCCACCAAGGGTGCGCAGGAACTGGCCAATGCACTGCGGGCGGCCACTGCCGCTCAGTCCGTCTCCACCACACGCCGCCAGAAGGTCGAGGCCGCGTTCGAAGCGAAGACGGAAGAGGTTATCGAGAAGGTCTCGCAGGAAGCCGGTCTCTCCTCTGAGACTATTGCCCAGCTTCGCCGTGATTTCCTCGGTGTCAGGCCGAAGGAAGGCCGCGCTTCATGAAGGGCAAACAGAACATTCCACGCGGGGAGTGGCGCGACCCGATCCTGCCGCGCGAACCCGACAAGCTGCCGGAAGAATGGCCGCGCGGTGCGGATATCCCTGACGAACTGGACCCGCTTGCCGATGGCGTTCTCATGCTCCATCAAAGCGAATGGCTGGAAGATGACAGCGACCTGAAGGCCTGCGCGAAAGGCCGACGCACCGGCATAACCTTTGCCGAGGCGCTGGACGATACGCTGATTGCCGCCGCCAAGCGCTCGGCGGGCGGACAAAATGTTTTCTATATCGGTGATACCAAGGATAAGGGCCGCGAGTTCATCGGCTATGTGGCGCAATTCGCAAAAACGGTGGCCAAGCAGCTCGTGTCGATCGAAGACAGTTTCTTTACCGATCAGAAGGCCGACGGCTCAACCCGCCAGATTGCGTCCTATGTCATCCGTTTTGCATCCGGCTTCCGCGTCGAGGCGCTCTCGTCCCGGCCGGAAAATATTCGTGGCCTGCAGGGCGTCGTCGTCATTGATGAGGCAGCATTCCACAAGGATGTTCGCGAAGTCCTGGATGCGGTAAACGCGCTTCTGATCTGGGGCGGCAAGATCCGCGTGATCTCGTCGCACAATGGCAACCTGAACCCGTTTAACGAGCTGCTGCGTGAGGCGCGTGCGGGCAAGGTGCCGTTCAGCGTGCATGAAATCCCGTTCACCGATGCTGTCACGAATGGTCTTTATCGCCGGGTCTGCCTGATCAAAGGGACCGAATGGACCGAAGAAGGCGAGCGCGAATGGGAAGCGCAAATCCGCAATTCCTATGGCGTGCGCACCGCCAAAATGCGGCAGGAGCTGGACGCCATCCCTGCCGATGCCGAAGGCGCGGCTTTGTCCCGCGTCCAGATTGAAGCCTGCATGAAACAGGGCATTCCGGTCATTCGCTGGGCTTGCAACGACGATTTCAAGAATGCGTCTGATGACGTGCGCACCCGCGCGGCGCTGGATTTCTGCGAGAAGGAACTAAAGCCTGTTCTCGATCGGCTGGACAAACGCCGGTCGCATTATTTCGGTGAGGACTTTGCGCGCAAGGGCGATGCGACGGTCATCCTGCCGCTTGAACTTGGCCGCGATCTCGTTCGCCGTGCCGTGGCCCAGATCGAGTTGCGCAATGTGCCCTTCGATCAGCAGCGCGAGATCCTGTTTTATATCGTTGACCACTTGCCGCGCATGTCTGGCGGTGCGCTCGATGCGCGCGGCAATGGTGCTTATCTGGCGGAAAAGGCAGCCCAGCGCTATGGCTCGAATGTCGTTGAGGTTCAGCTTTCCGACAGCTGGTACAAGACCGAAATGCCCGCCTATCTTGAAGCGTTCGGCGACAAGACGATTGTGCTGCCTGCCAGCGAAGACACGCTCACCGATCATCAGGCACTCGCCTATGTCAACGGCTATGTGAAGATCCCCGACAACCACCGCTTCAAAGGCACGGACGGCTTTGACCGCCATGGCGACAGCGCCATTGCTGGCGCGCTGGCCTATTTCGCAACACGGCAGGAGATCGAGATCATCGAATATACCGGCGCACACGAGACGGTCGATGAAGGCGTGAAGCTGTTTGACGATGAAACCACCGGCGGCGGTATGCTGCCGGAACTTTCCGGAGGCCTTTACTGATGGTGCTCTATGACCACCGTGGCGAACCAATAAAAACCGCCAAACTGAAAGAAGAGTTTGCAGCACCTGAAACGTTCGGCGTGCGCTCCGTCTGGCAGGACACGATTGCCAGCGGTCTCACGCCGCATGGTCTGGCCTATCTTCTCGACCAGGCGGCGCGCGGTTATCATGAGCGTTACATTGCCCTGGCAACCGAAATGGAGGAACGGGATCTGCATTACGCAGCGGTCCTGTCCACGCGCAAGCTTGCTATCTCCGGCATTACACCAACGGTCACCGCCGCTTCCGACAGTTCGGAGGACGAGAAAATTGCTGACGACGTGCGCCAGCTTGTCACAGACCCCAGCTTTACCGATGATTATGTGATCGACGTTCTGGACGCACTCGGCAAAGGGTTTTCCGTTGTCGAAACGCTCTGGGACTTTTCCGAGCGGCAATGGTGGCCGAAAGGCTATCGCTGGCGCGACCAGCGTCATTTCGTGATTGACCGTGAGGATGGAACGACACTTCGCCTTAAAACCGGGACCAATCTTCAGGGCGTCGACCTGCCAGCCTTCCAGTTTACCATCCATCATCCGAAGCTGAAAAGCGGCCTGCCGGTGCGCGGCGGGCTGGCGCGTCTTTCCGCCTGGGCCTTCCTGTTCAAGTCCTATACGCTCAAAGACTGGATGGCGTTTCTGGAAGTCTACGGCATGCCGTTCCGTGTCGGCCGTTATGGCAAGGGAACGTCGCCGGACGAACGGCGCGTGCTGTTGAAAGCCGTGCGTCAGCTTTCCTCCGATGCTGCAGCGATCATTCCGCGCGAAATGGATATCGAGTTTATCGAGGCCAAGGGCGGCTCCGGCAATGCTGTTTTCGGATCAAAAGCTGAATACCTGGACAAGCAGATTTCGAAAGGTGTTCTCGGTCAGACGATGACCAGTGACGACGGCGCGTCCATGGCGCAGGCCGAAATCCATGAGAATGTGCGTATTGATATCGCCCGTGCCGATGCGCGCCAGCTGGCAGGCAGTGTTCAGCGCGACCTCATTCGTCCGTTCGTGGATCTGAACTATGGCCCGCGCGATAAGTATCCGAAGCTTGAATGGCCGATTGCCGAACCGGAAGATGTCAAGTCGCTTGCGGATGCACTGGAGAAGCTGGTCCCGCTTGGCCTCAAGGTGTCCATGTCGAGTGTCCGCAGCAAGCTCGCTCTGGATGCACCGAACGATGAAGAAGAGCTTCTTACGCCACCGCCATCAGCGGCTCCGCCACCGGAAGAACCACCTGAAACAGCGCGGCTGAAGCCATGCGCCCATTGCGGAGAAGTCCACACGGCCGCCAGCGAGCAAACCGAACTGGACGCGCTGGCAGAAGATGCGCTTGCCGATTGGGAGACCGACCTTGAACCGATGATAAAGCCGCTTCGAGACCTGTTTGAGCGGGCCACATCCTATGAAGATATCGAAAACGGACTGGATGATTTGATCGCCAAAATGGATGCAGGTCCGGTTGCCGATCGGCTAGCGAAGCTCGCAATGAAAGCGCGCGGCCTTGGCGATCTCGCAGATGAATAATCCGGCGAAGCCGCAAGCGCGACCGCGCGGCGGCAGTGTGAGGACAAAACATGTCTGATCTGTTCAAGACCGCGCCCAAAGAAGTTACACGTTTCTTCGAGGCCAAAGGATCGGAGCCGACTTTCGACTGGCGCGACATTGCACCGGACGAACATGCCTTCACCTTCACCGTTGCCAAGACGGCTGGCTTTGATGTCCTGGACGATATCCGTGAAGAGGTGTCGCGAGCCGTCCGGGATCAGGTGCCCTTCGAGGAATTCCGCAAAAGCCTCACGCCGACGCTGCAGAAGAAAGGCTGGTGGGGCCGTGCCATTGCCACCGATCCCAAAACCGGTGTTCCCGATATCGTTCAGCTCGGCTCGCCGCGCCGTCTCAAAACCATCTATTGGGCGAACACGCGCACGGCCTATGCGGCCGGTGAATGGGAACGCACCCAGCGCAACAAGGCGTTTCTGCCCTTCATCCTTTACCAGCGCACAATCGCCCGCGATCCGCGCGACGAGCATCTGGGCTTTGTCGGGATCGTTTTGCCGGTCGATCATCCCTTTTGGGAAACGCACTACCCGCCGAACGGTTGGGGCTGCGAATGCACGGTGCGGCAGATCTCGCGGCGCGAGGCGGTTGCACTTGGCTGGTCGGAAGATCAGGAAGAGCCGGTCGTTGTTTTCGAGAACTGGAAGAACAAGCGCACCGGCAAGACCGAGAAAGTGCCGCGCGGCATAGATCCCGGTTGGGCGCAAAACCCCGGCAAGAACCGCGCGAAGAATGTTTCGACGTTCCTTTCCGATCGCGTCGCGGCTCTTCCGGCCAATCGGCGCACGGCCGCGATTGAGGATATTGTCGGCTCGCCAATTTTAAAGTCGATGTATGAGAAACCGAAGAAAGGCATGTTTCTGCCGGTCGCGCCGGTCAGGCAGGATCTCGCCCAGGCGCTCGGCGCGGAGCCGACCTTTGTGCGGCTGTCATCCGACAGTCTGGAACACATGATCAAGGAACACAAAGAGCGTGGATTGACCCTTGACGATATGCGTTCGGCCCTGGCCGTTGCCGCAAATCCGGAAGCGGCCATTCCGCTCCATTCGAAAAAAGGCTTCACCTATCTGGGAGAAGCCAATGGCAAGGGATGGAGACTGACAGCGAAGGCCGTTGTCGCTGAAACCGGTGAAACCGAATGGTGGATGACCAGCTTCCACCGCAAGACACGCAAAGAGATCGACCGCATCAAGAGGCGGGCGGAAAAAGACGGAAAGCTGCTGAAATGAAAATGACGGCGTGGAAGGACGTGAACCCCTTCGCTGATCCGGCAAGCCGTCCAGGTAGCACGAAAATGTCTCACGCCGTCTGGTCATAAATATAGTCGTTAACGCTTGTCTTTGCAATTGGCCACAGAGCGCCGAAAGCCGCTTTGACGGTCAACGATAGCCGAAAGCACTCGAGCAAGCGCTGACGGGCTTTGAAACGGCTTTGAAATTGATCCTGAATGAGAAAGGGCGGGTGCATTTGCGTCTGGTCTGGCAAAGTTTGCCGGGGTCATCTTGTTCAGCGCGTCTGCGCGTCGCCAATCGTTTGGCGCGTGGTCCGCAGGTCAGCCCGAAGGGCGTGCGACCGTGAGGACAAGAAAGACCCTGACACTGTCAGGCTCTTTTGCGCTTCGCCGACCAGCCAAGGTTGGCCCATGACGAAACGAACCGCAACCCATTTTTTAATAACAGAGATTGCAGCGACGGGCGGCAAGGCCCCGGACTGGATCATGCTGTTTCCCAAAGGCCCGGCGATTGAAGCACGCGACGGCCGTCGCTTCACGATCAACGATCCGGACGCGATCATCGCCGCTTTTGAAAAGAACCAGGGGCCGCTCGCTATCGATTATGAGCACGGCCAGGCTCACAAGGCCGCCGAAGGTGAGATCGCCCCGGCGGCTGGCTGGATCACAGCCATGGAAATGCGCGACGGCGCGCTCTGGGCGAAAGCCGAATGGACCGACAAGGCGGCGGCCATGATTGCCGCGCGCGAATACCGGTTCACCTCGCCCGAATTTCTCGTCGACAAACAAAAGAATGTTCTCTCCGTGGCGGGCGCTGGACTGGTGAACCGACCCGCCTTTGTCATGCCTGCGCTTGCGCGTGCTGAAACCGAAACTGAGGAAAATGCAATGGACCTGAAAGCCATCGCCAAGGCGCTCGGCCTTGATGAAGACGCCGATGCGGCAACCATTCTTGCTGCCATCGAAACCCGCAACACCGAGACGGCCGCCGTGTTGTCTGCGCTGGAGGTTGAAAACCTCACTGATGCGCCCGACGCCATCACCGCGCTTGGCGATGAGAAGACCCGCGTTCTTGCGGCGAAGGATGAAGCATCAGCCGAAATCAAAACACTCACCGAGCGGCTCGATGCCATGGCGACGAAGGACCGCGACCGGGAAATCGCGTCTGCGCTCGATCAGGCTGTGAAAGACCGCAAGATCGCACCGGCGTCGCGCGAGCACTACAAGAAGATGTGCGAGGCCGAAGGCGGTCTTGAGCAGTTCCGCGAACTGGCTGCCACGCTTCCGGCCATCATCGGTGCGCAATCCGAGCTTGGCGACCTGCCAGCTGAAACCGGCAGGCTGCCGACGGATAACCCGCAGGAGCTGGCCGCCCGTGCCACGGCCTACAAGGACGCGCAGGCCAAGCTCGGCCGCGTCATTTCCACCAGCGAAGCCATTGAGGAACTGAAGGAGAAGGGCGAATGATCCCGCTGCTTACACTCAGCTATCGCACCGTCAGCGGCATCGCCGCTTATCTGATTGCCCGCCACGGAGCCGATCATCGCTCTGCCGAACCGGCAACAGCGCCGACCGACAAGCTGATCGGCGCTGTCGGCGAGCTTGGTTCGGAAGACGGTGGCATGGCCGATATCGTCAAGGCTGGCATGTCCGAGGTCCGGCTCGGCGGCACGGTCGAGAACGGCGATCCACTGACGGCAGATGCCAACAGCAAGGCCGTCAAGGCCGCACCCGCTGCCGGTGAGACCGTCGCCATTATCGGCACGGCCGAAAGCGATGGCGAGGCGGAAGACGTCATCCCTTATCTCGCCGCCCCCGGCTTCCTTTCCAACCCGTCGGCCTGATCGCCACGCCTTTTTCCATAAGGAACACTGACCATGGCAAAGCGCCCATTTCCCGTTGATCCGTCGCTGACGGCCATCTCCATTGCTTACCGCAACCCGGCTTCGGCCCGTATCGGCACGCGGGCGCTGCCCGGCGTTTCGGTCGGCAGCGAAACCTTCAAGTACAACATTTTCCCCATCGACCAGGCATTCAATACCGGCGATGCCGAAGTCAGCCGTCTCGGTCGCGTTCCGCAGCTCACCTTCAACACCGAAGAGGAGGAAAGCTCGGTCAAGGATTATGGCTATGACACGCCGATCCCGCAGTCCGATATCGATGAGGCTGCCCGCCAGCGCCAGATGAAGCGCTCACGTTACGATCCGCGTGCGGCCGCCGTCGAGGGTATCACCGACCAGCTCGACAATGATCGCGAAGTCCGCTCCGCCTCGATCGTCCAGAACCCGGCGAACTATGATGCCGGTCGGCAGGTTGCTCTGGTCGGGACAGACAAATTCTCCGATTTCGAAAACTCCGATCCCTATGGCGTCATTGATGAAGGTTTTTCGTCCACGCTGATTTATCGCCCGAACCAGATCACCATGGGTCGATCGGTCTGGGACAAGCTCAAGCGGCACCCACGCCTGATCAAGGCGATCAAGGGCGGGCTGACGGAAGACGGAGCGATTACCAAGCAGCAGTTTGCGGATCTCTTCGAAATCAATCTGGAAAATCTTCTGATCGGCGAGGCCTGGATCAACACGGCGCGCAAGGGCCAGCAGGTCAATCTTGAGCGTGCCTGGGGCAATGCCATTTCACTGCGTTACATCGATGTCACCAAGCAGGCCGCCGTCGACAGCATTATGACATGGGGTTTCACCGCCGAACTCGGCACCCGCATTTCCGGCTCGATCGAAGATCCCGATATCGGGCTGGAAGGCGGCGAGCGCGTCCGCGTCGGCGAGCGTGTGCGCGAACTCGTGGTCGCCAAGTCGCTTGGCTACCTGATCCGCAACCCGATCTGATCGAAACCGAATAAGGACGTTCGACATGGAAGAACTGACGAAAATTTCCGGTATCGGTCAGGCAACGGCGAAGAAACTGGCCGAGGCCGGGTTTGCCGATCTGGCAACCCTTGCCGCCGCCGATCCGCAAAAGGCCCCGGAAGGCATTGCGCCGGAAGACTGGCAGAAATGGATTGCTGCCGCCAGCGCTGCCGCGACACCGGCGAACCCCGGCAACGAAGATGCAGGCGCTGGCGATCAGCAGCAAGCAACGCAACCGGCACTCCCAGATGTTCCGGACACCAAGCCGGAGACGGCTGCCAAAGGCCCGGTCTGCCATATCCGCGTGCGCTACCGGCGTCAGTATTTTTGCCCTGGCGAGCACTTGCCTGTCGATATTTCCGCCGAGGATCTGGCGGAGCTGAAAACGCTAAAAGCGATCAGCTGAAATACCGCGCGGGAGCGCCGCGAAGAGATTGCCTTTCCCCTTGTCGGGCAATCTCTGAAGCCCGGAAAGGGGTCGACCTCCCATCCCTTTCAAAACAGCGGCAAACAATCTGAGAGAAAACCATGCGTTACGCGACCAGGACAGACATAGACGCGATCTACGGCCCGGATTTTCTCACCGGCATGCTGGATGAGGGCGTGGACCCGGATGAAGCGGTTGGCCATGCGCTCGACATGGCGTCGACCGAAATCGACACGCATCTATCTGCCCGCTATCGCCTGCCGCTGGCAAATGCACCGGCGGCCCTGAAACTGCCAGCGATCAATATCGCGATCTATACGCTGGCCAACCGTCACACATTCCTGACCCAGACCATCCGCGAACGCTATGAAGATGCGATTGCACTTTTGAAACGCATTGCCGACGGCAAGGCCGGGCTCGGCATGGACGAGCCGGTGATTGAAACCGGCGACGGCGCGTCGGACGGCGGTGCTGCCTATTTCGGACATGAGCGCCTGTTCGAACGCGGGAGGTTCTGATGGCTGGCATTGATCTTCAGGTTTTCGATCAGGGCCTTGAAGCCGCTTTGAACGGGCTTAACGGCATCTTCAATGCACCGCTTGACGATCTGTCGGAAGGCATTGGCCGTCTCGTCCAGGAGCAGACCCGCCGCCGCATTGCCGATGAAAAGACAGCACCGGACGGAACCGCCTGGAAAGAGAACGCGGCGCAAACCTCAACGCTCTACGCCGAAGGTGCGCTCTATCGTTCGATCGACTATGAGGCATCGCCGTCTTCGGTCAAGGTCGGGTCCGCCCTGGTTTATGCCCGCATCCACCAGCAGGGCGGCAAGATTGAGCCAAAGTCGGCCAAGGCGCTGGCCTTCAAGATCGGCGGTCAGTTCCGCATGGTCAAATCCGTCACCATGCCTGCGCGTCCTTATCTCGGCCTATCCGCCGATAACCGCAGCGAAGTCGTCGAAACCACGGAAGACTGGCTTGGAGGCCTCTTGCAATGAAGTCGTTTCGTCCTCACGGCCGCACCGGGCTTCGCCCTGACCTCCGGACGGGGCGGGCAAGGATGCCCGACGCCCGTTCGGGCTACGTGGTTCTTAGCGCGACTGCGCGTCGCCAAAGGTTTGGCGCGCCGTCCGCAGCGAAATGGCGCAGCCATGACAGCGCGAGGACAGAACCATGAGCGGTCGCATTAACACCTTCCGGAACGCCGTGCGCGATCATATCAAGACGCTGCTCCCGGCTTTGCGCTCCTGCGAAATCCAGTTCGGCCGCTTCGACATCGATGCGCTTGACCGGTTTTCGATCCGCGCGCCGTCCGTCCGCGTGGCCGTCCTTTCCAGCGAGAGCGAACAGGAAGCGTCTGACCGCAAGTCGGCGGTCCTCAAATGCGCGGCCTTCGCCATCACTGAAGGTCGCGACCACGAAGAAAGCGCCTGGACGATTGCAGAGGCGATCTTCACCGATCTGTCACCGGCGCAGATGTTCGGACTGTTGAAGCTTTCCGGGCCATCGGCTGTGCGGATCACACCGATTGTCACCGGTGACCTGAAAAACCGTTCGGTCTCCATCATTGCGGTCGAATGGACGCAAACCCTGCGCCATCTCGGCGAAGGCATCTTCAATGATGAAGGCCATGTCATCACCGAGTTTTACCTCAACGGCGAAGAGGTGCAGACCGATGGATGATGTGACACGCGCCATCATGAACCTGTCTTCGCGCATTGAGGACATCAGCCGCCGCCAGGCCGCCATGATCCTGTCGGGCAAGGTCGCCGCGATCGACGGCAACCGGGTGCGCCTGGAACTTGGCCCCGCCGATGAGGCCACCGGCAAGCCTTTCCTGTCACCATGGGTCCAGCTTCAGGATGCTGCAGGCGCGACCGGCACGAATTTGCCGGTGAAGGTCGGCGATCCGATGCGGCTTTTATCACCGAATGGCGAGATCGGGTCCGCCTCTCTCGCCGTGCGTGACAGCCACACGAAAGACGCACCGAACCCGGCTGAGCAGAATTCGGATTTCGTCATCGCTTATGGCGGCGGCTCAATCGTCATGCGTGATGGTGAGGTTGTTCTGTCGGGCGGCGGTGCATCCGTGCGTCTTTCCGGTGGCGACATTGATCTGCTCTCCGGCAATCTCCGCCACAACCAAAAGAATGTCGGCGACACGCACAAGCATGGTGGCGTGAAGCCTGGCGGCAGCAACACCGACGAACCCGTTTAGAAAGAGGAAACAGATGAAAAAGACATTCAACGTCACCGAAAAAGCAGGCGCATGGGTGGCCGGTCGCCGGTCGCCCGGCAGCGGCAAGCCGATCACGCTGACGGAAGAACAGGCGCGCTACCCGCTGATCGCCGGTGAGATTGCGTTGCCCGCAGCTAAAACCGCAAAGCCGAAGACAGAGAAGTCCGGAGACTGAAACCATGCGCGTGAAAGTAGGAGACAAGTGGTTTGACGCAAAGGAGCAACCGATCTGCATCCAGTACAGTGATGGTGAGCGAGAGCAGATCAACAGCAATCGCGGATCGAACCGCAAATATGCTCAGTTCCCGGATGGCTGGGGAACGCCTGACGACATGCGCGATTGGATGGCAGACCCGTCCGATCAGTCCAGATAACACCGGAGATTGACGCCATGCGTGCGGGGCTTGATGCAGAGACGGGAAAGGTGCTGACCGGCTGGGACCATTGCGTCCAGTCGATCGGCAAATGCATTTCCACGCGCTATGCCAGCCGCCCGGCGCGCCGCCATATCGGTTCGGTCGTGCCAGAACTTCAGGACGCCAATGCGGGTGCCGTCACCATCTTCAAAACCTTTTCCGCCATCGCCGAGGCGATCAACGATCCCGATACCGGCGAGCCGGGCTTTTCGCTGCAATCCATCGCCATGACCGAATACGGCCGCGCCGGTCGCTTTGCCTTCCAGCTCAACGGCATCTTCTATCCGCGTGGCCACCTTGGCGATTATTCGATTTCCGAGGCCCGCAGCCTCACTGTTCCAGGGAGCGCATCGTGAGTTACTCTGCTGACACGCTCGACCTTTCCACCTTGCCCGCAGCCCAGCTTGTCGAGATCGACCGCGAAGCGATCATCGCCGCGCGCAAGGCACTTTATGGAGAGATATGGGAAGCCGCACGTGCCAGGAACCCGGACCTGCCTGCCTTCGATACGCTGGCGCTCGAATATGAGCCGGTCACCATCGCCTCGGAAAGTTTTGGCGTGGCCGAAACGGTTCTGCTGGCTGCGATCAACGATGCGGGAAAGAAGCTGCGCCTTGCCCAGGCAAACGGTGCTGACCTTGACCATCTGGCAACAACCTATCACCGCACCGCTCGCAAGACCGTCCGCGCCGCGACCGCAGACACACCGGCCATCACCGAGACCGATACGGCTTATCGCGAGCGGTCGCAGCTCGCCCCCGAAGCGCTGGCCGATATGGGCCTGACGCCCGGCGGCTACATCTACAAAATTCGCTCCGCCTTTGCCGATCGGATCAAGCATGTCTGGCCGATCAATCGCGGCAATGGCCGTGTCGAGATCCGCGTGCTGGGGCGTGACGGCAACGGCGCGGTCCCGGCTTCAACACTTGCCGAGATCATTCAGGCGTTTCGCCCGGAAGAGGGACAGCAATCGACCGATGTCCTGACTGTTCTTTCCGCCGATATCCAGCCCGTCACGTGGGACGTGACCCTCTTCATGAAGCGCGGCCCCGATCCCGCCCAGGTCAAGGCGCTGGCGAAGGATCAACTCACCGCACTGGCCGCAAAGCTGCACCGGCTCAACGAAGCCCATTATGTCGAGGCCATCGCATCGGCGGCCCATGTCGGCCCGGTGGCGACGGTGCGCGTCGATGCGCCAGCCGCCGCCATCGCGGCCCGTCCGGAGCAGGCCGTTTTCGTTGAGGCGATCAACGTTGAAACGGAGGTGCTGGCATGATCGTTTCAGAACTTCCAGCCAATGCCGGAGCCTTTGAGCGCACACTCGGTCAGGTCAATGCCGAGCGGCTCAACAATATCCGGAGCCAGATCCCGGTTCTGGAAACGCTGTGGGACGCATGGTCCTGCCCGGAAAGCGAGCTGCCCTTGCTTGCCTGGGCGCTGTCGGTTGATGTCTGGAATGATGACTGGCCGGTCAAGCGCAAGCGCAAGGTGGTCGCCGAGGCTTTGACCTATCATCGCCGCAAGACCACGCCAGCAGGCGTGCGCATGGCGTTGTCTTATCGTGATGCCGAACTGGTCTCCTGTAACCTGCCGCGCCACGGCTTCTTCGTTGATCGCGCAGTCTCGGCCGAGCGTGAAAAAGTCTGGGCGGAGGGCCTGCCGGAGATCCGCATTTATGATCCGGCCGTGATCGTCCGGTCAGGTTCACCGCGTCGCTTTGCCGGGGTCAATCTGTTCGCCCGTGGCGATGCCCGCCTGTCTCGCAAGGCGGTTCTGGTCGAGGGTGACAACGAAATCCGTCTGGCGATACGGCCGCAGGGTTTAAGCGAGAAGATCACGTTCCCGGCGCGTCGCCGGAAAATGCTGATTGCCGGACGCGGTCAGTCCTTCAGGCGCGCAGGCCCGCGCAAGCTTGACGAAACCGTGCTGGCGGTGCGTCCGTCGATCGCGGGCGGTGCCTATGTCCGGCCCGCTGCTGTTGACGGTGATAACGGAGCCTTCGTAGCGGCTTCAAAGAAGCTTCAAACCGGCGTTGAAGCCCGTTTCACACCCGCCGGGCGTGGTGGCTTGCGCACGGTCGCGCCGGTCGCAATTGCCAATGGCTACGTATCGCTGAAGTTTTCCAGAAAAACCGGTGTCTCCACGGCCCATCACCCGCTCAATGTCGTTGGCAAATCCCGCGTTACCCGCAAGCCGTTTTCCGCCTGCTGGACGGTTGGCTGGTCGCGTCAGCTGCCGCGCGGGCGGTTTGCCCAGGGACGCAAGGTGGCCGCCGCGAGCGAGCCACGGGTGCTGACCTTTATCGAGGCGATCAAAGCGGCCTCCGCGCTTCGTGATGAAGACGCAATCTCACTGAAAGCAACCCGGCGTCTCACCTTCGCCGACATTCGTAACATCCCGGCCGGAACCAAGTTCGGCGACAGAAGGAGCATTTGATATGTATAAGCGCGTAGTGGTTTCAGAAGCCCAGGGCGTCACCGAAACGGATTTCGAGCGCCTCGGTACCTATCCTCAAAGCGGCTTTGAATTTCTCGGCCGTGACCTGCTTCAGACCAGTATTGTCTATGCGGATTTCACCGTCTCGCAGTCCGATACCGTGACCGTCCAGATTGCACCTGGCCGGGTCTATGACAGTGGTAAAATGTATGCCTCTGAAAGCGTCGAAGAGCGCTCGGTTGCTGCCTTCGTGCCGGTCACAGCTGGTCAGTCGGTCATCTGCCTTGTGGTTGCGCAGGGACAGGAGGTCTCCGACGATCTGGAAAACCGCTATTATGAGCGGGCGATTGACGCGCAGAACCCGGATGCAGGCACGCAGCAAACCGTTGAAGACGACTATCGCACCAAGAACCGCAAGGTTGTTCTGACCGTTGTGCCTGGAACCGAAGCCGCCCGGCCGATTGCGCCAACCGCACCGATCGGCTCGGTTGCCGTGGCCGAGATCCTGATCGGTACATCCGGCATTCAGACGATTACCATGCGCCCGGACGGAAAGGCCCAGACGCTTGAGAAAGTCGCCAGCCAGCAGCAATCCATTCAGGCAGCCCTTGCGGTGATGATGCAGAATATTGAGGGCCTGCGCGCTGACCAGGCAGGGATCAAGGCCCAGCTTGCCGGATCGGCTTCGAAGTCGACCATGGCAGCGCTCGCCGTCGATATGGCGCTGATCAAGGATCGCCTCGACATTGCCGATGACGGTGCGCCCTATTGGGCCGACCGCTTTCTCGACCGCCAAGAGACCGATGACGCTCATGTCGATTTCGATGCACTGGTCGAGGAAGGCATTCGCTTCAATCATGATGGCGTCAACGAGTTCGCGCTGTCGCTTTACAACCCGAACGACCCGAACCTGATGCATGCCGCCTCCGGCCTGATCTGCCCGAAATATCAACCGGTCGAAGGCATCGCGGTGACGGAAGCATCCGGCGAGATGGCGCTTGGCGGTTTGTCGGTTCAAAACATCACGGTCGAGCATCTGACGGAAAGCCGTGAGCGTATCCGCTATGGCAGTTCCATGACCATCTGCAACAATTCGCAGTGGTGGCATTCCGGTCACTATGACCCGATTGCGGGGATCTTCACCGCAGCCAATGGCGACACCTACAAGGCCGCGCCGGTTCTTGAAGGCTACACCGCGTCTAGTTCGGTGGATCATCAGGCTGTCCGCCTGCAGCGCTTCTGGACCGATACGATTTCGGTGCCTTATGACAAATACAAGGTCAATGAGCAGACGATTTCCGGCGTGGTCAAGGCTGAAAGCTTCCTGATCCATCAGGAGCGCTGGACACCGCGCACATGGCTGGGCATCAAGGCTTGGGGCGATGGTGCGGAGGTAACCGCCGTTCTGGTCGAATGCCGCAATGATGGCACGCCGGACCCGAAACGCGCTTTGGCCTCGGTCACCAAGACGGCCGCCGATTTTACCGCATGGCCGGAACGGACCTATTTCACCTTCGACAAGCCGCGCCTGTTGAAACCGCTTGCCGGTTCCGGTTCGAAGGCGCGCGCCTATGCGATCATGTATTTCGTCACCGGCGATGTGACGGTCGCCACCGCAGACGGTTCAGCCTTCCTCGGCGGCAACCTGTTCACCTCGACGGACGGTATCTATTTCGACGGTGACGTGACACGCGATCTGATCATGGGCATCGACTTCTGCGCCTTCGAAATCACCCAGATGCCGATCCGGCTGAATAGCTGGCAGCTGACAGGCGGTATTGAAAGCATCGATATTCTCGCCCCGCAGCTCGTCCCGTCCGCCGCCAATGTGGTTTATGAGATCAACGTCAACGGTTCATGGAAGGCACTGTCGGCCCAGAACTCTGACGCTGCTTTCATCAATGGCATTACCGCGCTTTACGAAACCCGCGTGGTGTTCACCGGAACCGAATGGGGCATGCCGATCATCGAAATGGGCGACAGCCGCGTGCGGCTCACCCGGCCAAAAGATCAGCTGACATGGCTTTCCACGGATTGGGCGCTGGGTGAACAGGCCAGCGAAATGAAGCTGCGGGCCGTCGTCGGGGCATGGGATGCCGCGCGTCATACCATGGTGCCAACGATCCTCAGCGGCGTGGACTTTGCCACCGAAACCCCCGCCACCGAAACGATCGTTCGCCCGGTCGTTGGCCGGTCGCAGGCCCGGCCCGATCAGGAGGCGGCTGTCGAGATCGAATGGACGTTCGATCTTTCGGCCACCACGCCGGACACGGTGAAACTGAAACTGGAAGCGGCCACCAACAATGCCCGCGTGCCGTTCCATGTCGAATGGCTGGTCGCGCGTAAAACGGCTTAAGGAAAAAGGAACGGCGAAGCCGCAAGCCCAAGCGGGCGTCGGGCACGTTTGCCCGCCCCGTCCGGAGCGAAATGGCGAAGCCATGACAGCGTGAGGACAGACATATGGTCCGCAAATATGAGAAAGAGTACCGACTTCGCGAGAACGACGACGTTCTTCTGCGCCTGAAGGACGTGTTGCGCGACATCGACCTTCGCGTCGATGCGATCGAATTGCTCGGCGATGCCTTCACCAAAGGCAACAGGCTTGATGTCGATGCGCTGGTAAAATCCATCAATGACGACTTTGCGCAGAAATCGGCGCAACTGGCCGATCTGCTCGGCGAGCTCGAAAATGGCCTGACGCCCGATCGCATCATCGAGACAGACGAGAAGCGGTTCACGTCGGATACCGAGATCGCCGGCCTGCAGGATGCGACCGCAGCGGTTGCCACCGCGCTTGCAACCGGGCTGGCGCAAAAGCTCAACAGCGCCACCTTCACCGCCCACCGGGATGACAAGAATAATCCGCACGCCGTCACCAAGGCGCAGCTTGGGCTGTCCAAAGTCCAGAACCTGACGCCGGCCGAAATGCCGGTCAGCGAGCCTCAGGCGGCAGCCATTGCATCGAGGGTCGCCAAGAGCGCGAACCTGTCCGACCTTGATGACGTGGACGCGGCCCGAGAAAACATCGGCGCGCAGGCCAGTCTCGGTTATGCGCCAGTCAACAAGGCCGGCGATACGATCAACGGCTGGGTGACGTTCAAGGATGGTTTCGGATCTGATCGAAACATTTCCGTTGGCGGCGCAGCGTTTGCCACCAACGGAAATGCTGATGGTTCCATCTGGGCACAATGGGGTAGCACCAGCGCTTTTGCCGCCATCGGAAATCGGATCGAGAGCCGAGCGGCAGCGTATGCCAACGCAAGGGCTCCCGCAGGAGCGCGAATAAAGCATGACTCCGGCACCTATGAGGTCGGCCATGTCGATGTGTCGTCGGTAAACCTCACAGTGGATTGTTCGGATGAAATGGCATTGACCGGCCTCCGCACGAACGATTTTTCGAATTGGGTGCACGTCCGCGCCAAGTATTTGAGGAACTACTGATGCCCACGACGATTTCTCCTGACAGCGCAAATGCCCTGAACCCTGATCTGGATCGTGAAGCGCTCGGTCACCTGTTGTCGCTGGCATATCCGGACGCATCTGCCGGTCAGGACTTTAAGACGGGACACCTGATTGACGATAGCACCGACCAGCGTCTCGGCTCGGCTGTGATCCTCAAATGGCATGTTGATGCGGATTTCCCATCACCGAATGATCTTCATGCTATGCTGGATCGACACCGGGATGCCGTCGAGGCGTTTGTCGCAGCCCGCGATAGCCGCATGATGCGCAAAGCCGTGGATGCGGCGCGCGACCGGCGCATTGCAGACGGTTTTCTGTTCGACGGCGTTGCCTACCAGTCTCGTCCCGGTGATATCGACAAGATATCCCGCTGGGCGGCATCGGCCCGAAACGCAATGGACGCCGGGGCGACATCTGGTGACTATCGCTGGCACGGTCAGGATTACGACTTTGTGTGGATCGCGGCGGACAATGGGTCTCACAGGCTGGATGCACCGACCATGGCCGCGCTGGGTGAGGCCGTTCTGGCGCATGAACAGGGGCATATTCTGGCGGCCCGACTGATCAAGGATATGGACCCCATTCCTGCCGATTATGAAAACGACAGTTACTGGCCTGTGCCTTCGGGCGGTTAACGCCCAACCAGATTGCAGACCGGCCGAACCTCTGCTACCTCTAATGCCAGCCGAACACCCCGACCCGTAGAGCCTGACACTGTCAGGCTCTTTTGCGTTTCAAGCCCCGCATAACCTGTCTTCAACGCTCATTCAAACCGCGCTGGAGATCAGGTTCATGGCGACAGCCGCATTCAATCACGGCACCCGCGTTGTCGATGCTTCATCCGAAGCCCGCTCGCTTGAGGTCGCCGATACTTCATCCATTGGCGCATGCGTGACCGCGCCTGAAGCCGATACGGATATCTTTCCGCCCGACGAGCCGGTTGCTTTCTACACCCACGAGACGGAAAAGGTTGCAGCCCTTGGCGCAAGCGGAACCGCGCTCGATATCGTCAATGCCGTCAAATCTCAGGGCATTGAAGCCCAGCTTGTCTTTTCCCGCGTTGAAGAAGGCGTCGATGCCGATGCGACCATGGCGAATATGGTCGGCTCGGCTGCGGCCATGACCGGGCTTCATGCGCTTTCCTATGCGCGTGGTCATGTCGGCGTCGAGCCGGATCTGATCATCGCGCCGGGCTATACGGCAGGCCGCATTGAAGATGCCAAGAACCCGGTCGCCGATGCCATCGAGCAGATCGCCAACAAGCTGAAAGCCATCGGCATTGCCGATACCGGTGGGCCGGATGCCGATGCGTCGCTTGCCTACCGCGCCGATTTTTCATCCCGCTACATGTATCTGGTCGATCCCTTCGTGCGGGTGCTTTCGGGCACCGATATCATTGCCAAACCGGCGTCCGGCTTTGTCGCGTCCATGTTCGTCAAGCGCGACAAGCAGAAGGGCGGGCCTTACTGGTCGCCCTCCAATCAGGATGTCCTGGGCATTCTCGGCACGGCCCGGCCGATCACATATTTTTCCGGTGAGATCGACCACGAGGCCAACAAGCTCAACGCGGCGGGCATTGCCACTTTCATTCCGTCCCGGCTCGTCCAGGGCGTGGGCGGAAACTTTTCCGCCAATGGCCGCATTCTCTGGGGCAACCGCACCACCTCCGAGGATAATCTCTGGGGTTTCGTTAATGTCGTGCGCACCCGCGCGGCAATCGAGAAAACGCTGATTGATGGCTTCCGCTGGGCCAATGACGAAAACCTGACCGCCCAGCATATTCTGGCCGTCATGCGTTCGGTTCAGGCCTTCCTTGATGAGCTGAAAAACGCCACGGCCATTCTCGGCGGCAATGTCTTCTGGGACCGCGACGCCAATCCGAATGCGAACCTGCGGCTTGGCAAGCTGCGCGTCGAATTCGATGCGGAGGAAACCCCGCCGCTGGAAGACCTGATTTTCGGATCGCGCCGCAACGAGGCCTATTTCGACAATCTGGCCGCCGACGTGCAGCGGATGATGAGCGTCTCGTTCGAAACCCCGATTTCCGACCTCACGAATTAGGAGACAAGCAATTCCAGCAAAAGTGGATGCCGGTTTTGCGTGAAGGAATTGCGTCACTAAAGGAGAATTTTCATGGCTGTCATAGCACCACGGATTATGCGCGGCTTCACGCTGGTCGCCGATGACGACGCCAATCTGGCGCTGTCGATCGAAGAGCTGGCGCTGCCCACGCTTGAAGAGACGGTCGAGACCTTCCAGCCAGGCGGGGCCGATGGCGAAGTCGAGATTGCTGGCCTTGGCACCAAGGCGCTGACCCTTGGCGCTAAGGTAAAAGGCGTTGCGCCCGGCATTAATGCCATGTTCGCCGGTGAACCCGGCACGCGGCGCACCTGGACCGGCAAGACACTGGTGGTCGATGAAGAGACCGGCGAAGAACATGAACACGCCATAGACGTTCTCGGCCGCCTGACCAAGATCGGTCCGGCCGCGATGCAGGGCGGCAAGGTCAACGGCTATGACTACGAGGTCAAGTCGATCTGGACCTACACCGAATACTGGAACGGTCAGGTGCTGCACCGTTTCTCGCTCAAAACCGGTGGCTGGGACATTCAGAATTTCGACCAGATGAACAGCCATCGCCGTTCGTTTTTGTTTAGTTGATTAGCTCTGTCCTCACGGCCAACCGTGGCCGACGCGCGGTCGCGCTTGCGAAACCTTGCAGGCTTCGGGGTGCCATACGGCAAGACGGTGCGAGGGAAAAGAACCGGCGAAGCCGCAAGCCCAAGCGGGCGTCCGAGCCAATGCGAGGCCCCGTCCGGAGCGAAATGGCGAAGCCATGGCAGCGTGAGGACAAGACAACAACGCTAACGTAAACAAAGGAAATGTCGCAATGACCCCGCTGAAGTCCAAAGTCACCATTCCGCTTTCTGTCCCGGTCGAGTTTACCACCGAAGACGATAAACCCGCCACGCGTGACAGCATCACCATCAAGCGGCCGAAGCTGCGCCATGCCAAGCGTCTGGCCGTGCTGGTCGGCCCGGAGCTGGTCAAGGCGCTGATGGCCAATGGCGAGACCGAAATCGACAAGGCAAAGCTCGCCACCGAAATTTCCGGAGCGATGATGAAGGCTGACGTCCTGGACGAGGCAACAGCCGTTCTTGCCGATATGTGCGGCGAAACCGCCGATTTCATCGACGGCCTCGACTGGAACGATTTGCCGAAACTGTTTGAGGCGTTTGTCGATTTTTTTCCGGCGCTCCTGTCAGCCGCGCCTTCGAAATAGCCGCTGACCTGGCCTTTTTCTTCCGCTGGTCGCCGGAAGACATCGACGAACTGCCTTTCGATGAGGCGGTTCGCTACCGCGCCGAAATCCAACGCCTTGCTAGCCTGAGACAACAGGAGAACTGACATGGATGCGTCACTTGTCATTCGCCTGGTGGATAAGTTCAACGGCCCCGCGCAGCGTCTGCGCGAGGGCTTTAAGCGTGTTGCAGACGGCGCGTCGCGGATGAAGAAAAATGTCGGCGGGGCCATTGCCACGCGCTTTTCCGTCGACAATCTGGAAGCGGCCACCCAGAAGGCCGAGGCCAATCTGCAGAAGGCGCGGCAGCGCCTTCTCGGCGCTGCCGCCATGGGCGCTATCATCGTTTCGCCAATCATGATGGCGGCTGACTTCTCTGCCCAGATGGCCAATGTCTCAACCCTGATTGATACGTCCGTGGAAAGCATGGACGCGATGAAGAGCAAGGTGCTCGAAATCGCTGCCCGCACGCCGGTGAAGCTGAATGACCTGACCGGCGCGCTTTATGATGTGCGTTCGGCCGGAATATCCGCCGCTGACCAATTCAGGGTTCTGGAAGGCTCAGCAAGGCTGGGTGTTGCCGGTCTCGGTTCAACGAAATCAGCGGTCGATCTGGTGACCTCGTCGATCAACGCGTTCAACCTCGAAGGTGAAGAGCAGAACCGCATCTATGATGTGATCTTCAAGACCGTCAAAAACGGCAAGACCACGATTGACGGTCTTGCTCAGGGCTTCGGTGATGTTGCTGGAACGGTTGCTAACGCAGGCATCGGTGTCGACGAATATCTGGCTTCTGTCGCAGCGATGACGACAACTGGCATGAAAGCTGCTCAGGTTCATACACAAATCCGTGCAGCTATCAGCGGCTTGACCAAGGATACCAAAGAGACCCGTTCCGTTTTCAAGGAACTTGGAGCCAAGAATTTCAAAGACCTGGTCGATCAATCCGGTGGCATGGTGCAGGCGTTTAGCCGCATTCGTGATGCCCTCGGTGGAAATGATGCGGCGCTTCAGAAGCTGTTAGGTTCACAAGAGGCCTATAACGCCGTTATTGGGCTGACCGGCTCGCAAAACGAGGTGTTCACGTCCACGCTTGATGACATGCGCAACGGCGCGAATGCGGTCGACGAAGCCTACCGCAAGCAATCGGAAGAATTCACCGCGCAGTTCGCAATGCTGAAGAACCAGCTTTCGGCCATGGCGATCACGATCGGCAACGTTCTGCTTCCGGTGGTTCTGGAGATCGTGCAGGAGGTTCGCCCGCTTATCGATCAGGTTTTAGCCTGGACGCAGGCCAATCCGGAATTAACCCGCACAATTGTCATGGCCGTTGCCGGGCTTCTGGCCTTCAATATTGCCACACGACTGGCCAGCTTTGCCGTTGCAGGCTTGCGCATGCCGCTGCTGGGACTGACAGGTGCCTTCCTGAAATTCGATAAGTCGGGCAAGAATGTTGCCTCCGGCTGGCGGTTGATTGCCGGTGCTGGCCGCATGCTGGCCGGTTCCTTTGGCCTGCTTGGTACACTTGGCAGCGGGCTGGTCACAGTTCTGGCGGGGATTTCAGCGCCAGTCTGGGCCGTCGGCGCGGCCATCGCGGCTGCCGCCCTGTTGGTGTGGAAATACTGGGATCACGTTAGTTCGTTTCTCTCGGGCTTTTTCGGGCCGCTGAAAGACCTGCTCGGCGGCGCGCTCGATTTTGTCGGCGGCAAGATCGACTGGCTGCTGGACAAGTTCTCCGCCATCACCGGCATTGATACATCCGGCGCAAAACAGGCCGTCCGCGATTTCTTCGACTTCTCCGGCATCATTGATGGCGCGAAGGAACTGCTCGACGGGGCGTTTGCCTGGCTCAAAGGGCTTTTCAAACAGGAAAAGCTCACCGATGAAGAAAAGGCCAACTATGAGAATGCCGGTCGCGAGATCGGCGAAAAGATCGCCAACGGCATCAAGGCCGGAGCCGCCTTCATCTGGGAATGGCTCACGAACTGGCCCGCCTTGATCCGCGAGAAGATCGGTACAATCGATCTTTCCGGCGTCTTCAAAAAACCGGCATGGCTCGACCGGTTGCTTGGCGGCGGCGGTGACGATGACGAACCGCCTGCAGAACCGGCCAATGATAACGGTGCATCTTCAGCCTATGCCGATATCGGTCCGCCGATCGGCCAGCCGTCAACGGCAGATGAAAAAAGCTGGCTTGGCAAATCATGGGACTGGATGACCGGCGCTGGCGATGAGCTGGAACAAAGCGCATCGCGCTCCGGCAAGGCCGTTGAAGACGGCGGCAAGGCCGCAGGCAATGCCATGCAGGATGCGGCGAGCGCCATCACTGCCGCCGCCGGTGAACTGCGCACGGCAACCGCCAATGCACGCGCCTCCGGAGGCGGGCTGTCTTCCGCGCAATCCGGTACGTTTTACGATGGAGATGATTGATGGGCATGCCGCTTCTGGGCCTTGGGCCGCACACGTTTGAGGTCACCAGTCTGAATTTCCAGTCGATCCGTAGGCGCACCGAAACCGAGCTGGCCGAAATCGCCCGTTTCGGCGGGCGCGCTGGCACACAGTTTACCGGCCACAAGCGCGGCACCATCACCATATCCGGCCTGCTGTTTCCCGAAGAGTTCGATGACCGCGCGGAATACGAGAAGCTGCGCGCCAGCCAGATGGCCGGTCGCCCGCTTTCGTTTACCGGCTGGGCCGTTGGTACCGGCACGGCAGCGGAAGTCTTCGGGCTTGTGATGATCAAGGCTATTGAGGACACGCAAACCTATATCGGGCCGGACGGCAAAGGCCGCCGCATCCAGTATGCAATCGAGCTTGCACCAAGCCATGAGGCCGGTGGAAAACCGGTCGGCCTGTTCGGGATGTGATCATGACGAAGCTGCCAGCAACCACCATCAAAGTGAACAAGGAAGATGCCAGCCTTGATCTGGTCTGCTTTGAATTCGCCTATGCTCGCCTTGGCGACCGCAAACAGGCCGGGCTGCTTTACGGCTATGTCGAGGCAACGCTCGCCATCAATCCCGGCCTTGCCGCGCTCGGTTCGGTTTTGCCGATCGGCACGGTTGTTCACCTGCCGGAGTTCGAGACTGCGGCAAAGCCCGCTGAAACCGTGAGGCTCTGGGACTGATGGCCACGCCCTTTATCGAAGCGAAGGTCAACGGTTCAGCCGTCCGGGATGGTTTTTACAATCGCCTGGTCTCGGCTTCCATTGTCGATAATACGCAAGACACCGCCGACACCTGCGAACTGACCTTTGACGATGCCGACAATGCCGTTGCCATTCCACCGGCCGGTGCGAAGCTTCAGCTCGATTTCGGCTACCGGCCGGGCGGTGCGGCCAGGATGGGCCTGTTTGAAATCGAAAAGCCGAAGATCAGGGGCGGCAGCGGTGGCGAGTTTATCACGCTGTCCGGCCGCTCGACCGATATGCGCAAGGCGGTGAAGGAACCGGCCGACGAGCATTTCGACGATATGAGCGCAGGCGATATCGTCCGCCAGCTTGCCGATCGGCACGGTTATGATGCCAAGGTCTCGGAAAACTTCGACCAGCTTGTCATTCCCTATATCGCGCGGACCAATCAAAGCACGGCCGATTTTTTAAGCCGTCTGGCCCGGCGCACCGGCGCGCAATTTTCCATCAAGGATGGAAAGTTCTTATTTTTAGAACCCGGCATTCTCGCCCCGATCACGATCGACAAAGCGGAATGCGCAAGCTGGTCATTTTCCATCGAGCCGCGCCCGACCTACGGCAATGCGAAGGCGGGCTGGTACGATCGGGAAACCAACACGGTTCAGACAACGACCGCTGAAACCGGCCTTGAAGGCCCTTCGAAGACGCTTCGAACCACCTATGCCACAAAAGAGGAAGCCGAAGCCGCCGCGCGATCCGAGGCCAACCGGCAGGCGGCCAAAACCGGCTCCGGCTCGATCACCATGGCAGGCCGCACCGATATTCTGGCAGGCACCACGATCAATGCCACCGGTTTCCGCCAGGAAGCTGCTGGCCTCTGGTACGTCAAATCGGTGCGTCACCAGTTCTCCAATGGCTACTCAGTCCAGATCAGTCTGGAGGCAACAAAGGAGGGCAAGAAAGCATGATGTGACAGGTGGCCAGGGCAAGCCCTGGCGGCGGGGACTGGATGGGGGTCCGAACCCGCCCGACAGCAACACACGATAACCGTCGCACCCGTACCCGCGAAAAGCGGGCAGCGGCTTTGTGACTGAGTCGTGAGATATTTGAAATGGTAAATCAGCAGCCGGTTACGCCGGTCACGCCTGCGGCCGGTTATATCGGTGGCAAGCGCATCCTCTCGAAAACCGTCATCGCCAAGATCAACGCGATCGATCATGATGGCTACGCAGAACCGTTTGTGGGCATGGGCGGGGTGTTTCTGCGCCGGGACCATCAGCCGAAAACAGAAGTGATCAACGATATCAGTGGTGATGTTGCCAACTTCTTCCGCATCCTGCAGCGCCACTTTCCGCAGTTCATGGATACGCTTCGCTTCCAGATCTCCGGCCGCCGCGAATTCGAACGGCTGATGAAGACGGACCCAACGACGCTCACCGATCTGGAGCGATCGGCCCGCTTTCTTTATCTTCAGCGTCTGGCCTTCGGCGGCAAGGTGGCTGGCCGGAATTTCGGCGTCAGCAAAACCACCAGCGCCCGGTTCAATCTGACCAAGCTTGCCTCAACGCTGGAGGATATCCACGAGCGTCTTGCCGGTGTCGTGATCGAGTGCCTGCCGTGGCAGGAGTTCATTCGCCGCTATGATCGGCCGGGCATGCTGTTTTATCTCGACCCGCCATATTGGGGCAATGAGACCGACTACGGAACCGGCGTCTTCGGCCGGGATGATTTCGAACAGATGGCAGATGTTCTCGAAGGACTTCAAGGCACCTTCATTCTGTCTTTGAACGCGGTTCAAGGCGTCTTTGAAACCTTCGCCCGTTTCGACATCGAGGAGGTCGACTGCACCTATTCGATATCGGACGGCAACGGGAAGGGCGTGAAGGAGGTGATCATAACGCCAGCAAAGACCCTGCGCATGGCGGCAGAATGAAGCGAAGAGCAGCAAAATTGATTCACGTCCGGCCGACGGAAGCACGTGGATTGCTCGTCTTCGACGGCCACGAGAGCGATGGTCCGGTCATCAACCATCATAGGAGATAAAGATGATCGATAAACGCGAAACCATGAAGCAGCTGATCAAGACCATGCAGGTCTCGGCCGAGGAGATCATGAACATCACCGATCTGGCGTCAAAGGATATTGAGGAAAACGGCCCGAACTGCGCGGTCGGCGGCTTATGCCGGTTGGATGAACATCTGGAGGAGATCGCCGCCATGCTCTCGGCAACCCGCTCCATCAACCGCATGCGAACTGAGCGTTAGAAACAGCAGCCCCGCCTCATGAGAATGGGGCGGGCTTCTTCTTAACTAAAGGGCAAAGAACATGATGATTTTAGGCATGCTGTTGTTGGCCATCATTCTCGTAAGCTTGGACAGCAGCGATACCAAACCACGAAATTACACGCCAACGACCAGCCCTGGTGGATCAGGTAAGAAGCCGCCCAAACGAGACTGATGATTGACCTTGAGGCCCCGTGTACTCAAAGTCGCAAACAGATAACGCTCCGGACACGGAAGGGAGCCATGCATGTTTAAAGTTGACTGGAAACAGGCACCAAGGGAAGCGCGGTGGTGGGCCATGGACGCCGACGGCAAGGCGCACTGGTATTGCAAACCCAGGGCCGCCGCATTCACGACCTTCTGGTACGCCGATATGACCGACGCCCCGATCTTTGGCTATGATGGAGACTGGAAGGAAAGTCTGCAGGAGCGGCCCGCCAAGTGACGTTGCGCGCTACATTTCAAAAAACAAAATTCCGGATCGTGCTGTCAAAATTCCGGAACCGCGCGTCACGCTACATACCTTGAAATGTACCTCAACCAACCCTGGAAATAAAACCATGAATAAAAACATGATCTTGGGACGAGGTAATGGCGGACAGAGAGGGATTCGAACCCTCGATACGGTTTCCCGTATACACGCGTTCCAGGCGTGCGCCTTCGACCGCTCGGCCACCTGTCCAAAGTCCGCGTAAGAGGCCGAAGCCATCAATCGGGACCGGCGCGATATATACCGATGATCCGTGAATGATCAACCCAATTCTGACAGTTTTTTAAAGCGTTTGCGCCTTTCGGGCCTGATTGGCATAAAATGATGGTGTTTTCATACATTCGGCTCCTTCAAGCGCTTCGATTTTGAACTGGTTGCGATGCGTCCGGATAAGTTGTCATCTTGCCGAAAGCTGCTGCCGTTTCTATCTATCTGGTAGTATCGTCCGCTGGAGCCGGTAAAGTTCAACACTCTATCGCGTTTTGCTCCCGCAATGGCGTCGTAAATGGAAAACGATATCCAGACGCAACAGGCCAAAAGACATTCCGCCCGAACGGGCCGGTCATTTCGAAGATCATGGAGTCGATCATGCTGTTTTCAGCGCTGAAGAAAGACAAGGTGGAACTGCCAACACCTGAAACCGCTTTGCCGGGACGGTCTCAGCCCATTCCCACTGCGTCCCATCATTTTGTCAACGGGCATCCGCTGGCCCCGCCTTATCCTGAGGGCATGAAAGAAGTCATGCTCGGCATGGGGTGCTTCTGGGGCGCGGAGCGGCTTTTGTGGAATACACCGGGTGTCTATGTCACGGTTGCCGGATATTCCGGAGGCATCACGCCGAACCCCACCTATGAGGAAACCTGTACGGGGTTGACCGGTCATACCGAGGTCGTGCGTGTGATCTATGATCCTGAAATTGTGAGCCTTGAAAAGCTTTTGCAGATCTTTTTCGAAGCGCATGACCCGACACAGGGTATGCGACAGGGCAACGATATTGGCACAACTTACCGTTCCGCGATCTATCTTGCTGATCCGGCAGAACTGGATTTGGCAAAAGCGATCCGGGACAGGTTTCAGACCGCGCTCAATGGGACGGGGCACGCCGAACCGATCACGACGGAGATTACGTCTGCCGGAGCGTTCTATCCGGCTGAGGATTATCATCAGCAGTATCTTGCCAAGAACCCGGGTGGATATTGCGGCCTTCGCGGAACAGGCGTTTCCTGCCCCGTTGGTTAAGGTCAGGTCAGGCCGTTCATAGCGAAATGACGAAGGGAAGTGCGGTTGCGCTTCCCTTTTCTTTTGGGCGGTTCATCCGAATTTTGCTCAAATGGAAAATTTTGTGGTGAAATTTTGTTGAAGCCGTGTAACGATGCCTGCAACCTGACGTCTAGTGTCAGGATGTGACATCATTTCCCTTTCAAGAGGAAAAGATGTGCAGGGGTCCACGTTCATCAAAGGGAACAGAGCTGCTATTATGAAAAAAACTGTTTTGAGCCTTCTTGCCGTCGCCGCCATGTCGACATCCGCACTTGCTGCCGATTTCAAGCCGGCGCTGGTTTACGGAACTGGCGGGAAGTTCGATAAATCCTTCAATGAATCTGCCTATAATGGTGCAGAACGCTTCAAGAAGGATACCGGTGTTGCTTATCGCGATTTTGAGCCGACCGGTGATACGCAGGGTGAGCAGGCGATCCTGAACTTCGCCTCCATGGGTTTTAGTCCGGTTGTTGCGCTTTCATTCGCCTGGAAATCTGCTGTTCAGAAAATTGCACCGCAGTTTCCTGACACTGAATTCTACATCGTCGATGATGTGGTCGAGGGACCGAACGTTCAGTCGATTGTCTTCAAGGAAGAGCAGGGCTCTTATCTTGTCGGCCTTCTTGGCGCAATGAAATCCGAAACCGGCACGGTTGGTTTCATCGGCGGTATGGATATTCCGCTCATTCACAAATTTGGTTGTGGCTATGCGCAGGGTGCCAAAGCGGCTGACGAAAATGTCAAGATTCTCCGCAATTTCGTTGGTACAACCGGTGCTGCATGGAATGACCCGGTGAAGGCCGGCGAGCTGACCAAGAACCAGATGGATCAGAGCGCTGATGTGATCTACGCCGCTGCCGGGGCTTCCGGTCTCGGCGTGCTTCAGGCCGCCGCTGATGGCGAAAAATACTCCATCGGCGTCGATTCCAACCAGAACTATGTTCATCCCGGTTCGGTGCTGACTTCAATGGTCAAGCGCGTTGACAACGCCGTCTATGATGCCTTTGAAACCAGCATGGACGGCAGTTTCGAGCCGGGCGTAAACAGCCTCGGAATCGCTGAAGACGGTGTCAGTTGGGCTTATGACGAGTACAATAAGTCGCTGATCACGGAAGAGATGCTTGCCGCCGTTGATAAGGCCAAGGAAGGCATCATTTCCGGGGAAATCAAGGTGCATGATTACGCGGTTGATAATACCTGCCCTTACTGATTTTTCTGCGTTTCATGAGATGCGCCAGGGCCTTGGCGGTCCGGGCGCATCCCGTTTTATGAACATCGTCTGTTCCGGAGTTTAGGACTTTTGAGCACACCGCCCGCCATTGAACTCATCGGCATTGATAAGAGTTTTGGGCCGGTTCACGCCAATAAGAATATCAACCTGAAGGTCGAAAAAGGCACGATTCACGGCATTATCGGTGAAAACGGTGCCGGAAAGTCGACCCTGATGTCGATTCTTTATGGTTTTTACCAGGCTGACCGGGGTGAAATCAGGGTCAACGGCAAAGCGTTGCAAATCACAGACAGTGATGTTGCTATTGCCGCTGGCATTGGCATGGTTCACCAGCACTTTATGCTTGTTGAGAACTTCACCGTCCTTGAAAATGTCATGCTGGGCGCCGAGGGGGGCGCGCTTCTGGCCCAGGGCGAAAACGTATCGCGCAAGGAGCTGAAACGGCTTGAGAGCGAGTACGGTCTGGATGTTGATCCCGATGCGATCATCGACCAGTTGCCGGTTGGCCTTCAGCAGCGTGTGGAAATTCTCAAGGCCATGTTTCGTGGCGCGGAAATTCTGATCTTGGATGAGCCCACCGGTGCGCTGACGCCAGCTGAGGCTGATCACCTGTTTCGGATTCTCGGCATGCTGCGCGATCAGGGCCATACCGTAATCTTCATCACCCACAAGCTGCGTGAGATTATGGCAATTACCGACGATGTGTCGGTGATGCGACGCGGCGAGATGGTAGCAACCCGCAAAACCTCTGATACGACAGTTGAGGAACTTGCGGAGCTTATGGTTGGCCGCCGGGTTCTGCTCAGGGTCGAAAAGGGGCCGTCCAATCCTGATGACGTAGCGCTTTCGGTCCGGAACTTAACGGTTCATGACAGCCGCGGTGTGCCGATGGTCAAGAATGTCTCGTTTGATGTGCGCAAAGGCGAGATTGTCGGTATCGCCGGTGTGGCCGGGAATGGTCAGTCCGAGCTTCTGGAAACGCTGTCAGGCATGCGTAAGCCACGCTCCGGCGAAATCTGGATCAACGGCAAGAAGGTTGAGCATACAGATCCCGCGAAGATGCGGAATATCGGTGTTGCCCATATTCCCGAAGATCGCCACCATATGGGCCTGATTTTGCCGCTTGAAGAGCGTGAGAACAATATTCTCGGCTATCATAATCTTCCAAAATATGGCCGCGCCGGGGTTATTGACCGGCAGGCTGTGCTGGAAGATGCGAAAGAGAAAATCGAGAAATACGATATCCGGCCGCCCAATCCGACGCTCAAGACCGCGAATTTTTCCGGCGGTAACCAGCAGAAAATCGTTGTCGCGCGCGAGATCGAGCGGGATCCTGATATTCTTCTGGTCGGGCAACCGACCCGCGGCGTTGATATCGGTGCAATCGAATTTATTCACAAACGGATCATTGATATGCGTGATTCCGGCAAGGCTGTCCTGCTGGTTTCAGTGGAGCTGGATGAAATCCGGGCTCTTTCGGATCGCATACTTGTGATGTTCGCTGGTGAGAATGTGGGCGAGGCATCGCCTGATGCCGATGAACAGCAGCTTGGCCTGATGATGGCCGGCATAGCATCTTGAGGCTGAAATGAGCGCAGCAAACACACCGCTTCCAGGCTGGGTCACATTCCTCCTTATGCCGGTTCTCAATCTGGTCACTGCACTGGTTATCTCCGGATTTGTGATCTGGATGATCGGCCAGAATCCTTTCGATGCGTTACTGATCCTGCTTCAGGGCGCGCTGGGCAATGGCATGGGCATCGGCTTTACCTTGTTTTATGCCACCAATTTTATTTTTACCGGACTCTCGGTCGCCGTCGCTTACCACGCAGGCCTTTTCAATATCGGCTCAGAGGGGCAGGCCTATGTCGGCGGGCTCGGCTGTGCGCTGGTTGCGCTAACGCTCGGCGACTATGTTCCGTGGTATGTCACGATGCCCTTTGCCGTTCTGGGCGCTGCTCTTTTCGGGGCGGCATGGGCTTTCATTCCGGCCTGGCTCCAGGCAAAGCGCGGAAGCCATATCGTGATCACCACGATCATGTTCAACTTTATCGGCGCGGCACTGATGGTCTACCTTCTCGTGCATGTGCTCAAGCCGCCGGGGAACATGTCACCGGAAACGCGTGGTTTCGCACCCGGCGGGCAATTGCCGGGGCTGGACTGGCTGATGGCGATTTTCGGTTCCAGGCTTGGTCCTGCGCCGCTGAACGTTTCGTTCATTCTCGCACTCGGCATGTGCGTTGTGGTTTGGTTTCTGATCTGGCGTACCAAATTCGGCTATTCAGTCCGCGCGCTTGGAATGAGCGCTTCGGCCGCGTCTTATGCCGGCATCCCCTATGCCCGCACTGTCATCCTTGCCATGCTGATTTCCGGTGGTCTTGCCGGCATGATGGCGTTGAATGTGGTGATGGGATCGGCGGACAGGCTTCAGGTTGAATTTGTCGGGGGGGCCGGTTTTGTCGGTATTGCCGTTTCACTGATGGGCCGAAGCCATCCGCTCGGCATTGTGCTTGCTGCGATCCTGTTTGGAATTCTGTATCAGGGGGGGGCGCAGCTTTCCTTCATGATGCCGGAAATCACCCGCGATATGATCGTGATGATTCAGGGGCTGGTGATCCTCTTCGCCGGTGCGCTTGAGTTCCTGTACCGGCCTGCTCTGGCTAAACTTTTTGGCCAAAAACAGACTGTGGGGGCGTGATCGATGCAAACAGTTGATATCATCATCGGCATGCTTGGTTCGACGGTCAGATTGTCCGTTCCCTTGCTGTTTACTGCACTGGCAGGGCTGTTTTCGGAGCGCTCGGGGATTGTCGATATCGGGCTGGAAGGCAAAATGCTGGCCTCTGCCTTTGCAGCCGCCGTGGTCGCCTATTATACGGGTTCACCCTGGATGGGGCTTCTCGGTGGCATTGTGGTATCGATGGCGTTCAGTGTCGTGCACAGCTATGCCTCGATTACCGCCAGAGGCAATCAGATCGTATCGGGGGTGGCGCTGAATTTCGTGGCAGCCGGTCTCACAGTGGTGCTGGGGAATGCCTGGTTCCGGCAGGGCGGGCGCACGCCGCAACTGGAAAACAGTGCCCGGTTTACCGATATCACGCTGCCGGGGGCTGATGCTGCCAGTCAGATGGGCTTTTTCGGAAAACTCTATTCAGACGTGATCTCCGGTAACAACATTCTGGTCTATCTGGCCTTCATCACGGTGCCGCTGGTCTGGTGGGTGGTTTACAAAACCCGTTTTGGCCTTCGTATGCGCGCCGTTGGCGAAAACCCCGGAGCCGTTGATACCGCCGGTATTTCTGTCGCCTGGCTGCGGTACCGCTCGGTTCTGCTTGCCGGTTTCCTGTGTGGCTTCGCAGGCACCTATCTGTCGATTGCCCAGTCGGCATCATTCATCAACAACATGTCTGCCGGCAAAGGCTATATTGCGCTGGCGGCGCTGATCTTCGCCAAGTGGAAGCCCGTGCCTGTCATGTTCGCCTGTTTGTTGTTTGGCTTCCTCGAGGCCTTGTCGAACTTCATGCAGGGTAAAGCCATTCCGCTTATCGGTGAGGTGCCGGTTCAGGTCTTTCAGGCGATGCCATACGTCCTGACCTGTGTGCTGCTCGCTGGCTTTATCGGTTCGGCGCGGCCGCCGAAAGCCGGTGGCGTGCCGTACGTGAAGGAACGTTAAGATGGCTGAAACATCTCTTGATGCACTGTTTGAAACAGCCAAGGCTGCCAGTGAGAAAGCCTATGCGCCCTATTCGAAATTTCCGGTGGGCGCGGCTATCCTTTCTGATGATGGCAAGGTCTATTCAGGCGCGAATATCGAAAACCTCGCCTATCCGGAAGGGATTTGCGCTGAAGGCGTTGCCATTGGTCGCATGATCATGGGCGGCGGCCGGAAAATCGAAACGGTCGCGGTTTATGCTCCGCGTCTGGCATTATGCTCACCATGCGGAGGCTGCAGGCAGAAGATTGCTGAGTTTGCCGAAGCCGGTGCCAGTATTCTCCTGTGTGATGATGCAGGCGTTCAGAAAAGCGTGACGATTGCAGAGCTTTTGCCGCATGCTTTCGAAACCGAGAATATCGGATGACGGAAGCGGCGCAGTTTATCAGGCGTGCTCTGGGGGATTTTCAGCCACGCTTCGGTCTGGTTCTCGGTTCGGGTCTTGGCGGGCTGGCGGCGGATCTTGAGGATGCAACGGGCTTTGCCTTTTCTGAGCTCCCCGGCTTCCCACAAAGCCGTGTCAGCGGTCATGACGGACGTCTAATTGCCGGAACGCTTTCCGGTGTTCCTGTGATTTTGCTGTCCGGTCGCGTCCATTATTACGAGGCTGGAGATGCTGCGGCCATGCGCGTGCCGCTGGAAACGCTGGCAACACTTGGCGTGGAAAGCGTTATACTGACCAATGCGGCCGGGTCGCTGCGAAATGACATGCCTCCGGGTTCGGTTATGCTGATCACCGATCACATAAACTATTCTGGAATGAACCCTCTGATTGGTGAACCTTCGGATCGCCGTTTCGTTGGCATGAGCCATGCCTATAGCGAGACACTGTCGATCGGGCTTCGCTATGCGGCATCTGACCTGGATATTCCGCTTGCCCACGGCGTTTATATGTGGTTTTCAGGGCCAAGCTTCGAAACACCGGCAGAAATCCGCATGGCCCGTATTCTGGGGGCAGACGCGGTTGGCATGTCCACGGTTCCTGAGGTGATACTGGCGCGCTTTTTCGGCCTTGAGGTTGCAGCGCTTTCGGTCATCACGAATTTCGGGGCTGGTATGGCCAATGGTGAACTCGGGCATGATGAGACCAAGGAAATGGCGCCGGTGGGTGGCCGGAAGCTGGCCGCGATCTTGAAACACATGATTGGTGAGGGGTGATAAGCCATGAAACATCACAGTCTCCAGGAGGCCGCTTCGGTTTCGCTCTCCCTGCTCGACCTGACAAACCTGAAAGACGATTGTAACGAGCGTGATGTCGAAGATCTGCTGGCGCGTGCCCATACGCCTTATGGAACGCCCGCTGCCATCTGTATCTGGCCGCGTTTCGTGTCTCTGGCAAGGCAGATCCTTGGCGATGACCATCTGATCCGGATTGCCACGGTCGTCAATTTCCCGTCTGGCGACCTGTCGCTGAGCACGGTCGAGGAAGAAACGGAACAAGCTATTCGCGATGGCGCCGACGAGATCGACCTTGTCATTCCCTATAAGAAGCTGAAGGCCGGAAATGAATGGGCCGTCAGCGAGATGATCCGTGCCATTCGCTTTTTGTGCCGCGAGCCGGTGACCCTCAAGGTTATACTCGAGACCGGCGAACTGGCCGATGCCGGGCTTATCCGCAAGGCGGCCAGGCTGGCGATTGATGAGGGAGCTGATTTCATCAAGACGTCGACCGGAAAGGTCAGCGTGAATGCCACATTAGAGGCCGCCGATATTATGCTCGGTGTGATCCGCGAAGCTGAGCGCCCGGTTGGGTTCAAACCGGCAGGTGGTGTCTCTTCGGTTCAGGATGCCCAGCTTTATCTGAGCCTGGCTGAAACGGTCATGGGGGAGGGATGGGTAACCCCCGCCACCTTCCGCTTTGGTGCATCCGGCCTGCTGAATGATATCGAAGGTGTTCTGGCTGGCAAGCAATCTGCGGTTTCCGGCGATAGTTACTGATGCTGGCGCAGGAGATCATCGCAAAGAAGCGCGATGGGAAGGTGCTGACCGACACCGATATTTCAGGGCTGGTTAAAGCGCTTTCGGATGGCAGTCTCGCTGATTCGCAGGCTGCTGCTTTTGCCATGGCGGTCTATTTGCGTGGCATGAGTGATGATGAAACGGTCGCACTCACGCTTGCCATGCGTGACTCCGGAAGTGTCCTGAGCTGGGAAGATACGGGCAAGCCGATTGCGGACAAGCATTCAACCGGGGGCATTGGCGATAATGTCTCGCTGATGCTGGCGCCGATCGCAGCAGCCTGCGGTCTCACTGTTCCGATGATCTCCGGTCGCGGCCTTGGGCCAACGGGCGGCACACTGGATAAGCTTGAGTCGATCCCGGGTTATAATGTCAGCCCGTCGCAGTCAGCCTTGAAAGCCATTGTGCGTGAGACTGGTTGCGCAATTGTTGGTCAGACGGGCGATCTGGCGCCTGCTGACAAGAGGCTTTATGCCATTCGTGATGTGACAGCGACCGTTGAATCCATGCCGCTGATCGTTTCGTCGATACTGTCCAAGAAGCTGGCCGCCGGCCTTCAAACACTGGTTCTGGATGTCAAAGCCGGTGGCGGTGCCTTTATGGCGAACACAGATGACGCCATTGCACTGGCGAAAAAGCTTGTTTCCGTTGCCAATGGAGCCGGTCTTCCAGCCACCGCGCTGGTGACGGATATGAATGAGCCGCTTGCCGATGCCGTCGGCAATGCCGTTGAGATCGAAAATGCACTGGCGTTTCTGAAAGGCGAAAAGTCCGGCACCAGGCTTCAGGCCGTGGTTTTGGCTCTTGCTGGTGAAATGCTCATGGGTTCGGATATCGCGCAGTCACCGGAAGAGGCGCAGATCAAGGCTGAAGCAGCGCTGACAAGTGGTGCCGCGCTGTCGTGTTTTGCGAGAATGGTTGCAGGTCTTGGTGGGCCGTCAGATTTTGTCGAAAAGACGGAGCGCTATTTACCGGTCGCACCGGTTGTCCGGCCTGTTCCTTCGGGGCAAAGTGGATTTCTGTCTGCCTGTGACGCGCGGGCAATCGGGCTTAGCGCACTGACGCTGGGCGGAGGCCGAAAGCATCCGGACGACCAGATTGATCACAGCGTTGGTTTTTCCGGTCTGAGACCGCTTGGCAGTCCGATTGAGGTTGGCGAGCCGATCGGTTTTGTACATGCCCGCGACGAAGCATCGGCAGACATTGCCACCGATGCGCTTCAATCTGCCTATCGGATCGACGAAGCACAACGCACAGTGCCGTCCCTGATCGTCGCGCGTTTGACCGGCGATCAGTGAAGCGTGATTTCGCCTGCGATCTGCCGCCATTCGTTTGGCCCAATCAGACGTTTATGCGCGTAGCGCACAGAATGCAGCGGCCCGTCGAGATTGTCTTTCCAGAAATCGAGAAACTTCTGCATTTCGGGAAAATCCGGCGCAAGATCGTAATCCTGCCAGATGTAGGTCTGCAGAAGGCTGTCGTAATCGGGCATACGGTATAGAATCTGAGCCGTCGTCAGGCCATAACCAGCCAGTTGCATTTCAAACTCGGACGCAAAGCGCATGTTCCACCTCATATTGTTTGTTGACAATATGAGAGGCTGATCCAGTTTTGCGCCGGTTGCAATCTGAAAGTAAAAATAATCAGTAGAAACAATATGTTGTCAGCGCTATGCGGCGAGTGCTGCCAACGCATTTTGCATCAGTCCCACTCAGGAGCCCATGAAGGATTGATCAACCGCTCACCCCGGTCGAGCGCGCGCAGATCGGCCAGTTCCGTGGTTTCGAGTGTGATATTTGCAGCTTCGAGATTGGACCGTATTCTTGCGGCGTTGCTTGAAGTCGGAATGACGACATGACCTTCGGCAATCAGGAATGCCAGCGCAATTTCCGCCTCGGAAACACCGTGAACATCAGCGATGCCTGAGAGCACCGGGTCGCCAGCGACCTTGCCCTGGGCAAGCGGTGAATAGGCAGTCAGAGCAATGCCACGGGCTTCGCAGAAATCGGCAATCACACGGTTCTGGAAGAAAACATGGCATTCCACCTGATTGGCGGAAATCGGCCGGTCACCAAGCAGGTCTTCAGCTTTCGAGATCAGGTCGCGATTGAAATTCGATACGCCGATCCGTTCTGTCAGTCCGTCGTCATACATCTCGGCAAGGCGACCGATATAGTCTTCGAATGGTATGGAGGCATCGCGCGCCGGCCAGTGAAGCAGAAGAAGGTCGAGCTTATCTCGACCAAGCTTTTCAAGGCTGTTTTCGACGCTTGGGCGAAAACGTCCGGCATCGTAGTTATCGATCCAGACCTTTGTCGTCACAAAGATGTCGGATGTCGGCAGACCTGAATCCTTAAGCGCGCCCCCCACCTCGGATTCATTTTCATAAGCCTGGGCGGTGTCGATGTGACGATAGCCCGCTTCAAGCGCTGCGAGAACCGTGCGGTAGCCTTCGTCGCCTTTGCGTTTCCATGTGCCGAAACCCATCTGCGGGATACCGTTGATCGTCCTCAACTCTGCCATGATGTCACTCCGTGAATTGTGTGTCAGCGTTGGATCAGGGGCGCATTGGTCCGCTTCCAGCGCCTGTGCGTTTGATCGCTTCGGCAATTTCGTTCATGTCGTCATCATCCAGGTCAAGGCTGGCAGCTGCAATCCAGCCATCAATCTGGTCCGGGTTGCGCGCGCCGACAATTGCACCCGTCAGCCCCGGCCACGCCAGAACCCAGGCAATTGCAATTGCTGCCTGGCTGACGCCATGGCGTTTGGCCACCGGTTTCAGCGCTTCAGCCAGTGCGAGATTGGCCCTCAGCTTGTCGCCGTTGAACTGTTCTGCGTTCTTGCGCCAGTCGTCATCGGGCAGGTTTGCGGCGCGGTCTTCGCTGAAGCGTCCGGTCAAAAGGCCCGCCTGCATTGGGCTGTAGCAAATGACTGCGGTATCGTGACCGCGCGCCCACGGCAGAAGCTGTTCGGCCGTATCGCGACGGATCGCGGAAAACGGAGGCTGCAATGTGTCCACATGGGCGACCGCTTCGGCCTCCTGCAGCTGCGTGGCATTGTGATTGGAAAGTCCGATGGCACGAACCTTTCCCTCTGCCTTCAGTTTTGAAAGCGCGCCCCAGTATTCAGCCAACGGCACGTCTTCGGAAGGCCAGTGCACCTGCATCAGGTCAATGCGTTCCACGCCAAGGCGTTGCAGCGATTCCTCCGTCTGGACGCGGATACGGTCTGGATGGCCGATGCGGCGTGGCTTTTCATGACGGTTCTGCTCGTCCCATTCCAGTCCGCATTTCGTGAAAATGAAGGGGCGCTCTGCCTGTGGAATATCTCTGATCGCGCGTCCAACGACTTCTTCCGAATGGCCAAGTCCATAGACGGAAGCAGTGTCGATCCAGTTCACGCCCAGAGATATGGCCCGGTGAATCGCGGAAATGGAATCATCATCATCCTGCGAGCCCCACCCGGCAGCCCAGTCTCCACCGCCAATCGCCCAGGCTCCAAAACCTGTGCGGGTGATCGCCATATCTGTTTTGCCAAGTCGGCGAAGCGGTAGTTGGTGCGTTGTTTTCGGATGAATGGTCAAATTCTCTCTCCCGCGCCCGGTTCGCCGGGACAGTCCGTTGCGGACAGAGCGCTGCTATCAGTCAATATGGCACACGCCTGAGTGGCGTGGTAAATGAATAATACCGACCAGAATGGAATAATTACTTCTTTTTAGCCATGGTGCGTGCCAGCACATAGGCAAGGCCGGCGGCTGCAGCGAGGCCGGAAATCGGTTTTTCCCGCATCATGGCAGGAACGATGCCAGCGACACCCTGAAGCATTTCTTCTGTCGCCAGCCGGGCTGCTTTCATACGCCGCTGTTCCATTCTGTTCATGATCAGGGCGTAGGCCAGCACAAAGATCGCAAGCGCCAGTGAGGCGATTGCAACAGTCAGTGCGGCACCCAAGGGGCCGAGAACGGAGGCCAGATAAATGGCAAGGGCAGCCACGCCGCCTGCATAAGCAGAAAAGAACAGGAATATCAGCACCACGGCGATAATCATGTTCCGTTTGGCAGAACGCGCCAGCAGGCGGCTATCGACGCTGAGTACGGTCGCCGCCAGTGAAATCAATCTGTCCATGGCTCAGCGACGTGTCAGAAGTGCTGCCAGAAAACCAACGCCAGCTGCCAGCATCAGCGATTGAACCGGGCGCTCTCGAATACGGTCTTCCAGATCCTCCTCAAGAGAAAGCGCTTCTTCCCGCGCACGGTCATAGGCGTCATGGCCCGCTTTCGTCGCGTCGTCACGGAATTTCTCCGCACGGGCGCGCGCTTCGCCAAAACGCTCCTCAGCACGACCACGGGCTTCTTCTGCCTTCTGGCTTCCGAGGTCCGAAATTGTTTTGGTCAGCTTGGAGATGTCATCACGAAGCTGATCAATCTGTGCCTGAACATCGGCTTGCGAGGCATTTGATCCGGTTGATCTTGAACCGGTGCTTTTCGCTTCTGCCATATCTGGACTCCCGTTTTAAACTTTCTTCCGTTGACCAAATGCATAGAGACGCCAATTGTTCCGCAATCAGCTGACTTACCTGCACTGACGAAAAAGAAGGTGCGCCTAATCGGCCCGGCTGACAACCGCCGTGACGCCGAAAATTGCAGACAGACTTAACTGGCGGCTGCGGCCTTCTCCGGCGTTGATGTCAACGCAGCGACATGAGCGCGCAATGCGCGGCGCAGCTCGTCCATTGTTTCATAAATGCGGCCATCGAGGTCATGGACATGGAATTTAACAGCGACAAACTTTAGTCGCCCGTTCTCCGGCACGACGATACCCACCGGCTGACCGCCGAATTCAACCATCTCTTTTTTCATGGAACCAGCTTCAGAAGTGTTTAAAGACTTCCGATCCTATTGTTTCAACCTGAAAATGCACACAAATGACGTTATATGCCTAGCGACAGCATCGATGCATCCCACGCACGAGGCGGGGGTGGTGGTGAATTTGCGATTTGCACATTCCAAAGGGCATTGCACCCTCCCTGTCTTTCTCTACGACCTAAATCGTTCGAGACTGGTTTTAGCCGAACGACGACTTACGAACCAGACTATAATTCCTGTTTGTGTAGGATTTTTTCTGAAACGTGTCAAAAAAATGGGCAGAAAGAAAAAGTTGTTCCGCCTCATGCGGACACTTCAACGCACTGCCCTGTCCTACTGAGCGCTAGATAGGATAGTGTCATCGCAAAACAAGAGGCATGCGCGGAAAAGACATGCCCGTATATTTCGTATACAACTTAAAGTGTATATTGTCCGGCGTCAGGTATCAAGGTCAGCCCATCCGCTCAGACGCATAAGATCCGGCTGAAGGCGGGAACACAACGGTTCGGTTGCCGTTTACGAAAACCCGATGGTGAATATGGGCATGGATCGCCCGCGCCAACACCAGTGCCTCCACATCCCTCCCGAGTGCCACATAATCTTCCGGGCTTTGAGCGTGGGTAATGCGCACGGTCTCCTGCTCGATGATCGGGCCTTCGTCCAGTTCCGGCGTCACGTAGTGTGCTGTCGCGCCGATCAGCTTCACACCGCGCTGATATGCCTGTTTGTAAGGGTTGGCGCCTTTGAAGCTTGGCAGGAATGAGTGGTGGATATTGATCACCTGACCGGCCATCTTCTTGCAAAGCCTGTCTGAAAGCACCTGCATATAGCGGGCCAGGACAACAAGCTCGGTTTCGGTTTGCTCAATCAGTTCGATCAGCTTGTCTTCCGCCTGTGGCTTCGTCTCCTTCTTCACCGGGATGTGGTAGAAGGGAATGTCGTGATTGACCACCAGCTTCTGGTAATCAAGATGATTGGAGACGACGCCGACGATATCGACCGGCAGGGCGCCAATGCGCCAGCGATAGAGCAGATCGTTGAGGCAGTGGCCGAAACGCGAAACCATGATCAGGGTTTTGGGGCGATAGTTTCCGTCATGCAGCTTGAAGTCCATATCGAAATCTTTGGCCACATCTTTGAAGCCTTCACGAAGCTGTTCGAGATTGGCGCCGGTTTCCGAAATGAAGACAGTGCGAATGAAAAAGCGCCCGGTTTCCAGATCATCGAACTGCGAACTGTCGATGATGTTGCAGCCTTCAGCGGCAAGATAGCCCGAAATTGCAGCGACAATGCCGCGCTGGGAAGAACAAGTCACTGTGAGGACGTAGTTGTTCATGATCTTTTCCTGTCTTGAAAGCACCGGACCAGGCGCCAGTTATTTGTTCTGGGGCCTGTCGGTCTTTAGAGGTTTGACAAAAGCGTTTCAACACTTGCCTTGCTTATGTCCGGCATCAGACTACGCATAAGAAATGTGCGATTGGCCATTGACGACGAAAAACTGCAAAATGCCGCCATTCCGGTTGTTCTCCCGAAAGATGGATTTGACCGGTGCCGGGGATTTCAGTAGCGTTTTACCTGTAATCGACGGTCGCCGTATTTTGTTAATGCCTTTTCGATAGGTTTGGATGAATGCCTTATTCTGCCTTTGGAGCCTCTGAGAATGCAGCGCCAGCCTCTTCCTGAACCTTCATTTCGTCAGAAAGCCGGTACCAGATGGTCCGGATTTGCTGGAGCATTTGCCCTTCTGTTTTCCGCCATTTCAGCCCTGTCGTCACCAGCAAACGCGAAGGCCTGCAGCATGAACTTGAGAGGCATTAATCTTGCCGGTGCTGAATTTGGCTCAGTCGGACAGCCCTATGGTCAGGGCTACATCTACCCTTCGAAAGAAACCATCGAGGCGATGGGAACGGACAGGTTCAACAGTATACGGCTGCCGTTTCTTTGGGAGCGACTGCAGCCGACACTGAACCAGCCGCTGGACCCCACTGAACTCGGTCGTATTCAGGATGTTGTCAAAACCGCACGGGCGAATAAACTCGTCGTGATCCTCGATGTGCATAACTATGCCCGGTATAACGGCGAACTGATCGGCAGTGCGGCGGTGCCGGTTTCCGCCTTTGCCGATTTCTGGAAGCGTCTCAGTGCGGTTTTTGCAAATGACCGCGATATTCTCTTCGGCATCATGAATGAGCCGCATGATATTGCTGCAACTGACTGGCTGACGGCTGCCAATGCGGCTATACGCTCCATCCGCGATATCGGTGCCGGAAATCTCGTTCTTGTACCGGGAACAGCCTGGACCGGCGCCCATAGCTGGACGCAGAGCTTTTACGGTCCTTCAAATGCGTCTGTCATGACCGGTGTCGTCGACCCCAGCAATAATTTTGCTTTCGAAGTGCATCAGTACGCTGACTCTGATTTTTCCGGAAAGGCCGATAATTGCAGCCATATCAATGATGCCGTTTCGGCGTTGAAGGACTTTGATAACTGGCTGCAGGCGAATGACGCCAAGGGCTTTCTCGGCGAGTTCGGAACGGTAGACAGCCTCAATTGTCTGGTGGGGCTGAAGCAGATGATTGACGTTGTCGATAACAATCCTGATCGCTGGGTCGGCTGGGCCTACTGGGCGAGTGGTGACTGGTGGCCGAAGAACGCACCGATGATTATTCATCCGAACCTGCGCGACGGCGGCAGCCAGATACTGCGCACACTGGAACCTGCTCTTGGTATTCCCGCCAAGACCTGCCGGAGCTGAGGTCAGAGACTACGTTTTCCTGACTTGCCGTAAACCGGTGCCCACAGCACGTCTTCGATGCGTCGGGCACCGACCGCCAGCATCACCAACCGGTCGAAGCCAAGAGCAATGCCGCTTGCGTCCGGCATGATCGAAAGTGCCGACAGAAAGTCTTCATCGATCGGATATTCTTCGCCATAAAGCGACAGCTTATCTCTCATCTCTACCTCGAACCGGCTGCGTTGCTCCGTTGGGTCGGTTAATTCGCCGAAGCCGTTTGCAAGTTCCACACCGCAGGCATAAAGCTCAAACCGCTCGCTGATGCGATTGTCATCGGGGCTTTTTCGTGCCAGTGCTGCCTCCGGTGCCGGGTATTTTTCCAGAATGGTTGCACGATGGTGACCGAGCCTCGGCTCTACCTTTTCCACGAGAATACGGGAGAAAAGGTCAGACCATGTATCATCCTCGGCAAAGCGAATTCCGGCGTCTTGCATCTGCGCCGCCAGTTCTTGCTGGTGGGTGGTGCCGTCCGTTCCGATCGTTGCAATGAGATTGATCCCTGCGAATTGTTCAAAGGCATCGGCAACCGAAAGGCGTTCCGGCGTCGCAAACGGATCACAGACGCTGTCTCTCCAGCGGAGCTGATCTGTGCCTGCGGCTTCGGCCGCGATGATCATCAGCGCGGCGCAGTCTTCGTACAGCTTCTCGAAAGGCGCACCGGCGCGGTACCATTCCACCATTGTAAACTCGGGATGGTGCAGCGGACCACGTTCGCGGTTGCGATAGACATGCCCGAAGCTGACGATTTTTTCTTCCCCGGCGGCCAGCAGCTTCTTGGCGGTGAATTCCGGTGATGTGTGAAGATACATCGTTTCAGCTGCCCCGTCATTGCCGATCATACTGGTATGAAAGGCATGGAGATGGGTCTCGTTACCCGGCGAAAACTGCAGTGCAGGCACATCGATTTCGATAAAATCCTGCTCGGCAAACCAGTTGAGAATCCGGCTTTTTGTCCGATTTCGCGCCAGAAGTGCCGCACGCCGGTCTGCATGGCGGTGCGGGTGCCACCAGGCGCTGCTGATATGTTCCGTCTTGCTCATGGCTTTTGTCTTATCCCGTGCCTGTTTTCGCTCGAAATGGAGGATTTCAAACCCTGGTCCTGCGGATTCGCGTTCAGGCGAAGACAAAAGCGCGTCCGGGCAGGTGGATGTAAAGCCTGGAATTCCGAATCGGCCTAGAATTCCGATCAAATTTGGGTTAGTCCGCTTTCAAGAATTTTCAAAGGTTGATGCGTGCTTTTTTGATGCTCAACCGTCGTTCAAAGGAAGTCTTATGGTTAAAGTCATCGCCTCGTCGCTGCGCAAGGGCAATGTCGTCGATGTCGGCGGCAAGCTTTATGTCGTTCTCACCGCCCAGAATTTCCATCCCGGAAAGGGCACGCCCGTCACCCAGATTGACATGCGCCGGATTGCTGACGGTGTGAAGGTCTCGGAGCGCTGGAAGACGACGGAGCAGGTTGAGCGTGCTTTCGTTGAGGATACGAACCACACTTTCCTTTATAATGATGCCGAAGGGTTCCACTTCATGAACCCGGAAACATATGACCAGCTGACCATGAGCGCTGACGATGTTGGCGATTCTGCCAATTACCTGTCAGAAGGCATGAACGTCATTCTGTCGATTCATGAGGGCATTGCAATTGCGCTGGAACTTCCGCGTCAGGTAACGCTGGAAGTGACCGAAACCGAGCCGGTCGTTAAGGGGCAGACAGCATCGTCGTCATACAAACCAGCCATGCTTTCGAATGGCGTTCGCACCATGGTTCCCCCGCACATTGATGCCGGAACACGCGTTGTCATTCTGACAGAAGACGGCTCATACGTTGAGCGTGCGAAGGACTAATCAGGTCTCCCGCATGAAGACTGATTGATAAAAGGCGGGCCCGGTGCCCGCCTTTTATCGTTTTTGACCGCTCTTTTTCGTGGTTGATCGCGTTATTCGATGCCGCCGAGGCAGATATATTTCAGCTCCATATAGTCATCGAGACCGTATTTTGAGCCTTCGCGGCCGATGCCGGACTGTTTGATCCCGCCAAAGGGCGCCACTTCCGTTGATATCAGCCCCGTATTGACACCGACAATGCCATATTCCAGCGCCTCTGCGACGCGGAAGATTTTCGCAACATCGCGGGAGAAGAAATAAGAGGCGAGGCCGAATTCGGTATCATTGGCCATGGCGATCACGTCTTTTTCCGTCTCGAACCTGAATAGCGGTGCGACGGGACCGAACGTTTCCTCGCGGGCGCATTTCATGTCTGTGGTCACATCAGTCAGCACGGTCGGCTCGAAGAAGAGGCCGCCGCGTGCGTGAGGGCGACCACCGAGCTGGATCTGCGCGCCCTTTTCAACCGCATCCTCAACATGGGATTTGACCTTCTTGATCGCATTCTCATCGATCAGCGGGCCGATATCGACGCCTTCTTCCATACCGTCGCCGACGGAAAGCTCCGAAACGCGCTTTGCCAGTTTTTCGGCAAAGGCATCATAGACATTGGCCTGCACATAAAGGCGGTTTGAGCATACGCAGGTCTGCCCGGCATTGCGGTATTTGGAAGCGATGGCGCCATCGACTGCAGCGTCAATATCAGCGTCGTCAAAGACGATAAATGGTGCATTACCTCCGAGCTCGAGCCCCATCTTCTTGATCTGATCGGCACCCTGACGCATCAAAATTCGCCCGACATTGGTGGAGCCGGTGAATGTGATCTTGCGCACGCGGTCATCGTCACTGAAAGCCTTGCCGACCATTGATGCATCGGATGCTGTCAGAACAGAGAGCACACCGGACGGCACACCGGCGCGCTCGGCCAGAACCGCCAGCGCAAGCGCGGAAAGAGGGGTCTGGGTCGCAGGCTTGGCAACCATGGCACACCCGGCGGCCAGAGCCGGTGCCATTTTGCGCGCCAGCATGGCGTTCGGGAAATTCCACGGCGTAATCGCGCCAACAACGCCGATGGGCTGGCGGATCACCATAATACGTTTATCGGCCTGGTGGCCGGGGATCATGTCGCCATAGGCACGTTTGGCTTCTTCGCCAAACCATTCGACATAACTGCCGCCATAAAGAATTTCGCCGCGTGCCTCTTTCCAGGGCTTGCCCATTTCGATGGTGAGGATGGTTGCCAGGTCGTCGGCGTTTTCAACCATAAGATCATAAAGCTTGCGCAGAATGGCGGCACGTTCCTTACCGGTTTTGGCGGCCCATTCTTTCTGCGCACGATGTGCCGCGGCAATGGCTTCTTCCACGTCCTCCGGGCCACAATCCGGCAGAGTGGCGATCACCGCTCCGGTCGAAGGGTTTGTGACTTCGAAAGTTTCTCCGCTCTTCGCTTCATTTCGCCAGTTGCCGGCGACGAAGGCGCCGCCACCGGCAAGCGCCGGGTCGTTCAACTTTGATTCCAGTTCCGGTGTAATCGCCATTGTAATCTCCCTTGCCATTTTGAAACTCATGCTAGCGCGGCACGGCTTGCAAGGCTACCGCACCTTTCAGAAACATAATCATCTGTTATAGAGTTCCGGTGACAACGGAATTTTCGATCCGGCAATATGATACGAGGCAGACTATGAAGGCGATATTCGTTCAGTTCAAATGCGATCCCGGTGAAGCTTATGAGGTTGCCGATATCGTCGTGCGCACGCTGGAAGAGACCTCGGAGATTTATTCCACTTCCGGCCACTATGATCTGCTGGCCAAGTTCTATCTGCCGGACGAGGCCGATATCGGGCATTTCGTCACCAGCCAGCTGCAGACCATCAAAGGCGTGAAGGACACGTTCACGCTGGTGACTTTCAAGGCCTTCAGCTGATCCTGATCACATGTCGCGATAGGCACGCGGTGCCAGCCAGAAGCTGACAACCAGCATTGGCAGCAGCAGAAGGAAGGTGACCTGCAGGCCGAAATGTTCGGCCACGGTTCCCATCAATGGCGGAACGCCGAGCGTTGAAAGCATCAGTGCCAGTGTCATTGCGGCCAGATTATCCGCTGCCGACCGGCCGGGAAGCTGTGTCACAGCGGCGACTGCGACCGGCATGTTGAGCGCCACACCAGCGCCGACGACGATGAGCGCGAATGCGCCGACGACGATATTCGGGAATGCGACAAGAACGGTGATGCCGCTGAAAACGCAGACAACCGAAAATCTGAGCAGGTGAACGGGTGTGAAGCGGCCACGCAACTGGTCGCCAAACATGCGCATCAGGCCCATGCTGGCGGTGAAGCAGGCAAACAGCAGACCTGCATTGGCGGGTGAGGCGCCCAGCACATTGCGAAAGTAAAAAATCCCCCAGTCATAAATCGTGCCTTCTGCAATCGCGAGGCCGAAGACAATGGCGCAGACCAGAAGCACGGCCTTGTCCGGCACAACAAAAATCTTGCCGCCACTGCCGGATGTCGTTGAAACGCCGCCTTTGGGCAGAAGCCGCAATTCGATCAGTGCCAGCGCCATAATGGCAACGGCAACCGTGATCAGGTGGGGAAACGGTGTGATATCCTGCCCGGCCATGAACCCGCCATAGAGCGAGCCGATCAGAAGACCAACCGACCAGAAACCGTGCGACCGGGAAAGCACTTTCACACCGGTGGTCTTTTCCACTTCCATCGCGACCATATTGGCCGCCACATCCAGAACAGTACGGATAAACCCGAAGCTGACAAAGCCCAGCATGAAGGCCCAATAGGGCATGATACTCATCAGCGGGATCAGCGGTGCCATCAGGCCGAGCGCCAGCGTCGCAGCAATGCGGGGCGTCAGTCGGTTTGTAATGCGCCCTGCTACCGGCAGAGCGAGAAATGTGCCGATTGAGGCCCCGAAAATCGCAATGCCGAGCGCGGACTTCCCCACGCCCATGTCTGCCGAGATTTCCGGCATGCGCACGAAAAGTGAGATAAACAGCGTTGCATTGCCCAGAAACAGCAGGGCAGGGGGCAGGAAATGAGGCATGGCCGGATTGCCTGAAAGGGAGGAGCATGGATTTCGTGAAAAATGCCGTCTGCGGCAAGTCAGGTCGTCCGCTATCGCGTCCTCAAAGCCAAGGCAAGGACCATGAGTGAAAAAGGTCTTTCACTCATGCATGTTTCATCATTCTGTCTTGAATGACGCAACCGACAGCCCCGCGGGCCCGGCGTTTCCTATTTCTCCGGCGTGGGCAGAACGGTACTGACAATGGTGGCATCAAGCGCTTCATACTCCGCAAGGCCGATCGTGTCGTAAAGCTCCGCCCGTGTCTGCATATTCTCAAGTTCATTCTTCGTTGAACCTGTCTGTTTCAGGGTGTGAAACAGCCGTTCCTGCGCTTTGTTGGCCACCCGGAGCGATGACACCGGGAAGATCACCATTTTGTAGCCCAAAGCCTCGAATTCGCTCGCCGTCATATAAGGTGTGCGGCCAAATTCAGTCATATTGGCAAGAAGTGGGACACCGTCCATACGTTCGGCGAATTCGCGGAACATATCGGCAGTGGTCAGAGCTTCCGGGAAGATTGCATCTGCGCCAGCATCCATGAACATCTTAGCGCGTGCCACGGCTCCATCCATGCCTTCGCTGGCGGCCGCATCCGTGCGGGCAATGATATAAAGATGCCGTCGTGCTTTTGCTGCCGCAGCAATTTTTGCGGCCATGTCGTGCGGGTTGGCCAGTTTCTTGTCATTCAGGTGGCCGCATTTCTTCGGCAGTAGCTGATCTTCGATATGAACAGCCGCTGCGCCCGCATCCTCGAATGTGCGGACCATGTGCATGACATTCAGTGCCTCGCCATAGCCTGTGTCGCCATCAACGAGAAGCGGCAGCCCACTGGCCCGTGTGATCTGGCGAATAAAAAATGCGACCTCGTCAACGGTGATCATACCAAGATCGGGAATGCCCATTGAGGCAGTCATTGCTGCGCCGGAAAGATAAAGCGCTTCAAATCCGGTCTTTTTAGCCTGAAGCGCTGCCATGCCATTATGGACGCCCGGCATGGTGACGATTTCACGCCTCTCCACGGCGCGGCGAAAGCGAATGCCGGCCGGTTCATCCGGCAGATCGGCTGACATCAGGTAAGGCATAAGCCGTCTCCTTTACGGGCGTTGATCAATGGATACGAAAGGCCGGTTTTCCGGCCCGATATAGTTTGCAGAGGGACGGATGATCTTTTTGTCCTCGCGCTGCTCGATGATATGAGCCGCCCAGCCAGCCGTTCGCGCGATCACAAAAAGCGGTGTAAACATCGCGGTCGGCACACCCATCATGTGATAGGAAACGGCCGAGAACCAATCGAGATTTGCGAACATGTTGCGGGCATCGGCCATCGTTACTTCGATGCGGTCTGCGATCTCGAACATCTTCATCGTACCGGCTTCCTTAGAGAGTGTGCGGGCCACCTCCTTGATCACCCGGTTGCGTGGGTCGGCAATGGTATAAACCGGATGGCCGAAGCCGATGATGACTTCCTTGTCCGCCACGCGCGCGCGGATATCGGCCTCGGCTTCATCGGCGGTCGTGTAACGTTTCTGAATCTCGAATGCCACTTCGTTGGCGCCGCCATGTTTCGGGCCGCGCAAAGCCCCGATTGCCCCGCAAATGGCGGAATAGAAATCAGTGCCCGTGCCGGTGATTGAACGTGCGGTAAATGTTGAGGCGTTGAATTCGTGTTCGGCATAAAGGATCAGTGATGTGTGCATTGCCCGCACATGGCTTTCGGGCGGTCGTTCGCCGTGCAGAAGGTGCAGAAAATGTCCGCCGATGGAATCGTCCGTGGTCTCGACATCAATGCGGCGGCCATTGTGTGAAAAGTGATACCAGTAGATCAGCATCGAGCTGAGCGAGGCCAGAAGCTTGTCGGCAATATCACGGGTGCCGGGTATGTTGTGGTCGGCCGTTTCCGGCAAAACGCAGCCAAGAACCGAAACGCCGGTACGCATCACATCCATCGGGTGTGCCGCGGCGGGCAGCAGTTCCAGCGCCTGTTTCACCTGTGTCGGCAGGCCGCGTAGCGCTCTGAGCTTGGCTTTGTAAGCGGCAAGGGCGGCCCTGTTTGGCAGTTCGCCGTGTACCAGAAGGTAGGCGATCTCTTCAAAATCGCAGGTTTCTGCAATATCGAGAATGTCGTAGCCGCGATAATGCAGATCGTTGCCGCTCTGCCCGACCGAGCAAAGCGCTGTATTGCCAGCAACGACGCCGGAAAGCGCCACCGATTTCTTCGGCTTTTTCAGTTCGGACATGATGCTCCTCCTCAAAAGCAATACGCTCCGCCATGCCCTCCTCAAAGCATGCCGCAGGTGGTTCAGGACCAGTCAAAAATACCGGTTCTGGCGGGCGGACCCAGCTTGTCCGGCAGGGCGGTAAAATTCAGCTCAAGCACCTCTGCCGGTGTAAGGGTGATCAGCTGGTCCACCATATCCAGAAACCGGTCCTGTTCATCGGCATCAACGATGCCGTCAGCCAGCATACGGAATTTGCGCACATAGTCCGGGCGGCTGAAGGGCCGGGCCCCAAGAGGGTGCGCATCGGCCACGGTCAGTTCGTCCTCAATCACACGGCCATCGTTCATGGCCACCGTCACATGTCCGCCAAAGGCTTTTTCAGCCGGATCGTGGCTGTGATAGCGTTTCGTCCATTCCGGATGCTCCGTGGTTTCAATCTTGTGCCAAAGAGCGACTGTCTCCGGCCTGCGGGCGCGTTCCGGTGCATATGAGCGCTCATGATGCCAGCCGCCGTCTTCCAGCGCTACGGCGAAGATATACATGATCGAGTGGTCGAGGGTCTCCCGGCTGGCATTGGGATCCATCTTTTGCGGATCATTGGCGCCGGTACCGATCACATAATGCGTGTGGTGACTTGTTTCGATCAGGATCGACCGGACTTCGGAAAGATCGCCGATCTTTGGTCCCATGCGTCGGGCCAGATCAATCAGGGCCTGGCTTTGATATTCGGCTGAGTGTTCCTTGGTGTAGGTATCCATGATCGCACGTTTGGCCTCGCCGGGGCCGGGCAGGGGAACTTCATAGAGCGCTTTCGGGCCGGAAAGCAGCCAGGCGATGAATCCGTCTTCGCCTTCCCATGCCGGCGATGGTGCACCTTCACCGCGCATAGCCCGGTCAACAGCTTCAACCGCGACCTTGCCGGCAAATGCGGGGGCATAGGCCTTCCAGCTGGAAATCTCGCCCTTGCGCGATTGCCGGGTTGTTGTCGTCAGGTGCAAAGCCTGCTGCACTGCCTGATAAATCGTCTCGTGATCCAGTTTGAGGGCCGTGCCGATACCAGCCGCTGCCGAAGGGCCGAGATGGGCAATATGATCGATCTTGTGCTCATGCAGGCAGATACCTTTGACCAGATTGACCTGAATTTCATATCCCGTGGCAATGCCTCTGGCCAACGCTTCGCCAGACAGACCGCAATGCTGGGCCACGGACAGAACCGGCGGTATATTATCACCGGGGTGGGAATAATCGGCGGCCAGAAACGTGTCGTGATAGTCGAGCTCGCGCACGGCCACGCCATTGGCCCAGGCGGCCCACTCCGGTGAAAAACGTTCTGCATCCGGCAGACCGAACAGGCATGCCCCGCGAGAAAACGGGTGAGACATGGCCTGCGCGCGTGCGCTCACAATCGGGCGCCGCGCCAGCGAAGCGGCTGCCACCGAGGCATTATCGATGATGCGGTTGCCGATCATCTCCACCACATCATCATCCAGCGGTACATCATCTGCGGCCACAGCCGCGATCTTCCAGGCTAGCTGATCGTGTCGTGCAAGACCTTCGGATGACGTGTAGGTCCGGACCATATGGGTCTTCATCAGTGCTCCTCCCGCCTGACTGACCGTCTCATGGAAACGGCAGTCTGTGTCTCCCGCTGCATTATTCGCCCATTTGTACTGGCCACAGCAATGCAGCCATTAGTCGTAGTCCTTTGGGGCATGGTTAAGGCGTGCAAACGACAAAAGCCCGCAGAGCAGCGCCGCGGGCTTTTTTGAGAATTGGCAGGCTGAAAAGCTTTATGATCAGCTTTCCATAACCATGCGTTGTTCGATTTCTTCCAGCGAAACGCCTTTGGTTTCCGGTGCTACGGCGATGGCATAGATAATGCCAGCGACACAGCAGATCGTGAAAATACCGAAGGTGCCGACAATGCCGATGCCGCTGAGAAGAACCGGGAACAACAAGGCAACGATGAAGTTGAAGAACCAGTTTGCGACCGAAGCCAGCGCCATACCGCGCGGGCGAAGACGAAGCGGAAACAGCTCGGACATGTAAAGCCAGGGCAACGGACCGAGACTGACCGCGAAGAAGGCGATAAAGGCAAAGATGCCGAACAGCGCGATATAGGGACTTGCCGGTATGGCAGCCATGGTTGCGCCGGTCACAACGGCCATGCTGATCGATGTGCCAACAAAGCCGAGAATGAGAAGCTTGCGGCGACCGATCGACTCTACGAGATACATCGCAACGATTGTCAGGGCGACATTGACGACACCCACGCCGACCGTTGCAAGAAGCTGTGTCATCTGGCCGGAAAAGCCAGCCTGTTTGAAAATTTCCGGGGCGTAATAGATGATCGCGTTGATACCGGAAAGCTGCTGAAGCACGAAGACGATCATGGCAAAGCTTGTGACCGGCAGGATCCCCTTCTTCAGGAAGGTGCTCCATGCGGGCTTTGCGTCTTCCTCATGTGCACTTTCCTTGATCTCATGGATGATGCGGTCAAGATCGGCATCTGTCGCTTCTGGCTGAAGGTGGGCGATGATATCGCGTGCCTTGTCTGCGTTCTTGTTCAGCGTCAGCCAGCGTGGTGTTTCCGGTGAGAGGAGGATACCAACAAAAGCGATGATGGCCGGGAACACGCCGACACCAATCATCCAGCGCCAGTCTCCCGACGCTCCAAAGGCAGCGTTCGACATGTATGACACCATAATACCGATGGTGATCATCAGCTGAAAAGCCGAAACGATCGTACCGCGGATCCGTGCCGGGGCCACTTCCGCCAGAAACATCGGTGCGGTCATTGCCGAGGCGCCGATACCCACACCAATCAGAAGACGTGAGAGCGTCAGAATATACTGGTCAAACGCCAGAGCAGAGGCGAGCGAGCCGACGAAGAAGATGATGGCGCCGAGGACAAGCATCGGCTTTCGCCCATATTTGTCCGTGGTGACCATCGCGACGATGGTACCGGCAACCGCGCCGAGCGGGACGGCGGATGTGATCACGCCCTCCATGAACGGGGTGACGACGAAGTCCTGCTTGATGAAGGGCAATGCGCCCGAAATGACACCCTGGTCGAAACCAAAGAGCAATCCGAACAATGCTGCCACAATGACAATAGCGATTAGCATTGGTGTTTCTCCGCGTTCTCTCGCTTGGCGTCAGTGCGTCAGGCGAAATCGTTAGTGAACTGACCCGGCTCCTGCTCTTTTTTGATGAAGCGATTGTGAAACAATCACGACAATTCGCAGAGAACCCTGTTGCGAAATCAGGTTGAAGCCTAGGTGTTATAATGTTGTCAAATGATTTTGACGTTTTGGTTGTATTTCCTCAATGATAGTGCAATCAATGCGCGTTTTTCTTGTACTTGATTCCGGCTTTTTTTTGTCATTTCTGCCTTGCTTGCCATGTTGGTATGCAGATTAGAATGTCTGCACGAAGCGGCTTTAAAAAGCCATAAACAGATAATACTCAGATCAACATAGCTGCACGGCGATCACTTTGTATATGTTACCTCGCACCTTCGGCCAAAACGACATGAACGCGTACAGGACTTAAAGTGCTCATGCCAGGGCCGGTGTCGAAAATCCAGCATTCCAATGTGACGGAGATCGGAGATGAAAATTGCCGGGCTCATAATGGTCGTTGTCGGCGTGGCCGCCTGGACCTTTAATGCCTGTTTTTATGCACACACGAGCGCAAGCGGAATGCTGCAGGAAAGTCTGTTGTTTCCATTAAGCCGTCTGGCTGTCGTCAGCGGGCTGGTGCTTTTGTTGTTGCACGTTGTTTATCACGCGCTTTTGCGGGTGTTTCGTCATTGCGACGAACGTTAAAGGCCGGGCATTACAGCCCGGCCTGATTTCAGCAATATTATCCGTTCAGGGCCACCGATTTCAGCCAAGAACAGTTGTAACGGCCTTATGGGTCGCATTGACGATCTGATCGGCCTCTTCGCGTGTCAGGCATAGCGGTGGCGCATAGCCCAGAATATCGCCTTCCGGCATAGCACGGGCGATCACCCCTTCTGAAAGCAGCGCTGCGGCCAGTTTGTAGCCCATCTTGTCCGACGCCTCAAAGAATGTCCGGTCGGCCTTGTCCTTAACGAATTCCACGGCCATCAGCATGCCTTCGCCGCGGATATCGCCGACGTGAGGATGGTCGCCAATGGCTTCTTTCATGGTATGGCGCAGATAGGCGCCGGTTTCTCCGGCATTTTGAACCAGGTTCAGTTCATCGATAAGTTTCAGGTTGGCGATACCTGCAGCAGCTCCAATCGGATGGGCAGAATAGGTCCACCCGTGACCGATCGGGCCGTTTTCATCGGTTCCCTGCTCCAGCACTTTCCACATTTTCTCCGAAACGATTGAGCCGGACAGTGGCGCATAAGCCGACGTCAGGCCCTTGGCGATGGTAATCAGGTCCGGCTTGAGGCCGTAATGCTCAGACCCGAACATGGTGCCAAGACGGCCGAAACCGGTGACGACTTCGTCGGCGATCAGCATGATATCATGCTTTTCAAGCACGGCTGAAATCGCTTCCCAGTAGCCGGCAGGCGGGGGCACAATGCCACCGGTACCCAGCACGGGTTCGCCAATAAAGGCCGCAATCGTGTCGGCACCTTCGCGTGCAATCATCACTTCCAGTTCATCCACGCAATGCGAAACGAAATCGGCCTCGCTCATCGAAAGGTCGTCGCGGCGGAAGTAATATGGGGCCTCGGTGTGGAGAATGCGATCGAGCGGCAGGTCGAACTTTTTCTGAAAGCCGGGAAGTCCGGTCAGTGAACCGGTCATCAGGCCGGAGCCATGATAACCGCGACGCCGCGAAATGATCTTCTTCTTTTCCGGACGGCCAAGAATGTTGTTGTAGTACCAGACCAGCTTGATGTTCGTCTCATTCGCGTCCGAGCCAGACAAGCCGAAATAGACCTTGGACATATGGTCCGGCGCGCGGTCCATGACCATCTTTGCCAGATTGATCGAGGCCTCCGTGCCGTGGCCGGCATAGGCGTGGTAGTAGGCCAACTCCTTTGCCTGGTCGGCAATGGCTTCAATAATGCTTTCACGCCCATAGCCGACATTGACGCAGTAAAGACCACCAAAGCCATCCAGAAGTTTTTTGCCATCGCGATCTTCAATAAAAACACCCTTTGCGGTTTTGACGATCCGGCTCGGGCTTTCGCCACGGGCGTGCTGTGCAAGATGCGTAGAAGGGTGGAAAAAGTTTTCGCGGTCGAAGCGGTCAAGCTGGTCGTTGGTGAGCATGGCATTCCTCATGGGGCAAGGTCAGATCAGGTCAGTCCGCCATCGGTCGGAACCTTATACCGGACAGTGTTTTTGCGCTGTTGAAAGAAATCGATTGCACCGGCTTCAAAAAGCGCATTACTGTTGTGTACAACAGAGTTGCAATCATCGAAAGTCAAGCGAAATAATCCCAAAAAGCGATAAAAAACGCCGCGTTCAGGGCTTCTCTGGAAGGTGAAAATTGTGTTGTGCACAAATATAAATGGGGAATGGCATGGCAGCACAGCAGATGCCCTTTGAAAAAAAGGAATATCAGCGGCGTCTGGCGCTAACGCGGCAGGCAATGGGAAAGCAGGGACTTGATGTCCTGTTCGTCACCACACCGGCAGGCATGAACTGGCTGACCGGTTATGATGGCTGGTCGTTTTATGTCGATCAGGGACTGATCGTGCCGCTGGACGGCGAGGCTTACTGGTGGGGGCGGCTGATGGACGCCAACGGCGCGCGGCGCACCACGACGCTTTCGGATGATTATATTCTTCACTATGAAGATTTTTTCATTCAGGCCAATGAATGTCATCCAATGGATGATCTGGCTGAAAAGCTGAAGATGCTCGGGTTCGAGCGCGCCCGGATCGGCGTCGAGATGCGTGCCTATTATTATTCAGCAGCTGGCCATATCGCCTTGCAATCAGGTTTGCCAAGTGCGCAGCTGGTTGATGCCTCGGGCCTCCTGGACTGGCAACGTGTCATCAAGTCCGCGGCGGAAATCGCTTTCATGCGCAAGGCCGCCAGAATCTCGGACAAGGTGATGACCCATGCGCTGGCACTTGCCGAACCGGGAATGCGGAAAAACCATCTGGTCGGCGAGGTGATGAAAGCCGCTATCGATGGTGTGGGAGAGGATTGGGGCGATTATCCTGCGATCATGCCGCTTCTGCCGTCGGGAGCCGATGCATCTGCGCCACATCTGACATGGAGCGGTGACACATTCAAAACCGGTGAGGCGACCTTTATTGAACAAGCGGGATGCTATCGCCGCTATCATGCGCCGCTGTCGCGTACGATCTTTCTCGGCAGGCCGCCGCAGTTTATGCGGGATGCAGCCGAGGCACAGATGGAAGGGCTGAATGCAGGTATCGAGGCAGCAAAAGCCGGCAGCCGCGCCAGCGATATTGCCAAGGCGCTGGAAGCTGCACTCAAGAAAGTCGGGATCACAAGGCCCAACCGCGCCGGCTATGCCACAGGGCTGGCTTATCCGCCGGACTGGGGCGAGCATACAGTGAGCATCCGTTTCAGTGACGACACGGTGTTGCAGCCTGGTATGACGATCCACTTCATGCCCGGCATCTGGATGGATGACTGGGGGCTTGAAATGACCGAAACCATTCTGATCAAAGACAGCGGCCCGGCAGAAGCCCTCTGCACTGTGCCGCGTAAGCTGTATGTCAAAGACTGATGCAAGATATCGAAACCTGTAAGGATATTCTCAGAGATCTGGTTGGCTTTCCGTCGGTTTCCTCGCAAAGCAATCTGCCGATCATTGCCTATATTGCAGAACGGCTTTCCGATGCCGGGGCCCGCCTTGAGTTCGTGACGGACGCAACCGGCACCAAGGCCAATCTTTTCGCAACCCTTGGCCCGGAAAAGCCAGGGGGTATCGTGCTTTCCGGTCACACGGATGTGGTGCCGGTCGATGAGCAGCTGTGGACCAGCTATCCCTTTACACTTGCAGAACGCGACGGCCACCTGTTCGGGCGCGGCACCTGCGATATGAAGGGCTTCATTGCCTGCTGTCTTACCAAACTGGATGTGCTGGCCGCCGCGGCGCAGCGCAGGCCTGTCCATTTTGCCTTTACGCATGATGAGGAGGTGGGGTGTGTCGGGGTTCAGTCCCTTGTTGCCCATCTGCGCGAACGTGAAATCGTGCCTGCCATGGCCATTGTCGGCGAGCCCACGCGCATGAAGGTGATTGAGGGGCATAAAGGATGCTGCGAATATACTGTGACGTTTACCGGTCGCTCGGGCCACTCATCTGCACCTGAACTGGGGATCAACGCGGTGGAATATGCCGCGCGCTACATCAACCGGCTGATTGAACTGCGCACCGGGCTGATGGAGCACACCCCGGAAGGAACCGGGTATCAGCCACCGCATTCAACGCTGAATATTGGTGGTCTGGAAGGCGGCATGTCACATAATGTGATTGCGCCGCGTGCTGTGCTAAAATGGGAAACGCGGCCTGTCGTGGCGAATGATCTGGCTTATGTGAAACGGCAGATAGCAGATTATTGCGAGCATGAACTTCTGCCGCTGATGCGCTCTGTTGCCCCTGAAGCGGCAATTGAAACCGAGATCGTAGGTGAGGCTGCCGCGCTGGAACCCAGAGCCTACAATGCCGCCCGCGATCTTGTGTTTGCACTCACAGGCCAGAATGCCGCGCACCTCGTGCCCTTTGGCACGGAGGCCGGGTTCTTTCAGGATGTGGGTATGGACGTTGTTGTCTGCGGTCCGGGCTCGATCGATCAGGCGCATACGCCGGATGAATTTATCGCTGTCGCAGAGCTTGAGAAATGTCTGAACATGCTCGATAAGCTGGCGGAACGATGGATATAACCGACAAAGCCTCAGACGACGAGCATGCGCCGGCAGCGCGCAACCGCTACGCCCAGATTCACGATATCATTCGTGAGCGCATCTGCATGCTGGATTATCCCCCAGGTATGCGGCTTTCCGAAGCCGAGCTGGCAGCCGAGTTCGGCACGTCGCGCACGCCTTTGCGCCGGGTGCTGGCCAAGTTGGAAGATGAGGGGCTGGTTTCTTCCGTCCATGGTGTCGGAACGATGGTGACCGATGTGGATGTTCAGGAACTGATGCAGGTCTATCAGCTGCGTATGGAACTGATGGTGCTGGTCACAAGCCTCGAGCCGGTGGCGGTGACCGGGCCGTTGATTGAGGCTTTCCGCGTCATGAATCAAAGGGCCGAAGCGCTGCGCGAAAATCCTGAAGCGCGGGATTTCGCTGCGCTCGACCGCGATATGTTCCTGCTTCTTTTAACGCTCACCAAAAATCAGCCACTGCGCAAAATCAGCGAACGGCTTTATTTCCGGACAGCCCGCATCTGGCTGGAGAAGATCACAGCATCCGCCATCGATCTGGAAAAAGAGGCCGAAGTCTACTGCCGTGAGACCGAGGACATTGTCACGGCGCTGGAGCAGAACAATCTTGATGCTGTCGGTCATATGCGCCGTGCTCATATTTCGATGAGCCTTGCACGGATGCGGTGAAGCGCGGCACTGCCGGCGTCTTTCCTGCCCCTCAACGCCTCTCGCCGCTAGCGCCGTGCATTCGTTCGTGCGCACAAAGGACGCTCTGACTTGTTGAATCTACGCATCGTGCTTTCCGTAAATCATTCCGATTTCCCGGCCGATGCGCTCGTCACCCGAATCTGAAGGTCGTCGCCGTGTTTCGCTTGCTCTGAACGAACGTCAGATACAAGGAGCGTGACGGACAAGCCTTCACCATTGACGAAAAATGCAACCTCAATTAGTTATAGTATAACATTACAAAAAAGAGGCCAAGATGCAAACTGAAACTGATCGCCGTCTGCCCGTCACTGTCCTGTCCGGATTTCTCGGTGCAGGCAAAACCACGCTTTTGAACCACATCCTGAACAACCGCGAGGGCCGCAAGGTTGCCGTCATCGTCAACGACATGAGTGAGGTTAATATCGATGCCGACCTCGTGCGCGATGGCGGTGCGGACCTTTCGCGTACAGACGAGAAACTCGTCGAAATGACCAATGGCTGCATCTGTTGCACCCTTCGCGACGATCTTCTGAGTGAAGTGCGCAGGTTGAGCGAGGATGGACGGTTCGAATATCTCCTCATTGAAGGTACAGGCATAGCAGAGCCGCTGCCTGTGGCTGCGACCTTCTCCTGGCGCGATGAAAATGACTTCAGTCTTTCGGATCTGGCGCGTCTTGACACCATGGTGACGGTTGTCGATGCGGTGAACCTTTTGAGAGAATATGGAAGCCACGAATTCTTGAGTGATCGCGGCGAAGTGGCCGGTGATGGCGACGACCGCACGCTGGTGGACCTGCATGTCGAACAGATTGAATTTGCCGACGTTGTAGTCATCAATAAAATCTCCGCGGTTGCAGCCGAAGAGCGCGAAAATGTCCGCAAGGTTGTGCGCGCACTGAATGTGGATGCAAAGGTGATCGAGACCGATTTCAGCAAGGTAGATCTGGACCAGGTGCTGGATACCGGCCTGTTTTCCGAGGATAAGGCCAGTCAGCATCCGCTCTGGGCAAAAGAACTTTATGGCTTTGCCGATCATGTGCCGGAAACCGAGGAATACGGGATTTCGAGCTTCGTCTATCGCGCACGCAAGCCGTTCCATCCGGAAAAATTCGCCCTGTTTTCCCGCGCCACATGGCCTGGCCTGATCCGCGCCAAAGGTCATTTCTGGCTGGCAACACGACCGGATTTTGCCGGAGAGTTTTCGCTTGCCGGATCAATTGCCCGTTCCGTGCCGCTTGGGCGCTGGTGGGCGGCTGTACCGCAAAGCCGCTGGCCGGATCACCCGGAACTACAGGCTCTGATTGAGGCAAACTGGGACAAGGCTTTCGGTGATCGCCGTCAGGAAATCGTCTTCATCGGAACCAATATGGATGAAAAGCTGATCCGTGCGGCACTGGATGCCTGCCTTGTGGATGCCGATACCGAAACGCCATTCGACGCCGGGGCCTATGCTGGCCTGCCGGACCCGTTCCCGCAGTGGGGGCGACAGGCGGCCTGAGAGAAAGCCTGACCGGTGCCTATGCATCGGTCAGCTGCTTCACATCATGGAAGGTATGAAAAGTGCGATCCCCGGAATGGCGATCAAAAGCGCAATGCGCACAATATCCATAGCCACAAACGGCAGCAAACCGGCAAAGATGGTACGCAGGCTCACATCGCGCACGACCGTGTTGAGCACGAAGGCATTCATGCCGACCGGCGGCGTGATATAGCTGACCTCGGTGATGACGACGACGAAAATGCCGAACCAGATCAGATCGAAACCTTGTGCGGCGACAATGGGGTAGAAGATCGGCACGGTCAGCGTGATCATCGAAAGTCCTTCCAGCACGCAGCCAAGCAGAAGATAGATCACCAGAATGGCGAGAATCGTGGGCAGGGGGCCGTCGCCGAAGATGGAAAGGCCGGCCTGAATATCGGCCGTCATGCCGGACAGGTTGACATAGTTGGTAAAGGTCAGTGCGCCAAACAGGATGAAGAACATCATCGCTGTTGTCTTGACCGTCGAATAAACAATATCGCCAAAATCCGACCAACTGAATTTTCCGGAAAACAGGGTCAATAGGAAAGCACCAAATGCACCCATTCCGGCACTTTCCGTCGGGGTGAAGACGCCCAGATAAATGCCGCCCATGACGAAGATAAACAGGAGAATGGCGCCCGCTGTGCCTTTCAGCGCGCGGAAACGTTCGATCAGCGGCAGCTTTCCCTCCGATGGCAGATTGTCACCGGACAGCCGTACGGAGATCATGACCGCAATGGCATAGCCGAAAATACCGATCAGACCCGGTATGATACCCGCCATGAAAAGCTTGCCGATATTCTGCTGTGTCATGATGCCGTAAAACACCAGAATAACCGAAGGCGGGATCAGAATGCCCAGCGTGCCGCCGGCGGCAATGGAGGCTGTTGCAAGACTGTCCGGATAGCCAAAGCGGCGCATGGAGGGCAGCGCAATCTTAGACATGGTGGCCGCCGTTGCCATGGATGAGCCGCAGACGGAAGAAAAGCCGCCACATGCGACCACGGTGGCAAGCGCCAGTCCGCCGCGGCGATGTCTCAGCCAGGCATGGGCTGACTGGTAAAGGTCACGGGCAATGCCGGACTGGACAACGAAATTGCCCATCAGCAGGAAAAGCGGCATCACGGTGAGCGCATAGGAGCGTCCGTTATCGAAAAAGGTCGGTCCGAGAAGCGACAGGGACGGCTTCAGTCCGATGATCGAGGCTGTGCCGACAAGGCCGACAATTGTCAGTGCAAACGCAATCGGCATGCCGCCCAGAAGAAGAACGAGCAGCGCCGCGATACCGATAGGCCAGTCAATCATGCGTGTCTCTTGAAAAGCATGGCGAGAGCCATGGCAAGGGTGATGAGCGCTGCTATAGCGGTAAAAACAGCACAAAACCAGACCACGGGGGCAACCGGCAATCTGAGGCTGTTGGTCACCAGATTATAGCTTGCGACCTGATCACCATAGGCAAAAAGCCGCCAGCTGATCACGGCCAGAACGGCCGTAGATATGACACCGGTTATGAAAAGGCGGGGCCGCTCGATCGCCTTCGGCATGTTCTTGGTCACAAGGTCAACGGTTACATGCCCGCCATCCAGGCAGACAACCGGCAATCCCAGAAAAACGGTCGCCACCAGTAGAAGCTCAGAAAGCTCCGAAGCGCCTTTGACCGGGGCATTCAGCAGATAGCGGCCAATCACATCAAAGACCGTCAGACCCATCAGCGCCATCAACAACAGACCTGCAGTTAATGTCAGAACAAGACGAAGGCCGCGGGCAATTGCGCTCGCGGCCTTGTTGTCTTGTGCGATATAGTCAACGTCGCTCATTCACCCTGCATTTCTTCGATGTTTTTTTCCATTATCTGATAAGCCTTTTCAGATGAAACACCAGCTTCGTCGATCTCGGCCAGTTTGGCCTCCACGACAGGCTCGACCATTTCCCGGATAGCGTCGATCTGGCCAGGTGTCGCAATATTAAAGGTCACTGTATCGCGCATGGCTTCCAGCCCCGCTGCATCTGCGGCATCCCAGGCCTTGCCCGCCAGTTGCGCCAGCGCTTCACCTGAAACGGAATTGATCGCCGCCTGATCTTCGTCAGAGAGGCTGTCCCATTTGGCTTTATTCATCACGACAAAGAACGACGTGTTGTAAAGCCCGCCGGGAACAACCAGCGCCTGATCGACCAGATCGGTCAGGCCAAAGAAGTTCACCGACTCATAGGGAAACATGATGCCATCAGCAACGCCCTGAGACAAAAGCTCATAGGTTTGCGATGATGGGCCTTCAACCGGCACAGCGCCAAGGGCTGTCGCAATTTCATGGACAATGCCGCCACCGACACGGATTTTTGCGCCGTTCAGAGCATCGAGGCTGGAAAGATCCTTGCCCTTCATGAAGGCTTGGCCCGGACCATGCGTGAAGACCCCCAGAACATGAACGTCATCATATTCACCGGCGTCTTTCAAAAGCGCATCCCATGTGCGCCAGTAGGCGATGGACGTGACTTCGGCAGTGTCACCCCAGAACGGGATTTCCGCAAGGTTGGTGGTGCGGAAGCGGCCGGGCGTATAACCCTGCACGCCGAAAGTGATATCGGCAACGCCGTTGACGGCGAGGTCGTATTGCGCAGGCGGCGGGCCGAGAGGCGCGGGCAGCATATTCACCGTCACGCGCCCATCGGTCGCTGCCTTGATGTTTTCGGCGAACGGCACCATGACATCAGCCACCAGTGGATGTGAAGGCGGCAGCCAGTTGGCAAGTGTCAGGGTTTCGGCATTGGCTGCCTGCCCGGCAAAAAGGGCTGCGCCCGCGATGATGGCCGCTTTCAACATGGTCTTCATATATTGAGTGTCCCGCTCTGGTAGGATCTTTCGAGATATCCACAAAAGCTGGACCAGCCGGGGCGCGCTTGTCAACGCTGAAAGCATCAGATTGGCGGACTCTGCAGCCGCTATTCGCAACTATCGGCCTTGTTACGTGTTACGTGTCTCTGGCGCTCTAATGTTCTGGCACCTGCCTGAAGGGATTTGAAACATTTTCTGAAACGTTTCAGATCAATGGATTAAAAGCGTAACCTGTTAGGCATCCAGTGCTGGTTTCCGGGTTTCCCAAAGCCTTGAATGGAAGGTTCGGTGCAGCACTTGGATTTATCCTATCGTGGTTTAAAAGCGGTTTGAGATGCCGTTTTTAGCGAAAATTCTAACCTTTTGCTTTTGAATGGCATATTATTGTGGTACGAGATTTGCCGCAGGAGGAGGCTGGGCCGCGCAATCTGAAACGATACGGATTGCGAGCTTTGCCGGTCAGCAGCAACGAACGGGATTTCATCATGAAGTACGGTTTTTTCGACGATAACGCGCGCGAATACGTCATTACGCGCCCTGATACCCCTTATCCATGGATCAACTATATCGGTTGTGAGGGCTATTTCGGCATTCTCTCCGCCACGGCTGGCGGCTACTCCTATTACCGCGACGCCCGGCTGCGCCGTCTGACGCGTGGACGCTACAATAACGTTCCGCAGGATAATGGCGGCCGTTATGTTTACGTCCGCGACAATGAAGATGGTGATTTCTGGTCGCCGTCATGGATGCCGACCCAGTCTGAAGTGGAAGACTATTCCTGCCGTCATGGCATGGGCTATTCCACCATCGGCTCCAAGCGCAACGGCATCCGCGTATCGAACCGCTACTTCGTTCCGCTGGGCGAAACGCTGGAAATCTGGCAGTTGACCGTGACCAATGAACGTCTGGTGCCTGCAGATCTTTCGCTGTTTTCTTCTGTTGAATTCTGCCTGTGGGATGCGCTGGATGACCAGAGCAACTTCCAGCGGAACCTGTCGACCGGTCAGGTCGAGGTGGAAGAGGGGGTGATCTATCACAAGACGGAATATCGTGAGCGCCGTAATCATTTCGCCTATTTTGCATGCTCGGAAGAACTGGCTGGTTTTGATACGCAGCGTGAGGACTTTCTCGGTGCGTGGCGCGGCTGGGATAAGCCTGCCGCCGTCGCTGAGGGCAAGTCGCGCAACTCGGTTGCGCATGGCTGGTCGCCTATGGGTTCTCATCACGTCAAAATGACACTGGCACCGGGCGAAACGCGTCAGGTGATCTTCGTGCTTGGCTATCATGAGAATGACAAGGACGAGAAGTTCGATCCGCCCGGTTCGCAGACCATCAACAAGAAGACAGTTCTGCCCGTGATTTCGAAATATCTGGCGGCAGAGAATGTTGAAACCGCTTTTGAGGCACTGAACAGACACTGGGATGATCTTCTGGGTGTTTATCAGGCCGAAACGCCGGATGAGCATTCCAACCGCATGATCAACATCTGGAATGCTTATCAGTGCATGGCGACATTTAATATGTCGCGTTCGGCCTCGTCGTTTGAAAGCGGTATTGGCCGTGGACTTGGCTTCCGCGATTCCAATCAGGATCTGCTCGGCTTCGTCCATATGGTGCCATCGCGTGCCCGTGAGCGCATTCTCGATATCGCAGCGACCCAGCTTTCCTCCGGCGGCGCATATCACCAGTATCAGCCGCTGACGAAGAAGGGCAACAACGATATCGGTGGTGACTTTAACGACGATCCGCACTGGCTGATCATCGGCGTTGCCGCGTATCTGAAGGAAACCGGCGACTTCTCGATCCTTGAAGAGCCCGTTGTTTTCGACAATCAGCCTGGCACGGAAGAGCCGCTTTATGTGCATCTTCAGCGTTCCATGCAGTATGCACTGGACAGACTCGGACCGCATGGCCTGCCGCTGATCGGCCGCGCGGACTGGAATGACTGCCTCAACCTCAATTGCTTTTCCGATACGCCCGGCGAAAGCTTCCAGACGACAACCAGCAAGGATGGCAAGGTTGCTGAAAGCGTGTTCATTGCCGGTTTGATGGTTCTGTCTGCCCGTGAACTTTCCGATATTGCGAAGGAAAGCGGTCGCAGCCAGGATGCGGAGACCTATGCCAAGGTTGCCACCGATATGGATGCGACCATCCGTGAACACGGTTGGGATGGTGACTGGTTCCTGCGGGCTTATGATGATTTCGGTCGTCCGGTTGGCTCGAAAGAGAACGAAGAAGGCAAGATCTTCATCGAAAGTCAGGGCTTCTGTGTTCTGGCCGGTGTCGGTGTGGACGATGGCAAGGCCCGCAAAGCGCTTGATTCCGTTGCCAAGCATCTGGCAACCCCGCATGGGATTGTCGTGCTGCAGCCCGCCTATACCAAATATTATATCGAGTATGGCGAAATCTCGACCTATCCTCCGGGCTACAAGGAAAATGCCGGTATCTTCTGCCATAACAATCCGTGGGTGGTCATCGGCGAAACCGTGCTCGGCAATGGTGATGCAGCGTTTGATTATTACACCCGCATCAACCCGTCAGCACGAGAAGGTATTTCCGATACGCACCGGCTGGAGCCCTATGTCTATGCGCAGATGATTGCGGGTCGTGATGCCACGCGTCATGGTGAAGCCAAGAACTCCTGGCTGACGGGCACAGCGGCATGGAATTACTATGCCATCACGCAGTTCATTCTTGGCATTCGCCCGGAATATGAAGGCCTGCGTCTGGCACCCGTGATCCCGGAACGCTGGACCGGCTTTTCCGTCAAGCGTATCTGGCGCGGCGTGACCTACGACATCACGATCACCCGGAAGGGCAAGGGCAATGATGTTCATCTGACGGTTGATGGCAAGGCGATTGAGGGCAACCTGATTGCGCCGCCGGCAGAAGGCACGAAAGCCGTTAAGGTCGAGGCTGTAATCGGCTGATTGAGATCGCTTTGATGAAAAGAAGTGAAGGGGGCCGTATTTGCGGCCCTCAGACTGCTACAAACCCGTCGATGTTTCGGCGGGTTCCCGGTTTTGTGTTTGAAGACAATTCTCAGCTGTTTTTCGAAGCTTTTCGGATTGAACTGAAACTGCTCTTGTCTTTGCATTCCCGTGCTGGTTTTGGAGTCCTCGAAAGCGTGTATAGCAGTGCCCGCGAAGTTGCCTGGCATCGGCAAATGGATGCTCCACTGTCTCCTTTCGTCGTTTGTAGGTCGCCTCGCTCCAGTCCGTCTTGCCGTCACGCACCATGTCGCCGGCATCCGGATCGGTGCGTATCACCTTGGTCTCTTTCACCTCGGGCGTACGCTCCCTGTCCTTCAGCGGCAGCGCTAGGTCATACTTTCCCATCCGGTCTGCGTCGCGCTTGGCCAGGCGCATCGACTGTCTAATAGTCCTCCCATTTGCCGTTACGATCTGCGTTAAGAACCGTTTATCGGGTATTCCGGCGCGGGAGATCGCGATGGGTTGCGGCTTGCCGGCGCGGTTCTGGGTTATACGCCTGATCCTGTCTGCCGTGTCAGCAGTCCGATGTCGGCTGTCGCTCTGGTGCGCACGGGGCTTGGAATTTGTATTGTTCCGGTTTTTCTGAACACTCGACAATTGTGCCCTTTTGCCCTATACGAACGCCAGCATTGAGACATATGCGTTTGAACGGCCCGTGCTGGACGACATCCCGGCCCGGGCGGCATGAAATCACCTCTTTTTTAGAAAGGATGAAGCGATGTCGATTACTGCTGAGCGTAAAGCGGAAATCATCAAGGAATACGCAACGAAGGAAAACGACACCGGCTCGCCGGAAGTTCAGGTCGCAATCCTCACCGAGCGGATTACCAACCTGACCGAACACTTCAAGGATCACAAGAAGGATAACCATTCCCGCCGTGGTCTGCTGAAGCTCGTTTCCAGCCGTCGTTCTCTGCTTGATTACCTCAAGCGCATTGACGAAAGCCGCTACACGGCCCTCATCGGCCGCCTGGGCCTTCGCCGCTAAAGCTATTCCGGCGGACGGTTGTCGTCCGCCGGTTTTCTTGTTGGCGCGCGTTTTCGCCGCGCCGGTCCGCCCCGGTGGCACGGGACCGGATCATTCAGATGATCCCGGAAGGGTTTCCGGTATCATGAGGCCAAAACGGACCTGTCATGGGGCAGGATTGCAGGCTGCTTGAGCCTTTTTGTAACAAGCAGCGCGTTGTCTTGCCCGTGACCTGTCGAACGAAACAGACGATTATGCCTGTTCTGCTCCGGCTTCACAGCCGGAAAGCGGGCATTGCGTTATTGAAGGACAAGACATGTTCAACACCCACAAAGTCGAAATTGAGTGGGCCGGACGTACACTGAAGCTCGAGACCGGCAAGATTGCCCGTCAGGCTGACGGTGCGGTTCTGGCCACCTACGGCGAAACCGCCGTTCTGGCGACTGTTGTTTCTGCCAAGGAGCCGAAGCCGGGTCAGGATTTTTTCCCGCTGACGGTCAACTATCAGGAAAAGACCTACGCAGCCGGTAAGATCCCCGGTGGCTACTTCAAGCGCGAAGGCCGCCCGAGCGAAAACGAAACACTGGTTTCGCGCCTGATCGACCGTCCGATCCGCCCGCTGTTTCCGGAAGGCTACAAGAACGACACGCAGGTCGTGATCACCGTTCTGCAGCACGATCTGGAAAACAACCCGGATGTTCTGGCCATGGTTGCCACATCGGCAGCTCTGACGCTGTCCGGCGTTCCCTTCATGGGCCCGATCGGTGGCGCGCGCGTTGGTTACATCAACGGCGAATATGTGCTGAACCCGCATCTTGACGAGATGCCGGAAACTTCGCTGGACCTGGTCGTTGCCGGTACAGGCGATGCTGTTCTCATGGTTGAGTCCGAAGCCAAGGAACTGCCGGAAGACATCATGCTCGGCGCCGTGACGTTCGGTCACAAGGGTTTTCAGCCGGTCATCGATGCGATCATCAAGCTTGCTGAAGTCGCTGCCAAGGAGCCGCGCGAATTCGAACCGGAAGATTTCTCCGCGCTTGAAGCCGATATGCTCTCCTTCATCGAAGCTGATCTGCGCGAAGCTTACAAGATCACGGAAAAGACCGAGCGTTATGCAGCCGTTGATGCCTGCAAGACCAAGGTCAAGGAGCATTATGCTCCGGCTGAAGGCGAAGAAGCCAAATATGCCGGTGAAGAAATCGCCGCTGTTTTCAAGCATCTTCAGGCCAAGATTGTTCGCTGGAACATTCTTGACACCAAGAGCCGTATTGATGGCCGCGATCTGGAAACCGTCCGCCCGATCGTTTCGGAAGTCGGTCTTCTGCCGCGCACACATGGTTCCGCATTGTTCACCCGTGGTGAAACGCAGGCTATGGTCGTCGCCACGCTGGGCACCGGTGAAGATGAGCAGTTTGTGGATGCCCTGACCGGCATGTACAAGGAACGCTTCCTGCTGCACTACAACTTCCCGCCCTATTCGGTCGGTGAAACGGGCCGCATGGGGTCCCCGGGCCGTCGCGAAATCGGTCATGGCAAGCTGGCATGGCGGGCCATTCATCCGATGCTTCCGGAAGTCGAGCAGTTCCCTTACACGCTGCGTGTTGTTTCCGAGATCACCGAATCCAACGGTTCCTCCTCGATGGCGACCGTTTGCGGCACTTCGCTGGCGCTGATGGATGCTGGTGTTCCGCTGGCCAAGCCGGTTGCCGGTATCGCCATGGGCCTGATCAAGGAAGATGAGCGTTTCGCCGTTCTGTCCGATATTCTGGGTGATGAAGACCACCTCGGCGACATGGACTTCAAGGTTGCCGGTACGGAAGCCGGTATCACCTCGCTGCAGATGGATATCAAGATCAACGGCATCACCGAAGAGATCATGCAGGTTGCTCTCAACCAGGCCAAGGGTGGCCGCATGCACATTCTCGGCGAAATGGCCAAGGCGATCAGCGAAGGCCGTGAGCAGCTTGGTGAATACGCGCCGCGCATTGAAGTCATGAACATCGCAGTCGACAAGATTCGTGATGTTATCGGCTCCGGCGGCAAGATCATTCGCGAAATCGTTGAAAAGACCGGTGCCAAGATCAACATTGACGATGACGGCACGATCAAGATCGCGTCCTCCTCGGCCAAGGAAATCGAAGCCGCGAAGAAGTGGATTCACTCCATCGTTGATGAGCCTGAGCTGAATGCGATTTACGAAGGTACGGTCGTCAAGACCGCCGACTTCGGCGCATTCGTCAACTTCTTCGGTCCACGCGACGGTCTCGTTCACATCTCGCAGCTGGCACAGGAACGCGTTGCCAAGACCACCGATGTGGTCAAGGAAGGCGACAAGGTCTGGGTCAAGCTCATCGGCTTTGATGAACGTGGCAAGGTCAAGCTGTCGATGAAGGTTGTCGATCAGGAAACTGGCAAGGAATTGGCCAAGCCCGAGCGCAAGCCGAAGGATGACGCTGCCGAATAAGGCCGTTTCTTTCAAAGATCATTAAAGAGCGCGGGCGTTTTGAAACGGCCCGCGCTTTTTTCGTACTGTTTGGGAAAAATCATGTCACGCGATACCCTGAAAACCCTGTTTCACCCCTTCGAAAGTGAAGTTATCGCCATGCCGGAAAGCGGGCGCAAATGCCTGTTTCTGGGTGCAGAGCCCGGCTACCGCCTACCGGACGGCTTTGAAGCCGAAGTTGATGCGGTCCAGCCGCTTCGCCCTCACTACAACGCGTTGGAAAAGGCGGGTTCTGCCGTGACGCCGGAAGCCGGCGAGGGGCCATATGACCTGGCGCTGATCCTGCTGACCAAGCATCGCGGTGAAAACGAGAACCGTATTGTTGAAGCGCTGCAGAAAACAGTTCCCGGCGCGCTCATCATGATCGCCGGATCCAAGGAAGAAGGCGCGCAGTCTTTGCGCAAGCGGCTGAAAGGCCTGTTCGACGATCTGGAATCCATGCCGAAATACCATGGTCTGGCCGTCTGGTTTCACCGTCCGGACGACATCGCGCCAGCCGTTGAAGCCCTTGCGCATCCGACCGTTGAGATTGACGGTCGTTTTACCACTGTTCCGGGCCTTTTTTCTCATGACAGGATCGATGAAGGTTCGCGCATTCTGGGTGAGCACCTGCCGGAAGATTTTTCGGGACTGGCGGCCGATTTCGGCGCCGGATGGGGCTATCTCTCGGCGATGCTGGCGGAAAGATCGCCACGCACAGTCGGTATCGATCTTTATGAGGCGGATTTTCGCGCACTGGAACGGGCAAAAGTCAATCTGGCTGTGACAGAAGAGAATACCGCAATCCGCTATTTCTGGCAGGATCTGGTCAACGAAAAAGTAAAAACGCGCTACGATCTCGTTATCCTGAACCCGCCCTTCCACGCTGGCAAGGCGACGGAACCTTCTCTCGGCAAGGCGATCGTGGAAGCAGCCTGCAACACATTGAAGCTTGGTGGTAAACTGTTTCTGGTGGCCAATCGCGGCCTGCCCTACGAGGATGTTCTGGCCGCAAATTGCAAGAAGAGCGGTGAGGACTATCGCAACGCGCGCTTCAAAGTTCTCTGGGCCGTGAAGTGATGGAAAATGCGCTGGTCCCAGAGCTTGAGATTTCGGATTTGCGGACCAGCCTCGATTTCTATGTGAACCTGATTGGGTTTTCCATTGTCTATCAGCGCCCGGAAGAAGGCTTTGCCTTTTTGCAATTGGGTGCTGCGCAGCTCATGCTTGATACCGTGGGAATGGGCCGTACATTTGATGGTGTCGCCGATGGTTTGAGCGGGCGTGGTGTCAATTTTCAGATCGAAGTGACCGATCCCGATCACATTGTCAGAGTGTTGGCTGACGCTGAATGGCCCCTTTTTCTTCCGATTGAGGAAAAGTGGTATCGACGCGGCAGTGAGGAGGTTGGCAATCGTCAGTTTTGCGTTCGGGATCCGGATGGCTATTTGCTCCGGCTGACACGGTCGTTAGGTGCGCGGCCCGGAACGGTCTCAGATCATTAGCCCCACGGCATCCTAGATGAACAAAGGCTGTCGCACCGGCGCTATCAGGGCCTCAATCATCTCATCGCTGACGTCGGCAAGGTTTTCCGGATCCCATTTCGGGTTGCGGTCCTTGTCGACAACCGCCGCGCGCACGCCTTCGGCAAAATCATGGGTGAAGATGATGCGGCTGCCTGAAGCAAACTCACGCTCCTGACAATCCGCCAGCCGCTCGGCCCGGCCACCAAGACGCAACAGTTTCAAGGTGAGCTTCAGCGACGTCGGTGAACGGCTTTCAATCAGTTGCGCTGTTGCAAGCGCAAAGGAGGAACCGTCGGCTTTAAGGGCGGTAAGGATGTCTTCGACGGTGTCAAACCGGAATGTCTGTTCGATAGTCCGGTGTTCTCCGCGAAGCGCAGATTCCGGTGGTGTTTCGGCAAAATCCGCAATCTGCGCATCAAGCGTTTCAGTCTGCAACGAAACGTCGGCTTCAAATAATGCTGTGGTCAGCTTTTCAAGTTTTTCCGAGGGCACGAAGAAATCGGCAAGCTGCATGCGCAAAGCGTCGGCTGCGCCGATGGTTGTGCCCGTCAGGCCCATATAGGTACCGAATTCATTTTCCGGCAGGGACAGGAACCACGTGGCTCCGACATCCGGTAACAGGCCGATGCCGGTTTCAGGCATGGCAAAGCGCGTTTTCTCCGTTACGATCCGATGAGAGCCGTGCACGGAAACGCCTGCCCCACCGCCCATGACAATGCCGTCCATGATCGCGATATAAGGCTTCTCCAGCGCAGCAATTTCCGCATTCATGCGGTATTCGTCACGCAGGAACTCCGCGGCTTTCAAATCTTTCTCAAGCACGCTTGTGCGGATTTCACGAATATCGCCACCGGCACATAGGCCCCGCGCTCCGGTCCCTGTGATGAGGATCGCGCGCACGGCATCATCACAGGCAAAAGCCCGGATCGCCGCATGCAGAGCGTGGATCATGGCGTGTGACAGCGCGTTGAGCGCCTTGGGGCGGTTTAACCGGATATGGCCAATGCAGCCCCGGCGCTCCGTCACAATATCGGTATTTTCCGTTACAGGCACTGGCATTATCGGTCCATCACCTATTGCTGTCCCAGCTTCATCGAGGGATCATATTCTTTCCCCTCGACCTCTTTGACAACAGCCTGTCCGCAATAGGTCTTGCCGGACTGGTGATCGTAGGTCAGCGAGGGGGAGCCATAGAGCTCCCAACCTTTGTTCAGGGCCTCTGTGACCTTGTGACAGAAGCTGGATTCATCAATGCCGGTGAGGAAACGATAAAGTTTCATTGCGCATCTCCTGTCTGGTTGATCGCGCTGGCAAGAGCAACGAGCTTTTCTGCCTGTTCAAGATGCAGGCGCTCAACCATACGGCCATTGAGGTCAATGACGTTGAGTCCTGTCGCTTCAGGGGCGGAAAAAGCGTTGATGATGGCGTGAGCTTCTGCAAGCGCGTCGTCTGACGGGCTGAAGTGACGGTTTGCACCTTCTATCTGGCTCGGGTGGATCAGCATCTTGCCATCAAAACCCATGGCACGAGACTGTTCGCACTCGGCGACAAAGCCGTCTGTATCGGAGAAGTCGTTATAAACGCCATCGATGACCCGCAAACCATAAGCGCGGGCAGCAAGCACAACCTGCATTAGCCACGGCACAAGGTAGGTGCGATCGGTTTCGGCCAGAACGCCTGTCTGCGAGCGAAGATCATTGACGCCGACGATCAGCGCCTCCAGTCGCCCGCCCGCCAGTGCTGCAGAATAAGCCCCGGCGATGGCAGCAGCGTTGACCACGCCACGCGGCGTTTCCAGCATGCCCCAGATTTTCACCCGCAGCGGTGCGCCGTTGCTGTTGAGGATCGCGCTGGCCGCGGCCATGTTCGCTACGGTTTCGACCTTGGGCAGCAGCACGGCATCCGGCTGGCATGCCAGAACCACGCGCATATCCTCCCGACCAAAATCGGTATCCAGCGGATTGATACGGATGACGGTCTGTTTGCCCGCCGGCCGATTGTTTTTGAAAAGACGTTCCAGATTTTCACGCGCTTCGCCTTTGCGCTCGCGTGCAACGGCATCCTCAAGGTCGTAAATAATCACATCTGCCGGAAGTGTTGCTGATTTCTCGAGGGCCCTGCGATTGACAGCCGGGACACATAGAACCGAGCGTGCAAGCTGAATCTGATTCATGGCCTTATTCCCACCAATTTTTACATTACTGATAAATGCCGAAGCGAATTTGGACTTTTTCAGACTTCGCCTGCGCATTCAATGAGACAAAATGGCCTGAGCCCCTTGCGAAAACCGCATCCAGACGCCAGATTGTCAAATGTGAAAGGAATTTGACGATGGAAAATATCCGCACCGTTCTCATGGCCGTTGTCGGTCTCGCAGCTGTCGCTGTTCTGACTGTCTTTGCCGCTTCGGTTGGTCTGGCGCTGATGGGCGTCCTGTTTGTACTTTCAATTGCACGCCTGATCGCAATGAAGCTTGATCGCGCCACCGTGCCGGTTAAAACGCGCGAGCAGCGCAAGCGTGAAGCCATGCGTGTCTGGGACGACGGGCGCGGTAAGATCATCGACCTCTGAGTGTCGCGTATCTGCCCCGGTGCGTTGTAACAGGTTGGCCGTACCGTTTGGTACCGGTTTTTTGTTGAAAAAACTTCCCAACCGGGCTAAAGCGGTGCGCATAATATCGCACTGATGCGCTAAGGGACAAAACCATGGAAAAATTCGTCAAGTTGACGGGCGTTGCTGCGCCGCTGCCGGTTGTGAATGTCGACACCGACATGATTATCCCGAAGGATTATCTGAAGACGATTAAGCGCACAGGTCTTGGCAAGGGGCTTTTCGCCGAAGCCCGTTATAATGTTGATGGTTCCGAAAATCCGGATTTTGTTCTGAACAAGTCTGCCTACCGCGATGCTAAGATTCTTGTCGCCGGTGATAACTTTGGCTGCGGCTCTTCGCGTGAGCATGCACCGTGGGCACTGGCTGACTTCGGCATTCGCTGTGTTATTTCCACGAGCTTCGCCGATATTTTCTACAATAACTGCTTCAAGAACGGCATTCTGCCGATCATTGTGTCGCCGGAAGAGCTGGAAAAGCTGATGGATGACGCCGAGCGTGGCTCGAACGCAGTTGTCACAGTCGATCTGGAAAATCAGGAGATCACCGGGCCTGATGGCGGTTCGGTGAAGTTTGAGGTTGATGGTTTCCGCCGCCACTGCCTCCTGAATGGTCTTGACGATATTTCTCTGACGCTTGAGAAGGCTGACAATATCGCTTCCTACGAAGAAAAGCTTGCGGCTGAGCGTCCCTGGGCCTGATTGCCAGGCGACGGCATATGTTTTTCCTTCATAAGGGCCAGTCGTCCAGCGACTGGCTCTTTTGTTATTGTCGGCATTCCTGGTTGCGCTGATGTCATTTGCGCCAGCCGGACCGTCGGGGCCTCAGGTTGAAAGACCATCGCTTGAAGACTGGGCGCAGGATAAGCTGGCTTGGACCTGCGAGTTCAGTGGGGAGAACGACGACGGTTTCGACAAGATCTGAATTTATGATTGCTCTGGCTCGTGTAAGGAAATCAAAGTCGATAGTTTTGATGATTGTCCTTCATCCATCAGGGATTGAGGTGGACCGGTCCAAATATGCCGGACAGCGATAGCGCTGCCCGGCATGGTCTCTCAGAGCGGAACGTTGAAATGGCGCAAGCCTTCGATCACGCCATCGGCGATTTCCCGCTTTGCCTCGTAGACTTTGCCATTGCCATTGCTGCGGGCGATCCGGCGAAGCTCATCAAAACCGTTGGCGGGAATGATGCCATTCACTCCCTCAACCATGAACATCGCGCTGTCATTGCCGGTATCGCCAGCCACGACGACCTCGTTATGCGCGATCCCCAGCCTGCCGCAAAGCCACGACAATGCTGCGCCTTTGTCCGCGACGCGCGGCAGCACATCCAGATCGCGGTTTGAGGAATAGACCAGCTTGATATCCAGCCCCTCATTGGCAAGCGTCCGCTCGATATCCCGCAGACGTCCATCGGTCGCGTGTTCCAGATACCAGCTCGACTTGAACCCGTGCTGATAACGCTCCGGCTGGCGTGATATGTCCGGCACATCTTCCAGAATGTGGGCCACGCGTGCCGGGTTAAAAGAAGCGCCCAGAAAATCGCTAAAGCCGTGCGTCTGACCGCTTCCTTTGTGATCGTGCAGCATGGTCCCAACGCCACCGATCAGAAAGTCCGGTTCGGGCAGCCCAACCGCAGGAATCAGTTCCAGTATATCGTCGACCAGCCGACCGCTGTTATAGACAAGCAACGGACGATTGGGTTCCGGTATGGCTTCATAGGCCTGCTTGAAGCGGGCCGTTGCTGCGTTGTCGCCGACAAGTGTACCGTCGAGATCGGAAGAGAACATCTTTATTGTCATGACTTAGTCGCCGTCATTCCAGGGCTCGGCCCAGTCACTGTCCTGTAGTGACTGACGCATCGGCCGGCCTTCGACGAGCGAGATCATCTGCTGGGCGATGCCGGTCCATGTAAACAGGCTGCGCGCCTTGTGTGCGCCCATGCGTGCCAGACGATTATACAGCCGCTGATGCTTGAACGGCTTCATCATGATGATACCGAGATCATACTTGTCGAATGTATCGGCAAAAAGAGCATGGCGCCCGAAACTGATAGCACGATAGAGTCCACCATTGGTGGTGACGACCGTCGGTGTGCCCGATGCCATGGCCTCAATAGCGGTCATGCCGAAGGGTTCGTAACGGCTGGAAAGTACGAACATATCGGCTGCCCGGTAGATATCGGGAAGATCTTCGTCGGAAACATAGCCGGAGAAATGAACCTTCTCCTCCAGACCAAGCTCTTTGACCTGCTCTTTCAGCTCGTTCATGATCCGGGTTTCAAGCTCGTCCATGTCTTCGCCACCGACGGCGAGATGCAGTTCCGCGTCGGGAACACGTTCAACCATGACAGAAAAGGCATCGATCAGAAGGTCATAGCCCTTGTTGGTCGCAAGGCGGCCAAGCGAGAGAACCGTTTTTCCCTTGAAACCGAAGTGCTCGCGAAGCATCTGCCGGCTGGCCCCTGAGACCGGATAAAAACGGTTGTCATCATAACCAGGCGGAATCATGTAAACACGATCTTCGCGAATACCATAATCTTCAACCAGCATATCGACCTGGATAGGCGTGGTTGCAATCACGGAATCGCATGCACGATAGATCTTGTTTTCGTGCTTGATCCTTTCCGTGAAGTTGAAATCCTTCTCAAACTGCTCTTTCTGGTCCGGATAATCGGTCTCCATGGTCCGTTTTTTCCAGAGACCGAGGGAGTGCGGCGTGTGAAGGTGCGGAATCGAGAGGGCCTCGGCCAGCCTGAGACCGGCATAGCCGGCGTCCCAGTAATGCGAGTTGATGAAGCTGTAATTCAGATGATGGTCGCGCATGTAGCGCAGGGCATTTTCGCTCCACTCGAGCAGATGTTTGTAGAGATATTCCTTGGGAATAAAGTCCTTGCCGCCGCAGGGGATACGGATGACCCGCACCCGCTCATCGACTTCATCGATTTCCGGCTGATCTTCAAATCGGCGCGTGTAAATATCGACAGAAAAGCCGAGTTGGGCGAGTTTCTTGGAAAGTTCGAGAATGTAGACGACCTGGCCGCCAGTATCTGCAGCGCCAAGTGGCGGATCTGCCGCAACATATCCGTGTGTGGAAACAAGAGCGATACTGGGAAACCTATCGGACTCGTTTGTTTCAACCATTATGATCATTCCTTCCTTGCAAGTCGCGGAACGGCGAGGCGCCATGGCAGCACTGCGCTCTGCAGCGACAAATCTTTTTGTTCTAAAGGTCGCAGCAACTCCTGATCGTAGGGAGTGCCGGGCGCGTGTCCCGCGTTCCAATAACGCTTTTCGCGCAAAATGGTTCCGATCCGGCTTGAGTAGGCCGGATGATTATGAAAGATTTGCACTGATCATCATACGGCCGGGGAACGGAAATGCAATTCAGAGACGAACCGACAGCTTTTCTGCGGCAGCTATTTGATGTTGCGGTCGCGGCAGCCGACCCGATGGAGCAGGTCGCGAAATACCTGCCGGCCCCGCCAAAAGGCCGAACGATTGTAATCGGCGCGGGCAAGGGCTCGGCACGGATGGCGGAAGCGCTGGAAACCAGCTGGAGCGGGCCGCTTGAAGGGCTGGTGGTCACGCGTTACGGCCATTCGGCGCCATGCTCGCGCATCGAAATCGTCGAGGCTTCGCATCCGGTCCCCGATGCCGCAGGTGAAATGGCTGCGCGGCGTATCATGCAGATGGTTGAGGGGCTTTCAGAAGATGATCTGGTGATCGTTCTGATCTCCGGTGGCGGTTCGGCCTTGCTGGCACTTCCGCCAGAAGGTTTGACGCTGGATGACAAGATCGCGTTGAACAAGGCCCTGTTGCGCTGCGGCGCCTCCATCGATGAAATGAACTGTGTGCGCAAGCATCTCTCCGCTGTCAAAGGCGGCAGGCTGGCGGCAGCCATCCACCCGGCGCGCTGTCACGCACTTCTGATTTCAGATGTTCCCGGTGACGATCCCGCCGTCATCGCCTCTGGTCCGACCGTTGGGGAAACGACGACGCGTGCGGATGCCAAAGCCATTTTGAAGCGCTATAAAATCGACGTGCCGCCACATGTTGCGGCGCATCTCGATAAGCCGGACGCTGAATGCATATCTCCGGAAGATCCGCGTCTGGCGCGAACGGAAAATCATATCATCGCAACACCTTATCAGTCGCTTGCAGCCGCTTCTGCTTATGCCGAGGCGGTGGGGCTTCCAACCCTTGTTCTGGGCGATACAATTGAAGGTGAAGCGCGTGAGGTTGGCATTGTTCATGCAGGAATTGCCGGGTCGGTTGTGCATCATGGTGCGCCACTTGCCGCACCGGCTCTTGTGCTTTCAGGTGGCGAAACCAGCGTGACGCTGAGGGGCAATGGCCGCGGCGGCCGCAATGTGGAGTTTTTGCTGTCACTTGCAGTCCAGCTTCACGGACTTTCCGGAGTTTATGCGCTTGCGGGTGATACCGATGGTGTCGACGGGATTGAAGAGATTGCCGGTGCGATCATCACACCGGATACGCTGGAACGCGCAGTTGTCCTTGGCATCAACCCTCAGGCTTCACTCGACAATAATGACGGGCATGGTTTTTTTGAAGCCCTTGACGATCAGGTCATTACCGGTCCAACATTGACGAATGTCAATGATTTCAGGGCGATACTTGTTCTTCCAGCAAACTGATGATGCACTTAGAAATTGAAAAAAGTAAGTGCTGAAACAGCCTGTGTTTACTGGTTGGTAACCATATTATCACATTTTCGGTGAGTATCCCGGCGGGCGGTTCCAGGCCCGCTCGTCGCTTGCTCTGACCTGAAATGGATCAAATATGCTGCGTCCCGTTCCAGCGCTTCTGGCCACTATGATGATGGCTTTGACAGCTTGTGCATCCACCGGGGAGCGAGATGGCGCCAGCTATAAAACGGCACTTGTCGATAACAAGCGGCAGATGGCCATTCAGCAGGTTGCAGATCCGGTGAGCACGATGATCACGGGCTCGACGGAGAGAGAAGATATAGCACAGCTTGAATCCATCCATTCACATATCGCCCCTCAAATGGATTCTTCCGCAAAAGTGCATACAATTGCCTTTGATCCTGCATCGGGAAAGCCGCTCTCTCCGCTTGCTGGCCGTACGATTTATCTGGATCAGACGCAGAACATTCAGCTTTATCCCAAAGAAGTGGTGTTGAGTTTTGATGATGGGCCGGTGCCGCATAATACGCCAGCTGTTCTGGATGCGATGAAGGCGCACGGTGTAAAGGGGCTGTTTTTCATGGTCGGGGAAATGGCGCATTATCATCCGGAGGTCGCCGCCCGCGTGGTGGCCGAGGGGCACACAATCGGTTCGCATACCTATTCGCACCCAAACCTGGTCACGCTGCCTCTCGAGAAAGCGCTTGCAGATATTGATCACGGAGCCTTCGTGGTCGATCAGGCGACCGGCACGAAGACCCACTTCTTCCGGTTTCCCTATCTTTCCGAAAATGAAAAACTCGATCAGGCGCTTTTTGAGCGTGACTATATCCCCGTCGGCGTTGATATCGACTCGCTCGACTATATGCCTGCCGACACAAACCGCCTCGTATCCCGCATTATGCTGGGGCTGGAGCAGCATGGCGGCGGCATCATCCTGATGCACGACCTGCAACGACGGACTGCAAAAGCGATCGGACCTTTGCTGAACCGGCTGAAGGATGAGGGATACAAGGTGGTTCAGCTTAAATATGGTAAAGCGCCGGATGCGCCCCTTTATGCTGATACGCTGCTGAACCGTCTTCGTTTTGGATCAGGCACAGCACCCGACAAGGTCCCCTTCAAGGCCCCTGACAAGGCCTGAAGCCGTACCGCGATGGCTGCATCCGGCTTGAAATAACCCAATTGCCATTCTAGAACCTGTTCATCCCGGCGGTCCGGTGTGGCCCGTGCCGGACAAGCATGCGCCAGATCCGCTGGCCTGCCTGCTCTCAGCAGGCAAGGAGGCGGACGATTTTTCTCAGGGAGGCTTCGTTGAGCCAACGTAAACTTTTTCTTCTGCCCGGTGACGGGATTGGTCCGGAAATTACGGCCGAGCTGGTCAAGATTATCAAACGTCTGAATGACCGGAAAAATGCAGGCTTCGAAATTGAAGAAGGCCTTGTTGGCGGCGCGGCTTATGATGCGCACGGCGTTGCTATTTCCGACGATGATATGGCGCGCGCGCTGGCAGCCGATGCTGTCATTCTGGCTGCCGTTGGCGGCCCGAAGTGGGACAGCGTTCCCTATGATGTCCGTCCGGAGGCCGGTCTGCTGCGTTTGCGTAAAGATATGCAGCTGTTTGCCAATCTGCGCCCGGCAATCTGCTATTCTGCGCTGGCTGCGTCATCATCGCTGAAGCCGGAGCTGGTCGAAGGTCTTGATGTTCTGATCGTGCGCGAACTGACGGGCGGGGTTTACTTCGGTGAGCCGAAGGAAATTATCGATCTGGAAAACGGCCAGCAGCGCGCAATTGATACGCAGGTCTATGATACCTACGAAATTGAACGGATTGCTGCCGTCGCTTTCGAACTGGCCAGAACGCGTGATAACCGCGTCTGCTCAATGGAAAAACGCAACGTCATGAAGTCCGGCCTGTTCTGGAATCAGGTTGTCAGCCGCGTCCATGAAGAAAAATTCTCCGATGTGACGCTGTCACACATGCTGGCAGATGCCGGTGGTATGCAGCTTGTTCGCGCCCCCAAACAGTTTGATGTGATTGTTACGGATAACCTCTTCGGTGATATTCTGTCTGACGTCGCAGCCATGCTGACGGGGTCTCTGGGGATGCTGCCGTCAGCTTCGCTTGGTGCAGAAGATCCGGCGACAGGCAAGCGCAAGGCCATGTATGAGCCGGTTCATGGCTCTGCTCCGGATATTGCAGGGCAGGGCATCGCCAACCCGCTTGCAATGATCGCATCGTTTGCGATGTGTCTTCGTTATTCTTTCAACATGACCGCGGAAGCCGAGGCGCTGGAAGCTGCCATTTCCGGTGTTCTCGAGCAGGGGCTGCGAACCGGCGACATCATGGCGGAAGGCTGCCGCAAGGTTGGTACGTCTGAAATGGGCGATGCGGTGCTGGCTGCCTTTACCGAAAAGCTTGGTTGATTGAAGCAAAGGGCCGGTTTTTCCAAGACCGGCCCTTTGCCCGACGTTCTCTGCCAAGCTTTGTCTTTCATTCAGCCTGATCCGGCCCTATATCGTCTGGAATGAAGACAGGTCAAAAGACAGAGAAACAGTTCAGTTTTAAGATTTTGAACCGTCGTTCGCGCCTGCCGTTTTCGTTTTCGGCAACACGCTGGCCGTTTTTTCTGTTTCCCGGTCTGACACTGGTTCTGTTGTCCTTTGCGTTGCTGGACCAGGCGGTCGTTCTGGATAAAGCCGCGCGTCCTGCCTGGCTGGTGACGATTTCGAAGCATCTGACAGATATTACAACGGCCCCCTGGATTCTCTCGGTTACCTTTGTTCTGGCCTGCATCTGCTTTGCGGCTTCAGAGAATATCACGGATGTGCGCAAGCGCTGGCGTGCACTGGTCTGTGGCTATCAGTCTGCCTATCTCTTCGCAGCCGTTGCGCTTGCCTCGGCCAGCGCCAACATCATTAAAAACCTTCTGGGGCGGGGGCGACCATCTCAGTTTGATGTTTCTGGCATTTTTAACTTCCAGCCGGGCGGCTGGGTCTATGATTATGCCAGTTTTCCATCCGGCCATTCGACTGCGGCGGGTGCTGTCTTTATGGCGCTGGCCTTGCTGAAGCCGCGATTGGCACCGGGCTTTATCAGCCTTGCGATTTTCTTCGCCTTTGCGCGCGTTGCAGTCGGTGCGCATTATCCGAGCGACATCGTTGCAGGCCTCTTCTATGGCGCGTGGGTTTCAACCTTTACGGCCTGCCTTTTTGCCCATTACCGGCTTGTCTTTGAGATTTCAAAGGCTCGGTGGCCACTGGCCCGATGGTAAGTAATTAATCAAATGATTAATGTATATTTCATAAAACTGTAGCAATTTGGTTTGAGCTTCAGAAGCTTTCCGGAAGTTTCTGCTTGGCGAAAGTGCCTTATTGCTTTTGTGGATGATTGGGTGTCTGATTGATCCATCAGGCAACTTTTAATAGTGTCTGATTTGCGGGGTTATATTTCCGGACGTTCATATTTTTACAATTGAGGGGCACAAGCTGGATGGCCGTACCGTTTCGCTGGTTGAGCAAACACAGGAAGCTGAAAACGCCAATGCCGTGCTGTCAGTGGCGAGGTTTTTTGGTCGGTACACTTGGTGTCGTGGCGGTGTCATTTGCTGTCCTCGACTATCCGGTTGCCACGATGACGGAGCATCTCAGCCCCGCTGTGCGGTATTACGGCGAGATGATCACCGATTTTGGCAGCGCGGAATGGATGCTGATCTCCAGCTTTGTGGCGATTATGCTGGGACTGACTGCTGCCGGAGTGGCCAAAAAGACCGATGTCAGAACGCGTGCTAAAGGTGTTTTATTTGCGCAGGCAGCCAGTTTCATATTCATCTGTGTTGCTTCGTCGGGCCTGTTGGTCAATCTGATCAAGAAGAGTATCGGTCGCGCCCGTCCGAGTATGCTTTATCAGGATTATGGAGCGTTCTCCTTTCATCCGCTGGAGTTCAGCTCGAAGTTTGCAAGCTTTCCTTCCGGCCATTCGACAACGACCGCTGCCTTCTTTGCTGCTGCTGCCTTTTTCTTTCCCCGCCATCGGGTTCTATTCTTTTCCCTTGCTGTCTGTATCGCAATGAGCCGAACCATCGTCGGGGCGCATTATCCAAGCGATGTGGTTGCCGGTCTGGCGTTTGGCGCATGGTGGACTTATCTTGTTGCTCTGTTCTTTGCGCATCATCGCATGGTCTTCAGAATTGACCCGACGGGCTGGCCGGTTCCGCGCAACAGCATGACCGCGCTGAAGCTCGATTTTGGCCACCGCCAGAAGGTGCGTGAAGAAGCGCAGAAGAAGGCTGCAAAACGTGCAGGCTCCGCCGCAGGCCTTGACTTGCACGTCCAAAAGCGCGATTAGCCTTACCGTTAACAGGAAGAGTTTAAATGCCGCTGAACTTGCGCATGAACGCCGATTTGAACCGGCCGGGCCTTGAGGCCGGGCGCGGGCTTCCTGTGTTCGCATTCTTCACGAAAACGGCCAAGAAGACGACAAAAACCGTCTGACGTCTCTGGCCCTTCCGCTCTCTCCCCGGTTTGGCCGGGGGCGGGAAGGCGCTTTGATCGGCGCGCCTTTCACTCCAGCCAAACGAGGAGAGAAACGAAAGAGAGCTGAAAAATCATGGGTTTCAAGATTGCTGTTGCAGGCGCGACCGGAAATGTCGGCCGCGAAATGCTGTCCATTCTGTCCGAGCGCGGTTTTCCCGCAGATGAAGTTGTTGCACTGGCTTCCAGCCGTTCGATCGGCAAGGAAGTGTCCTTTGGTGACAAGACGCTGAAGGTCAAAAACCTCGAAACCTATGACTTTTCCGATACCGATATCTGCCTGATGTCGGCAGGCGGATCAATTTCGAAAAAGTGGGCGCCGAAAATCGGAGCGCAGGGCTGTGTCGTGATCGATAACTCTTCGGCCTGGCGTTATGAAGCTGATGTGCCGCTGATCGTTCCGGAAGTGAACCCGGATGCGATTGAAGGTTTCCGCAAGCGCAATATCATCGCCAATCCGAACTGCTCGACGGCCCAGCTGGTTGTGGCGCTGAAGCCGCTGCACGATGCCGCAAAGATCAAGCGTCTGGTGGTTTCGACCTACCAGTCTGTTTCCGGCGCAGGTAAAGACGGCATGGACGAGCTGTTCAATCAGACGCGTGCAGTTTTTGTTGCCGACCCGATCGAGAACCACAAGTTCACCAAGCGGATTGCCTTCAACGTGATCCCGCACATCGACAGCTTCATGGAAGACGGCTACACCAAGGAAGAATGGAAGGTGCTGGCCGAAACCAAGAAAATGCTTGATCCGAAGATCAAGGTCACCTGTACCGCTGTTCGTGTGCCGGTTTTCGTCGGTCATGGTGAAGCCGTGAACCTTGAATTTGAAAATGAAATCACTGCTGATCAGGCCCGCGATATTCTGCGTGAAGCGCCTGGCTGCCAGGTCATCGACAAGCATGAAGATGGTGGCTACATCACGCCGGTTGAGTGCGCTGGTGAGGACGCCACATACATCTCGCGTATTCGCGAAGATGCGACTGTTGAAAACGGTCTGGCGCTTTGGGTTGTCTCCGATAACCTTCGCAAGGGCGCCGCTTTGAACACTATTCAGATTGCAGAGTTGCTGCTTGAGCGCAATCTCATCAAGCCGCACTCGGCCTGATACGCACGTTCTTTGTGCTGTAGATCAAGACAAAGCGGTGCCGTTCGTCCGGCGCCGCTTTTTTAATGGAGGGCTTCTGAAGCTGTCCGATACGTAGATTCAATAGGTTAGGTCGTCCTTTGTGCATCCGAATGGATGCACAAAGGACGACCTAAGGTGGCGTTCCGGCGGAAATGCCAGTCCGCTGTTGTCCTATCGTGCCGTCACCATCGTATTATCATCTCCCTCGTCATTCAGGTATCGGCGTACCGGCAGTGGCAATTTGGGAGATTTTTCAGACAGAAGGCTGCAGTCTTCAATCAGTTTACGCTTGTCTGGGTTGGGGCCGACAGCGCGCCAGATTGTGCGGGTCGAATAGGGCAGGTTCTCCTCGCGCCAGGAGACGCCGGTTGTCACCCCACGCAGATAAATGCGCTGATGTTCGCCGAAGGGCATGAGCGTGGTTTGACACAGAAACGAATGCTCTCCGCCCCCTCGCTCGACAATAAACAGGCGATTGCGCCAATAGGCAGCCAGTCCCGAATATTTTGACAATTGCCGGATTTCCAGTGCGCTGTCATAAATGCGCTCAATGGATTTTACGGTGACCTGACCGCTTCTTTCTTCAATCCTGGCACAACTTCTGACGATTTTTCCCGGCCAGGAAAGGCTTTTGTGGAAAAGTTGATAATAGCCAGCATATTGCCGCAAATCGCGCAGACTGCCGGGAAACCCATCGCGCAGAAGCGACATAGCATCGCCGGAGTCCGGAGGGGTTTTCAGTCGTTCGTGAAAGCGGCCCTGCGGCAGATCAAAGTCCCGCGCCCTTAAACCGAAATATCGCGCGATACGTCCAAGATTGTAGGGGGAGGGCCGTGTCTCGCCGGCCAGATAGCGGTTAAACTGCTGGCGGTTGATGCCGATGTCGCGGCAGATAGCGGCAATCGAGGGAAAGGTTTCGCAGGCAGATCGCAAATTGTCTGAAAAGATCTGATTTTTCACTCCGGCTAAAACCCTTGCTAACGTCAGTTTGCGTCACATAGCGTCGATTAGCGAAGTTGTCCATGTATCTCAAACCTCTTATTCCTTCGGCCATGATTTCTGACACAAATGTCTCAGACCCTTTTTTGGTATCCCGCGACCATACTGCACCGGACACTTTGTGCGGTTGCCTCACATGCAGCGGTTCTCAATTGACACATCACAGCAAAACAGAATTCGGGGAAACAAAATGAACAACGGAAACGAAAATCAGAACAAAGCAAAAGCCGGCCTGAACCGTCGCGCTTTTCTCACCTCTGCGGCAGCGGCCGGGTTCGCGGTCACCGCTTCCGGACTTATGATGCCGCAGGCCGCTTTTGCTGCAGAAGAGCCGCAAACCGGCGGACACCTGGTGCTTGGCCTTGATGGCGGCCAGTCAACCGACATTCTTGATCCAGGCACTTATGCAGGCAGCACCATGTTCGTTGTCGGCTTTACCTGGGGAGACCGCCTCGTCAACACTGATCCGGTCACCGGTGAAGCCCTGCCAAGCCTTGCTGAAAGCTGGACATCGTCAGATGACGCAAAGGTATGGACATTCAAACTGCGCAAGAATGTGCGCTTTCACGATGGCACACCATTCACGGTCAACGATGCTGTCCAGACACTGCGCCGTCATTCCGACAAGGACTCCACCTCGGCAGCACTCGGGCTTCTTGAAGAAATCGATACGATTGAAGAAAGCGCAGGCGATCTTGTCGTCACCCTGAAGAGCGGGAATGCGGATCTTCCGCTATTGTTGACGGACTATCATCTTCAGGTCCAGAAGAATGGCGGCATGGATGACCCCAACAGCGTGATCGGCACCGGCCCATACAAGCTGGAGAGCTTTGAGCCGGGTATCCGCATCACATTTTCGAAGAATGAAGATGACTGGAACGAAGACCGCGGTTATGTCGATAGTGTCGAAATCCTTGTCATCAACGACAATACCGCGCGCATTGCCGCCCTTTCTTCCGGCAAGGTGCATTTCATCAATACGCTGAGCCCGAAGACAATGTCTCTGCTCTCGCGTGCGCCGAACATTGAGACGATCAGCACCAAGGGCAAGGGTTTTTATTCCTTCCTGATGCATGGTGATACCGCTCCGTTTGATAACAATGATCTGCGTACCGCGCTGAAGCTGGCGATTGACCGCGAGGCTATGCTGACGACGGTGCTGGGTGGTTACGGTTCACTTGGCAATGACTATCCGGTCAATGATGCCTATGCGCTGGCACCGACCGATATTCCGCAGCGTGCCTATGATCCGGAAGAGGCGGCGCACTACTTCAAGAAGTCTGGACATGAAGGGCCGGTCGTACTGCGCACATCGGATGCCGCCTTTACCGGCGCTGTCGACGCAGCCGTCCTGTTCCAGTCCAATGCAAAGGAAGCTGGCATCGATATCCAGCTGAAGCGCGAACCGGCTGACGGATACTGGTCCAATATCTGGAACAAGAAGCCCTTCTGCGCCTCTTACTGGGGTGGCCGTCCGACGCAGGATATCCGTTACACGACGACGCAGCTTTCCACCTCGCCGTGGAACGACACGCGGTTCAAGAATCCTGAATTCGACAAGATGCTTTTTGAGGCCCGTGCTGAAACGGATCAGGAAAAACGCCGTGAGCTGTATCGTCAGATGGCTGTCATGGTCCGCGATAACAGCGGTCTCATCCTGCCGGTCTTCAACAACTACCTGAATGCACGCTCCGTAAAGCTTCAGGGTTGGGTCGATGATGTTGGTAATGATCTGTCCAACGGACAGATCGCAAGCCGCACCTGGCTGAAATCCTGAACGTAAAAGAGAGGAAGCCGCAGGCCCGACCTGCGGCTTTCATGGAACCCATGACAGACGTTCAATCTGCTTCTTCGCCGCCCCCCGGTTTTTTCGTGACGCTGCGTGCCCGCTTTCCCATGGCCAGCCGTATCGCCGAGCGGATAGTGCTTGGCATCGGTCTTTTGTTTGCAAGTTCGATCCTGATATTTGCCGGCATCGAGGTTTTGCCCGGTGACTTTGCCAGCACCTATCTCGGCCAGGCCGCAACGCCGCAAGCGATTGCCAATCTGCGCGCCGAGTTCGGCCTCGACCGGCCAATCACGACGCGTTATTTCGAATGGCTGATCAATATCATGCATGGTGATTTTGGCCATTCATGGGCCAGCGGGCAATCGGTCAGTGCTCAAATCGCAGACCGGCTCGGCAACTCTCTGCTTCTGGCAGGCGCTGCTGCCTGTATTGCCGTGCCGCTGGCTGTCGGTCTCGGTCTGATCGCCGTCCTTTATCGGGACCGGCTGATGGATCGGGTGATCAACCTGATTTCTCTGGCGGCCGTTTCAATGCCGGAGTTCTTCGTTGCATATCTGCTGATCATGGTTTTTGTCGTGCAGCATCCGGTCGCTGCTTTCCCGGCTACCGTTTATGACAGCATGAGCCTCTGGCAGAAGCTGGAAACCATTATCCTGCCGGTGGCAACGCTGGTGCTGGTGGTGCTTGCGCATATGATGCGCATGACACGCGCCGCGATCATCAACGTCATGGCTTCCGCTTATATGGAAACGGCGGAACTGAAAGGGATCGGCGCCTTTCGCGCCATCGTCAAACATGCCGCTCCCAACGCTCTGGCGCCGATCATCAATGTCGTCGCGCTCAATCTGGCCTATCTGATTGTCGGCGTTGTCGTGGTCGAAGTTGTATTCGTTTATCCGGGTATGGGCCAGTATATGGTGGATGCGGTGACGGTGCGCGACCTGCCGGTTGTGCAGGGATGCGGACTGGTGTTTTCGGCTATTTACATCCTGCTGAACATGGTCGCCGACATCCTTTCCATTCTGGTCAACCCAAGACTGAGGCACCCGCGATGAATGTCAGATCTGTTCCACTTCTGGCATGGGTTGGCATGGCAGGCATTGCTGTTGCTGTCATCTGTGCCGTCTTCGCCCCGTGGCTTGCGCCCTATGGTGAAAATCAGGTTCTCGGAACGCCGTGGGAGCCGGCAAGTGCGGCCTTCCCGCTCGGCCTTGATAATCTGGGCCGCGATCTCCTTTCGCGTATGATTTACGGTGCCCGGATGACACTTTTTGTGTCGCTAAGCGCCACAGTTCTCGCCTTTTCGCTCGGCGTGCTTTTAAGCTTCGTCGCCGCAGTGATGCGTGGCGCCGTCGATATGGGCCTTTCCCGGCTGAATGATCTGATGATGTCGATTCCGACACTGATCTTTGCGCTGATCGTGCTCGCAGCCCTGCCGCAGAATCTGTTCGTGCTGATCGTTGTTATGGCGATCCTTGATTCCACACGCGTGTTCCGTCTGGGACGGGCGCTGGCGGTCGATATCGCCGTGATGGATTTCGTCGAAGCCGCGCGGTTGCGTGGCGAGAAAACGCTCTGGATTGTCTTTTGTGAGATCCTTCCCAATGCGCTGACGCCCCTGCTGGCCGAATTCGGCCTGAGGCTCGCCTTTGCCGTTCTGTTTATCTCCACGCTTTCCTTCCTCGGCCTTGGCATTCAGCCGCCAACAGCGGACTGGGGCGGCATGGTGAAAGACAACAAGGACGGCATTATCTTTGGAGTGTCCGCAGCTCTTGTTCCCGGTGCAGCAATCGCGGCACTGACAATTTCCATCAATCTGGTTGTCGACTGGCTGCTCAAGCGCACGTCGAGCCTGAAAGGAGGTCGAGGTGGCTGAGATGCAGGATAAAAACGCAGATGCACCACTGCTTGAGGTCCGTGATTTGCAGATCGGTGCCACAGCCTACCCGCCGGGTGAAAAGCCAAGGCCGATTGAAATCGTCAAAGGCGTGAGCTTTACGCTGGAAAGCGGCAAGGTTCTGGGTCTGATTGGCGAATCCGGAGCTGGTAAATCCACGATTGGTCTTTCGCCTCTGGCCTATGGTCGCGGCGGGGTGACCATTACCGGCGGTGAAGTGCTGCTGGATGGCGTCGATATCCTGAAACTCGGCAAAGCTGGCACCCGCGCTCTGCGCGGCGCGCGGGTTTGCTATGTTTCGCAATCGGCTGCTGCCTCGTTCAATCCTGCCCACAAGCTGGGCGATCAGGTTATTGAGGCGACGGTTCGTCACGGGCTGATGAGCCGCTCTGAAGCAAAGAAGCGCGCCGTTGAGCTGTTTGATATTCTCGGATTGCCGGAGCCGGAAAGCTTCGGGAACCGGTATCCACATCAGGTTTCCGGCGGTCAGCTGCAGCGCGCCATGACCGCAATGGCGCTTTGCAGTAAGCCGGAGCTTATCGTTTTCGACGAGCCGACAACCGCGCTTGATGTGACAACTCAGATCGATGTTCTGGCGGCGATCAAGACGGCAATTGCCAAAACCGGCACAGCCGCGCTTTATATCACCCATGATCTCGCTGTTGTCGCTCAGGTTTCCGATGACATCATGGTTCTGCGCAACGGCGAAACCGTGGAGTATGGCCCCGTCCAGCAAATCATTGAAAAACCGGAAGCCGAATATACCCGGGATCTCGTGAATGTGCGGGCGATCCGGCATAAAGAAGCCGCCGAGCAGTCTGATCATTTCTTCGAAATGAAAAACATTTCAGCCGCTTATGGGGCGACACCGGTTCTGTTTGACGTCTCGCTGCATGTGCCCAAAGGCCAGACACTGGCTATCGTCGGTGAATCCGGCTCCGGCAAATCGACGCTGGCACGCGTGGCCACCGGACTTTTGCCGCCATCTGCAGGCAGCGTTTCATTTGACGGCCAGCAATTGTCGGCAGCACTCAAAAAACGCAGTCGCGAAGAACTGCGCAGGCTTCAGCTGATCTACCAGATGGCAGACACAGCCATGAACCCGCGGCAGACCGTCGGACGGATCATCGGTCGGGCCGTATCGTTTTACGAAGGGCTTCGCGGCTCTGCCAGACGCAACCGTGTGAATGAGCTTCTGGAACAGATTGAAATGGGCAGCGGTTTTTATGACCGTTACCCGGCCGAACTTTCCGGCGGCCAGAAACAGCGTGTCGCAATCGCTCGCGCACTTGCGGCAAGACCGGAACTGATCATCTGCGATGAACCGACCTCGGCGCTTGATCCACTGGTGGCAGATGGCATCTTGAAGCTGCTTCTTCAATTGCAGCGGGAAGAGCAGCTTTCCTATGTCTTCATCACGCATGATATCGCGATTGTGCGCGCCATCGCTGACAGCGTCGCCGTGATGCACAAGGGCAGGCTCGTCCGCTTTGGCCCGAAGTCCGAGGCGCTGAACCCGCCGTTTGATGACTACACCGACCTGTTGCTGAATTCTGTGCCGGAAATGAAAATCGGCTGGCTTGAGCAGGTTCTCGCCAGTCGCAAGATCTCCAGTGCCGACCACTGAGAACCCTCAGGATGGGCTTATCTTGATGGCCCCTCCTTCGTCTCCTGACAAAACCCGAACACAAGAAGGTTAAAACCATGGCACAACACGGTTTTTCGACGTCCGAAGATCAATGGATTACGCTGAAGGACGGGACAAAGCTGGCAACCCGTATCTGGATGCCGGACTGCGCGAAGGACAAGCCCGTTCCAACCGTGCTGGAATATCTCCCTTACCGTAAACGTGGAGGAACAGATCCGCGTGACGAGTCCACTTATCCTGTTTTTGCCGCTGCCGGTATCGCCGGTGTCCGCGTTGATATACGCGGTTCCGGTGAGTCCGATGGTGTGATCGATGGTGAATATACGCCGCGCGAACTCTCCGATGCCTGCGAAATCCTTGAGTGGATTGCAGCGCAGCCGTGGTCAAACGGCAATGTCGGAATGATGGGGATTTCGTGGGGTGGTTTTAACTGCCTTCAGGTCGCGGCGCTGAAGCCGCCGCAGCTCAAAGCCGTGATCTCGATTGCATCGAGTGTTGATCGCTATAATGATGACATTCACTACAAGAACGGTACCCATCTTTCGACGCATCTTTCCTGGGCCGGAACTATGCTCGCATATCAGTCCCGTTCTCCGGATATCGATCTGGTCGGCGACAAATGGAAAGACATGTGGCTGGAGCGTCTCGAAGGTCAGCCCTTCTTCATGGAAGAGTGGCTTTCGCATCAGCGCCGTGATGATTTCTGGAAACACGCCTCTATCTGCGAAGATTTTAAAGGCTTCCCGGTTCCCGCTCTGGTGATCGCCGGATGGGCAGACGGTTACCGCAACACGCCGTTGAAGGCCATTGAAGGTCTGCAAGAAAAGGGCAAGGCGATCATCGGGCCGTGGGTACACAAGTATCCGCATTTTGCATGGCCAAAGCCGCGCATGGATTTCCATGGCGAGGCGATTGCATGGTGGAAGCACTGGCTGGGCGATGAAGACAATAACGCTGAGGAACTGCCGCAGATGCGGGCCTATATCCTCGATGGTCCGCGCCCGGCGCTGAGGCGCGAGAAAGATCCGGGGTTCTGGATTGCAAAATCCAGCTGGGAGACGCCGCAAACCGAGACGCTGACGGTTGGGGCTGATAATCTGCTGAATATGACGGGTGCCAGCGAAGGCATCGGCGAAGTTTACCTTCGTTCCCCTCTCGATACCGGCATGACCGGAGGCGAGTGGTTCACGATGAAACCCGATGCCGAGATTGCGGGGGATCAGCGCCCGGACAATGGTGGCTCGCTGACCTTTGAAACCGCGCCGCTGAACGAAGAGGCGGTTTATCTTGGTGCGCCTGAGGTTACGCTTGATCTTGCCTGTGACGCGGATTGGGAAAACCTCGCAGTCCGGATCATCGATGTCCATCCGGATGGCACAGAGACGCGGGCCTGCTATGGTGTGCTGAACCTCGCACATCGCAACGGCAACGAAAATCCAGAGCCGATGCAGCATGGTAAGAAAACACGCATCACCATGCGTCTTGATGCCATGGGCTATCGCTTCGCACCCGGTCACCGGATCAAGGTCGCGTTTTCCACCAGCTATTGGCCGATCATCCTGCCATCAGCAGAAGCGCCCGGTGTCACGATTGATACGTCCAGCATCAGCCTCGCCATGCCGCTTCTGGGCGATCATGAGCGCATTACCGTTGCTGAGCCGGAAAACCCTGACCCGCTGCCGAATTATGAAATGCGGCAGCCGGAGAGCACGCGCCGCTCGGCTGAAAAGGATCTGACAACCGGCCTGACCCATTGGCGGATTTTTGAGGATGCCGGTCTCGAAGTTCACCCGGAAAACGGCCTGCGTTCGCGCGAAGTTCAAAACGAGGTCTGGACCATCGACCCCAACGACCCGTTGTCCATGACAGCGGATATCGACTGGCTGACACATATGGAACGCGATGGCTGGTCGGTTTCCACCAAAACCACAACGACGATGCGCTGCACGCAAAAAGACTGGATCATTTCTGCCAGCGTAACCGCATTTGAAGGCGAGACCGAGATATTCAGCCGGTCGTTCGAAAAGCGGATCCCGCGCGACTTTATGTAGGGTAGCAGCCCATAATCATTTTTCATCCCGGCATGTTATTGGCATGTCGGGATTTTTGAATCTTGCGCGGTGTCCGTGACTGCTCTGCCAGGGTGATGCCGGAAAACCTGATCAGAAGGGGGAAGGGAGCGATTGAATCAGCTCACAAGGCATTCAAAAGATGCCATGCATGTATTTAGAGGATCGTTCGTGAAAAAATGGTAGCGGAGGAGGGATTTGAACCCCCGACACAAGGATTATGATTCCTCTGCTCTAACCTACTGAGCTACTCCGCCATCTCCGTCCCTCGTAGGTTAATGCCGCAAGCGGCCAGATGAGGGGCGTCGTTCCCGAACCGGCTAAACCGCCCGGGACGGGGCGTTATTAGGGCCTCGTATGGGTCCTGTCAAGCAGGTTTGAACGAAAACTGGTTTGCTGTTTCATACACAGTTTGAAAGTCGGCATCATAGCAAACTCAGGCATTGTTGAACGCTGCAGATCATGCCGCAACGGGCACGCCAGATCCTGATGGACGGGGATTGCCGCTAAAGAGGCTGCCTTGCGAAGAGGGCGAGAGGGTTGGTCGTCACCTTGGCGTCATTCTTTTCTCGAAATGCGCGACAAAAACGCCTATATGAGCCGGACAAGGAGACGAAATGGCGCGTGTGAACAAAAGTGAAGACTGGCAGGGCCGGCATGCCCCAAGCCTTGAAACGGTCGAATCTCTGGCGATTGAGGCTTATGCCAAACTGCCGGAGCCGTTTCGTGCGCTCACCGGTGACATCATTATCGAAATTTCAGACTTCCCCAGCGATGATATTTTCGAGGACATGGCGCTGGAAACACCGTTCGATCTTCTCGGGCTTTTCGAAGGGCGCGGCATCTCGGAGCGGTTTTCGATGGAGACCGGCGAAATGGTCAATCGCATCACGCTTTACCGTCGTCCGATTCTGGATTACTGGGCCGAGAATGAAGAAACGCTCGGTGATATTGTCACCCATGTGCTGATCCACGAGATCGGTCATCATTTCGGTTTGTCGGATGATGACATGGAGCGCATTGAAGAAAGCGCCGAGAACGAAGCCCGGCGCTGATGGTTCTGTTGGCCTCAGTCCGGGCGCCTGAAGTCGCCGGTCTTGTTATTCATCACCCACAATTCACCTGACGAGATATCGAACCAGGCGCCGTAGAGCTTGAGTTTGCCCTGCTTTTCGGCTGCGGCGACATTCGGGAAGGTGCGCAGGTTGCCCATCGAATTGCGGATTGAAATCCGCTCGAGTGCGGTCTGGCGCTCAGTGGCGGTCATGTTGGAATTCTTATTAACCTGTTCGGCCGCCGGCTTCAGCAAGGTGGTCCACTTGCCGATGAAATCGCCGGGCGACAGCGGCTCGGAAACAGAGGAAAGCGCCGCGTTGATCCCGCCACAGCGACCGTGACCAAGAACAACAATATTCTTGACCTTCAGGCCCTCGACAGCGAACTCAAGTGCGGCAGACGTGCCGTGATACTGGCCGTCCGGCTCATAAGGGGGAACCATATTGGCCACATTGCGCACCACGAACAGCTCTCCGGGGCGCGCATTGAAAACCAGCTCCGGTCCGGCGCGTGAATCGCAACAGGCAATGATCAGCGTTTCCGGCTTCTGGCCCTCTTCTGCGAGCTGGTGATAGCGATCACGCTCCTCGACATAGCGGCCGGACATGAAGTTCTTGTAGCCATCGAGGAGAGGTTTGGGGAACGCTTCCATCGTATTATACCATCCTTGTCATAAACGAACGGGCTGCGCGGCAGAACGCGCATCAAATCCTTTTACGCCGACGGGACGGATGCATCAATTGACGAATGCCAACTTTTGCAAGCGGAGCCCGCAGGCTTGCGGTATTCTGCTCCAGCAGCAGTTCATCGCTACCGTTGCGCCGGGCATGTGAAAGAACAGAGAAGACACTGGCCGTTGTCTTTTCCAGCGCTTCTTCCGGGGCGATGCCTTCAAGGCGAGCGGCCAGAAACAGCGCTGAAAACAGATCACCGAGCCCGTTGGGCGGGTTGTCGATATGTGCGTGCTCGGCAAGCAGCGCATGCCTTTCGTTAACATAAAGGGCTGCGACGCCCTCTTTGAGCATGGCATGGGCGGATGTGACAGCCACTTCGGCAGGGCCGAGCATCAGGGCCGCTTTCATCAAAGCAGTATTGTCATCTGTTGTTGAACCGGTCAGCCAACCAAGCTCAAAACGGTTGGGCGTGGCGATGGTTGCCAGCGGGATCAGTGTGTCCCTTATGGCCGAAGCAGTTTCTTCGGTAACGTAAAGTCCTTTCTCATCGCCGATCACCGGATCGCAGAGATAGGGAAGGTCGGGTTTGTCGGTGCGCAGCCGATTGACCAGAGCGGCAATGGCGTCTGCCTGCTGCGGGGTGGAGAGGTAGCCGCTGACAATGCCGCGGATTTCACCGGTCCAGCGGCTCTTTCCCAACTCTTCAAGAGCAAGCGCGAAGGCCGTGTCATCGAAACGCAGCGGTGTTGAGCGGCCATGGCCCGGGTGGTAAGGCAGGACAATCGTTGGCACCGACCACGCGCCAAAGCCGAGCGTTTCAAGAGCGAAGACAATCGCGCGGTTTCCGACTGAGCCGCGCATGACGTGGCTGGAGATTGCAATCACCGCGCCACCCGGATTTTCAATCATCGCGTTTCACTCACTTTTATGCGACTTTCAGGTCACGATTTCGCTGGAAATTTGTGTCAGCGCCATAATTGGGTTCTAAATCCCCTTTTGGAGGGCGCTGTCAACCGGATGTTGTCAAACGTCAGTTACAGCTTAAACATAAACCCGATGCACGAAACGGCAAAAACTCGATTTTTCGCGGGAGGCGATATGCAGAACGAAAACGGGCACAAGCGCAAAGCGCTGCTGGAAGAGGCACAAGGCGTCGCTGAAAGGGCGGGGAAGGCGTTCGTCAGTCCGCTTGTGATGTATGAGCATGCCAGCCCGGAAGACCTTGACCGGTATGACCCGTCAATGCTCGCTGCCGCTGCCGTGTATGCCGCAGAAGAGGTTGCTGCCTTCAACAGCGGCGAGGCGCGAGTCACAATCGAGCCGGTCGAAGGTGTCGCACCGGGCGGTCTGGCGACGGATGTGATCGCGGTTACCGATCATAACATGCCGTTTATCTACGATTCTGTGATGGCAGAGATTGCCGAGCATGCGCATGATTTCATTCTGGCTGTGCACCCGATCCTGATTGCTGAGCCGGGAGAGCCGATTCTGGCGCTTTCACCGGATACGCCACATGCAGGCGAACACCGTCTCAGCCATATTCAGGTGCATGCTGCCGCTTTTTCCAAAGAGCAGAAGAAGCATTTGAAGGCGCGGCTGGAGTATGTTCTCGGTCATGTCAAACTTGCTGTGTCGCAATGGTCGCCAATGCTTGCAAAGCTCGACACGGCTGTCAGCGAGCTTAAGGGACTTGCTCCATCCGCTCACGATGATGCGCGCGATGAAGCCGTGCGGTTTCTGGAGTGGCTGCGGGATGGCAATTTCACATTCCTTGGCATGCGTGATCTCGTTTATGCCCGCGATGACGCGGGCGGTCATGTTGAGCATGTCCCAGGCTCCAATATCGGAATTTTGTCCGATCCGGGCATGCGTGTGCTCCGGCGAGGGGCCAATCCCGTGGTATCGACGCCGGAGATTCTGGCTTTTCTCGAAGGTCCGGAGTTTCTGCTGGTCACCAAGGCCAATACGACATCGACGGTTCACCGTCGCGCCTATATGGATTACATCGGGGTCAAGCGGTTTGGTGAGAATGGCGAGGTTGTCGGTGAGCTGCGCATAGTGGGCCTGTTTACCTATACGGCCTATACGCAGTCTGCCGCCCGTATTCCGCTTCTCCGGGCCAAGGTGGCTGAAGTTGCCCGGCTTTCCGGCTTTGAGCGAAAAAGCCATGCGGGGCGGATGCTCCAGAACATTCTGGAATCCTATCCCCGTGACGAATTGTTTCAGGCGCCTGTGCCGTTGCTTGCGGATTTCTGTAATCAGATCATGGCGATTGCCGAGCGCCCGCGTATTCGGGTGTTGAGCCGGATTGACGGGTTCGACAGGTTCGTCTCCGTGCTCGTTTATGTGCCACGCACCGTCTACGATTCGCGGCTGCGTGAGAAAATTGGCGACTATCTTGCGACGGCCTATGAAGGGCGGGTTTCGGCCTATTATCCATCTTTCCCGGAAGGCCGTTCTGCCAGAGTCCATTTTATCATCGGGCGGGATAGTCTGGAAAAGACGCCGGATGTGCCGCAGGCAGAGCTTGAGCGACGGGTGATCGAGCTTGCTGCAGACTGGACCGAGCATTTTGACGCACTTGCGGGGCCGGGGGCGCCGCGGCTTCTGGCCAATGAGGCCTATCATGAGGCCTTTTCGCCGGAAGCGGCATTTTCAGATCTCGGTCTGATCGAAACGGCTGCGGATACAGGCATCGGCATTGCCTTTTATCAGTCGGATGATACTGAGGAAGAAACGCATCTCCGGCTGAAGATTTTTCATGCAGGTGGTCATCTGGCGCTGTCGCGCCGCGTGCCATTGCTGGAAAATCTCGGCTTTGTCGTTGTCTCGGAGCGAACCTTTGACCTGACTGTTTCGCGCCGTGGTGAGGGCGAAACCGAAGTCGTGCTGCATGACATGGAGCTGATGCCGGAACAGGGGGTGACCTTTGATCCGGAGACAGACAGCGCACGACTGGAGAATGCCTTTGCTGCAGCGTTCACCGGTGCCGTTGACAATGATCGCTTCAATCGTCTTGTCCTGCTGGCAGGGCTTGATGCCCGTCAGGCAAATGTCTTGCGCGCCTATGCTCATTATCTGCGTCAGGTGGGTATCAATTACACTGAAGATTATATCGCACAGCCGCTCTGCACCTATCCGGTGATTACGCGGGCCCTGTTTCACCTGTTTGAAAACACGTTTGCTCCGGAGCTTTCAGGCGATCTTCGCGAGGATCGTATCGAAAGCGCGCGGGGCACGATTTCGGAAGGGCTGGAGCAGGTGCCAAGCCTTGATGATGACCGGATTCTAAGGTTGTTTATCAAACTGATCGATGCAACGCTCAGGACCAATTATTTCCAGCGTGACGAAAATGGTGCGCCGCGCGCCAATCTTGCTTTCAAGTTTGACTCGCGCGCGCTGAAGGTGCTGCCGGAGCCGCGACCGTTCCGCGAGATTTTCCTCTATGGTCCGGATGTCGAGGGTGTTCACTTACGTTTCGGCAAGGTTGCGCGTGGCGGTTTACGCTGGTCGGATCGCGGGCAGGACTATCGCACGGAAGTTCTGGGGCTCGTGAAGGCGCAGCAGGTGAAGAATGCCGTGATTGTACCGGTTGGCGCCAAGGGCGGGTTTTATCCGAAAAAGCTGCCGCTCAATGGAAGCCGCGAAGAGGTGTTCGAGGCCGGGCGCGAAGCCTACAAGAGCTATATTCGCACGCTTTTGACCATGGCCGATAACATTGAAGACGGCGTGGTTATCCCGCCGCAGGATACAGTTCGACTCGATGATGATGATCCCTATTTCGTCGTCGCCGCCGATAAAGGAACCGCAACCTTTTCCGACACCGCCAACGCTTTGGCGCAGGAAGCTGAATTCTGGCTGGATGATGCCTTCGCTTCGGGTGGTTCAGCAGGGTATGATCACAAGAAAATGGGTATCACGGCGCGAGGCGCGTGGGAGGCGGTGAAGCGGCACTTCCGGGAGATGAACACAGATATCCAGAAAACGCCGTTCACGGTCGCCGGTGTTGGCGATATGTCGGGCGATGTTTTTGGCAATGGTATGCTGCTTTCGGAGAAAATCCGGCTTGTCGCTGCCTTTGACCATCGGGACATCTTCATTGATCCCAATCCGGATCCGGCAACAGGCTTTGCCGAGCGCTCACGTCTTTTCGACCTTCCGCGCACAAGCTGGCAGGACTATGATCGCACCTGCCTTTCCGAAGGCGGCATGATCATCTCGCGCAAGGAAAAGTCTGTTCGGCTGACACCGGAAGCCGCAGCTGCGATTGATATTGAAGAGGGAGAATATTCGCCGCTCGACGTTATTTCCGCCATCCTGAAAAGCCCGGTCGATCTTCTGTGGTTCGGCGGGATCGGGACCTATATCAAGGCGGCAACCGAGACCAATGCCGAGGTTGGTGACCGCGCCAATGACGCAATCCGCGTCAATGCCAATGCTTTGCGAGCAAAGGTGATTGGCGAGGGGGCCAATCTTGGAGTGACCCAGAAGGGGCGCATCGCATTCGGCCTGAAAGGTGGACGGTGCAACTCCGATGCCATCGACAATTCTGCGGGTGTGAACTGCTCGGACGTCGAGGTTAACATCAAGATCGCTCTCGCCTCTGCCATGCGGGCGGGACGGCTGACACGCGCGGACCGCGACCGGTTGCTGGCGGATATGACTGAAGATGTCTCAGCAATCGTTCTGGAGAATAACTATCTGCAGACGCTGTCTATCTCGCTCAGTGTCGAGGAGGGGTTGAACAATCTTCTTCTTCTGTCCCGCATGATGGAAGTGCTTGAAAATCAGGGGCATCTTGATCGCAAGGTCGAAACTCTGCCAGATGATGAGGCTCTCAAAACGCGCCGTCAGGCTGGCCAGGTACTCACCCGTGCTGAAACCGGCGTCCTGCTTTCGTATGGCAAGATCGTCCTGTTCGATCAGCTGCTGGCCAGCGATCTTCCCGATGATCCTTATATGGAACCTCTGCTTTACGACTATTTCCCTCAGCGCATGCGAGAGGCCTTTTCCGAGGATATCGCAGAGCATCGGTTGCGGCGAGAGATCATCGCAACGGCACTTGCAAACGACGTCATCAATCGTGGCGGCCCGGAATTCATCACAAATGCCTGCGATATGACGGCGGCAAGCCCTGCAGAGGTCGTCAGGGCTGCGGTCATCGCACGTGACGGGTTTGGCATGGACCTGCTCTGGCAACAGGTTCATGCTCTGGATGGTGTGATCGATGGAAGCGTGCAGAATACGATTTATGCGCGGCTGCGTTATCTGTTCAGCATTCTGACCCATCTGCTGATCAAAAATGGCACGGCAGAGCGTGATATTGCTGGTGCAGTCGAGCGCCTCAGACAGGCGTTTACGCGCTTTGAGGAGAGCATTGATGCCATGCTTCCGGCAGCGCGTGCCGAGTGGCTGGCGGAAAGCGAAAAGAGCTGGCGCGAAGCAGGGGTTCCCGACGACCTCGCGGGCAGTCTCGCCAGACACGTGGCCATGATGTTTGTTCCGGAAGCCCTGCATATCGCTGAGCGCAGTGGCCAAAGCCTTGAGCGGGCAGCTGACGTTTATTTCCGCGTCACCAATCTGTTTCATGTGTCACCGATCTTAAGCGTCGCAGCACGGATCGAGCCTTCCGATTTCTATGATTCACTGGCGCTCGCCAGATCCATGGATCAGATTTCGGCCAGCCGTCGTGATCTGGCAGCCAGCACGTTGATGCGATATGCTGATCGCGACGATCCTGTTGAGGCCTGGCGGGAAGAACATCCGGTGCGTATGGCGCAGATATCCGATCAGCTGTCGCGCCTGTCGAAAACCGGTGATCCGTCCATCGCCAAGATCACGGTTGCCGCCGGGTTGCTGAACGATCTGGCGCGTGAAGCCGGGCTTTAAGCCGGTTTCATGCAGGCGCTGGACTTTTACCTGTAAAACGGCCATGTCTTTGCCCCATGGTTTATCATCATGGGGGTGGGCGTGGCTGTTGAAGCGCGTGAAGACGGTTCGGGCATTTCATCCGGTCGTATAGCTGATAAGCGCGGCGTTTTCGGCTGGATGTTGTTTGACTGGGCGGCCCAGCCCTTTTTTACGGTCATCACAACGTTTGTTTTCGGGCCGTATTTTGTGTCGCAGCTGGGGAGCGATCCGGTTTCCGGGCAGGTGGCCTGGGCCCATGCGGCAACCCTTGCCGGTATTGTCATTGCCATTTTTGCACCTCTGGCTGGTGGTCTCGCCGATGCGGCCGGTGGCAATAAGCGCTTTATCGGCACGCTCGCTGTCATTCAGGTTTTCAGCCTGTCCATGCTCTGGTTCGCGGTGCCGGGATCAGGTTACTTCTGGCCCGCTTTTTTCATCATTCTCGCCACTTTTGCCGCGGAGATATCGGTCGTCTTCAACGATGCAATGCTCCCGCGTCTTGTAAAAGCCGAGGCGCTCAGCCGAATCTCAAATGATGCATGGGGGCTGGGCTATCTCGGTGGCATGATCGTGCTCATTCCCTTCATTCTTCTGATGGCCGCAAATCCCGCCACAGGATTGACGGTTCTTGGCCATACCCCGCTTTTCGGGCTGGACCCTGCCGAGGGGGAGGCTGCGCGCCTGAGCGGGCCGCTTTCGGCCATCTGGTATCTGGTGTTCCTTCTGCCGTTATTCTTTTTCACGCCGGATACGCCGCGAACCAAGGCGGTGGGTCAGGCTGCCCGTGGCGGTCTGTCAGACCTGAAACAGACATTACTGGTGCTGAAAGACAGGCCTCTTCTGCTGCGTTTTCTCGTGGCCCGTATGTTATACATGGATGGCCTGAACGGGCTTTTGGTTCTCGGAGGTGCCTTTGCAGCCGCAACCTTCGGCTGGTCGACGATGGAAATCGGCCTTTTCGGGATTGTTCTGAACATCGCAGCGATTATCGGCTGTTTTGCTGTTGCACGGGTCTCGCATCTGGTTGGACCCGGAGTTCTTATCGCTTGCGCACTTGTGATGCTGATACTCGCAATGGTCCTGATGGTTTCAACCGGGCCTGATGCAATCCTCTTCGGATTGGTGCCGATGGCTTCGGGCAAGGCAGGCTTGTTTGCCGATGGCGCCGAAAAGGCGTCTATGTTCTATGGCGTGATCATTGGTCTGGCCTTTGGCCCGGCCCAGGCTGCATCACGTGCCTTTTTGGCAAAACATGTTCAAAGTGATGAAAGCGGCCGGTTCTTTGGTCTTTATGCCCTGACAGGGCGGATGACCAGCTTCCTTGCCACGGGGGCCTTCGCGCTTGTGGTCAGCTGGACCGGCTCGCCAAATATGGGTATGGCGAGCCTGCTTATCTTTCTGGTGTCCGGCCTTTTCCTGTTTCTCAGAGGGCTCAAAGCGCCTGAACAGACCTGACCGAAAAATCATCTGCAGCACCGTGCATCCGAATGGACAACCACCTGAAAGCTCACATCTAGAGCATTTCGCAGTCAGATGGAAACGTCTGACGTCCGCGAAAATGCGTCAAAACAAAGAGATGGAGCGGTTGCGCGTTTCCATGAAAGGCGGAACCGCTCTAGTGGTCAGATTCCGGCATCTGGTTCCCTTTTCCACACGCGCTTGTCCAAATGCCGGAATCAAAAGAACCACTAGCTAAGTCTATGTTTCTAGTGTAATTTTCGAATTTGACATTTGAAGTTATCACTGGCGGCAGGTGGGGCCCAAATGTCAAATTCATTCCACTAGTGGCGGAAGGTGCGGGTTCCGGTAAAGATCATGGCGACGCCATTTTCGTTTGCGGCGTCAATGACTTCCTGATCGCGGATCGAGCCACCTGGCTGGATGACGGCCGTTGCACCGGCTGCGACTGCAGAAAGCAGGCCGTCGGCGAACGGGAAGAACGCCTCGGATGCAACTGCAGAGCCCTTTGTTTTCGGTTCCGGCCAGTCTGCGGCCCTGGCGGCTTCTTCAGCTTTGATGGCTGCAATCCGGGCGGAATCGATACGGCTCATCTGGCCTGCTCCAATGCCTGCGGTCTGGCCGTCTTTAACGTAAACAATCGCGTTCGATTTCACATGCTTGGCAATGGCAAAGGCCATTTTCAGGTCTTCAATCTCGGTTTCAGTCGGCGCGCGTTCGGTAACGACCTTCATTTCGATTTCATCGATCATCGCCGTATCGCGCCCCTGCACCAGAAAACCGCCTGCAACCGTGCGGTAGTTGAAGCCGCGCGCCCGCGGATCCGGCAGGCCGCCGGTGGTCAAAAGGCGCAGGTTCTTTTTCGCGGCAATAATTGCTTTGGCTTCTTCATCGGCGTCCGGCGCGATAATCACTTCCGTGAAAAGCTTCACGATTTCGCTGGCGGTCTCGCCGTCAAGCATCTGGTTGAGCGCGACAATGCCGCCAAAGGCCGACTGAGAATCACACGCCAGCGCGCGGCGATAAGCCTCTGTCAGTGTTTCGGCACGGGCCACACCGCAGGGGTTGGCGTGCTTGATGATGGCGCAGGCGGGTGAGACGCTTGGCGAAAATTCCGCAACAAGCTCGAAGGCCGCATCTGTATCATTGATATTGTTATAGGAAAGCTGCTTGCCCTGATGCTGAACCGCGTTTGCAACACCGGGACGTTTGTCGCCGGTCACATAGAATGCAGCAGACTGATGTGGGTTTTCGCCATAGCGCATCTCCTGGCGCAACGTTCCGCCCAGTGTGCGATGACGCGGGGTTTCAATGGCAAGCGCTTCCGCAAACCAGTTTGAAATCGCCGCATCGTAAGCGGCGGTGCGGGCATAGGCGCGGGCGGCGAGTTGCTGGCGCAAGGTATAATGGATGGCGCCATTGCCCGCTTCCAGCGCCTGCGTGACCTCATCATAATCAGCCGGGTCTGTCAGCACGGTAACATAGGCATGGTTCTTGGCTGCGGCGCGGATCATCGCCGGCCCGCCAATATCGATATTCTCAACCGTGGTCGGGTAGTCGCCGCCAGCGGCGCGGACCTTTTCGAACGGGTAAAGGTTGATCACGGCGAGGTCGATGGATTCGATGCCGTGTTGGCTCATCGCTGCCTGATGATCTTCATCGTCCCTGATCGCCAGAAGACCGCCATGCACATTCGGGTGCAGCGTCTTGACGCGCCCGTCCATGATTTCCGGAAACCCGGTGACAGAGGAAACATCGGTGACCTCAAGTCCTGCCGCCGCAAGAGCCTTATGGGTGCCGCCGGTTGAAAGAAGTTTTATGCCACGCGCAGCGAGCGCTGTTGCGAATTCGACAATACCCTGCTTGTCCGAAACGGAAAGCAGAGCAGTTCTGATATTGACGAGATCGGGCGCGGGGATTTTCTTCGAGGCGACAGCCATCTTGTGTGTCCTTCAGCAAAGGCGCGGCTGCCGGGTTTGAAAAGGCAGCCAACGGCGCGGCGGTAAAAACAGTTCGGCGCGCTATGCGCGTCCACGCGACAGGCGTTAGCACGGCTGGGAGCATTTATAAACCTGCGAGTGCAGTCAACTTTGCCGCTCAAAACGCCAGTCGATTTGTGACTGATCGCCGATGACAGAGCTGACCGTGATTTGTTGCGAGCGGGTCAGGCCGGCATTGCTGGCGAAAAACAGATCCTCCTCGATCTCCACCTGAAGGCCCGGCGCAGAGAAAAGCCAGCTCTCATTATCAGGGGCCGTGAGGAAAATACTGTGTTCATTTTCGCGTAACGCCCAGACAGAAGGGTGCAGGTGGAAACGCACGATGGCAGCTGTTCTGTTTTCGGGGCTGGGCGCTTCACCGTTTTTTCGGTCGAAACGATCTGAGCCTGCAATCACCTGTCCATCAGGTGAAAGTGAAATCCGCCGCAGGCAGTAGACGCCGAATGTGCCCAGATATCCGTCGTGCCAAAGATCAACCGTATCTGTTCCGTCGTCACCGGTGGAGCGTTCTGCGCCAGTGTTGCGGATGCCGCCAATGGCAACCGGGCCAAGGAACGCACTGTGCGAAAAACGCACAGAAGATGTTTCGCCCAGTGTGACAGCCGAATGTGCAGCCGTCGATCGCGCCATGCGAAGCATCTCGGCATCGCTGCTGTTAGGAACACCTGCATTGACGATGAAGCGGCTGCGTCCAGAAGACATCTCAAAGGACAAGGCTCCGGCATGAGCGGTTTTCGAGAGGTGCGGGCTGAACGGCTTGCCGGCATCTGTGATCAGCACTGTGCCGTTGCCTTGAAGACGGTGATAGCCGTTATGCGGCAGTGCCTTGAATGCAGTTCCCCCAGTCTCATCATAACGCATGATGGCAGACAGATCTGTCGCCAGTGTAGCGCCGTTCCCGTTAAAAAGTGCAAGATTGCCGTCGGCGTGGCGAAAGAAGCGCAACGCCGGATAAATCCGGTCTATGGCCGGCACCAGACGTTTGGGAAGCGTCAGGTCGAGATTAATATATGTCTGGCGCAGGGGGAGCAGAGAGAAGAGAACATTCAGCAGTGTTTGCGGGTTTCGGGTAATGTGACCGCCGTCTGGAAGTACCTGTCTGTCGAGGGCTGCGTCCAGACGTCTGGAGGCCTGCCGGCGCCGCTTCTCAGGCATATCCATACAGATGGAGACCATGCAAAGCGCGATGGCCGCAATGAGCCGGTTTTCGTCATCGGGCATGGTTTTGTAACGTTGCCTGAGAATGCGTTCATGGCGCAGAATAGCTTCGGCAAAACGGCGGTAAAACTGTGTGTCTGCGCCTTTCAGCACAACGGTGGAATGGGACAGCCATGCCAGCAGTCTCTGCGATGCAACGTCGGTTTGCCAGCAAGGCCCTGAAATCCGGCGATGACGGCGCAGAAAACTTAGAACAGAAGCGCGTGCCTTTTCGTTCGCGGCGCTACTGTCTTGCGTCCTGAAATGTCTGAGCCAGCTGAAACGAGCCATCTCACGCAGGAAGGCATCGTCCGGCATCGCGCATGAGAAGGGTGGTTTGCCATTTGTCTCCAGCGTTTCACCCTGAAAGCAGAAGCGGTCAGACAGAAGGTCTTCACCTTCCATAGGGTCGGTTGCCCGCAGATCCGTTGGAGCCACGAGCAAACGCGCGGTTTCACGGCCGGCTGAAAAGATATCCGGCAATCCCGGCGAGATCATATGGCATCTCACACGCGCGACGGTTTCCCGCCCGAGCAGACAACCATATCGCCAGATATCCGCGATACGAAAACCCAAAACTTGCACCCATTATCTTTATTATCGCACGCCTTGACCGCGTGATCTTTAATTGATGCCTAATCTGTCAGACTGAACAGATGCTTAACGCCAAACAGATTTGCTTCCAATATTACATTTCACCGGAAGGAGATATAATTCAGCGCCATTAGCTGAATCGATTATCGAGAAGCACGGCGCTTTAAAGACGCTTGAGGGCTGCTGCGTAAAAACCATCCAGCCCGGTCGCGCCGTCGCCGAAGGTATCGGCAGGGGTCGTGCGCAATGCGCCTGAGGTATCAAAAAGATGCGTGAGTGAGGCAAGTTGCCCCGCAGGAAAGGCGGTGCGTTCCGCCGGGGCACCATCATTGATCAGGCGTTCGACGACCTCTTCTCCCTCTTTTGGATCGAGAGAGCAGTTGGAGAAGATGACAATACCACCGGGCCGTACGAAATCGATTGCGCGCCGAAGCATCTGATACTGCACTTCTGCGAGTTTCTCGATGTCGTCGATCGTCTTGGTCCATAACACATCCGGGTGGCGGCGTGTCGTGCCTGTGGAGGAGCAGGGTGCATCCAGAAGTGCGGCATCGTAAAGCCCGTCTTCTGGCTGAAACTCCATCATGTCGGCAGCCACGGCCTGTACTGGTAGTTGAAGGCGCATGAGGTTCTGTTCCAACCGCTTCAAACGGCTTTTGGAGCGTTCAAGCGCTGTCACTTCACCGCCCTGGCAGATCAGTTGTGCGGTTTTGCCGCCCGGAGCCGCGCAAAGATCGATGACGCGCTGGCCGGAAAGGTCGCCAAAAAGCTTCGCCGGAATCGCGGCTGCGGCATCCTGAACCCACCATTCGCCCGTGTCGAAACCTTCCATCTCGGGAATAGCACCAGAGGGGGCATCAAGGCGAACAGAGCCTGTCGGCAGAAATGTCCCACCCAGTTTTGCGGCCCAGCCTTCCGGATCGGCTTTGACAGAAAGATCAATGCTTGGCGGTGTCAGTTGCGCATTGCTGATGGCCATCGCCTTTTCCGGGCCATAAATGTTTTCAAGGCGATTAAAGAACCAGTCCGGCATGGAAGCGACATCTGCAATACGTGCAAGATTCTTATCCTTGCCGCGGCCTAAACGGCGCAAAACAGCGTTTACCAGCCCGGCGAAGCGTTTGTTGCGCGGATCGGCATTGGCCTGTTCAACAGCGATGTCGACGGCTGAATGATCGGGAACATCAAGGTAGAGGATCTGCGCTGCGGCGATTGTCAGCACATGAGACAAGGCGCGTGCGCCTGCGGGAAGTGGCCGGTCCAAAAGACCTGAAATGGCCACATCAATCTGTGGTTTGTGGCGCAGAGCGGTCAGGATCAGCGCCCGGCAAAGCGCCTGATCTCCTTTTGAGAGCGAGCGATAAGCGCCATTGCCATTCTCGCTGTCAATCATACCATCCAGCGGTGTGGCGCGATCAACAACTGCGCCGAGGATTTTCGTTGCTGCAGCGCGTGTCGCGAAACCGGGTTTTCTGTTTGCGGGTATATCCGCGTGTGCCGGGCGGTTCGGCTGGCTTCCCGCCCGTTTCATGCCATCACTCAAGACCAGGGACCTTTGAAGGGCGTATCACCGCCGTTTGTGCGGCCGGTCTCAGGAACCGACTGCGATCTGCGGGTCGCTTTAGCAGGCTGTGGCGCCGCCGTCGAGGTGACACCCATCTGCCGGGCCTGATCCTGCAATGCCGCGATGCGATTTTCAGTGTTCGGATGGGTTGAGAACAGATTGTCCATGTTCTTTCCGGCCAGCGGGTTGATGATGAACATGTGTGCGGTTGCCGGATTGCGTTCAGCCCGCTCATTGTGAATGGTCTCGTTGCCGCGGGCAATCTTGTTCAGGGCTGAAGCCAGCCACAGCGGATTGCCGCAGATTTCACCCCCGCGTTTGTCCGCAGAGTATTCGCGCGTTCGGCTGATCGCCATCTGCACCATTGCCGCCGCCATGGGCGCAACGATCATCGCAACCAGAACGCCGACAAAGCCGAAGGGATTGTTGTTGTCGCGGTTGCCGCCGAAGAAAAAGGCAAAGTGACCGAGCATCGAAATGGCACCGGCCAGCGTGGCGGTGATTGTCATCGTCAGTGTATCGCGGTGCTGAACATGCGAAAGCTCATGCGCCATGACCCCCGCAAGCTCTTCGTAAGACAGCATTTTCAAGATGCCGGTCGAAGCCGCAACGGCCGCATTTTGCGGGTTTCGCCCGGTGGCAAAGGCGTTGGGCTGCGGGCTGTCGTAAAGGTAGACCTTGGGCATGGGTAGGCCCGCACGCTCTGAGAGCTTGCGCACCATGTTATAATATTCAGGCGCCGAAGATGCGTCGACTTCATGTGCGCCATACATACGCAGCACCATCTTGTCAGAATTCCAGTAGGAAAACACGTTCATACCGGCCGCGATGATCAGTGCGATCACCATGCCAGACTGGCCACCGATCATATAGCCAATGGCCATAAACAGTGCGGTCATGGCCGCAAGAAGCATGGCTGTGCGAACAAGATTCATCTGTCTGTCTCCGAAACCGGTCTGTTGATCACGGCGCGGTTTTCTCTTCTGCCGCTCTTCAATTCCCGTTATAAGTGGGAAAAGAATGGCTTTAAATCAATATTGCCGACCGGCAGTAAAAGGTTTTTGAAATGCAGGACGAAAAAAAACAAGCAGAGAACACAGGCCAGTCAGGCACGGATGCTGAGCAGACGACGGTTGAGGCGGTATCTGCGCTTGATCTGGCCGCACTGACAGCGACGCCTGAAAACACGTTGCAAGTCGAGGCCGAGGAAGAGCGCCGCAGACGTCTGCCGCCTGCAGCGCAGCGCGCACTGGCCGAAGCTGAGGAACGCCGTGCGCAGCGGCAGAAAAAGGCTGAGGCGAAAGAGCTTGGCGGCCGGGGTGGGCTTGATCCGGCACGATACGGCGACTGGGAGATCAAAGGGCGGGCCATCGATTTCTGAACGGTGATGGCACAACCTTGAGTTAGGCGATTATTCCTATTGCTTCTGCTGTATTTAAGGAATAAATTCCTTTTATGGTTTTGAAGCTCTTGTGCCCTTTTTCGATTCTGCTGTTTTTCGCGATGGTGCCAGCCGTCGCGACCGGTGCGGATGTCTATGATGGACCTGTTCGCGCGGACGTCATTCGTGTGATTGATGGTGATACGATTGCGGTCGAGGCACGACCATGGCCGGGGCAGATTGTGGAGGCGTCCGTGCGTGTTCGCGGTGTCGATACGCCGGAGCTGCGCGGGGCTTGCGATGCCGAAAAACAGGCGGCGAGTGCTGCGAAGAATTATGTGATTTCTCTGTTACAGCCGGGCCAGACGGTCAGACTCAGGCACATCTCCGGCGATAAGTATTTCGGGCGCGTCGTGGCTGACGTTGAACTGGAGGATGAGCGCGATCTCAGCGGCCTGCTGTTGCGCGGTGGTTTTGCTGTTGTTTATGACGGCGGGCGGAAAACAGCTTTTCCATGTCCCTCTTCGTGAGCTCTGATCCGGTTTGGAGCAAACATCGGGTGGTTGATCTCTGACACACGATGGGCCGGCTTTTTTGCTCTGCGAAACGGGTTGGCGAAAACCGGCGTCCACTTTTCTCGGCCGATGTTCTAAAACACCTCTGTCATCTTATCAGGGAAGTGTTCATGTCCGATTCCTTTCAGCCCGTCGTTACCAGTCAGACACACAAAGTCGATGTTGCCGGCTATCCGGTTGAGCTTCCGCTGGTCGCCATTCGCCCTGATCTTGCGATCTCATTGATGATGGTGATTGATCTTGGCGTTCGTTTCGGTGCCCATTGCGGTGAAAAACTGAAAGAGAAACTGGCGCCGTTGCAGCCTGATATTGTGGTCGGCGCGGCGACGCTTGGCATTCCGGTCGCCATCGAAGTGACGCGCGCTCTCGGGCTGGACCGCTATGTGATCCTGCAGAAGTCGCCGAAGGTGCATCTGGGGGACGCGCTGGAGCAGAAGATTACCTCAATCACCTCGAAAGGCGAGCAGAGGCTGCTTCTGGATGACCGCGCCGTTCCCTTGCTGAAAGGCCGCCGTGTGGTTGTTGTCGATGATGTCGTTGCCTCCGGATCCAGTCTTAAAGGCTCTGTTGATCTGGTGCGTAAGGCAGGCGGGGAAGTCGTTGGTATCGGTGTGATCCTGACTGAAGCGCGAGACTGGCTGGAAACTTTGGGGGCGGATGCCGGATTGGTGAAGGGGCTGGCGCATATTCCGCAATTTAGCAATGAAAATAGACGTTGGGCAGCCAGGCCGGAAACCATGCTTTAAAACCGGACTGGCGGGACTGGGCCTATTGGCCGGGCTGACTTCAGCATTCCATTTCGTTCGGACCATGGTCTTGATATTCTTGACGATCAGTCCCGTCAGGCGCAGCCAGGCTATCCGGCGATCGGACGGCTTAAAGGTCTGGCAGAGTTGCGTGGTATTATCGCGGCACTGGATCGCTGACTGAAGCCGCTTTGTGGGGCAGAAAGTCTCTTTTTTGACAGTGTGTTAACCGGTTCTGCCGGTCGGCGTGAAAAACATTGCTTGCGTTTTTTCAGTTTCTGGTTCTATTTTTATCCCGTCGGTTGAGATCTTTCAGCTGGTGACGTTCTCAGGGCGGGGTGAAATTCCCCACCGGCGGTAATTGCCTGATGGCATCAGCCCGCGAGCGCCTTTTTCAAAGTGATGAAAAAGGGTCAAGCAGATCCGGTGTAATTCCGGAGCCGACGGTTAAAGTCCGGATGGAAGAGAACAGAAATGACAGGACCGGTGTGTCCTGCGCCCGACCTCTTTGAGGATATGGGGGCAGTGCGCAATCTGACCTGCATTTTGCCCTGTTTGACGTCTTTTGATCTTTGGATGAGGCGCAAATGGGCATTGTAAAACCCCTTTCCATATCCGGCAAAAGACTGTCCGACGAAGCGATTGTGTCTGCATTTGAGCAGGTGCTTGGTGAAGCTGGCCGCTTCGCCGGGGCAACCAGCCCCAACCCGCCTGTGGGTTGTGCGCTTCTGGATTCTGCCGGCAATATTCTGGCAATGGCGGCGCATGAACGTGCAGGGCACGCCCATGCTGAAGCCGCGGCCATCGCACTTGCACGCCAGCGCGGACTGACAAGCCGGATCCACACCGTGGTTGTTACGCTCGAACCGTGCAATCATCATGGCAGAACGCCGCCCTGTACCGAGGCCATTCTGACGACGCCTGCGGAATTTCTTGTTATTGGCTGTGCTGATCCCAACCCACATGTGGCTGGCGGTGGTGCCGTGCGGCTTGGTGAGGCCGGTCTCGATGTGACATATCTTGAGGCCATGATCGGGGAACCGGCCGGGGCGGCTGCGCTGGCCTGCAGGCGTTTGATCGCGCCTTTCGCCAAGAAGGCAGCGACCGGGCTTCCCTGGATCACGCTGAAGCAGGCGCTTGATGAGTGCGGAAGCATGATTCCACCGTCAGGTGAAAAAACCTTCACGTCAGCCGCATCGCTGAAGCTGGCACACCGTCTTCGCCGCCGGGCCGATGCGATTCTGACGGGTTCCGGCACTGTGCTGGCTGACAATCCGTCCTTCACAGTTCGGCATGTGTCCGATTTCACTGAGAAGAAAAGATCGCTTGCAATTCTGGACCGCCGTGGCCGGGTGGCAGACTCCTATCTGTCTGAAGCCCGTGCGCGTGGTTTCGAGCCTTTTGTCGCGCAGTCATTTTCCGATGCTCTGCGTCAAATCGGAGCGGCCGGTGCACAGGAAGTTCTGGTCGAAGCCGGTCCTTTGCTGACAGAGCATATCCTTCAATCCGGGCTCTGGGATGCGCATGTTGTGATCACAAAATCAGCTGCTGCCAACGATGGCGATGCCGTTGCCGTCCGCTATCGCGATGAAGCCTTTGATCTGCTGAAGAATACGGCCTGGCCGCTTGGAGATGAAGAATGACATTGATGCATAACAATCTTTCCCGCGTCAGGAAGGCGCTTTCGGCGATCAGGGCCGGGCGCATGGTCGTGCTCATCGATGACGAGGCGCGTGAAAACGAGGGCGATCTGGTGGTGGCTGCAGATTTTGCGACACCGCAGGCGGTGAATTTCATGGCGATGCATGGTCGCGGGCTGATCTGCCTTTGCCTGACCGGTCAAAAGGTCGATCAGCTTGGGCTGCCACCAATGGTCAGTGATAACCGTGCCCGCCATGCGACGGCTTTTACAGTTTCTATCGAAGCGCGAGAGGGTATTTCGACCGGAATTTCCGCAGCTGATCGTGCCCGCACAATCGCTGCTGCTGCCAATCCGGCTGCAAAGCCGGACGATATCGTTTCGCCCGGGCACATGTTTCCCTTGCGTGCCAGCGATGGTGGCGTTCTGGTGCGAAACGGACATACGGAAGGCTCCGTCGATCTCGTGCGGATCGCCGGGCTTAACCCTGCGGCTGTGATCTGCGAGATTATGCGCGATGATGGCGAAATGGCCCGCAGACCTGATCTCGAGGCCTTCGCCCGGCAGCATGATTTGCCCTGCCTCACCATTGCAGAACTGGCCGAATATCGCATGCAAACGGAAAACCTGGTGGAGGAAGCCGCGCGTGCCAGTCTGCCAACTGGTTTCAGCGATTCAGCTTTTGATGTCCGGGTGTTCAAAAGCCTGGTAGATGGTGTTGAGCATCTCGCGCTCGTCAAAGGGCCGCTGTCGGAGGCTCCGCTTGTGCGTGTTCATTCCGAATGTCTGACCGGTGACGTGTTTGGCTCGCTGAAATGCGATTGCGGGCAGCAGCTTGATGCCAGCATGGCATTGATTGCAGAGCAGGGCGGCATTCTGATCTATATGAAAGGGCATGAAGGTCGCGGCATCGGCCTTGCCAACAAGATCCGCGCCTACGGCTTGCAGCAACAGGGGCTCGATACTCATGCTGCCAATCTGGCGCTTGGCCTTCCAGCCGATGCACGCGAGTATTACGCCGCCGCGCATATTCTCAAAAGTCTTGGTGTTCGCCGGTTACGGCTTCTCTCGAACAATCCCGATAAGCCTGAGGCGCTTATTCGTTGTGGACTTGCCGTTGAGGAGCGTGTGCCGCTGATGATCGCGTCCAACCCCTATAATGAACGCTATCTCGCAACCAAGCGCGAGAAGTTCGGTCATCTGCTTTCGATCTGATTGAAACGTCATGCACCCATCTGGACTTGAGAAGCGGTGCTCACATTTTTGGAACCCAAGCATCGTGCTTTCGAAAATCGTATTCGGTTTTTGGGTCGATGCGTCAGCCTGAAAGGAAAAAAACGATGTCTCATCGTATTGCCATCGTCATCTCGCGTTTTAACGAGAAGGTCACGAGCGGTCTTTTGAACGGTGCAAAGGCTGAGCTGGCCGAGCGTGGTCATCCCGTCGCGGATGCAGATATCTTTGATGTGCCGGGCGCTTTTGAAACGCCTGTCGTTGCAAAGAAGCTGGCAGAAACCGGCAAGTTTGCCGGGGTTGTCTGTATTGGTGCGGTGATCAAAGGCGATACGGCTCATTTTGAGTATATCTCGGAAGCAACCGCGCATGGACTGATGCAGGTTTCGCTTGAAACCGGAATACCTGTCTCATTCGGTATCCTGACGACCTATACGGCGGAACAGGCCTTCATCCGATCTGCTGAGGACCGGCACAACAAAGGCCGTGAGGCCGCAGCAGCCTGTGTTGAGGCGCTGGCAGCACTTTCAAAAGTTGCCTCGGCTTAAACCTGCTTTATTGTCCCCGTCTGCCACTTTGCAGCGGGCGGGGATCCCGCCGGTCTCATGGATTCCAGGTTTTGCGCAGCACACGGAACCAGTTTTGGTGACAAAGCTTTGTCAGCAGTGCTTCATCATAGCCATGCGTGCGCATTTCACGGCGCAGAACGGGCAATCCGGCAACGTCTCCGATCGCCTGAGGAACAATCGCGCCGTCAAAGTCCGAACCGAAGCCGACCCGGTCTTCCCCGACCTTTTCCATCAGGTGGTCGAGGTGGCGCAACATGATTTCGATTGGCATATCCGGTGACATGCGGCCGTCTGGGCGCAGAAAGGCGGTGGCAAAGTTGAGGCCGACCATGCCGTCGCTCTCCGCAATCATCGCCAGCTGTCTGTCTGTGAGGTTGCGTGCATGGGGCGAAATGACATGGGCGTTTGAGTGGGTGGCAACGATTGGCGCATCCGTGAGCGCGGCGAGATCGTTGAAACCCTTCTCGTTAAGGTGCGATACGTCCAGCATGATTTTGAGTCGGTTGCATTGGCGCACAAGCTCTTTGCCAGCCTCTGTCAGGCCCGGTCCGGTGTCGCCGGTTGAGGGAAAGCGAAATGGCACACCATGGCCGAAGATCGTCGGGCGGCTCCAGACCGGACCCAGCGATCTGAGACCTGCTGCGTACAGCACTTCAAGCGTGCTGAAATCCGGATCGATGGCTTCCGCTCCCTCAAGATGCATGACCGCCGCCGTCTTTTCCGAGTGAAATGTCGTCTCAAGGTCGTCTGCTGTGGTGCAGATCTTCAGTTTTCCTGTTCGTTCCAGGGCCCTGAGGGCTGCGATTTCATCGACCACGACTTTCATTGCGTCTTCCCATGAAACCAGACCGGGAAGCGGCACGTCGTAACGCGCATTGGTCATGGCTTCATCGCCGTTGGCCTGGCCTTTTGTGGTCGAAGGCACCCAAAGTGCGAAGAAGCCGCCGCCAAAGCCGCCTTTGCGGGCGCGCAAAAAGTCGATCTGGCCGCTCTTAGTGCCGTAAACAGCATCTTCAACTGTGATCTTTCCGCGCGCGAGGTGAAGCAGGAAGTCGTTGTGCCCATCGAATATGAGCGGCGCGGTATCAGAATTCATTGTTTATCCCGTGGTCATCTGGTGCCTGCCAGTGTCGCCCTGACGGCGATCTTCAGGCGCATTCCGACCTTCATATTTCTGTGTCAGGTTCGGGGCACTTTAGCATCCGAATCGATCCTGAAAAGGTGCAAAGAAAAAATGGCTATGGCGATTGTCGCTTTAAGCTACTGATATTGTGAGGTCAGTCTCGATCCAGCCCTGTGGATAGTGGGTGAACAGCACGGTTGAATTGCGCTTTCTACCAGAGGTTGGTGGAAGTGAGGGGGTGTTCGAACCCATTTTAAGGGCCTGCTGACTCACCTCATGTCACCGTCGGGTTTCCCGGGTGTCCGCGTTCTGTAAATGGTTTTGCGTTTCACATAATCCGTCAGTTTCGTTGCGTCGCTCCGGTATCCGGTGCGTGTTCGAAAAAAGTGTCAAACGTAAACTATATATTGACGCTTTTCATGTTTAGAGTAGCATATATTGTGTTGTAGGGCCGGTTTGGGCGATTCGCGAAAACACGTGGTCACAGCGCAAGTTTCTGAGTTCATATGGTGGTGTTTTGTCTGAGGTCCGTCTGGCCGGTGGCAAGGCTGCCTGCTGGTGATCTGAAAGGTCGTTGCCGGATGAACCCGGACAAGAATTTGCAGTGGGGTGTTTGTTCCACTGCTACAACCGGGCCGCGCCCGGTTCTGGCGTGCCATAGGCCGGTCCAATGAGGCCGGCGGTGAGCCTGAAATAACCTCTGCGCATTGAACCTGAGCGTCAGAGACATGCGGAATATGAGCGTGACCGGTTGAACCGGGAAACGCTTGTGAAAATATATGATTGAAGCGAGGAAGAAATGAAGATCACTGTCTACTCAAAGCCAGCCTGCGTTCAGTGCAATGCAACGACGCGTGCGCTTGAGCGGAAGGGGCTCGATTATGAGATCGTGGACGTTTCCGCTGACAGTGAAGCGTATGATCATGTTGTCGGCCTTGGTTACCGTCAGGTTCCGGTGGTTGTTGCCGGTGAGCAGCACTGGTCCGGTTTCCGTCCCGACATGATCGGAACCCTCGCCTGATCAAGACGATCAGGGCGACCTGAAGGAAGGCAGACGGATAACGGGCATGCTCGTCTATTATTCCAGCGCTACGGGCAACACTCACCGTTTCGTAACCAAGACCGGTCTTCCGGCCAGAAGGCTGGGGCCGCAGGGCAATACGAAAGAGGTGCATGAGCCTTATGTGCTTGTTGTTCCGACCTATGCGGGCGGCGACGGGCGCGGTGCTGTGCCGAAGCCGGTCATCCACTTCCTTAATAATCCGGAAAACCGGGCGCTCATTCGGGGCGTCATTGCTTCCGGGAATTCGAATTTTGGTGAAACATACGGTATCGCCGGCGACATTATATCCGCCAAATGCAAGGTACCATATCTCTATCGTTTCGAGCTTCTCGGGACGCAAGAGGATGTTAACAACGTCACACAAGGGCTGGAAGAGTTTTGGAAACGGCAGAATTGACGATGACCGCACGTACCGGGGACGACACGGTTGAAGAAAAAGGCGCCGCCAAAACCAAGGCGACGACGCTTGATTATCATGCGCTCAACGCCATGCTTAATCTGTATGACGAAAACGGCAACATCCAGTTTGAAGCCGACCGGCTGGCGGCGCGTCAGTATTTCCTGCAGCATGTGAACCAGAATACCGTATTCTTTCACAATCTGCGCGAAAAGCTCGATTACCTCGTCGACGAGGGCTATTACGAGCAGGAAGTGCTCGATCAGTATGCCTTCAATTTCGTTCGCGATCTCTGGGATCACGCCTTCGACAAGAAATTCCGCTTTCAGACATTCCTGGGCGCGTTCAAATATTACACCGCCTACACGCTGAAAACGTTCGACGGTAAGCGCTATCTTGAGCGCTACGAAGACCGTGTGTGTATGGTTGCGCTGGCGCTGGCCAAGGGCGATGAGCAACTGGCGACTGCGCTTGTCGACGAAATCATCGCAGGCCGTTTCCAGCCCGCAACGCCAACCTTTCTCAATGCAGGCAAGAAAAGCCGCGGCGAGCTGGTGTCCTGTTTTCTGCTGCGCGTTGAAGACAACATGGAATCCATCGGCCGCTCGATCAATTCGGCGCTTCAGCTTTCCAAACGTGGCGGCGGCGTCGCCCTGTCGCTGACCAATATCCGCGAATCCGGTGCGCCGATCAAAAAGATCGAGAACCAGTCATCCGGCGTTATCCCGGTGATGAAGCTTCTGGAAGATAGTTTCTCATACGCCAATCAGCTTGGTGCGCGTCAGGGCGCCGGTGCGGTTTATCTGAATGCGCATCATCCCGATATCCTGCGTTTCCTTGATACCAAGCGCGAAAATGCCGACGAGAAAATCCGCATCAAAACGCTGTCGCTCGGCGTTGTGATCCCGGATATCACGTTTGAACTCGCTCGCAATAATGAGGATATGTACCTGTTCTCGCCCTATGATGTCGAACGCGTATACGGCAAGGCGATGACGGAAATCGAGATTTCCAAGCACTACCGCGAGATGGTCGATAATTCGGATATCCGAAAGAAAAAGATCAATGCGCGTGCTTTCTTCCAGACACTGGCAGAGCTGCAGTTTGAAAGCGGCTATCCCTATATTCTGTTTGAAGATACAGCAAACCGCGCTAATCCGGTCGCCGGTCGCATCTCGATGAGCAATCTCTGTTCTGAGATTCTGCAGGTCTCGGAAGCCAGCGAATTTAACGATGACCTGTCCTATAAGCATATGGGCAAGGACATTTCGTGCAATCTCGGCTCGATGAATATCGCCATGGCGATGGATTCGAAGGATTTTGGCCGCACCGTTGATACCGCGATCCGCGCCCTGACTGCCGTCTCCGACATGAGCCATATTTCATCTGTGCCGTCGGTCGAGAAGGGCAATGACGAGAGCCACGCCATCGGCCTCGGCCAGATGAACCTGCACGGCTATCTCGCCCGCGAGCGGATCTTCTACGGCTCGGAGGAAGGCGTCGACTTCACCAATATGTATTTCTACGCCGTGACCTATCACGCGCTGAAGGCCTCGAACCGGATCGCCGTCGAACGCGGCGTTTCCTTCGCGGACTTCGAGAAGTCGAAATATGCCAGCGGCGAATATTTCGACAAATACACCGAGAAGGAATGGGTGCCTGCGACCGAGCGCGTGCGCGAATTGTTCGAAAAGGCCGGCATCGACCTGCCGACGCAGGAAGACTGGCTGGAACTGAAGGACGCGGTGATGAAGGGCGGTCTCTATAACCGCAATCTTCAGGCCGTGCCGCCGACGGGCTCGATCTCCTACATCAACAATGCCACCGCCTCGATCCATCCGATCGTCTCCAAGATCGAGATCCGTAAAGAGGGCAAGATCGGCCGCGTCTATTATCCGGCGCCGTTCATGTCGAACGACAATCTGGAATATTACCAGGACGCCTACGAGATCGGGCCGGAGAAGATCATCGACACCTATGCGGCGGCGACCCAGCATGTCGACCAGGGCCTGTCGCTGACGCTGTTCTTCCGCGACACCGCCACCACGCGCGATGTCAACAAGGCGCAGATTTACGCCTGGAAGAAGGGCATCAAGACCATTTACTACATTCGTCTTCGGCAGATGGCGCTTTCGGGCACCGAGGTCGAAGGCTGTGTTTCGTGCAGCCTGTAATGCGCGGGGGAAAAACCATGAACATGCAGACAAAGAAGCCCGCCATCGCCGTGCCGCGCGCCGTCAACTGGAACCGAATCGAAGACGAGAAGGATCTCGAAGTCTGGAACCGCCTGACAGGCAATTTCTGGCTGCCGGAGAAAGTGCCGCTGTCGAACGATATTCCCTCCTGGTCGACGCTGAAAGAGAACGAGCAGCAGCTCACCATCCGCGTCTTCACCGGGCTGACGCTGCTCGACACGATCCAGAACACAGTCGGCGCCATCACGCTGATGCCCGATGCCGTCACCCCGCATGAAGAGGCGGTGCTGTCCAACATCTCCTTCATGGAAGCCGTGCACGCACGCTCCTATTCCTCGATCTTCTCGACGCTGTGTTCCATGGCCGAGGTCGACGATGCCTATCGATGGTCGGAAGAAAATGCCTTCCTGCAGGAAAAGTCCCAACTCGTGCTCCAGGAATACCGCGCCACCGATCCGCTTCGAAAGAAGGTGGCGAGCGTCTTCCTCGAAAGCTTCCTGTTCTATTCGGGCTTCTATCTGCCGATGTATTGGTCGAGCCGCGCCAAGCTGACCAACACCGCTGACCTGATCCGCCTGATCATCCGCGATGAGGCCGTGCATGGCTATTATATCGGCTATAAGTTTCAGGAGGGCCTGAAGAAGGTCAGCGAGGAAGAGCGCCAGTCGATCAAGGACTTTGCCTTTGGCCTGTTGTTCGAGCTTTACGAGATTGAGTCCAAATATACTGAATCGCTCTATGACTCAGTCGGACTGACAGAGGACGTCAAAGCTTTCCTGCACTATAATGCCAATAAGGCGCTGATGAACCTTGGCTATGAAGCCTTGTTCCCGGCTGAGGCCTGCAAGGTCAATCCGGCTATTCTGTCGGCGCTTTCACCGAATGCGGATGAGAACCACGACTTTTTCTCCGGCTCCGGCTCGTCCTATGTCATTGGCAAGGCCGTTGCGACGGAAGACGACGATTGGGATTTCTGATCGGCTGCATTTTCCGGAGAATTTAAAAAAGGCGGCTTACGAGCCGCCTTTTTTGGGTTCTAACAGCGCGTTTCTGTCATCAACGGCTGGCGATCAGCTCCTCGGATTTTCCGTTTTTCAGGTTCGGAACGGCGACGATATAGTCGACGCGGCCATCCCGATAAGCCTTAAGGAACTTGTAGTAGTCCTTGAAGACGAGGCATCCATGGGAGTCGCCTGGAGTACGCAACATATAAGTATGCGCGAGAATGCCTGTACGGCCCAGCGGATTGGTGCCATCGACCGAGGTCATTCTGAGAGCCGGTACGCCATGGAAAAGTGCTTCACGTGGTGTCAGCTTGTAGGTCGCCGCCGGAACAGCGCCCGCCATTTTCACATGGGTGTATTTCGGATCGTCACGATACTTGCCCTTGCCGGAATGCGCTTCCATTACCTCCCCGTCGGGCATGTAAACCTTGCCGCCTTCAATATCATAGACAGCGACCTTCGAGGTTTGTTCTGGCACATTGCTGAAGATATCATTGACATCATCATGTCTGAAAGAGGCGTATGCCAAGGCCATACCGGCAGGTCTTTTGGCCGGAACCGGAATATGTCCCGGCGGCGTGCGGGAGTCTTCGACACCCTGCAGCACGAGCTTGAATGGATTTTCTCCGGTCTGAGCCTCTGTTTTTTTCGGGCTGACGGCTGCAAGCGCAGTCGATGGTGCTACAGGTGCCGTCTTGATGGCAGGCACAGCAGGTTGCTTGAGCTCGGGCGGAAGGCCGGCGAGCAGGCTGCCATCGTCTTCATTCTCGGCGATCTGTTGACCTACAAGCTTGCGCTGCCAGTCCGTAAGGGCCGTTTCCCCGGCCTGACGGACCTGCGGTTTCAGGTAAGACAGGCGAATTTCTTCCGCACTCAGTGGTTTTGTCCGGCCTTGTCCGTCTCTGGCGGCGAGCAGGCGCTGAACTTTCACGCTTTTGCCGCGTTGTGTCTGGAAAGCCGGATTGACCATCAGGCTCACGCCATGTGCAGAGCCAAGACGCGGCTTGGAGATGGACGTTGAAATGATGGGCGAAGACGCGATCGTAACAATCACGCCGCCCGTTAAAAGGATGACAGCCGATGCAGCCGCCAGGCGCATCAGAACATTACCTCTACGCGCTCTTGGAGCGCTATTTTTCTTTGAACTAGGACTAAACGCCACGATGCACTCTTTCTACGCACTACCCAAGGACGATGCTCGGTCGTTGAGGGCAGGATAAGCGGAACACGGTAAACAAATTATTATGCGGCGCTGTGTTCGCCCTCTGCCGGTGCGCGTTGGGAGCGGACGCATGCCGGAACAGATTGATGTCATACGATACTACGTTTTCTTTTGACGGATGCCGATTGCATATTTGCTCGTGAAACTGCCTCTAAAAATGAAAATAGGCAAAAATACGCCATTATAATTTGGATTTTTGAGTTGAAATTGAATTTTACCAATTCTGTACCAGCCAGAGTTTACCTTGCCCATCGTTAAACTGCTGTTTTGGAAACGGTAATCTCACAATCACCCGGCCAATATTATGTCGCTTGGTGAAATGCCTTTTTTGATCATAACACCTCTGTTCCGGAAGGAAAAGGCAGCTGTCTGCCTGTCGTCACGCTGTCCTTTACCCCGGCCAGGCCTTCGTCAGATACAAGCTTACTGATTTCGATGCTGCTTTAACTTCGCCGAAATTGACAACACAACGTGCAGGTCGTTAAGTCGTGAAAGCCTGCTGGTCACAAGTGACTGAGTGTGGCGTTAGGGGAAAGCCGACGGGGCCACTGGTTTTATGGATTACTTCCATCTTGTTTCAACGCTGGTGATCATCGTTGGCACGATCATCGTCTACGCTTCGGACAGGTTTCCCATCGAGGCAGTGTCGCTGGCCTCACTCAGCCTTATTCTGGTGGTGTTCGGAACGTTTCCCTATCAGATGAGCGGCGGGGACGCGCTTTCTGTTACGTCTTTGCTCTCCGGCTTTTCTTCGCCAGCGCTTGTAACGGTGCTTTCACTCCTCATTGTCGGCAAAGGGCTTTTCGCCACGGATGCGCTGGAGGGGCTGACAAACCGCATTGGCCGTTTTTATGGAGGAAATCCGGCGCTTTCGATCGCGGTCTTGCTGGTGGTGGCCGGTGTCACCTCTGCCTTTTTGAATAATACGCCTGTGGTTGTGATCTTCATCCCGGTGCTGACGTCACTGGCTGCACGGTTCAGCCTGTCGCCGTTCAAAATCTTCATGCCGCTGTCCTTCATCACCATTCTCGGCGGTATGACAACGATGGTCGGCTCTTCCACCAATATGATTGCAGCGGGAATGGCTGGTGAGCAGGGCGTCGAGATCGGCTTTTTCGATATCACTGGAATGGGGGTGATATTGGCGGCGGTCGGATATCTTTATGTCCTTTTGATCCTGCCACGGATCCTGAGCGGCAAAGACGGCGAGCAGGCGGAGAGCTTCCGCAGCTCCGGAACCCAATTCCTCGGCGAGATCGTCATTCTGCCGGATAGTCGTCTGGCTGGTGACTATGCCAGATCCGGCTTCTTCCCAAAGTTGTCGCCGCTTTCATTGCATGCTTTGATCCGCAATGGTCGAACGTTGCTGCCGCCCTATGATGATGACGTCGAACTTTCTCCGGGCGACAGGCTACAGCTGACCGGTACCCGCAAGGCTTTCATGGATATGGTGGCCAAGGGGGAGGTCGATCTTTCGGCCCCGCCGGATGGCTCTGTGCCTGTGCAGGAACAGAAGGTCGGCCCGCATTATCATCTTGCAGAAGCTGTGATTGCACCAGGCTCGTTGTTCGAGGGGCGCTCGATCCGATACAGTGGCATCCAGCAACGTTTTGGCATTACTATTTTCGGTGTCCGGCGCAAAAGCCGGATGGCGCGTACACCACTGTCACAGTTAAGGCTGGAAGCCGGTGATACATTGCTGATCGGCGGCAGTGAAGACGACATCATGGCGATGCGCGGGAACCATGACATACTGCTCCTTGAGCATTCGGCCGAAAGTGTGCCGCCGCGTGACAAAGCGCTGATTGCATCTGTGATTTTTGCCGCGATTGTCATTCTCTCCGCAACGGGGATTTCGCCGATTGCGGTCAACTCCGTCACTGGTGCGCTGCTGATGATCGCATTCGGGTGCCTGACATTTCAGCAGGCCGCACGCGCCTTTGATCGACAGATTTTCCTGCTGGTCGGCGCGTCAATAGCCATGTCTACCGCGCTGGAGGCAACCGGAGGCGCTCAGCTGATCGCGCAGGGGATCGTTCATCTGGCCGGGTCCAACTCGGCGCCGGTTGCCATGGCGCTTCTGTTTGTCGGTGTGGCAGCCCTGACGAACATGCTCTCAAATAATGCGGCCGCCGCTCTTTTCATTCCGATTGCGCTTGATATGGCGCGGCAGATCGGTGCGCCGCCTGAAGCATTCGCGGCAACGGTCATCTATGCTGCCAACTGCTCCTTCGCTACGCCAATTGCCTATCAGACCAATCTGATGGTGATGGGGCCGGGGCATTACAGCTTCAGTGATTTCCTGCGCGCTGGCACACCACTGATTATTCTGATCACAGTGGTTTTTTCGCTTCTCGCACCCTGGTATTACGGTCTCTAAAGCAAGCGGCAGCCTTGTTTCGCGGCGCGTCTATTGCAGACTGGTCCAGTTCGCTGACTTGCAGATAATCTGGCCGAGGAGGCAGCCCTTTGTCTGCATCGCATCACCATTGACAGTGATTTCCATATTATAGGTCAGGTCGCGACGGACATCTTTTGCCTTGCCTTCCAGCCGGTTTGCGGAAATCGGCTGAACATCCATGACAAGCTTGTCACCGACGCGTTCGCGCGGTGTGCCGGGCTTAACCCAGACATTGGTGGCGCAGAAGTCATCGCCGCATTTTTCCACCTGGACCCGAGCTTTTCCATCACCGCGCGCCCAGAGCCCGGTGATGTCCGATGCTCCGGCCAGCGCCGGAAAAGCGATGGCTGAGAAAATGCTGAAAGTGAGTGTTCTGCCAAACATGTCGTTTTCCTCGCCTCTCGGGACACGGCAGTTTCGCCTTTGCCCTCTTCAGGAGATTAAACGTGCTGAAGTCGCAAACAGATCACTCTTTGATCATGATAGATGGGCCTGATAATCGAGACCGATATCGAGCACCGGTGCTGAATGGGTGAGCCAGCCGACTGAAATGAGGTCAACGCCGGTGTCTGCAATGCGTGCTGCGGTTTCAGGTGTTATGCCGCCTGAAGCCTCTGTGACGGCGCGCCCGGCGACAATCGCTACCGCTTTTGTCAGCATGTCGGGTGTCATGTTATCGAGCAGTACAGCATCGACGCCTTCGTTCATCGCGACCTGCAGCTGTTCCAGCGTATCCACCTCCACTTCGATTTTGACCATATGTCCCGCATTTTCTTTCGCACGTCTGATGGCGGTGGTGATGTCGCCGCCTGCAATGGCGATGTGATTGTCTTTGATCAGCACGGCATCGGCCAGTGAAAAACGGTGATTGCCGCCGCCGCCAGCCTTCACCGCATATTTCTCAAGCGCCCTCAGGCCCGGCGTTGTCTTGCGGGTGCAGACGATGCTGGCGTTTGTGCTTGCAATCGCGGCGGCGATTGCGCCCGTCACGCTGGCAATACCTGAGAGGTGACCAAGAAAATTCAGCGCAGTACGTTCGCCTGTCAGAATTGAACGCGATGGTCCGGTGATTGTGGCGATGACAGAGCCCGCGCCAACAGGCTGGCCATCTTGGACGTGCCGGGAGATGACGATTTGCGGATCGATCAGCTGAAACGCGAGTGCGGCGGCATCCAGCCCTGCAATTACGCCATCCTTACGTGATGCCATGACGACCGTTGAACGGTGATCATCGGGGATGACAGCATTTGCTGTGATATCTCCGGCAAGGCCAAGGTCTTCTTCCAGCGCGCGGCGAACGGCTGGCTCGATGAGGAGGCGGGGCAAAGGGGCAAGCTGCATGTCAGGCACTCCGGGCGATAGGGTGTGATGCGGAAATAGTCCGGGCCGTTTCCAGAATGGTTGAAAGATCCATTCGGCTTTGTACCGACCGGGCCGTTTTCAGTGGAAAATCCGTGCGCATATGAGCGCCGCGGGATTCGCGCCGTTCATGGGCAAAAACAGCGATGGCCAAGGCAATAATGGCTGGATCGGCGGCTGTTGCATCTGCTTCAGCGAAAGGCAGAAGTGCGTTTATGGCCGCCTTGAGTGAAGGGCCATCCCGCAAAATGTTCAGATGGCGTTCGGCTATTGAGCGTATCGCATCCGGTTTCGGTGGTGGCGGGGTCTTGGTAATTTCCGGCATGGGGCGTGCCAGTGGTTCGGGGCGGGATTTGATATATCGTGCAGCGGCCAGACCCATAACAGCGCCTTCGAGAAGTGAGTTGCTGGCGAGGCGGTTTGCGCCATGCAGACCTGTTGCAGCACATTCGCCAACAGCCCAGAGACCCGGAAGTGACGTTCGGCCTGCCGTATCTGTTGCGATCCCGCCCATATGGTAGTGCTCAGCAGGGCGGACCGGAATCAGGTTCCGGGCCGGGTCGATACCGGCAGACTTGCAGATATCTGAAATTGTCGGGAAACGGGAGGCGAAGCGCGACCCCAACGCCTTTCTTGCGTCGAGATAAACCCGGCGTCCGGTCATGATCTGAGCCGCAATGGCGCGGGCGACAACATCACGCGGCGCAAGCTCTGCGCCTTTGATGTCTTTGACAAAACGCTCGGCCCTGTCATTGACAAGGATTGCGCCTTCGCCGCGCACCGCTTCACTGATGAGCGGCAGCGGGCGGCGGTTCGTGGCGAGCGCGGTCGGGTGAAACTGAACGAATTCCATATCGCATAGCTCAGCCCCGGCACGGGCGGCCAGCATGATGCCTTGTCCGAAATTGCCAGACGGATTGGTCGAGGCCTCGTAAAGTCCGCCGATCCCACCTGTGGCCAGTATGACGCGCGAGGTCTGAAGGGAAAAGGTACGTCCGTTTCTCACGCAAAGCAGGCCGGAAACCTGATCGTCGGTCAGAAGAATGCGCCTGGCTTCTGTTTCAGAAAGGATGGTGATTGACGGCGTTTTCCTGACCGCTTCAGCCAGAGCAGCGATAATCGCAGCGCCTGAACCGTCGCCAGCGGCATGAAGAATACGGCGGCGGCTATGGGCAGCCTCAAGCCCAAAGACAAGTTCTCCCTCGTTATCACGATCGAAACGAATGCCATGGTTTTCAAGAAAGGCAATCGCCTCTGCGGTGCCTTGAAGTATCCGGGATGCAGCCTCGGGCGTACAGTGACCGTCACCGGCAGAAAGCGTATCGGCAAGATGCTGCGCATGGCTGTCATCCCTGCCAAGGGCTGCGGCGATGCCTCCTTGTGCCCAGGCGCTTGAAGTTTCCTTGCCGATGGCGGCTCTGGTGATCAGCACCACCTTCAGCGGCGCCAGTGCCAGAGCTGCAGTCAGGCCTGCAATGCCCGAGCCGACAATGGCCACCGGATTGCCGGTCATATCGTCAGCATCCGTTCAACGGCACGGCGCGCATCGGCGGCAATGGCCGGATCGACGGTCACTTCGTGGCGGTTTTCCGCAAGCGCCTGGCGGATGTTGCCCAGTGTAATCCGTTTCATATGCGGACAGAGATTGCACGGGCGCACAAAGCTGACATCCGGGTGTTGAACCGCAACGTTGTCGCTCATTGAGCATTCCGTCAGAAGCACAACCTTGCCCGGCTTGTGGTCGCCGACATAGTTCGACATCACGGCGGTCGAACCTGAAAAATCTGCTGCGTCTACCACATCCGGCGGGCATTCGGGATGGGCCAGAATGGTTACGCCCGGATGGGCCTCGCGCAGTTCGCGCACGTCATCTGCGGTGAACAGCTCGTGAACCTCGCAATGGCCTTTCCAGGTCAGTATTTCGACATCGGTTTCACGGGCGATATTCCGGGCAAGATACTCATCCGGTATCATCAGGACTTTCTGAACGCCCAGAGATTCCACGACGCGCTTCGCATTACCGGACGTGCAGCAGATATCCGAGGCGGCTTTGATGGCGGCGGATGTGTTGACATAGGTGATCACCGGAACACCGGGATTGGCCTTTCGCAGAAGCGCAATGTCTTCTGGTGTAATGGAATCCGCCAGCGAACAGCCCGCGCCCATGTCGGGGATCAGGACTGTCTTTTCAGGGTTGAGCAGCTTGGCGGTTTCCGCCATGAAGTGCACGCCCGCCAGCACGATAATATCGGCGTCTACCGTCATGGCCTCGCGCGCCAGCGCCAGACTATCGCCGACAATATCTGCAACACCGTGGAAAATCTCCGGTGTCTGATAGTTGTGCGCCAGAATGACCGCATTGCGTTCTTTCTTGAGCGTGAGAATGGCCTCGATATCGTCTGAAAAGCTCAGCCACTCGGCTCTTGGCATGATGTGTGCCACGCGCTCATAAAGCGCCTCGGTGCTCACGGGAGCGTTCATTTGTCACCTCCTTTTATACTCTTTTTGAGTATATTTGAGATAATATTGTTATGCTCGTGGTGAGTTTATGTCAATCGCGGCTGGTCGGGAGTCTTGAACCGGAAAGTGCGCGTTCTTCAACAATGGCCCTGCGGTAGCGGAACAGTTTGGCCGGGCGCCCGCCGCTTTCACCGGACATTTCGCCGGTTTCCTCGATGAGTTGTTGCTGGTCCACCTGACGGCGGAAGTTCGGCTTGTGGAGGCGAAGCCCGGCCAATGCCTCAACTGTTTTTTGCAGTTGCAGCAGCGTGAAGCTTTCCGGCATCAGCTCAAAGGCAACGGGTCTGTATTTCAGTTTTGCGCGAAGGCGGGCGATGCCGGTTGCCAGGATCCGGCGGTGGTCGGCCGCCATAGGCCGGCCAAACCAGAACGCTGGTGTTGACCCTGCTTCGGGGATCAATCCCGCTTCGAACATCAGTTCATAGCGCTGCAGCACCATATCTTCGTTCCAGCGCATGTTATTCAATCCGAACGCAAAATCGACGCGGTGGCGGCGCAGTTCGCGGCCGGGACGATCGCTCATCGCCCATTGGGTCAGCATGTCTGTGACATTGTCGAGAATTTCCGTCCGGCCCTGCCGCAGGTCTTCCCATGGAAAATAGGTGTACCAGTCTTTCCAGAGCGGCTTTTGTCCTCCGGGCGGGGCTTCCTCACGCACCAGGCCAAGATAGCTGATCGATATCGTGCGGTGCTCGCTGGCATGGTCGTCGAAACCGCGATCCTTGTCTGCGAAGGTGTAAAGCTGCTCCAGATAGCCAACGGGATGGCCGGTCTGGCTTTCGATCCACGCACGTAGACCGGCCTGAAGGCTGCGATGCACGCTTTCAAACGGGCCCGATGGCAGGGCAGCGCCAGCGCGCACGGTCATAATGCGGGGCGTTTCATCCGTCACGGCCGCCAAAACGGCAATCAGTTCGGCATGGGCAAGCGTATCGGACATGGAAAAAGAGCAATCATCGGTCGATTGGGTGAATATTCATCTGATCTGGCGGTAGCATGGAATTCAAGACGGCGCCAATGCCATCCATCAGCTTTGATTTGGAGCGGTGAGGCGCGGGCGAATCCGCTCATCGATTCTGTCGAGTTCAGCGAGGTCAAACCATCTGGCGTCATGCACCTCCTTCTTGTTGGCGGCGGGCATGTCATCTGTAATGCCGATATACCGGATATCGAGATGATAATGTTCCGGTTCCTGCTTGCGTGCGTTTTCCGGAATTCGGTGCAGGTCGATGCTAATAGGGTCGGCGGTCTGCGGAAGCCGGATGGCAAAGCCGGTTTCTTCAAGGCATTCCCGCATTGCCGCTTCGACAATGGTTTCACCAGGGTCTACGTGGCCGCCGGGCTGGATCCACTTGTTCAATGTTTTATGATGGATCAGAAGGCATTGTCGTCTGTCATGTGAAATCGGGAACAGCGAGGCGGTGATATGAACGGGAAACGAATTCCGCGCAGCCATGTCCTTTCTCGGGTCAATGAAAGCACCATAGTGCGTTTTGAAACGGGCGTCGTAGGCGTTTATGATTTCAGCGATGTGTGACGCCTGATCCATCAGATTTTCCTTTCAAACGGGTTCAATGCACGTTCTCCTTTACGTCAGCGATCAAAAGTGTGCGACTGTGGAAAGTAATATTCTGAAAGTTTTGACGTAAATCGCGCAATGGAATTGCGTCGAGGGGAAGCAAATTTTCTGAAATACGGAACGGCTTGTCAAATGTCAGTGCGTGAGAGATGCGGTGATGTCCTCCTGACTGGTCGCAACCCTGTTTTTGATTGCGTGGTCAAAAAAAAACGATAATCTCGCCGCAAGTGTGGCAATGCGGTTGGGTGCATGCCGCACGGGGGGAGGCCGCGTGCTGTGAAAGGCATGCTGACCGCTTCCCAGTCGATTTCGGCAAGATTTTAGACGTTCTGTATGGATTATGTTTTGCCGGGAGTGAAAAGCACGGTCCGTGCGACGATTTTATTGGGACCGGTTCTATTTCAACTAAGGGGAAAATGATGAAGAATTGGAAAGCTTTGGCTCTGGCTACGAGCTTCTTTATTGCGCTTGGTGGTGCCGCCAGCGCAAAAACGCTGGTTTACTGCTCGGAAGGATCGCCGGAAGGCTTTGATCCGGCCCCGTACACATCAGGCACGACCTTTGATGCGTCATCGCGCGCCATTTATAATCGTCTCGTTGAGTTCAAGCACGGCTCCACCGAAGTCGAACCCGGCCTTGCTGAAAGCTGGGATGTTTCCGATGACGGCCTGGAATACACCTTCCATCTTCGTCCTGGCGTAAAATTCCAGACCACCGATTATTTCACGCCGACCCGTGACATGAATGCGGATGACGTGATTTTCTCGTTCAACCGCCAGATGGATGAATCGAGCCCTTGGTACCAGTATGCGCCGGGCATTTCCTGGGAATACTTTAACGGCATGTCGATGCCGGACCTGATCAAGAATATTGAGAAGGTCGACGACATGACGGTGAAATTTGTTCTCAACCGTCCGGAAGCGCCGATGATCGCGAACCTTGCGATGGATTTCGCTTCAATCATGTCGAAGGAATACGCTGATCAGCTGGAAGCTGCGGGCAACATGGAGCAGCTGAACCAGAAGCCTGTCGGCACGGGACCGTTCACCTTCGTTGCCTATCAGCAGGATGCTGTGATCCGCTACAAGGCCAACCCGGATTACTTCAAGGGCAAGCAGGATCTCGATAATCTGATCTTCGCAATCACGACGGACGCTGCCGTTCGCCGCCAGAAGCTGGAAGCCGGCGAATGCCAGATCATGCCGTATCCTTCACCGGCTGATATTTCCGCACTGGAAGATAATGATGACCTCAAGGTCATGGAAAAAGAAGGTCTGAACGTCGGCTATCTCGCCTACAACACCAAGGTTGCTCCCTTCGACAACCCCAAGGTTCGCAAGGCGTTGAATATGGCCGTCGACAAGCAGGCCATTCTGGAATCCGTTTTCCAGGGTGCTGGCGAGGTCGCAAAGAACCCGATCCCGCCAACAATGTGGTCCTATAACGACGAAGTTCAGGACGATCCTTACGATCCGGACACCGCTAAGGCCATGCTGGAAGAAGAAGGTGTGACCGATCTTTCCATGAAGATCTGGGCTATGCCGGTTCAGCGTCCTTATAACCCGAATGCACGGCGTATGGCTGAGCTGATGCAGGCCGATCTGGCTGAAGTCGGTGTTGATGCAGAAATCGTTTCCTATGAGTGGGGCGAGTATCTGGCACGTTCTTCGGCAGAAGATCGCGATGGTGCTGTCCTCCTCGGCTGGACCGGTGATAACGGCGACCCGGACAACTTCCTTGCCGTTCTGCTCGGTTGTGATGCAGTCGGCGGTTCCAACCGCGCGCAGTGGTGCTACCAGCCGTTTGAAGACCTGATCCAGAAGGCGAAGGTCACGTCTGACACCGAAGAGCGTACCGAGCTTTACAAGCAGGCTCAGGTAATCTTCAAGGAACAGGCGCCGTGGAACACGATTGCCCATTCCAAGGTCTTCATGCCGATGTCGACTTCGGTTGAAGGCTTTGTCATGGACCCGCTCGGTTACCACCGTTTCGATGACGTAACCATCAGCGAATAAGAATAAACGTTCAAGCTTTGGGGCCGGCGGAAACCGGCCCCTTCGCAATCAAGGCTTAAAGTGCGTTATGCTTAAATTTCTGCTCAGCAAGCTACTGCTGATTATCCCGACTTTCATTGGCATCACGATCGTTGCCTTCGGTTTTGTGCGTGTTCTGCCCGGCGACCCGGTCCTGCTTTTGGCCGGTGAACGCGGCATGGAGGCTGATCGTTACCAGCAGCTTCTCCACCAGTTCGGCTATGACCGTCCGATTGTTGTCCAGTATCTGGATTATGTCTGGGGGCTGCTTCATGGTGATTTCGGGATATCGATTTCGACCAAACAACCGGTGTTCCAGGAGTTTCTGAACCTGTTCCCGGCAACTGCAGAGCTGGCCATTTGCGCCATGATTATCGCGGTTGCCGTTGGCATTCCCGCCGGCATTTTGTCCGCCGTCAAGCGCGGCTCTATCTTCGATCAGGCGACGATGGGCATTGCGCTCACCGGTTACTCCATGCCGATCTTCTGGTGGGGCCTGCTGCTGATCATCCTGTTCTCCGGCATTCTGGGCTGGACGCCCGTATCGGGCCGGATTTCGCTGCTTTACTATTTCCCGTCAGTCACCGGCTTCATGACCATCGATTCCTTGCTTTCCGGTGAGAAGGGGGCTTTCGCTTCCGCGATCTCGCACCTCATATTGCCTTCGATCGTGCTCGCGACCATCCCGCTGGCGGTGATCGCGCGACAGACGCGCTCGGCTATGCTGGAGGTGCTGGGTGAAGACTATGTTCGCACAGCTCGCGCAAAAGGCCTTTCGACAAAGCGGGTTATCGGTGTTCACGCGCTCAGAAATGCGATGATCCCAGTGATCACCACGATCGGCCTGCAAATCGGTATGCTGATGGCCGGTGCCATTCTGACCGAGACGATCTTTTCCTGGCCGGGTATCGGCAAATGGATGATCGATTCCATTTCGCGGCGCGACTATCCGGTGGTGCAGGGCGGTCTCGTTCTGATTGCGGGCCTTGTTATGATCGTTAATCTGGTTGTTGACCTGCTTTATGGTCTGATCAACCCCAGAATCCGTCACCAGTAGGAGCTCAGCCATGTCAGACAACACGCTGGGCCAGATGGCCCGTTCCAAAAATGTCCGCCTGCAGATGCTCTCGGAATTCTGGCATTATTTCAGCCAGAACCGTGGTGCCGTCGTCGGGCTTGCCATCATCATCCTGCTGGTTCTTGTCGCCCTCTTTGCGCCCTGGATCGCTCCGCATAATCCTGATCAGCAGTATCGCGACATGTTCCTGACACCGCCATTCTGGCAGGATGGCGGAACGCTGGAATTTCCGCTGGGAACCGATGCGGTCGGTCGCGATATTCTTTCGCGCCTGATTTACGGTTCGCGGTATTCGCTGGCCATCGGCATGATCGTCGTTTCAATTGCGCTTCTTCTTGGCATCACGCTTGGGCTGATTGCCGGTTTCTTCCGGGGCTGGGTCGACGTCGCGATCATGCGCGTCATGGATGTGATCCTGGCCTTTCCGCCGTTGCTTCTGGCACTGGTCCTGGTGGCCGTTCTGGGCCCCGGCCTGTTCAATGCCATGATTGCGATTGCGCTGGTGCTGCAGCCTCACTTTGCCCGCCTGACCCGCGCAGCCGTGATGGCGGAAGCCAAGCGTGAATATGTGGTGTCTGCCCGTGTCGCCGGTGCCCGTAATCTCCGGCTGATGTTCAAGACCATTCTGCCGAACTGCCTTGCACCGCTCATCGTTCAGGCGACGCTGTCATTCTCGAATGCTATTCTGGAAGCGGCAGCCCTTGGCTTTCTTGGTATGGGCGCACAGCCACCGACACCGGAATGGGGAACAATGCTGGCCGAGGCGCGCGAATTTATCCTGCGTGCCTGGTGGGTTGTCACCTTTCCCGGTCTTGCCATCCTGATCACGGTTCTGGCGATCAATCTCGTGGGCGATGGCCTGCGTGATGCGCTCGATCCCAAGCTGAAGCGGAGTTAAGACCATGCCGCTACTGGATGTAAAAAATCTTTCCGTCAGCTTTCCCACCGCCGGTGGCGAAACGACGGTTCTGCACAATGCCTCGTACACGGTTGATAAAGGCGAGGTTCTGGCTATCGTCGGTGAAAGTGGCTCGGGCAAGTCCGTTGCCATGCTCGCCGTGATGGGGCTTTTGCCGCCAACGGCCAAAGTGACGGCTGATCGGATCGTTTTTGAGGGTAAGGATATTTCCAATCTTGGCCCCAAGGAACGCCGCAGGATCATCGGCAAGGATATTTCGATGATCTTTCAGGAGCCGATTGCCAGCCTCAATCCGTGCTTTACGTCTGGGTTCCAGATCGATGAAGTCCTGAAGCAGCATACCGACCTCGACAAGAAGGCACGTCACAAGCGCGCCGTCGAACTGCTGGAAGCTGTCGGCCTTCCAAACCCTGAGGACCGGCTGAAGGCCTATCCGCATCAGATGTCCGGCGGTCAGTGCCAGCGCATCATGATCGCGATTGCCATGGCCTGCTCGCCAAAGCTGCTGATTGCTGATGAGCCGACGACCGCGCTGGATGTGACGATCCAGAAGCAGATTCTGGAACTTCTGGGCCGCCTTCAGGCTGAAACTGGCATGGCGCTGATCATGATTACCCATGATATGGGCGTTGTCGCCGAGACTGCCGATCGGGTGATCGTGCAGTTTCAGGGCCGGAAAATGGAAGAGTCCGACGTGCTTTCGCTGTTTGAAAACCCGAAACACGCCTACACAAAAGCGCTGCTTTCCGCGTTGCCGGAAAATGCGACCGGCGACCGTTTGCCGACCATTGATTATGCAACTGATTACACGGGAGATCAGGCATGAGCGATATCGTTGCTGAAGGCAAGAACATCGTCCGTGACTATGTTGTTCCAGGTGGCATGTTCAACAAGGCACGCACCGTTCGCGCCCTGAAGGGCGTCGATTTTTCCGTTGAACGCGGTAAGACGCTGGCACTTGTGGGGGAGTCCGGCTGTGGTAAGTCCACGCTGGCGCGCATCATCACGATGATTGATGCCCAGACCGATGGCGAACTGAAGCTTGGTGGGCATACGGTCAATATTGCAAAGTCAAAACCGACACCGGAAATGCGCCGCAAGGTGCAGATTGTCTTTCAGAACCCCTATGGCTCGCTCAATCCGCGCCAGAAGGTTGGTGACGTGCTGATGGAGCCGCTGCTGCTCAACACCGATCTTTCGGCAGCGGACCGGCGCGAAAAGGCGCAGGATCTGCTGAAAAAGGTCGGCCTCGGGTCGGAGCATTTCGACCGTTACCCGCATATGTTTTCAGGCGGCCAGCGCCAGCGCATCGCCATTGCCCGCGCGCTGATCCTCAATCCGAGTCTGCTGGTGCTTGATGAGCCGGTGTCCGCGCTTGATCTTTCTGTGCAGGCGCAGATCCTGAATCTCCTGGCTGACCTGCAGGATGAGTTCAACCTGACCTATATTTTCGTCAGTCACGATCTTTCGGTGGTTCGCTACATCTGCGACGAGATCATGGTGATGTATTTCGGCGAGGTCGTGGAGCGCGGCACGCGCGATCAGGTGTTCACCGATCCGCAGCATGAATATACGCAGACGCTGTTCAAGGCAACGCCGCGCGCCGGTGTCGACAGCATTCGTGCGCGCCTTGCTGCCAAGCAGGCAAAGATGGCCGCCGGTCGTTAGTCCCCTTTTCTCGCAAGCGCAAAGTCCAAGGGTGCGCTAATCGTGATCGTTGGCATAAGGCTTGCCGGGGGTACACCCTGACAAGCCTTTTGTTTTATCCGTCCTGATGTTTGTGACGGATGAACTTGCTTTCTGGAAGAAGTTGTCTGTTGTCGCTCGTCAGGGCACTGTGGCGTGCATGCGCATTCGGTCTGTAGTGGCCGCTGTCATTCGACCAGCTTTTGAGTATTCCCTTGTTAAACCATGCAGTGCCTGCATAGAGAGCATTCTCGCCGTGGGTGATGGATGAATGTCCCTCCACAGCCAAATTGTCGTGTGGTTGTGGTGTGGCTCCGGGAAGAACATGTTTGCCGACAAGCACGGTCTTCGGATCGGAAGCTTTGATTGCAAATACGTAATCGCCGTGGGGCTCGGGGTTGTCCAGAGGTTTGCCGTTCTCACTTTCGACCAGGCGGTAATCCATGCCTGATTTCTGCAGCGCAAAAATCTGGTTCGCCGCAGCGGGTTTTTGGAGTGGTTTTGGTATGATTGTGAACGGTCTTGCCGGCTTGTCTGGTTGCTTCGCCAGCACATCTGAAAGGCTTCCGTCGCGCGGTGCTGTTGTTTGACTTCTCTTTGCCTGAGGTCGTCGGTCGGCCAGTTGATGCCTTTCAGGCTGCGGCGCTTCCGGTTGTCGGCGCTTGACGCATGGAAGTAAGGCGGACAACGTTTTCATTCATGCCTCCTTTTTGATGGACTGGACTTAAGGCACATCAGAAGTTCCAGCCATCCTTGGTAGTGGCATGAAAGTAGAGATTGACAGGGTGATGGTAGAATCGGTTTTTGAAATATATTTTGAGCGTTGCGCCCGAAAACGTTCTAACGACCGATCTGTGCCAGACCGTGAGCAATCGACAGAAGTTCACCGCCGCTTTCGATCCGGCTTGCATCAAAACGGTTTTCGAAGATTTTGCGCACTGCCGGCACAAAGGACGTGCCGCCTGTCAGGAAGACCTTGTCGATTTCTCCCGGCTGAAGACCCGCACCCGTGATCGCTTCATCCAGCGCTTCTTCCATCTGGTTCAGTTCCCCGGAAATCCAGCCTTCAAAGTCCGCCCGGCGAACGGTACGATGGCTGTCTTTACCGAGCGGCGAGAAATAAAATTCGGCCTCTTCGCCGTCCGAAAGTGCGCGTTTGGTGGCCGATACAGCTTCATAGAGCGGGTAGCCTTCGTCATGTTCGATAAGGTCGATGAAGAGTTCAAGTTTTTCCGGCTCAACGGCATCGCGCAACAGGCTTTTCAGGTCCGCGAAATCCCGTGTTGTCTTGAAAATCGAAAGCTGGCTCCAGCGCCCGAAGCTGGCATAATAGTTTGATGGAACATCCAGCCTTTTGCCAAAGCTTTTATACTGCGTTCCCTTGCCGATCTGCGGGCTGACGACGTTGTCGATGATACGGTAATCGAACATATCGCCTGCAACCCCGACACCGGAATGCGACAATGGCTCGGCGGAAAGTTTTCCGGCGCTTCTTGAAAAACGGATAATTGAATAGTCGGTCGTGCCGCCGCCGAAATCGGCCACCAGAACATTGGCATCCTGCGTCAGTCGTTCGGCGAAATACCATGCGGCGGCTACCGGTTCCAGAACAAACCGGATTTCAGGAAAGCCAAACCGGGCAAGTGCTTCGTTGTAGCGTTCCAGCGCCAGAGCTTCGTCTGCGCCGATGCCGGCAAAGCGAACAGGGCGGCCAGCAACGAGGCGCTTTACATTTGAAGGCCACTCATCACCGGCATAATCAATCAACTTTTGCAGAAAAACGGCCATGAGATCCGAGAACGAATGGCGACGGCCAAGAACTGCGGTTTCCTTGAAAAGCGGGCTGGCAGCATAAGTCTTGATCGACTGCAGGAACCGGCATTCACCGGGATTGTCGATCAGCGTGCGAATGGCGGCAGCGCCGGCCTCGGTTACCAGAGGCACGCCAACAGATGCCTTCCCGTCCTTCATGAACGAAAGGCAGGTGCGCATGGTGTCAGTGACCCCTGCGCGGCTTTCAAACCGGATGGAGCGGGTCTGGTGATCCTTGCCGTCAGGCAGTGCGATCACAGTGTTTGTGGTGCCGAAGTCGAGCCCAAGAGCGGTCATGACGCCGTCCTTTCGTCTGCCTTTTGAGGAAATTTCAGAGGGGCGGCGGTTATACGCCTCTGATGCCGGGTTTCAAGTCTTCAGCCAAAAGAAAGCCGCCGCCTCGCATGAAAAGCAAGGCAGCGGCCTGAGGGTTTCTTATTTTCGGCGATCAGATGGCGGCGTAACGGCCATTGCGGCGGGCGTCAGCCATCAGAGCTGCAATTGCGCAGGATCCGATGCGCGAGGCAGGGCCATCGGCGCGCGAGGTCAAAATAACAGGAATGCGGGCACCGAGGATGATGCCGGAAGAGGTTGCGCCACCGAGCAGAACCAGCTGCTTTGCCAGCATGTTTCCGGATTCCAGATCAGGGGTCAGCAGGATGTCTGCATCACCGGAAACGGAGGAGGTGATGCCTTTGATTTTGGCCGCTTCCAGGCTGATGGCGTTGTCGAAAGCCAGCGGGCCGTCGACGATAGCGTTGGTGATCTGGCCACGATCTGCCATTTTCGACAGGCAGGCTGCGTCGATGGTGGACTGGATCGACGGGTTGACGGTTTCAACGGCGGAGAGAACGGCAACCTTCGGTGTGATTTCCGTTTCGGATGTTGCCCGCATCAGATCAATGGCGTTTTGGGCGATATCGGCCTTTGCGGCCAGGTCCGGTTTGATGTTCATCGCCGCATCGGTAATGAAGAAGGGCTTGGGATATTCCGGGTCGACCATGGCGAAGACATGGGAAATGCGGCGTGCGGTGCGCAGGCCGGCATCCTTCTTCAAAACCGCGCTCATATATTCGTCAGTATGCAGGCTGCCCTTCATCAGGGCCTCGGCTTCGCCCTTGCTGGCAAGCGCAACGGCCTGAGCAGCAGACGCGTGGCTGTGGGGTGTATCGATCAGCTGGTAATCGGAAATGTCGATTTCGTGCTCATCGGCAACAGCCCTGATCTTGGCTTCCGGACCGACGAGGATCGGAACGATCAGGTTTTCATGAGCCGCTTCAACGGCACCAAGCAAAGCGTCGCGGCTGCAGGGGTGAACAACAGCGGTTGCAATGGCCGGCTTCTGGGCGGCGCGTTCGATAAAGTTTTTATTGAAACCCGCGACATCGAATTTATCGGCCATGGTGTGAACTCCTTAAACGAACATCAGTTGTGGCTTGTGAGGTGGTATCCTGCCGCCGGGTCCCTCGGGAGAAGGTGGCGGCGGACAGAACGTGTTGAGAATGTCGTAAAAACAGGGAGAGCGTCATGAACATCAGAAACAACGCATGCACGTGTCCTGTGTCTTGCTTTTACGCTCAGATTTGCCAAAATCGGCACGTGTTCATTCCCTGTCATGTTTGAGCACGATAACCGTTGCATATGACGGTATCGCTTCAGGCCGGTCAATTGTCGAACACCGATTGGCGGTCTTCACGTTTGCGGCGTTGCCGTACGACTTAAGGCTAAGACGAAGAGGCAGCCTTGAGCAAGATCAAAGCGTCTGTGCTGTTTTCCGCCGGTTTTCATGAAAGTGGTCAATCGGTGAAGACAGCCCCTAAAGAAACCGGTTTCCGGTTAACAAATGCATTCATATTTCAAAGGGATGAGATAATGACGATCAGAAACTCTGCCGCCACCCTCAGTGTTGCCGCGCTGCTGATGGCTGCCGCACCAGCGTCAGCTGCCGATATCTCAATAGCATTGCCGGATGATACGGAAGCGACCGAAATCAGTACGCTTTATGACTGCGGTGATTTTGAATTGTCCGCCCGTTACATTAATGCTGACGAGGTTTCGATTGCAGTGCTTGATTGGCCTGAGAACTTTATCGTCACGGCCAATGTCATTTCGGGCTCCGGCGCCCGGTATGCTGGCGGACCTTATATCTGGTGGGTCAAAGGCGATGTGGCCAGTCTAGAAAATCAGATGAGCGATGATGATCCGCTGACCTGCAAAACCACCGAAGACTGAGGCGGCAGCCCTGAATGGAAAACTTCATTGTGATTTCCGGCTGCTCCGGCGGCGGGAAATCCACTTTGCTGGAGGAGCTTTCGGCGCGCGGGTTCAACACGGTTGAAGAGCCCGGCCGCCGTATCGTGCGAGAGGAACAGCAAACCGGCGGATCGGTATTGCCCTGGCTTGATCTTGAAGGTTTTTTGCGCCGTGCCATCTCGGTTGCTCGTCAAGACTGTGACCGGTTCCATGGTTGCCGCGAACCGGTCTTCTTTGATCGTGGCCTTGTCGATGCTGTCGCGGGGCTGGAACACATCACCGGTGAGGCTCATGCTGACGGGCTGAACCTTGGAAGATGTTACAATCGGCTGGTTTTCATGGCGCCGCCATGGCCTGAGATCTATGAACATGATGCACAGCGCAAACATGGTTTCGATGAGGCGAAGGCGGAATATGAGCGGTTGATGATGTTTTATCCGCGCCTGGGTTACCAGCCGGTGTTGCTCCCCAAAACCGGCATTGCCACCCGGGCTGATTTTGTGCTCGAGCGGCTGGGTGCCGGCAGATAGACTTACTGAAACCGGCCAAAACGCTCCAGAACCTCAATTTTATAGCCGTCGGGATCGGCGATGAAGAAGAACCGGGCGAATGCAGAACCGTCACGCTCCATCGTCACAAGTTTGCCGACCGGCAGGCCGAGTGCTGACAAGCGGGCGTGCTCTGAAGCCACATCATCCACCGAAACAGCGAGATGGCCATAGCCATTGCCAAGGTCGTAGGCTTCGTTCTGCCCCTCATTGACCGTCAGTTCCAGCTCAAATCCGGTTTCTGCATTGGCAAGATAGATCAAAGTGAAACCGTCAAACGGGTACCGGTCCACCACCTCCAGACCGAGAACCGTTTTGTAAAAATCGGTTGACCGGGCTTCATCAAGAACGCGGATCATTGAGTGAATCATTTTTGCCATGGCGGAAAGTCCTGCTTTTGCTTTGTCTGGGCGTATCCTTAGCCGATAGGGGCGGGCGAAAAAAGTGAAGATGCCGGACTTCGGATGATCTGAGGACAGATATAACAGGCAGTCGCCTTGACCACGTTCCTGCACCTGTATACCGCTTGACGATCCGGCTTCTGATGCCGGGTGCGCTTTCGGTGAATGCAGAGTGCCGGGGCGTGTTGAGGAGGTGATCATGTCTTCGTTGACCAGGACATCCGGCGTCGGCATGGCAATCGGCGCGGTGGCTTCGCTTTCAGGCGTTGACGCGCTGGCAAAGAGTCTGGGCGCGGAACTTTCCAGTTTTCAGGTCGTGTTTCTGCGCTACATGGTTTCGGCGCTGTTTCTCTGTGTCTTTTTGCGTCTCATCGTTCGCCGCTGGCCGCGACCGGGCTATCTGAAGGCCCACGCGCTGCGCGGATTTCTCGCCGCGATTACCGCCAGCCTGTTCTTCTTCGGCATTGCTGGCATGCCTTTGCTGATGGCTCTCGCGCTGGCGATGACTGCGCCGGTGTTCATGGCCGTGCTGGGCGTGATCGTATTCAGGGAAACCCCTTCCAGCGCAACGACAGCCGCGATCGTTCTGGCTGTCTTTGGGGCGGGGCTGATCGTTCTCATGCGCGGAACCGGGCTGGCAGGACCACCGGTCTCGCCGTTTGCGATTGCTGCCGGGCTTCTGGCGCCACTGGCTTATGCTTTGACAGCGATTGCGATGAAACAATCTTCCGCGCATGATCACCCCATAGCACTGAGCCTGATGCAGACAGTATTTGCTGCCGTTTTCTCCGCGCCAATGGCTTTTATTCTATGGCAAATGCCTGCCGCTGAACTCGGATGGCAGATCGGTCTGATCGGCCTTTGCGGCGCAGTCGGGTTTATTCTGCTGATAGCGGGGCTCGGTCGTATTCCCGCGTCGCTTTATGCCATCATCGATTATACCGGCCTCGTCTGGGCTGCCTTTTATGGCTATGTCTTCTTCAATGAAGTGCCGTCTGTGACCACGCTGATCGGCGCAGGACTGATTGTTGCGGCCTGTGCGATTTCAGCTCATGGCCAGCGCTCTTTGTCTTGAAGAAAACCAAAAGATTGTTAAATCAAGCGTCTCTTATCCGCTGTAGCGTCCCGGCATCAAGTGAAGGTGCCGTAGACGCAGGCAAGACAAAAATATGAAAGACAGGTGAGCCGTGGGCGATTTTTCGACAGGTGTGAACAGCCACGAAGATGAAGATCTGCTGAAGCAGCGCGAAACGATCATGCGGGCGGTCAGCGACATCCTCGTGGCGCTGGGCGAGGATCCGGCGCGGGAAGGCCTGCGCGATACGCCAAAGCGCGTTGCCAGGATGTATCAGGACGTTTTTTCCGGCCTTCATGAAGATCCGCGCGAGCATTTGCAGACGGTGTTTCAGGAGGACGGTCACAGTGAAGTTGTCGTTGTCAGAGACATCATATTTCACACGATGTGTGAGCATCATCTGCTGCCTTTTTTCGGAAAGGTCCACGTCGCATACCTGCCGGATGGCGGACGACTCACAGGTCTGTCCAAGCTCGCCCGTGTCGTCTCAGCGGTTTCCAGACGCCCACAGCTGCAGGAGCGTCTGACAGCCCAGATCGCGGATGCTATTGAAGACAGACTTAAGCCAAAAGGCATTATGGTCATGGTAGAGGCCGAGCATATGTGCATGGCGATGCGCGGCATCAAAGCCCATGGCGCGAAGACGGTTACACTGGTCACACGCGGCCTTTATGAGACTGACGCTGAACAACGCGCTGAGGTGCTTTCCTTGCTGAAAGGCTGAGCCGGCCGATCACCGGGATGGCTCTGTCGGTCTTCAGGGCCGTTGCGGGAGAAGAGAAATACTGGTTTTCTGTTTTTTTGAACATATCCGGGCAAAGGCGCTTGAAAAAAGAGTCACGAGCCTGTAACAGCCCTTTGCATTCTTCTTTGCCCCAATAGCTCAGTCGGTAGAGCAACGCATTCGTAATGCGTAGGTCGCTGGTTCAAGTCCGGCTTGGGGCACCACCTCCCTTTTCAAAAATATCAGTCTGACAAGTGTGCCGTGCGAACTGTTTTTTAAGTTTTGCGCTTGCTATGAAAAACGGCCCGAACGCATGTTCCGGACCGTGACAGGTTGATCTTATATTTTCGACATAATCAGGGGCTTTTAAGTTTTACCCCCAAAGTGCCGGTTCGGCAGGATGCATGACGGATCCATCAAACCGGATGGCGTGATCACGATCCTTTGCCAGCAGCAGTGGCCCATCAAGGTCCACGAACGGCGCTCCGGCTGCCACCAGCATAGCCGGCGCCATGGCCAGCGATGTGCCCAGCATGCACCCTGTCATGATCTTGAAGCCGGCTTCCATAGCCTCGCGCTTTAACTGCAGGGCTTCCGTCAGGCCGCCGGTCTTGTCGATCTTGATATTGACTGCGTCATATTTGCCTTCGAGTGCTTCCAGTGATCTGCGGTCATGGCAGCTTTCATCGGCGCAGACCGGCAGCGGCCTGTAGATATGCCGCAGAGCCTCGTCGTCACTGGCGGGCAGTGGCTGCTCAACCAGAGCCACACCGAGGCGCACGAGTTGCGGCGCAAGCTTCTGATAGGCCTCCAGCGTCCAGCCTTCATTGGCATCGACAATGATGGTCGCATCCGGTGCACCTTTGCGCACCGCCTCAATCCGGCCCAGGTCATCGTCTGTGCCAAGCTTGACCTTCAAGAGCGGTCGATGTGCATTCTCACCGGCCTGAGCCTGCATCTTCTCCGGTGTCCCAAGTGAGATCGTGTAGGCTGTTGTCAGCGGTTCAGGGGCTTTCAGACCGGCAAGCTGCCAGACCGGCTTTCCGGCGCGTTTGGCTTCCAGATCCCAGAAGGCGCAGTCCAGCGCATTGCGCGCGGCACCCGGCTTCAGACGGTCCTGAAGGCCAAAGCGATCCAGACCGGCTTTCAGGTCTTCTTCGAGCGCCAGAATGTCACCGATAACACCATCAACGGTTTCATGGTAGCGGGCATAGGGTACGGATTCGCCGCGCCCCGTATGCGTGCCGTCAGACAGCGTCACCGTGACTACATGAATTTCCGTGCGGGAGCCGCGGGAAATGGTGAAACTGCCGGCGACGGGAAAGATGTCTTCTGTTGCGGTGAGGCTGAGTGCGGTCATAGCGCCAGCAATGCCTCCGCAAGACGGTCTGCGCCATGGCGGAACGGATCAACCGTCGGCAGGCCCATGCGGTCCTCGATATCCTTGCAGCATTTGGCCGCCTCTTCATCAGACATGCCGTAGGTGTTGACCGAAATGCCAACAACCTTGCAGGCAGGATTGACGATCCGCGCCATTGTCAGCGCCAGATCTTGTAAAGCCTCAAGGCTTGGAAGCTGGTAGTCCGGCAGGCCCCGCATATGCGGACGGTTCGGAACGTGGCAGAGCACGAGTGCATCCGGCTGCCCGCCGTGAATGAGCGCCATCGTCACGCCGGAATAAGATGCATGGAACAAGCTGCCCTGACCTTCGATCAGGTCCCAGTGGTCGGCATCATTGTCGGGCGTCAGGTATTCAATGGAACCGGCCATGAAGTCGGCAATCACAGCGTCAAGCGGCACACCATCCCCGGTGATCAGGATGCCTGTCTGGCCGGTGGCGCGGAAGGTTGCCTTGGCGTTTTTTGCCTTGAGCGCCTTTTCAACGCAAAGCGCGGTGTACATCTTTCCCACTGAGCAGTCCGTGCCGACCGCGAGCATGCGTTTTCCTGTGCGTTTTTTGCCGTTGGCAATCGGATACTGAACGTTGGGGATGCGCACATCATGCAGCGTGCGACCCAGTTCCTTCGCCTTCGCAGCGAGATCCGGCTCATTGCGCAGCAGGTTATGAAGTCCCGATGCAATATCAAGCCCTGCTTCCAGCGCTTCGATCAGAACGCTCTTCCAGGCCGGAGAAATGATCCCGCCACGGTTGGCAACGCCGATGACCAGCGTTTTCACACCCTTTTCGACGGCGTCGGCGATAGACAGATCCGGCAGGCCCAGATCGGCATTGCAGCCTTCCAGCCGGAACTGACCAGTCGCATAATCGGGGCGCCAGTCTTTGATCCCTTGCGCCACCTTGGCTGCGAGCTGATCCGGCGCATCGCCGAGGAAGAGAAGGTAGGGAGTTTCAATCATGTGCCATTGCCCCTTGTTGTCCGCACCGGGAGATATTGTTCTTTCAACGCCAATTGCGGCATGCACTTGGCTGACCGCTTTTAGCGATGCAATTTATGGTGCAGGCTGCTGTCTGGTCAAGTAGGTGCGCTGGAATATTGTTTTCTGTTGCGGAATAATCGATGAAAATGCGGTCATATAGAATTAATTTCGAATAATCGTCGATTTTGGGTGGATGGAAAAGTCAGACCCGCAACGCGATGACATTGCGGGCCTGACTTTTCACCGGTGGTGTGTTTTACTCGCGCCCGAAATCATCGACGAGTCGGATGATATCATCTTCGCCGAGATATGAGCCGGTCTGGACCTCGATCAGTTCCAGCGTGATCTTGCCGGGGTTATAAAGCCGGTGAACGGCGCCGAGCGGGATATAGATCGACTGGTTTTCCGTCAGCATCGTGACATTTTCATCGACGGTGACCTCTGCCGTGCCCTTCACCACAATCCAGTGTTCGGCGCGGTGGTGGTGCTTTTGCAGCGAAAGCTTCTTGCCGGGCTTGACGAAAATGCGCTTGGCCTGAAACCGCTCACCCTTGATGATCGAGGTGTATCCGCCCCATGGCCGGTAGGAAGTCGGGTGATCGACCGCCAGTGATTGCGTTTCTTTCGATTTCTT
>NZ_SMAR01000006.1 GCF_004342225.1 Martelella mediterranea | reverse complement strand
CCGTACGAGCCTTCATAGCCAAGCTTCACCAGGTCAGCATGCATCTGCTTCACAGTTCGATGTTCTTTGCGCGGCTTGCGTGCCTGCGCCAACAAACAAGCGGACAACCGATCCGCATACGGATCCAGCTTGCTCGGCCGCGATGGCGTCTTGAACTTCGGCTCCACCGCGCCCTCGCGCAGGTACTTTCTAATGGTGTTGCGAGACAGGCCGGTGCGCCTTGAAATCTCGCGGATTGGCATTTTGTCACGTAATGCCCAGCGTCGGACAACACTCAAAAATCCCATGTCAATCACTCCATATCTCCCCGACCGAATCCGTCAGGGCAATGTGTTCACATGGGTCAATTCTCAGTGAAAATTTAGAAGCCTACAGGGTCACCTCTCAGCAGAAATCAACAGCCAAGCCATCCGACGAGCACGTCGCGCCCGAGGACCCTCGCCAATCCGAATGCGACAAGTGCGCCGAGTTCGGCTCCGGCAACGATGTAAACGGTCCCCAAAGTATGCCCGTAGGCGGCACCGGCCGCCAATGCGATCGGTGCGCTCGGAATAGGCGTCGCGACGATCGCGATCGTCATGAGCGAGACGATGAGGACCGGTCCCCATATGCCGGCAGCCTCGATCCAGCCGGAGATTCTCTCGCCGTCGAAGCTCTCGATGACGTCGGCGAGCGGACCCAAGGCCAGGGCGACGATGGCGAAGATTAGCAGTGCCGCAGCAACCAATTGTGCGGTTCGCCCGAACACGAACCGTGGTATTCCCGGCCTCACGGCACATACAGCACGAAGAGAAAAGCTGCCGCCAACAGCTCGAAGACGACGCAGAACGGAATGTACCATCGCGGGACCGGCGCGCCGAACACCCTGTTGTGATGCAGAAGATCCCACGCGGCATGTGCGGCGAACCCGACAGGCAAGGCCAATGGAGCCCAGAGCAATCCGGCCAACGCGGTCGCCGCGAACAGGGCTGCGACCGCCAGTTCCGCCAAAAAGCGTTTCAGCGAATTGGCGGTCGCACCAAATCCGATGTAGGCTCCGCCGATCAGCGCCAACGTTACCGCGGCGATCGCCACCGATATCTGATGGGGCACCAGTAGATGCACCGGAGCGGCGATCAGAAACAAGACGGCACCCACAGCGCCAGGCCCCCAGAAGCCCTCGCCGAAGGTTGGGGATTCTTCTGTATCCTGGATGCTGTCAGCCACCATACCGCCTTGTCTCCCGGTTACTGGGGTTCGAACCCGATTCCCCGATGCATACGCCCTCCAGTGACCGGAAGGTCAACGATATGGCGATCATGCAGCATCGACGGCCTCGCGCAGCATGTCGCGCACCTCGCACGCGACTTCATGGAGCTGATCGTTGTCGATTGCCTGCATTGACGCCACCGGATCGATGGCGCTGATCTCGGTGCCGCCGTCCGTTTCGCGCAGGATAACGTTGCATGGCAACATCGCGCCCACGCGCGGTTCGATCCCGATCGCCTTGTGGGCCATTTGCGGATTGCAGGCGCCAAGGATGCGATAGCCGTCCATATCGACGTCGATCTTCTGCTTCATCGTCATCTTGACGTCGATTTCGGTAAGAACACCGAAACCCCGATCAGCTAGGGCGGCGCGAACGCGCATTTCCGCGTCGTCGATGCTGACGCCTATGAGTGAGCGGTCATAGGTATAATTCATTTCAATCTCCTTCGGTTATTCGAACGACTGCCTGATCGGTTTGAGCCGTCCCCGCATGATCGCAGTTGTCGCGAGAACCAGCAAAACGGTCATCATTTCAAGGCTCATGAGGTCTGCCTCCGTCAAAGCAGGGGAAGGTCAGCACCGTTTCGCAAACCGTGCCTCGGTGCCGGATACGAGCGTCGGCCCATAGGCCGACGCCCGAAAGCGCTCAATCGTTGTTCATCATGTCGCCGTCGCCCATGCCGGGGCTCTCGCCGGGCTGCATCTGCCCCATTGCGTCGCGCATCTTCTGCATGCGCTCCATCTTGTCGGCCGGCGCCGCCATTTCTTCGGCTGTGATGGCGCCGTCGCCATCGGCATCCAGATGCTGGAAGCGATCCACCATCATCTCGCGGATCATCGCGCTGTGCAGCGCCTCGAATTCCTCGATAGACAGGGTGCCGTCACCGTCGCTGTCGTATTCGGTCAGCTTGGCCTGCAGTCCGGCGCGCATTTCCTCGGGCGTCACCGTGCCGTCGCCGTCAGCGTCGAACATCTGCATCATTCCGCCGCCCATCGGACCCATTCCGCCCATCATGCCGCCGCCCATCATCTGGCCGTGCATGCGCTTCATCATGCCCATCATATCGGACATGCCGCCCATGTTGCCCATCATTCCGGAACCGCCCTGCATCATGCCAGCGCGATCCTTCGGGCCGGACTGGCCCCCATGTCCGTGATTGGAATCCGCGATCGCGGCTCCTCCGATTGCAGTTGCGGCCAAAACGGTCGCTGCGAGCAGGGTTTTGCGGGTCATCGTTATCTCCTCATGTTTCGGTTTCGATAGATTTCATATGGCAGCGTTAGGCCGTGATGAAATGCGAGGAAACAACGGTATTGTATCGCCGTGTCACAAGCGCCGCCCCTGTTACATTTCGTGACAAATCTCTTCGGGAAACCAATGCGGCAACCGTTAGAAGGAAGAACATGAACGATCAGCCTCATATCCTCGTCGTCGACGATCATCGCGAAATCCGAGACTCGGTTTCGCGCTATCTGGAGAAGAACGGCCTGCGTGCGACCTCGGCGCGGGATGCGGTCGAGATGGACGCCAAGCTCGCGATGGGTCAGTACGATCTGATCGTTCTGGATGTCATGATGCCCGGCGAGGACGGGCTGTCGGTCTGCCGCCGTCTGTCATCCACGGGTGGCGTACCGATCCTGATGCTGACGGCGCTTGGCGAAGAGACGGATCGCATCGTCGGGCTCGAAATCGGCGCGGACGACTATCTGGCCAAACCATTCAATCCGCGAGAGCTGCTTGCGCGGATCAAGGCCATCCTGCGGCGTTCATCCCTGCCCGAGACCTATGCCGGAAAACTCTCGGGAAGACGCATCGCATTCGCACAATGGACTCTCGATACCGACAGCCGGTTGTTGACCGATGAAAACGGTGCGCAAATCGATCTCACCGGTTCGGAACTCAAGCTTCTGGTTGTCTTGCTCGAACGGCCCCGCCTCGTCCTCAACCGTGATCAGCTTCTCGATCTCACTGCAGGGCGCGCGGCCTCCCCGCTCGATCGGACGATCGACAATCAGATCAGCCGCCTTCGCAGAAAGATCGAGGCCGATCCATCCAGGCCCCGGCTGATCACGACCGTGCGCGGTGGCGGATATTGCCTTGCCGCCGATGTGACGGAGTTGGATTGATGTGGCGCTTCTTTGACAGTCTGCGCGGCCAACTGGTCCTGTTAATCATCGCGGCACTCGCCGCCGCCCAAGCGGTCAGCCTCTGGTTGTTCGTTGACGAGCGCGGCCTGGCCGTGCGGGCCGCGCTCGGCTTCGAGGCAGCGGGGCGGGCCGCGAACGTCGCGCGGTTGATCGAGGAAGCGCCGGCAACGCTGGAACCGGCCATTCTGCGCGCGGCGAATTCACCGCTGGTGCGCTTTGACCTGTCTGATACACCGACCGTCGATCACGACAGCCACGCGGACAGCGGTGCTATCGAGGCAAGAGTGCGTGGTCTTCTCGGAGCCAAGGACAACCGTGAAATTCGCGTGGAGGTGCACGAGGTCGATCACGGCATCCTTCCGATGCCGCATATGGCGCCCGAGATGGCGGAAATGCATCTGGCGATGATGCGGGGCGATCTGTCGGCCATCGAGATGCAGCTGTCCATCGCCCTGACGGGCGGACAGTGGCTCAATGTCGGCACGCGGTTCGAGCGCCCGCCCCTGCAATGGCCCTGGGCCTCTTTCCTGAGCTTCGGGCTCACGGCTGCCATTATTCTTGTTGCCGCCTGCTGGTTTCTTCTGACCCGTCTGACTGGCCCGCTCTTGCGCGTGTCCCGTGCCGCCGACAGTCTCGGGCGCGGCGAAAATGTCAGACCACTGCCCTTGATCGGACCCGCCGAGGTGCGCGACCTGACCCGGACATTCAACCGGATGCAGGCCCGGCTGACCCGCTTCCTCGCGGACCGGACCCGGCTTCTCGCGGCCCTTGGACATGACCTGCGCTCGCCTCTCACGGCACTCCGCGTTCGCTCGGAGATGGTCGACGAGCGGGAAACACGCGACAGCCTCATAACCTCAATCGAGGAGATGCAGGAGATGGTGGACTCGACGCTTTCCTTCGCGCGCGGGATCACAAGCTCGGAAGACTACGAGACCGTCGAAATGGGCGCGTTTCTGGGTCAACTCCGCGCCGATATGCTGAACGGTTTTTCTCTGAAGGAGGGCGAAACCATTCACCTGCGCTTGCGGTCGCAATCAGTCCGGCGCGCGCTTCGCAACCTCATCGACAATGCCGAACGCTATGGCGGAATGGTTGATGTCAGCTATGGACGCGAGGACGATCACGCCATTATCCGCGTCGCTGACAATGGCCCCGGTATACCGGACGGCGAGCTTGAACAGGTCTTCGAGCCCTATTTCAGGCTTGAGAAATCCCGCTCGAGAGAGACCGGCGGCACCGGACTTGGACTGTCCATCGCCCGGACGATCGTCCGGGCGCATGGCGGGGACATTGGCCTCACCAACCGGGCAGAAGGCGGCCTCGTGGCGACCGTGACGCTGCCGCTGGGACCGGAACCCCTGAAACAGGAAAGGACAACGACATGAAACTCAACGGCTCAGTCATCTCTGCAGGATCGCTCCTCTTCGTCGCAACGCCGGGCATGGCCGATATCTACGATGGCTCCGGCCACATGATGTGGGGTGGGCACGGTATCTTTGGAGGCCTGATGATGGTGATTTTCTGGGCACTTATCATCGGTCTGATTTTTCTTGCGGTTCGCGGCTTTTCCAACCGCTCCGACACCGGGAATGGTCAGACTGCGATGGATGTCCTTCGTGAACGCTATGCCCGCGGCGAAATCGACGAGGATGAATTCGAGCGGCGGCTGGCCAAACTGGAGGCCCGAAAACGATGATGTGTACGGAACCGGACCGGTACTGAAAGTGCCGGTCGGAGTCCTCGTCAGCCCGGCACGTCGGTGTTTGCCCGTCTTTACACGAAAAAATTGTCTCTCACTGTAACAGGCTCCGGCATTGCGACAAACGCTTACATGAAAGGCCGCGAGGCTGTCTTGATAGTCGCAATCCCGTCCGTACGTTCTCGATAGACGCAATTACACCCATGAAAGGAAATACATCATGCGCATCACGACCCTGACACTCAGTGCGGTCTTGATGACCGGCAGCGCCGCGATTGCCGACGTCTACATCCCCGAAGGCGAGCTCGGAACAGTGCTTCATCTGGATCGATCCTTCAATGAGATGGGTCGCATCGAAGGGCTCGATAACGTCCACGGTCTCGCCGGTGCGCCCGAACGGGGCATACTGGTGGCCGGCAGCCTGTCGGAATCCACACCCGGCGATGTGGCCAAGCCGGCCGCCGTCTCGGAAGAGGAGCACGCGGCCCATCACGGGGGTGGAAACACGGCCAAGCCGGACGCGGTAAGTCTGGTAACGCTGGTTGACGCTGACAGTCGCGAAATTCGGCGCCGAATCGAGGTGCCGGGCATCGTTCACCATGTCGGGATTTCGTCGGATGAACGGTTTGCCGCCGTGACCCACCCCGGGCTCGATGCTGTTTCGGTAATTGACCTTGAGAGTGGCCAGGTCACCGCGACGGTCGCCACCGGCCCGATTCCGGAATATGCGGTCGCCGATCCGAAGACCGGAAACTTCCTTGTCTCCAACGCCGGCAACGCAACGATCAGTGTGCTTGATCCGGAGGACGGGATCGTGACGCGAAATTTCAAGCTGCAGGGGCCACCCAAGCACATCCAGCTCGATGCCGATACCCGTCAACTGATCGTCAGCGAATCCGACAACGGAACCGTTTCCATCGTCGATGCCGACAGCGGCGAGATCCTCGACAGGTTCGACATCGGCGGAGAATTGCATGGCGTAGCGGTTGACCCGGACGCGATCTGGTCGAGCGCGCGTGAACGCAATCTCGTTGTGCGTGTCGACCGGTCGACCGGTGAACGCCTGGAAGTCAACGTCGGACCTGAACCTTACCACATGGCGCGCGTTGAGGATGCCTTGCTGGTGAGCAGTGCCGGCAAGCCGGAACTGTGGATTCTCGATCCCGAGACGCTGGAGCTTCGCCAGACGATTGCCACGAACAGTACCGCCCATCAGTTCGCCGTAATGCCGTAGGCCGGACCGGGTAAACGGCAATGATCCAACTAACGGCAATGTGAGACCGGGTGCCGATACCGGACTTGACGTTCCAGTCCGGGAAGGCGGCATGCACCGCCAAAACGAGAGATTGACGAGGAATCGACATGACACCTGAAATCGGACAATTCGCGCTGGCACTGGCGCTGATCATTGCCCTGGTGCAAAGCGTTCTACCGATCCTCGGCGCCTCGCGCGGCGATCTGGTCTGGATGCGGAGTGCGCGGACATCGGCGCTCGCTCAGCTGGTTTTCATCGGTATCGCGTTCGCCGCCCTCATGCGCTCCTTCATGGTCAGCGATTTCACGGTGGCGAATGTCGTCGAGAACTCGCATTCGCTCAAGCCGATGCTCTACAAGATCGCAGGGACCTGGGGAAGCCATGAGGGGTCTCTGCTGCTCTGGGTGCTGATCCTCGCGGCTTTCGGCGCAGGTGTCGCCCTGCTCGGGACGAACATTCCCGATGCGCTGAAGGCGCGGACCCTGTCCGTGCAAGCCTGGATCAGCACGGGATTCCTATCCTTCCTGCTGCTGACCTCCAACCCGTTCGAACGTGTGTTCCCGCCGCCGCTGGATGGCAACGACCTCAATCCGCTGCTGCAGGATGTGGGGCTGGCGATGCATCCGCCGCTTCTCTATTTCGGGTATGTCGGGTTCTCGATCGTCTTCTCCTTCGCGGTTGCCGCACTGATCGAGGGCCGTGTCGACGCGGCCTGGGCCCGCTGGGTCAGGCCGTGGACGCTGGCGGCTTGGATGAGCCTGACGGCGGGCATCGCGCTCGGATCATGGTGGGCCTACTACGAACTGGGCTGGGGCGGTTGGTGGTTCTGGGATCCGGTGGAGAATGTCAGCTTCATGCCCTGGCTTCTGGGCACGGCGCTGTTGCATTCGGCCATCGTCACCGAAAAGCGCGATGCCTTCAAAAGCTGGACGATCCTGCTGGCCATCCTGACATTCTCGCTGTCTCTGCTGGGCACGTTCATCGTCCGGTCGGGCCTTCTGACATCCGTCCACGCCTTCGCCGTCGATCCCGAACGAGGCCTCTACATTCTCGGCCTGCTGGGCCTCTCCATCGGCGGCTCGCTCGCGCTCTATGCTTGGCGCGCCCCGTCGATGGAAGGCGGCGGCCTCTTCGCGCCGATCAGTCGCGAGGGTGGCCTCTTGATCAACAACCTGCTGCTGGTCGTGGCCACCGGAACCGTGCTGGTCGGCACGCTCTATCCGCTGTTCACCGAAGCCCTGGCCGATCAGAAGATTTCGGTCGGACCACCGTTCTTCAACGCGTCCTTCATACCGATCATGCTGCCGTTGCTGGCGATCATGGCCGTCGGGCCGCTCCTGTCGTGGAAACGCGCCGACCTGAAGGGGGTATTCCAGCGCCTGCGCTTTGTCGCGCTGCTGTCAGGGCTGGCCGCACTTGCGGTCTGGTACCTGACCGAGGGCGGGCCCGCCCTGGCCTATCTTCCAATCGCGATAGCCACCTGGCTCCTTCTGGCGACATTGCGGGAATGGGCGGCCCGGATCAGACATCTTCGATGTGCCGTTCGCGCAGGCTGTTCGGAGGGCGCGCAACCTGCCCCGCGCGGCCCACGGCATGACGCTGGCACACGCGGGACTTGCCGTGGCGGTCTTCGGCTTCGTCGGGTCGAGCGCCTGGAAATCCGAGAAAATTGTTTTCGTCCAATCCGGCGCCGTGACCGAGATCGCAGGTTTCGACGTGCGCTTCGACGGTGTCCAAAGGGTGCAGGGTCCGAACTATGTCGCCGACCGCGGCACGCTGGTGGTCACGCGCGATGGTGCACCCGTCACGACACTCTACCCCGAGCGCCGTTTCTATCCGGTCGCCCAGAGCACGACCACCGAATCTGCCATCCGCTCGACGCTGGCGGGCGACCTCTACGCCTCGCTGGCCGAGCCGGCCGCGGAGGGCGCGGCGCAATCTGGGGCCTGGACCTTGCGAATCCTCTACGAGCCGCTGGTCAATTTCATCTGGATCGGGGCGGCGCTTCTGGTGCTGGGCGGCGGTCTGTCGCTTTCGGATCGGCGCCTGCGGGTCGGTGCGCCGCGCCGCGCTACTATTCCGAAACCACAAGCAACGCCGGCGGAGTAAGTCCATGACCCGAGCCCTCGCCGCCCTGCCGATCCTGATTGCGCTGATTGTCGGCGGTTTCTTTCTCTGAGGCCTCAATCCAAGCCGCGACCCGAACGCGATCCCGTCGGTGCTGATCTCTCAGCCGGCACCGGAATTCGATCTGGCGCCGGTGGATCACGTGGGTGTGCCCGGCCTGTCACGGGCGGACCTGACGGACAATCCTGCGCCGGTCGTGGTCAATGTCTTCGCCTCCTGGTGCGTCCCCTGCCGGGCCGAACATGCGGTCCTGACCCGAATGGTCGAACAGGGCGGCGTGCGACTCATGGGCATCAACTACAAGGACAAGCCCGAGGACGCGCGCGCCTGGCTGGAGAACCTGGGCAACCCCTATGAGCGGATCGGATCCGATCTGAACGGCCGCGCCGGGATCGAGTGGGGCATTTCAGGCGTGCCGGAAACCTTCATCGTCTCGGGCAACGGCACGGTTCTTTTCCGCTATGTCGGCCCGGTCGTCGGCGCAGAGGCGGAAGAGAAGTTCGCAACCGCGCTCGCGCAGGCACGTGCTGCAACAGGAGCGGGAACATGATCCGAATTGTCGTGCTGACGATCCTGATCGTGATCGCCTTGCCGCTTGCCTCCCATGCCGTCGAACCCGACGAAATGCTGGCTGATCCGATCCTTGAGACCCGTGCGAGAGAGATCTCCAAAGACTTGCGCTGTGTGGTCTGCCAGAACCAGGACATCGACAGCTCGAACGCGGGCGTTGCGCGCGATCTGCGGCTGCTGGTCCGTGAAAGGCTGGTTGCCGGAGACACCGATCAGCAGGTGCTGGATTACATTCAGGCGCGCTATGGCGATTATGTCCTGTTGAAACCGCCATTCAAACCGGAAACCTATGCTCTTTGGTTGACGCCGCTCGCACTCTTTTTGCTGGGGGCCGGCGGTGTGGTCGCGGTCCTTGCCAGGTCCGGTCGGCGCAAGGCGAAGGCAGGCCTGAGCGCCGAAGAAGAGCGCCGGGTTTCCGAACTGTTGGCGCAGCGCGAAAGGAATGAGCCGTGATGCTCTGGATTGTCTTTGCGTTTCTGGCGCTGCTTGCCGCAGGTTTCCTGCTGCTTCCACTGCGGTCCTTCGGATCGAAGGTTTCCGACCGAACCGACGGCTCCATTTCCATCCTCTCCGATCAGCTGCGGGAGGTGGACGCCGATGCGGAACGCGGCCTGATCTCGCCGGAGGAAGCCCGCGCCGCCCGGATCGAGATCAAGCGGCGTATCCTGTCGCTGGAACGGAAAGGCCAACGCGCGCGGCCGGCCATGTCGGGTCGCTCCGCCGGCGTCGTCGTCTGGGCGACCGCCTTGACGGTGCCTGTGGCCGCGGCAGCGCTCTACCTGCAACTGGGATCGCCCGACATGCCGAGCATCGCGTTCGCCGAGCGTGAGGCGGAGCGAAACCAGCAGGTTGAAATCGCCGGGTTGACGGTACGTTTGCTGGAGCGCCTGCAAAGCGATCCGGGCGGTGGCCCGACCGAGGGGTGGATGTTGCTTGGCCAAACCTACATGCGCATGGGCCGCTACAGGGATGCGGTATCCGCCATGGAGAACGTGACCGAGCGCCCGGATGCCAGTTCGGCCATCCTGTCGCAATACGCCGAGGCGCTGATCGCCGCGGATGACGGGATCGTGACGCCCGCGGCCCGCGCGGCCATCGGACGGGCACGCGACATGGATCCGTCCAATCCGGCGGCCACGTACTACGAGGCCATCGCGCTCGATCAGGCGGGCGACGGCGCGGAGGCCCACGATCTGCTGATTGCCCGGCTGGACGCGGCCAATGGCCCCGCGCCCTGGATGGAGGCGTTCGTCGCGCAGGCCAACAGCATCGGCGAGACGCTCGGCCGCGAGCCGGTCAGCCTCGCGGCATTCGCGCCCACGGCTGGCGGCGATACGCCGGGCCCCACCGCGGGCGATGTCGCCGCCGCAGCGGACATGAGCGAGGACGACAGGGCCGCCTTTATTCGCTCGATGGTTGAGCGGCTGGCCGAGCGGCTGCGGGACGACCCTGATGACCTGGATGGCTGGATGCGACTGGGCAACGCCTATCGCGTCCTCGGTGAGGCGGCGAAGGCGCGGGAGGCATATCTGACCGCCAACAGGCTCGCCGAGACCCTGCCTCCCGACGACCCGCGTGCGCAGGAAATCCGGCAGGCGATGTCAGAGCTGCCCGGCTGAGGCCGAAACAGCGCTATGGTTTCCCTGCCAATGCGATCAGGTGCACTGACAGGGATGCGCCGCAAGGTTTGGATCGTCCCGGGTGGTCAGACGGGTCAGGACGAACCCGGCCGTCAGAAGCAACGCGCCGCCATAGATCATGCCCGTCGCCGGGACCTCTCCGAATACGAGAAAGCCCAGCGTTGCCGCAACCACCGGCGATACGATGATGTCGACCAGCGAATAGACGTTGGCGTTCAGCGTCTTCAGCACAAGCGAGATGCCGAAATAGGCGAACCCGGTAGAGACCAGTCCCAGCATCAGCGCCCAGAGCCCGGCCGGAGCAGCAATGCCGATCCGCTCATTGACTGTCATTGCCATGATGTCGCCGGGTCCGAAGATCACCAGCACCGGCGACAGCACGAGGGCGGCAACAAGCATGGACCAGGCGATGTCGTTACCGGTCTCGGATTTGCCTTCGTGGCGCATGTAGGTGATCATCGCGGCATAGATCGCCCCATCGGCAAGCGCGACAAGATTTCCGACCATGTATCCGCCCTCCAGCGGTTTCGCGAGAACAATGCCCATGATGGCGACCGCGAAGGTCAGGTAGTGACCCCAGCTTGCTTTCTCATCGAGAAACAGCGCCGAGAATATGAAGGTGAAGAACGGCGCGATACTCCAGAAAATGACCGCGTTGGCAATCGGCACCAGGGTCATGGCGTAATTGAAGACGCTGATCTGGGTGGCGATCAGCATACCGATGATGGCGGTGTCCTTGAGGTTCTTCCACGGAACGCGAAGCGGGTTCCCGGTTGCGAACGGCATCAGAATCATGAGGAACAGCGCGGCCGTGAGGATGGCGTAGAAATTCACCGTGTGGATCGGGATCAGACCGCCTGTCAGCTTGACGAAGACGCCGATTGTCGCCTCCGAGAAGGTGATGAGAAGCAGTAACAGGATGGTGCGCATGGGTCGGTTCTGATCCTCTCTCGTTCACGCTCTCAGGACGCCGCCGGCTCGTCGCGGTCCTCCTGGCCACTTATTGCGTCGCGGCTCGCGTTCCCGATCCAGCACATGTCGCAGACCGGGTCGCCATGGGACAGAGTACGCCGGCGGCGATAGTGACCGCGCTGGCCATCCCCGGCGATGACGTCGGCACCGGGCCAGTCGTAGCGGCAGCAGCTCTGCCGGAACGACTCCAGCGACTCAGGATCGTCCTCCGCCCGGGCGATGCGGCGCACGAAGCTCTGCGGCGGGCAATGGGTGAAATGCGTGAACAGGTCGTCCCCGTCCCGGCTGACCCGAACGGCGTAACCCGGCGCACCGGAGGGCGCGAAGGGAAACACCAGCAGCGCGCGGATGGTCCAGCGCAGCCGACGGCCGGAATCGCGGGTGAGCAGGCGCACGGGCAATGCGCTGAGCGCCAGCATCCGCCGGTAGATGTCCCAGCCGAGATCGGCGACCACCTGTCGCGCGGTCTCGGGCGCGATGCCACAAGCGCGCAGGCTGCGGTCGGCTGCAATCGTCCAGATCGCCATTTCCACCATCAGCCGGCTACCGAAAGTCGGAAGCTCTGCCTGCTGCGCATGGGGGCGAAGGCGGACGGTTTCCGCGGTCATCGCCACCACGAATGCCTCGATTTCGGGCGTCAGCCAACGGATCTCGCACCCCTCCGTGTCGCGCAGGCCGCGCGTGGCAAGGCCGCGCCCCGCCGCCCGGGCGACGATGCGCCCGATCAGCTTGCGTGCCAGCCACAAGCGGAGCGAACCGTCAGACATGGCCGACCTGATGGCCCGAGGTGATATCGATCGTCTCGGCACCCGACTCGTCCAGACACTCGGTTTCAGTCTGGAGCGTTACGAAGAAGAAGCCGTGATCGCGGCGCAGCAAGCGGTGCGCCCGTCGTTGCACCGCCTGCGGGTCCACGCCGTCACCCACGCGAAGGTGCGCCGAAAACACGTTCCGCCCGCTGGTCAATGTCCATGCGTGGACATGATGCGCGTCGTGCACACCGTCGAGCGCTTCCAGATCCGCGATCACCGAGTTCAAATCTATCTCGCTCGGCGCTGCCTCCATCAAGAGCCGCGCCGCATCCCGCAGGATGCCCCAGCTGGCCCAGAGCAGCACGAAGCCGAAAGCCATGCCCAGAAGTGGGTCGATCATCAGGAAACCGGTAAAGCGGATCACCAGCGCCGTGACGATGATGAGCAGGCTGCCCACGAAGGTCTGGATGATGTGCCAGAGCGCGCCGCGCACGTTCATGTCGCTCCGGCTCTGTTTCCAGATGAGGCCAAGCGAAATGAACTCCGTCACAAGACCCCCGGCTGCAGCAAGCAGCATTGGCCCTGTCGGCAGGTCGATGGGCGCGTTCAGCCGCATCGCGGCCATATAGATAACGACGAAGGCCATTCCGGCCAGGAACCCGCCATTCACCAGCGCGCCGAGGATTTCGGAGCGGTACCAGCCAAAGCTGAATGTTGCATCGGCAGGCCGCCGGGAAAGCCGGGCCGCGCCCACGGCGACGAGGATTCCGCCCACGGCGGAAAACGTGTGGAATGCATCCGACAGGACAGCGATCGATCCGGTCCAGAGCCCGATACCAAGCTCAATGATGAAATAGACGCCGGTCAGCCAGGCCGAGATGACCATACCCCGCCCGCTTGTCGGCATGTGCGATCCGTGTCCACGAATATGGAATTCTGTTTCGGAACTCATCGAACCTCCTTTCCGTGGCAGTTTATTGATGCCTCCCCACATGAAGAGCGCGCCCTATCCGCCCGACGCCACCGCGCGCTCCGCCGCCTTCTCGAGCGCTGATAGAACCGCTTCGGACGACAGGAGCTCGGGCAGGACGATACCCTCGGGAGCGCCGGGTCCATAGACAGCGTTGAACGGAATACCGTAGCGGTCGAAGGTCTCCAGATAGCGCGAGATTGCCTCGTCGGGCCGGGTCCAATCGGCCTGCATCGCCGTCACGCCCGGCGCGCGAAGGGCCGTTCGAACCGGCGCGCGGTCAAGCACGAGCGCCTTGTTGGCCTTGCAGGTGAGACACCAATCGGCGGTCACATCCACGAAAACCACCTCTCCGCGCGACACGAGCTTCGGAATTTCTCGACGGTCGAATGCGGCCCAGTCCGTCGCCGGCTTGGCGTTCGGCGTGCCGGCCGCAGAAAGGAATCCCGCCAGGAAGATGGCCAACGCGCCCGTGGCCGCAGCCCCGGACAAGCGAGCACCTGCGGCCAGGCGACTGAAAGACAGAATCACGACGAGGACTGCGCTGGCTGTCAGAACCGCAAGCGCGGACGTCATGCCACCGACACCGATCAGCACCCAGAACAGCCAGCCGGCTGTGCCCGCCAATGCCAGCCCCAGCAGGATCTTCAGCCACAGCATCCAGCGGCCCGGTTTCGGCAGGCGCGAGATCGCCGCCGGAAACGCGGCAACGATGAGATAGGGCAAGGCCAGACCGATCCCCAGGGCCGTGAAGATCACCGCGATATCGAGCAGCCGCCCGGCCAGCGCAAAGGCAACAGCCGTGCCCAGGAACGGCGCCGAACAGGGTGTCGCGAGGATGGCGGCAAAGGCACCTGTCGCAAAGTCGCCGCTATAGCCTTTGCCACCGCCGGCGCGGGCGAGCCGGGTCTGCAAGGAAGACGGCAGCTCGATTTCGAATGCCCCGAAAAGGTTGGCGGAAAACACGGCCAGGACAAGACCGCCGAGGAAGGCGATTGCGGCGATCCAGGCCAGTTCCGCCAGACCCGGCAGCACGCGGTCCAGGGCGAAGGGCGGCTGCGGTGCTGCATCGGCCAACTCCGTGAACAGGCTGGCCGCACGGTCGCCATCGGTCACGGTGATCCGCAGATCGGGCAGATCCGCGGCCGCGCTCAGAACGGGCAATCGGGCCCAGAGCAGACGGCCCCCGTCGCCCAGACGAATATCCGGCTTGCCGAATGCCGTGCCCGCGCCCAGTTCGGGAAAGACATCCGGGCCCGCGAAGGGACGCTCACTGTGTGCGACCAGCGTCAGGGCGGTCATGTCCGGGTCGAGATAGGCCGACTGGATCGAGATACCGCTCTCAGCCCCCTCCTCCGGCACCTTTTCGGCATAGGCCGAGATGAGCGCCGCCGCATCCGCGTCGATTCCGCTGGCTCGTGGCAGCGACAGGGTCAGTGTGAACTCCTGCGGGACGCAAACGGTCGAGCAGGTCAGAAGCGTGACATTGGCGTTCAATCGCACCGGCGCGCCGGGGTCGGACAATGCGATACGCAGCGGAAATACGACCTCGTCGTGATATCCGAAATTCTCGATCCCGAAGGCCGTGAACCGTTCCGGGGCGGGCCAGAGCAATTCGACCTCTTCCACATTCTCCGATCCCGCCCAGTCGATCGAGGGCGGGATGCCGACCTCGCCCGGGGACCGCCAATAGGTCTTCCAGCCCTCGCCCAACTCCAGATGCAGCCCGGCGGACAGGGACGTCGCGTTCGGGCCGACTCCGTTTTCGGCTGCGATCAGACGCGCCTCGAGAGCCGGGTTGGAAAAGCTCCCGGATTCGGCGGCGTTCGACATACTGGCCAGCCCCGCGCCGAGAAAACCGAGGCAGACCAGCAGAATCAGCTTTGCGACGAAAAGCCGCGAGAATTTGTTCATCACGCTGTCTGACACTGGGACGTCCAATCTTCCTCGATTTCCATCTCGGCAACACGCAGAATGGTCTTCTCATCGATCTGGCCCTGGATGATCGTTCGCCCGATTATCAGGGCGGGCGTTCCAAAAATGCCGAATACCCGTGCGAGAGCAGCACTGTTTTCCAATTCTTCGGTAACAGGGGCGCTTCGCATGTCGGTAATCAGGCGTTGGTGATCGACACCGATGTCTCGCGCCAAAGCCTGTAAATATTCCGGTGTCGCCACAAACGAGGATTTCATGAGCCGTTCATGAAATGCGACATAGGCACCCTGGCGTTTCGCCGCCAGCGCCGCCTTGGCCGCGACCTCCGACGATTGCCCGAGAAGCGGCAATTCGTGCCAGATGGCACGCAGGTTGCTGTCGGGACGTGCATCGAGCGCCGCAAGCGTCCTGGTCTGAACACGGCAATAAGGGCAATAATACTCTGTAAAAAACGCCACCGGAACGCGCTGTGTTGCAGACAGGTCATCGCCGTAGAGCGCACCGCAGATATCTGCCCTGACCCGCGCTTCGGCATCCGCCAGACTATCCGGACCCATGGCGTTCATTCCGATGAAGAGATCGAAGCCGCTCGAGCTTTCGCTGGCGGACAGCCTGCGAAAGCCCCGCGGGTATTGAACGTCCTCGAAGTTGAGTTCGGTCGAACCGAGTTCCGGAAAATACCAAAACCCGGCGTAGGCGGCCGCAACAGTCGCAAGAACTGCCAATGTATTCCGCCGTCCTTCAATCATATCCCGTCACCTTCACAACTATTCCAAAGCGAAGGCGAAGCCCTCCCTGCCGTCCCGACATTCAAGCACTGCCAGCCCACTGCCCGTTATTTCCTTTACCTCACAACCTGCAGGCAGGTCGGCCACCTGACCGCTCGAAGAGAGCCGGACATCACCGCTTCGCTCGCATTGCGCGATGGTCTGGGCGCAGGCGCCAAGTAAGAGCATCGCCCAAAGCGGCAGAAGACGGCGAACGATACCCAATCTCACCCCGGCCTAATTGGCGGCTACTTTTTGATCCACCTGGATCGCAACATCATCGGTCCGCTCGCTCTTCGTATCATGGCATGATTTTCCCATCATCTGATGCATGATCAAATGTGCGGCGACGCACAAAAGCAGAGGTGCGAAGACGTAGAGCCCGGAGGTCAATCCGCCCGCAAGTCCCCCCGTCATCACGAACGCTGCGATTGGAAGCAGCATTACCGCGCAGCAGGCCCACATGGCGTATTTCATCACCGGCATCGTGCTCGATTTCTCAACAGGAGTTTCAGATTCATTCATTTTCGTTGCATCTCCAAGCATACAGGAGATGGGCTAAAGCCTTCCTGCGCCGGAAGGTCAACGATACAAACCGATACAAAAATCACGGTCTTGTCAGGGGGCATCTGCTTGACCTTCCGGTGCTGGAAGGTGGTTTATCCCGCTAAAACAGGCAAGAAATAGATGTGAGAGCAGGTTATGATAAAAAATGGCGAAAAGCCCCTCAACCGGCGCGGATTTCTGGCGGCGGGTGCCAGCGGTGTTATCGCGCTGGCGACCCCAACACTCCTTCGGGCGGAGGAAGCGTCCGTGGTGAGGCGCAACATGTCTTCCTTCCGGCTACACGCTTGGCAGGATCACTTCGACAGCCTTGGCAAAGGCATCCTGCTCTCGGACACGAACACCAGGGTGCTCCAGCATTGGACTGCCGATGGGGAGATGCGTATCTATCCCACCTCGGTGCCGTTGTCCGACGAGCTGACGCGCCGCGGTTATACCGAAGTGGTCTTCAAGGATGAGGCCCCCGATTGGGCGCCGACACCCTCGATGATCGAGCGCGATCCGACGCTGCCGCGCTATGTGGCGCCCGGGCCGGACAATCCGCTGGGTATTCGTGCCATGCACCTGAGTTGGCAGTACTATCGCATTCACGGCACCAACGACACGCGCAAGATCGGTCGCAAATCGTCGAATGGCTGTATCGGCCTTTATAACGAACAAATTGTCGGGGTTTTCGACAGATCGCCGGTTGGTACACAGGTCAAACTTATTTGACCGAAGCATTCGGTTGCGAGGGGCAAGAAAAGTATGAACAAGACATTGCTGGCGATCGTCGCCTTCTTTCTCGTCGGGGGGTTTGCGGTCTACTGGAATGCGACGCAACGGGCGACGCAAGGCACGGGCCATTCGATGATTCCGCCCGATACCAGCACCCTGGCCGAGGGCGCACCGATCGTCGAGGTGGCGCTTCCCGCCGAACTGTCGGCGGACGCGCAGATCGGAAAGCGGGCGTTCGACGCCAAATGCGCCGAGTGTCATGGTGCGAATGCGGCGGGCCAGAACGGCGTCGCCCCACCGCTTGTACACAAGACCTATGAGCCAAACCATCACTCCGACATGGCATTCGTCCTCGCGGCAAAAAACGGCGTCCGTGCGCATCACTGGAACTTCGGCAACATGCCGGCGGTGGAGGGTGTGACCGATGGCGACGTGAAAATGATCACGCGTTACATTCGTGAGCTTCAGAAGGAAAACGGCATCTTTTGAACGAAAGACGCAAAATCGAACCTGTCGGCTTGCTACGCGCGATGATTCTCTGCGCGCTTTTCGCATTCGGCTTGACCCCTCAGGGCGCTGAAGCCCATTCTTCTGCTCCCGCCGCGACAAGCTCAACGCACGCCGTGGTCGACGATGATCATGGCGAAGATCATACTGTCATCCAGGAGGCATTCGGACATTGCCATCCGGGAATTGACTGCGCACTTGCGGCGATCACGGTGGATTCAGAGCGCGCACACCCCGTCAGGCGTGCCGCGACCACGAAGGTCCGGCCTCCTCACGTGATCGGACCCGTCTCGAAATCAGGATTTGAAGGACAATGACATGAAACCTACAGGGATTATCACTTCCGCCGTGCTTGTCGGCGTGGCATCGGCGGCGCTCGCCCATAGCGGCGCGACCGGTATCGTGAAGGAGCGCATGGACGCGATGTCGGCAATGGGCAAGGCCGTGAAACACGGTCGCCCCGATGATGAGCGGCGAGACGGGGTATGATGCTGATACCGTGCGGCACGCTGCGGAAACCATCGGCATGCACGCTGGCGATGCCATGACCCGTCTGTTCCCGGACGGCAGCGCAGGCATGCCATCGGTCGCGAAAGACGCCATATGGAACGATTGGGAGAGCTTTGCAGGCCTGGCCGAGGAGTTGCACAGATACGCCGAAGGCCTGGCTCTTGCCGCTGACAACGCACCCGCAAGTCAGTCGGACACCAAGTCGAATACAAGCGCCATGATGGGCGGCTCCGACATGATGGGAGCCAACTCGATGATGGGCAGTGGTGACATGATGGCCGATGACACGATGGGGCGCGAAGAACTGGCCGAGATGCCCGCCAACGCGGTTTTCGCGAAGGTCAGCGACACCTGTTCGTCCTGTCACACCCGCTTCCGCGCGAAGGTGAAATGACATGAGGCGGGTTCTTGCAGGTGTTGCCGTCCTTGCCCTTTCCGGCACGGCGGCAATCGCGGCGTTGGTGGTTTGGCCGATTGGCCGACCGCCCGCCGAGATCGAGTTGACCGGCGATGTCCAGCGCGGTGCCTATCTGGCGCGCGCGAGCGGTTGCATCGCCTGTCACACGAATTTCGAGGATGGCGGCGCTCCGCTGGCGGGCGGTGCCCCGCTCGAAACCCCGTTTGGCGTCTTCTACCCGCCGAACATAACCACCGATCCCGAGCACGGCATCGGAGACTGGAGCCTGTCTGACTTCGCGATGACTGTCAGGCAGGGCGTTTCGCCCGATGGCGAGCCCTTGTTTCCGGCATTCACCTATCCGTTCTATGCGGATTTTTCCGATCAGGACGTCGCCGATATGTGGGCAGCATTCCAGACCGTCGCACCGGTAACCAACCCCGCACCACCGCACGATGTCGGTTTCCCGTTCAACCAACGCTGGGGCCTGAAACTATGGCGTGCGCTTTTCATGCATGATCCGCAGACCGAACCGGTGGAAGGAAAGAGCGTCGACTGGAACCGCGGCCGGCAACTCGTGCGCGGCGCCGCCCATTGCGGGGCCTGTCACACCGGTCGGAACCTCGCGGGCGGCCGGATGCCAGATGCCGTTTTTGCCGGCAACGACGACCTGCCCGGTGGAAACAAGGCACCATCAATCCTGTCCGACGATCTGGCAGATCGCGGATGGACCGTCGCCAATCTGTCATATGCTCTGCAAAGTGGTGTTACCCCGTCAGGAGACGTGTTCGGCGGCAGCATGGGTGAGGTTGTCCAGAACGGAACGCGGTTCCTCTCAAAGTCCGATTTGAAAGCGATGGCGATCTATCTTCTCGACAGCGATGTACCGGAAGGCAGGGCTTTGGCGGGGACGCCGAGTATCGGCAAAACCATCGATTGACACGGGCGGGGCGGCGTATCGCCCCGCACATTTCAAGGACACGGAAAAGATGACGACACGGCGAGAATTTCTTGAGCAGGGCGCGGCGACGATTGCGGCTCTGGCCGTTCCGGCCCTGGCGCGTGCTGCAACGCCACGCTTTGCCGAACTCAAGGCCCGGCCCGCGCGCGTCCAACTTGCACCCCCAACCTATCCCAAGACTGAAATCTGGGGCTATGACGGCGCGATGCCGGGACCCGAGTTGCGGATGGCTCAAGGCGCCCGCATCCAGAGATCGTTCCTGAACGAACTGCCGCAGGCAAGTTCGGTTCATTGGCACGGGATCCGCATCGACAACGCGATGGACGGGGTTCCCGGGCTGACGCAGCCAGCTGTCGAACCGGGACAGGGTTTCGACTATGATTTCGTGGTGCCGGACGCCGGCACCTACTGGTATCACGCGCACAACCGGTCAACCGAGCAGGTCGCGCGCGGACTCTATGGTGCGCTGATCGTGGAAGAGCCCGAGGCGCCGGATATCGACCGCGAGGAGGTATTGATCCTCGACGACTGGCTTCTCGATCCCGAAACGGCACAGATCGACCCCGACTTCACGTCACGCCATGATCGCAGCCATGCCGGGCGGCGCGGCAACTTCATCGCCACCAACGGGCGCTTTGATCTGTCGCTGGACGTGAAGCAGAACGAACGCCTGCGGCTGCGGCTGATCAATGCCGCCAACGCCCGGATATTCGTTCTTTCGATTTTCGGGATGGAAGGCTGGACCGTGGCCCTTGATGGCATGCCGCTGTCCGAGCCCAAGCCAGTAAGTGAGGTGCTGATCATTGGGCCGGGCCAGCGCGCCGATCTGATCGTGGACGTCACAGCGGCGTCGGGCGAGACAGCGCATCTTGTGCGCGTCGAGGATCAGGAGGGCGTCTCACAGGTGGCGTTTCCGGTATCGGGCCGCGCGGCGGCGGCGCGGCGCGGGTCGCCACATCCCCTGCCCCCGAACCCACGCATGGACATATCCGGCATGGAAAAAGCGGTAACGGCGCGGCTCAATATGCAGGGCGGGGCAATGGGCACACTCGATGCCGCCACCCTCGACGGCGAACGCAAGAGCTTTCGCCAGTTGGTCGAGGCAAACCAGTTCTGGTCCTTCAACGGGACGATCGGGATGACCGACACCCCGCTCGTGAGCGTGCCCGTGGGTGAGACGATCAAGCTGGAAATCTACAACGACACGTCCTTCCCCCATGCAATGCACCTGCACGGGATGCATTTCCGCGAGGTGACCAAGGACGCGGCCCTTGGTCCCTTCCGCGATACGCTGCTGATGTTCGGCGGCGAGACCCGGACCATTGCCTTTGTCGCCGACAACCCGGGAAAATGGCTGTTTCACTGTCATATGCTGAGCCATGCGGCTTCGGGCATGATGACGTGGCTCGAGGTGACATGATGCGGAAATACCTGATCCTGACCGTCATTCTGGTGTCCGGTGCGGCAGCAGGTGCCTGGCTCATGACGCAGGCCGGCACCCAAACCAGTGCTGCTCCGGAAGACTTCGATCTGGCGCAGGGCGAGGACCTCTACCAGGGCTACTGCGCCTCCTGCCACGGCGCGAATCTCGAGGGTCAGCCCGACTGGCATTCACCGGGCCCGGCTGGCGTGTTGCCCGCCCCACCGCATGACGAAACGGGTCATACATGGCACCATTCTGACAGCGTGCTCTTCGACTACACCAAGCTCGGCGGCAAGGCGGCCCTCGCCGCACAGGGCGTCGATTTTGAAAGCGGCATGCCCGGTTTCGGCGACCAACTGACCGACGATCAGATCTGGAATATCCTCGCCTATATCAAATCCACATGGCCGGATCGGCAACGGCAGATTCAGGCCGAACGCAGCGCCGCCGAAGCCCAGAGAGAAGGAAATTGACAATGCACCCGATGAAAACCACAGCCCTGGCGCTTGGTCTGGCTATCGCGCCGATTGCCGGCTTCGCGCAAGATCTGAGCGATGCTCGGATCAAGGAACTGGCGCTGGAAGCGATCCGGGAAAACCCGCAGATCATCATGGAAGCCGTGCAGTTGCTCGAACAGCAGCAGGCGGCTACGCAGGCAGACGCAGCTGCCGACGTTCTGAAGAACCAGCGCCAGTCGCTCGAACATGATCCGAACGCGCCGGTCCTCGGAAATCCCGACGGCGATGTCACGGTCGTGGAATTCTTCGACTACAACTGTCCCTACTGCAGACGGGCCATGTCCGAGGTTCAGGGGCTGCTCGATGCCGACCAGGATGTCCGGCTCGTCTATCGCGAATGGCCCATTCTCAGCGAAGGGTCTGTCTTCGCGGCCAAAGCCGCCCTGGCCGCGAGGGAACAGGACAAATACGAGGAGTTTCACTGGGCGCTGATGGGTATGGAAGAACGTGCCGAGGAAGCATCGGTCATGCGCCTGGCCGAGGAGATCGGGCTCGACGTCAAACGACTTCGTACCGATATGGACGAACCCGAAGTGCAGGAGCATATCGACGAGTCGATGCGCCTGTCCCAGGCGCTCGGCTTTAACGGAACACCGTCTTTCGTGATCGGAGACGACCTCGTGCCCGGCTTTGTCGAACAGGATCAACTGGAGGCTCTGGTCGACAAGACACGGGAAAGCGACTGATCTCGCTCGCCAGATCAGATGTTGGAATGGCGCCGGACCCGCCGGCGCCATTTTTCGTATCAGGTCGCTTTCGTATCAGGTCGCTGCCGGTGTTTTTGCATCATAGCCGGCATCGCGAATTGCTTCGGACACGGCCCGCTCGCTTAGAAAGCTCTCCACCTCGACAATATGCGCCCCAAGGTCACAGGAAACCCTGGCGGTTGGATCAATTGCCTTGATCGCCTTCTCGATTGCAGCGGTGCAGTGCCCGCAGCTCATGTCCGGTACGCTCAATCTGGTCATGCCTATCTCCTTCGAATTCCAGTTCAGGTGAGGTCTTCCACCGCAGGAAGGTCAAGGACGGAATGGAATATTTTTGAACCCTATTGACCTTCCATTAGGTGGAACCCCTATCTTTCGGACAAATCCAGACAGGAGTCCGCCATGCCAGATTCGCAAACCCTTCGGCTTTCCGTGCAGAACATGTCTTGCGCTTCATGTATCGGACGGGTCGAGCGGACCCTGTCCGCGCTGCCGGGCGTCGATGACGTCCATGTGAACCTCGCCAATGAGACCGCGCAGGCGCAGATCGATGCGCCCGAGCGGATCTCCGACGTCATGACAGCGCTGGATGAGGCGGGTTATCCGGCACGGACCCAGGATGTGCGTCTGAACGTGGCGTCGATGTCCTGCGCCTCCTGCGTGGGGCGCGTGGACAAGGCGCTGGCGGCGGTACCCGGTGTGCTGGAGGTCAAAGTCAACCTCGCCTCGGAAACCGCGACCGTGACCTATGCCGAAGGGGCGGTGGAGCTTGCGGATTTGCTGAAGGCGGCCGAGGACGCAGGCTACCCTGCGGAGCCCGCAGAGGACACCGCCTCGGAGGATCGCAGCGCCCGCAAGGACAGCGAGGCCAAGGCGATGGCGCGAAAAACCGCGCTGGCCGCCGCCTTTGCCCTTCCCGTCTTCCTTCTGGAAATGGGCGCGCATGTCGTGCCGGGTGCGCATGACCTGATCGGGCGCACCATCGGCCATCAGACAAGCTGGATGATCCAGTTCGTGCTGACCACCATCGTGCTGGCCTGGCCGGGGCGTGCCTTCTACACCAGGGGCTTCCCGGCGCTCTTCAAGGGCGCGCCGGACATGAACAGCCTCGTCGCGGTCGGCACCTCGGCGGCCTATCTCTTTTCGCTGGTGGCCCTCTTCGCGCCCGCACTGCTGCCCGAAGGCTCGCGCGCCGTCTATTTCGAGGCGGCGGCGGTGATCGTGGTGCTGATCCTGCTGGGCCGCTGGATGGAGGCGCGCGCCAAGGGCCGCACCGGCGCCGCGATCCAGAAACTGCTGGGGCTTCAGGCGCGCACCGCGCGGGTTCTCGTTGACGGTGAGGCGCAGGACGTGGCGATCGAGAGGATCCGCGCGGGCGACATCCTCGTCGTGCGTCCCGGCGAGCGGATTGCAGTGGACGGAGAAGTGACCGACGGCAGCGCCCATGTCGATGAAAGCATGATTACCGGCGAGCCGGTGCCGGTGGCCAAGGGCACCGGCGATCCGGTCACGGGCGGCACGGTCAATGGCACCGGCGCCTTCCAGTTCCGCGCCACGCGCGTCGGCGCCGATACCACGCTGGCGCAGATCATCCGCATGGTCGAACAGGCGCAGGGCGCCAAGCTGCCGATCCAGGGCATGGTCGACCGGATCACGCTGTGGTTCGTGCCTGCGGTGATGGCCTTCGCGGCGCTGACGGTTCTGGTCTGGCTGGTCGTCGGCCCCTCGCCCGCGCTGTCCTATGCGCTGGTGGCCGGGGTGTCGGTGCTGATCATCGCCTGCCCCTGCGCGATGGGTCTGGCCACGCCGACCTCGATCATGGTCGGCACCGGACGGGCCGCCGAGATGGGCGTGCTGTTTCGGAAGGGAGACGCGCTGCAGCAATTGTCCGGCATCGGCGTCGTGGCCGTCGACAAGACCGGCACCGTCACCGAAGGCCGTCCGGAGCTGACCGACATGGTGCTGTCGGGCGGGTTCGTCCGGACCGAAGTTCTGGCACTGGTCGCTGCGGTCGAGGCGCAGTCGGAACATCCCATTGCCGATGCCATCGTCCGCGCGGCCCGGGCCGAAAACGTGGCGCGGCATGAGGTGGAGAGCTTCGAGTCGATTACCGGCCACGGCGTCCGCGCGCATGTCGCCGGGCGCGATGTCCTGGTCGGGGCCGACCGGCTGATGACCCGCGAAGGGTTGGAACTTGGTGCCCTCGCCGAGGCGGAAACGCGCCTCGCCGAACAGGGGCGCACCGCGCTCTTTGCCGCCATCGACGGGCGGGTGGCCGCGGTGATCGCGGTGGCTGACCCGGTGAAGCCTTCCAGCGCGGCGGCCATCGGTGCGCTGCACGATCTGGGACTGAAGATCGCCATGATCACCGGCGACAAGCGCGAGACGGCGGAGGCGATTGCAAGGGAAACCGGTATCGACCAGGTGATCGCGGGCGTTCTGCCCGATGGCAAGGTCGCGGCGCTGGACGATCTGCGGAAAGGCGGGCGGCAGGTGGCCTTCGTCGGCGACGGCATCAACGACGCGCCGGCGCTTGCGCATGCGGATGTGGGCATCGCCATCGGCACCGGAACCGATGTGGCGATTGAGTCGGCCGATGTGGTGCTGATGTCGGGCGATCTGCGCGGCGTGGTGAATGCCTATCAGGTGTCCACCCGCACCATGCGCAATATCCGCCAGAACCTGTTCTGGGCCTTTGGCTATAACGTGGCGCTGATCCCGGTGGCGGCGGGTGTGCTCTATCCACTGTTCGGCCTGTTGCTGTCGCCGGTTCTGGCCGCGGGCGCGATGGCGCTGTCCTCGGTCTTCGTGCTGACCAACGCGCTCAGGCTCCGCCGTGTGTCCCCCGCAATGGACGAGACGAGGTCGGTCCGCCCGGCCGCCAACCTTTACCCCGCCCCTGCCGAATAAGGAGGATTTTGAGATGAACATCGGAGATGTCGCGGAACGCTCCGGCCTGCCGGCCAAGACAATCCGCTATTACGAGGATATCGGGCTGGTCAAGCCGCTGCGCAGCGCCAACGGCTATCGCAGCTTTCGCGACCGCGACGTGCACAAGCTGGCATTCCTCGGGCGCGCCCGCGCGCTCGGCTTCAGCATCGAGGATTGCCGCAATCTCCTGAAGCTCTACGAGGACGACGACCGCACCAGCTCCGAGGTCAAACAGATCGCCGAAGTGCAGCTTGATCGGATTGACCGGAAGATCGCGGAGTTGACGGAGATGCGCGCGACGCTTGCGCATCTCGTCGATGCCTGCGCCGGAGACCACCGGCCCGACTGCCCTATCCTGGCCGATCTTGCAGCGAAAGAGGAAGAAATCGCTCTGCTGAATGAAGCCGGTTAAGAGGGACAGTCGCGTATGACACTGGCTGCAGGGCTGGCCATCATTCTTTTCGGATTGTGCGGCGGCCTGCATGCGCGTGCGATGGCATTCGCCATGCACCTTACCGACCGGAAGCACATCACCGGCACAGGTGCACTGTTGATCGCCCTTTACGTCCTGGCGGCCGCGCATATTGCCGAGGCAGGGCTCTACGCGGTCGGCTTCTTTATCGGCGAATCGACGGGCATTGGCGGTTTTGCGCAATCTGACGTGAACTCGTTCATGGATGTGTTCTATTTCTCAGTGGTGAATTATTCTTCCCTTGGGCTGGGCGACATCTATCCGACAGGTCATCTGCGCTTTCTGGCGGGGATTGAGGCGCTGAACGGTTTCTTGCTGATCAGCTGTTCGGCTTCGACCATCTTTCTGGTCACGACCAGACGCCATTCCTGACGCCTGCCGCATATCTGGACTTTCCAAAGCTTGGGAACCCTCCAGCGCTGGAAGGTCGTTACCTTGTTTTAACGCGAATCTGAAAGGTCACTCATGTCATATTGGAGATTTGCCGCAATGATCGCGACCTCGACGGTCGTGATGTTCATTCTGATGTATCTCAATACCTACCTCTGGGCGCATGTCTTCTGGTCGGAGACGCGAGCCTACATGGCGGTCCTGATGGGCGCGACAATGGCCTTCATCATGCTCGGATTCATGTTGTCGATGTATTCCAGCAAGGCGATCAATGCCGCGATCTTCGCGGGCGCGGTCCTTGCCTTCGCCGCCTCGCTCTGGCTGGTGCGCAGCCAGGTGACGGTGGGCGATACCAGCTTCATGCGCGCGATGATCCCGCATCATTCCATCGCCATCATGACGTCGAGCCGGGCCAATATCGAGGATGTCCGCGTGCGCAAGCTGGCCGATGAAATCGTCTATGCCCAGGACAAGGAAATCGCCGAGATGCGTTATCTCGTCGACGAGATCGAGGCGTCGGGCGTGGTGTCGGGATCGCAAGAAGCACCCGCCGGGGACGTGATGAACCTGGAGCAGGCGCTTTCCACGGCCAATATCGCGGTTCTCGATCCAGGGTTCATGACGGAAGCGGACATCGCCCGCCTGTTCCCCGATGGCCCCATCTGCACCTTCGCCTATACCTCGGACAGTCCCGCGGTTCTGGCGATCGGTTCGGTTGGCGACGGGATGGCCGGCCTGGTGAAACTCAGCGGCGATCTGGTGCGCCTCGACGTTTCCTCGGACGGCGACATCGCGACCGGCGCCGCGCCGCGCGCCGACGGCCTTGCCATGCATGTAAGCGCACCGGGTGGCGGTGCCCTGAACGCGGGCGGAACCATGCAGGAAGCCGACCTGACGCTGGAGCTGGACGCGGGCCTGACCGCCGGCTTCCGCGGCTTCTACCGTTGTGCGGCGTGAGCGTTGCTTCGGGTTGGCGCAGGCAGGCGCGATTGCAGCAGGATATGATCCTTCGCGAAAAGGGTGGTAAAGCGTCGGGAAAAACGCCGCATGGGATGTGAAGGAGGACAGCACGATGACCGAGATTGCGATGCCACTCATTCTTGTGCTGTTCGCCGTGGCCTTTGCGCTCGCGGTGCAGCGGATCGGGTCGCAGGACGGAGCGACATGGCCAGGGCGCGCGGCCTTTCTCGGGGGCGGCCAGCCGGAAGCCCATGCCTGGCAGCGGTTCCATGTGCGCTATTATCCGATGACGCTGCTCTTCATCGCGTTCGAGATGGAGATGATGTTCATGTATCCGTAGGCCGTGGCCTATGTGGAGACCGGGGCGAAGGCGCTGGCGGAGATGGGGATGTTCCTCGGCATCCTCTACGGCTGGCGCGAGGGGGTGTTCCGGTGGCAATGAGGCTGCTCACCGCGCTGGCGCGCCGGGCCGAGGTACCGGTCTTTCCGGTCGTCGGCGCACGGGGTCTTGCGCGGGTCGAGACGCTGCGCCGCCGGCCCGGCCTGCGGCTGGTGGACAGTCCGCGCCACGCCCGCGTGCTGCTGGTGGCCGGAGAGGTGGCGCCGGCGCACAAGCGCGCGCTGGAGCGGCTGCACGCCCAGCTTCCCGCCCCGCGCGGTACGGTCTGGTGGCAGGGGTCGCCTCTGGGGTCGCGTCTGTTCGAGCGCGGTGAAACGGTGGCTGGGGACGACCCGCTAGAGGCGATCCGCCGGGCGGCGCACGCGGGCGACCCCGACCAGCGCCCCGACGTGCCGCCGCACCCGTGGGAGAGGCCGCGAGCCACACCCGCGTATTGCTCGGAACCGGGATCATGCCATCAGACCCTGCACGAGGCCGACAACCGATGACAGCGCCGTCGACCCTTCGACAACGACCCGTCGTCCATCCGACAGCGTGATGTCGACCCTATGCGCCAGAAGGCGGGCAGATGTCAAACCCGCTGTCGCGTTGCCCTTTAATCGGCTCTGCCTCACTTTGTGTGGCGCAACTATCCTGAAACTGGAAAATTCAGGAGGGATAATTGTGAGTTCGAAGCACCATTGGTCGCCCGGGGGCGAAGTTTCGGTTCAAAGCGTCGAGCGAAGTGATTCCGGCGGGTGGATTGTATCGGGCAGTCTGACACCAAACGGCATTTGCCCGGACTGTGGATTGCATTCACGCCGACGTCACGGATGGCGGCGTCGGCGGCTGCAGGATTACCCCGCCCATGGAGACGGGGTTACGGTGGCTCTCTGGGTTTGCCGTTGGCAATGTTTGACGCCCGCTTGCCCACGTCGGACGTTCTCGGACCAGATCGCCTCGATTGCGCGTCCTTATGCGCGGCGCACCTCGCGTGTCGGGGGGATTGTCAGCCATCTTGGGCATGCGACCGGCGGGCGGCCGGCCGAGCGGCTCTTGCACCGTTTGGGCCTTGGGATCAGCGATGACACAGTGCTCAGGCAGTTGAAGAAGCGTGCTCAAGACACCGCCGCGCCGCCGACAGTCATCGGGATCGACGACTGGAGCTGGCGGAAGTCGCAGACCTACGGCACGATCATTGTCGATCTGGAGCGGCGCGTGGTCATCGATGTTCTCGAGGATCGAGATGTCGTCACCTGCACCAACTGGCTGAAGCGACATCCCGAGGTGGAAGTGATCAGTAGAGATCGCTGCGGTCTTTACGCCCAGGCCGCACGGCAAGGGGCACCGCAGGCGAAGCAAGTCGCTGACCGGTTCCATATCGTACAAAACCTGCGGCAGGCCATAGAGGAGCAAATGAACCTTCATGGCCGTGCGACCGGCAGGGCGCTGCTGTCCGACGCCGACAACATCACCGCCGCCGGCAACCTTCTGAAGTCACGCCTTGCGCACAGGACGTCTCGGGAAGAGATTTTCGCCACCATTCATGCACTCCGAAATCAAGGGCTTTCCTGCAGCGAGATCGGGCGACGAACAGGGTTCCCGCGTCGTAGCATCGCGAAATGGCTGCAGTTCGAAACACCACCGGACCGCAGGCGGGCCGCTTTGAAACCAACTTCGCCGTGGTACTTTGAAGAGTTCCTGAGCCAAAGCTGGAAGGAGGGCATTCGAACTGGCAGCGCCCTGTTCCATATGATCCAAGAGCGTGGTTACGAGGGGAGTCAGTCGCATTTGCAGCGGCTGCTGGCGGGTTGGCGCAGAGCCGAACAGCAAGCGAGCGACCCCAAGGTAGAGCACGAAATCCTTAAGCCAGTCCGAGACCCGGAAACTGGGCACGCGATCTCCCCGGTCATCGCGGCCGCGCTGTGCATCAAGCCGCGCGGAAAGTTCACCCCGGATCAGGCGCGGAAAGTCGACACGCTCAAGACCGGCTCTCCCGCCTTCGCAACGATGCGCAGCCTCGCCATGCGGTTCAACGGTATCATGCGTGGCCGCCAAGCAGACCCGCTCCCTGCATGGATCGACGACGCGATCGAAACCAACCTGGCGCCCATCATGCGCTTCGCCCGCACCTTGAACCGGGACTTCGATGCGGTCAAAAACGCAATCGAGATGCCTTGGAGCAACGGCCAGGCGGAAGGTCAGATCAACCGCCTGAAAACCCTCAAACGCGCCATGTACGGCCGGGCTGGTCCAGAATTGTTGCGGGCGAGAATGCTACCGTTCTGCCACACAGATTGAGGCAGAGCCAAGAAGCTAGAGACCAGCGGGCTGCGCGACAAGACGCTCACCCTTACGATCATCCATCGCCCGCCTCCAAAAAGCGTCCTGCGATTCCTGAACCGCAGCGCGCCGGATCGCCTCAAGGAAGCGACCGAAAAGCGCCTTCGCCGATTGGGCGAGGCCGTGAACGTGTTCCTGTCTGGCCTGACGGAGCTGAATCCGCGCGTGCTTTCGGCTAAGGGCGGTGAGTTGATCGGCTTTCTGGGGGCGCTCAATACCGGCCAGGAACTGCCGCTCTATCCGGCCAATACCTACGGCTTTCTGTCTTTCAATGTCGCCAATACTCGCGTGACGTTTCAGGGAGATCACTTCGAGCTCTCTGAAGGCGTCGTGGGACATCGCTACGGCAAGAGCTTCACCATCGGGGAATATTCCGAGGCCACGACCTGCACGATGTTCGACATGCTGAACCTGCCGGTCGACATGATCGTCACGCATTCTTTCACGCCGATCAATTCGAACCTCATGGCGGGGCGTATCAAGCGGCAAAAGCGCCAGATGCAGGCTTCCCAGGACGCGGCCCTGTCGCTCATGGAAGCGCTCGACATCGCCGCCGATGATCTCGAGGCCAAGCGCCAGAGCTTCGGCGAGCACCATATGGTCGTGACGCTCTTCTGCGACACGCTGGACGAATTGCAGACGCTGAGCGCCGAGATCGTGAATGCCGCCGCCGCGGAAGGGGTGAAGATGATCGGTGAGAGGATTGCGGCCAAAGCGCATTACCTCAGCCAGCATCCTGGCAACCAGCCCAAGCGCGTGCGCGCCAGTGCGATCACCAATCGCAACTTCGCGGATTTCGCGGCATTTCACCGGACACAGCTTGGCAAGTCTGCTCAGAAAACCCCTTGGGGCCGCGTCATCACCTACCTGCCCACGCCCGAACAAAGCGCCTACCGGTTTTCCTATCACGAGCAGGGATCGCCCGACAAAGAACCGACCAGCGGGCATACCCTGATCATGGGCCGGCCCGGGTCGGGCAAATCGGTGCTTTCCGCATTCCTCATGACGCAAGCCCGTCGAGCAGGGGCGCGGATCTTCGTCTTCGATTACCGTCTCGGTATGGAGATGGCGGTCCGCGCCAATGGCGGGCGCTATGCGTCATTAAAGGCCGGGCAGCCCACAGGCCTCAACCCGCTTTGGACCGAGACAGATGCGCGCGGCACCGCCTGGCTTTCGGATTGGCTCGCAACGCTCCTTCACCGCGCCGACAAGCCGCTGACCCCGGCACAGACCAACCGCATCCAAGAGGTCGTGCGCCAGAATGCGCAGGCCACGAACCCAGCCTTGCGAAACTGGCGCGACTTCGCATCTCTTTTTGTGCCCACCGATGATGGCGGCGATCTGCACCAGCGCCTGATCGAGTGGACCGAAGAGGGCCGCTACGGCTGGATCTTCGGGCCGACTCTGGAAGACACCTTCTCACTCGAGGGGGATGTGGTCGGCTTCGATCTCACCGGCATTCTCGACAGCGAGGCCGAGAAGGAGCGGATGGCGGTCCTCTCCTATCTCTTCCGCCGGGTCGAGCGCGAGATCGAGGACCGCCGCCCCACCATCATCGTGATCGACGAGGCCTGGAAGGCGCTCGACAACGCGTATTTCGCCGAGCGGCTGTCGAACTGGCTTGTGACCGCGCGCAAGCAGAACACCGGCGCGGTGATGATGACGCAATACGCCAGCCAGCTCGAGCGCACCCGGACCGGCAAGACCATCGTCGAGGCCGTGCCGACGCAAATCCTGCTTCCGAACATCCGCGCCCATGCGGCCGACTACGCGATGCTGAACCTCTATGAGAAGGAACTCGATGTGCTTCTCAACACCGGCAGCGACAGCCGCTTGGCCCTCATCCGCGACGACCAGGGCTCGATCGTCATTGATGCCGATCTAAGCGCCCTCGGGCCCAATCTCACCATCCTCGGCGGCATGGAAAAAGGCGAGGCGCTCGTGGGCGCCGATTACCGCGACCGCCAAGACTTTTGGAGGCTTTCATGATTCGTATTCTTCTAGCTGTGACGTCGCTCGGCGCGCTGGCCTCCTGCGCCCAGTACCAGGAGCCGCACGCCAATTGCTTCACCTTCCTGGCCTCGACGGCCCCCGTCGCGCCAGATTGCAGCTTCACGCCCCTCGGCGCGCCGGAGGCCGACATTGAAGTCTAGGCTGCCCCATATCCTGGCGCTTTGCCTGCTGCCCGGTCTCGGCTTCGCCCAAGGTGTGCCGACCAATGACAGCGGGCTGACCGCGCGCGATATCGTCGAGACCGGCGACCGCGAGACCGACCTTGCGATCCAGGCGGACAAGCTTTCGGTGCGCGAACTCATTGCCGAGATCGAACGCGAGCAATTGGCCACACTCCAGCGCATCCTCGATGCCCAGACAAGCTTCGGCGGTCAGGGACTGCCGGTGATGGTCTCGGGCTTGGAAAGCGGCAGTGGCGATCCAGCCCGCTCTGTCGAGGCGGTCTATGGCACGGGTGACATTGATCCCAATCCCGGCGGCGCGCGGATGTTCGGGGATGCGGCGGAAAACATCGAGCATCTCATCATCCGCGTGGCTCAGGAGACCAGCGGCTTTGCGGGCGTGGGCCGTGCGGGTCTCTCCCCGGTTCAATGGCGCGCGTTGTTGCAGGCGCTCATCTGGCAGGAAAGCCGCTTCACCATCGGTGCGCGCTCGCCTGTCGGGGCCTTCGGTCTCACCCAGATCATGCCCGGGACCGCCAGCGATCTCGGCATCAACCCGGAATACTATGACAGCCCTTACCTGCAGGTGCATGGCGGCGCGCGCTATCTCGCAACGCAACTGAACACCTTCGACGGCAATATCATCAACGCGCTCGCGGCCTATAATGCCGGCCCCGGCCGGGTCTTTGAATATGGCGGTGTCCCGCCCTTTGCCGAGACCCAGCACTACGTCCAGGTCATTCCTGAACGCTACAATCTCTACCTAAGCCGCATCGGCGGGATCGAGGCGCTCGGCACGATCGACCCCGCGCTTCTGGCCAATGCCAACCTCTCGATCACCGGGCATGGCGCGGCCTATTATGGCAACAACGCGCCCGCCGCAATCCGACAGGCCGCCCTGCGTATTGCAGACATCGTCGAGCGGATTTCCGAGACAGAGGATGTGCAGGAAAGCGTCGCGCTCAACACCTATGCCCGGGCCGAACTCGTGCGTCTCGTCGCCGCTCGCATCCGGCTTAAGGCGGCGCGGACCCGCGCCCTCTCCGCCGAGGAACTGGCCCAGGCCAGCGCCCGCATGGCCGAGGGCGCGTTCATGGATTTTACGATCAGGGAGATTGAATGATGGGACATCTGCTCTTGAGGACAGCTTTGGCCACGACACTTGGGGTTGGTCTGCATCTTGGCGCCCTATCCCCTGCCCTCGCGCAAGGCGTGCCCGTCGTCGATACCCAGAACATCGCGCAAAACATCCAGCAGCTCCGGCAGATGGTCGAAGACGAGATCCTGCAAAACGAGCAGCTGACGCAGCTCCGCGAACAGCTTGCCACACTCACGGATCAACTCGCGGAGCTGCAACGAACCTATGAGGCGCTCACCCGTCTTGCCGAACTGCCGGAGATCATCCGCACGGAAATGGAAGACGAGCTGAACGGACTGCTCGATCAGGAATTCGGCGACATCCTTGCGACGATTGAGGCCATCAAGACGGGCGATTTCTCCGGACTTTCCGGGTCCGGCGCAGGCGAGATTGAAACCCAGATGGACCGGGTGCTGGCCGATCTCGGCTTCGACGAGGACACGCTCTCGGAAATGGCCACCAGCGGAAATCCCGGGGCCAATCGTGTGGCGACGCAAGCGACGACCGGCGCGCTCGTCTCGGCAGCTGCCCAGAACAGTTATGAAGACGCAGGCCAATCGCTGGAACGCGTCGACAGGCTGGTCGGGCTGATCGATGACATGGATGAACTGAAGGAAAGCATCGATCTCAACACGCGCGTGACGGCGGAACTGGCGATCGCGCTCGTGGCCATGTGGCAGCTCGAAGCGGTGCAGACCGTGGGCGACGGCACAGGCGGCGTGATCGATGCCGCAACCATCGCCGAGGAGCAGCGGTTTATGGACTTCACGCTGCCGGACCTGCGGGCAGACTGATCAAGGGTTGTGACAGGTGGCGAGTGAACAAGAAATCATCGAAGAAGAACTGGTCTACGGCGCCTTGCGCCGCGAACGGCTCTGGCAGCGCCTTGGGCTCATCGGGCTCATCTTCGGCATTCTCGGATGCCTGAGCGCGGCGGCTGTCGCGATCCTCGATGTCGATCCGCCGCCTGTGGTCGTGCCCTATGATCCCGCCACCGGCTTTGCACTCCCCGAAGCCTCGGTGGGCGCCTCCTCGGTGACCGCCAACCAGGCGATCATCGAGGCGGAGGTCTTCCGCTACGTGACCGACCGCGAGGTCTATAACCAGCTCGACAATGATCTGCGCATCCGAAGCGTACTGCGTCGCTCTGACGGGGCTGCCGAGAGCGGGCTGCGCCAGATCTGGAACAGCGCCAACGAGAATTATCCGCCGACGGTCTATGGCCCCAATGCCCGGCTCGATGTGGAAATCCTCAGCATCAACCGGATCGGCACCAACCGCGCCACCGTCCGCCTGCGCAAGCGCCTGACCTCCATCAATGGCGTCCAGACAGGCCTCTTCACCGCCACGCTTCTCTTCGAGTTCCGCCCCGAGACCCGCCGCTCCATCGATGAGGTCTGGACCAACCCCTTCGGCTTCACGGTCCTCGAATATTCCATCCGCTCCGATAGATTGGAGAACTGAATTTGTTCCCTGCTCGACTTTTGATATTGCTGATTGCCCTGTTGCCCGGCCTTGCTTTCGCCGAAGCCATCCCGCGTGGCGGGCCCAATGACAATCGGGTGCGGCTGGCAACATATCAAGAAGGTCAGGTCTACCGGCTCAGCGTGTCGCTCACCCATGTGACCACGGTCGAGTTCGGGGAAGGCGAGAGCATCCGCTCGATCATTGCGGGCGACACGGAAGGCTTCGAGATCGACGGCGTACCCGGGGGTCAGGCCTTCGCGATCAAGCCGGTGGCGCGCGGGGTGCATACCAATGTGACCGTCTACACGAACAGGCGCAGTTATTACTTCAACGTCGAGGAGACCCGCAGTCCGACCTTTTACGTGGTCCAGTTCCGCTACCCCGAAGACAATACGCGGCCCACACGTGCCATCGCGGCCCAAGCGCCGAACTATAATTACGGTGCCAGCGCGCGGACCGAGTTCACCCCCACCCGTGTCTGGGATGACGGGACGTTTACGTATTTCGAATTTCCGCGGAACGCGCCGGTGCCTGCGATCTTCCGCTACGCCAATGGCCGTGAGCGCACGGTCAACACGCAAGCCACCGAGGACAGCGTGATCCGGGTTTCAGGCGTGAACCGACAATGGGTGCTGCGGATCGGGGAGGAGGTGGTCTGCATCGAGGCCACCCCACCTGCGGGGGTAGGCTCATGAGCGATACTGGAAACGCAGACCTCGACAAACGCCTCGCTGCTCTAGAACAAGGCAAGGGCGCTGGTTCGCCCCCTGCCCCACGGCGCTCACCGCTGCTCGCTTTGGTCGTCGTCCTCGTGATCGGCGCGGGCGGTGCGTTGCTCTATCTCATGTCCCAACCCGAGGAAGAGGAAGTCCTTCCCACGGCCACGCCGGACGTGTTCCAGAACGAAGGCGACGGGTTCGGCGCCATCGGGCCTCTGTGCATTATCGGGACATAGATTCACGGTAGCTATCGGGGATTCGAAGGGGCATGAGTCCGTCGGCATCGAGTTCAATGCCGTCTGACCAGACATAATCGCCGGTGAGGTTGATCCGGTCCCAGCCCAAAGGTGAAAGCTGCGAGAGTAGAGCGGGATCAATTTTCACTCCGCGACTTCCAAGTTCACTCACGGCGCGGTCGAGATAGCGGCAGTTGAACAGGATGATTGCGGCGGTGACGAGATTGAGTGCTGCCGCTCGCATTTGCTGATTTTCGATACCGCGATCCCGGAAGCGGCCGAGCCGGTGGAACGCAACCGCGCGCGCCAGACTGTTTCGCGCTTCGCCCTTATTGAGTTCACCCGTGACAAGCTGGCGAAGCGCCGGATCCTTGAACCATCGCAATGTGAAGAGTGTGCGCTCGATACGGCCGACCTCGCGAAGGGCAGCGGCAAGGCTGTTTTGTTGCCGGTAGGCTGAGAGCTTTTTCAGGATCAGCGATGGGGTGATGGTTCGGTCGCGCATCGCCCTAATGACGCGATGAATGTCGGGCCAGTGATTGACGATCAGATCGCGGTTGAGCCTGTTCCCGAACAGCGGCGCGAGGCGTCCGTAACGCTTGGGCGGCTCGAAGGAATAGAGGCGGCGATCGGAGAGGCGCGGAATACGTGGCTCAAAATCAAGCCCGAGCAGGTCCATGACCGCAAACACGATATCGGAGACGCCGCCGCCATCGACGTGCAGCGCGGAAAGGTTGGCGTTGCTTTCGTGGCCGAGAATGCCGTCGAGGGCATGGATCGCTTCGCCGGCAGTGCCCGCGGATCACGGTTTGATGGAGCGGTGCGTAGCGGTCGGTGATGGTGGTGTAGATTTTGACGATCGGGTCGCGGCCGTAATGCGCGTTGACCTGACCGCCAGCCTCCCCGGCGCCACCAAGATAATAAGCCTGCCCATCGGCAGAGGCGCGCCAGCCCTCACCGAACCAGGCCGCCATTGGTTCGGCCTGTATGGCGTCGGTCAGACAGCCGAGCGCGGCGCGAAACGTCTCTTCACGCATGTGCCACGTCTGCATGCGCAGGAGCGTGCGCCGCGATGCCACGCCGCAGACCTCAGCCATCCGTGACAGGCCGAGGTTCGTCGCTTCCGCAATCATAGCTGCGAGAAAGGATCGTTCATCGCTGGGCGGCAACCCGGTCGAGACATGACCGAAATGGCTGGTGAAACCGGTCCAACGTTCGACCTGAGACAAAACATCGGTGATGCGCGTCGTCGGCACGAGATTGTAGCAGGTCCGGACGAACTGTCTGCCATCGTCGCGTTCGGCAAGATCGGTTTTCGGCTCTTTCGGAAACCGCAGTCGGTCACCGGAAAACAGCGCGGGATCGCCGCTGGTCAGCCCCCCTGATACCTTGAGCAGCGCAGTATCCAGTTCGGCCGCGCGGGCATCGAGCCACACATGAGGATCAGGAATATCGGAGACCTGTGCCGGGACCGGATCCGTACTCGGTGAAAGCAGCGTTTCCAGAGAGCGGTGCAGTCGGGAGGTTGGCACCCAGATGTCGCCCGCCGCCAGTGCTCCAGCCAACGCGGAATAGGTCGCCAGCTCCCAATGGGTTCGGTCGATCTTGTCGTCCGTGACGACATAGCGCTGCCATCGCCGCTCGATATGCCCGAGCGGCAAGCCATCAGGGAGCGCCGTGCGCCAGTCGCCATCGAGTTCGGCCAGGATCGCCATCGCTGCACGGAGCGGCGCGGTACCCTTGCGACCCTCGAACGTGAACGCTTTCAGGAAGCGCGGCCCCGCCCGCTTGAACGTCCGATATTCTGGCCCGATTTCACTGATGGCATTATCTCGTCCCGGCCTCGTGGTTCGCCGGAGAAGAGCAGCGTCGGCATCGATCGTATCGAGCGAGGCGACCGCTGCGACCGCTGCTGCAATATCGCCGCCGGCGCGTGCGGCTTTGCTGACCGCCTCAAGCACGTCGGCGACACGGATTAATCGGTCGCGGCCCTGGTCGGCAGAAGCGGCAACCGTCTGTTCAAGGCGTTTGCGGGCACGCAGATGCGCTCGCCCGATGAGCGAGTCGAACATACCGATAGCTGTGTCAGTCAGCGTGGCCTCAAACTCGCGCAGCGTCGCCACAAGAATAACATGCCGCCGCGCCGACCCCATCTGCTGGAATGCCTGCGCGGTGTAGCGGACCCCTTCGCGCGCAAATTGCTCCATTCGGGGTTCGTATCGTCTATCGATGGCGGGCGTCCTGATGCCGCGAACCAGTGCGATCTTGTCAAGAATACCGACGAGCGAGGCAGAGGCGACGCGCGGGGTGGGTTCCCGTAGCCAGGAAAATCGGCTTTGCCTATCGTGCGTTTTCTCGGCGATAAGCGCGTCAAGTCGGCTATGGGTGGCCGGATCGAGACGATTGTCGATGTCGGCGATGATCCGGTTTTCGGCCGCGTGCATCGCTTCGGCGGCCATGCGCTCGACCACGGTGATTCCGGAAATGACTATCTTACGGAAGCGCAGTTCGTCGAGGAAGTTGCCCAACAAGACGCGTCCGTTGGTCAGGCCGACAGCTTCGGCTTCCAGCCACGCTCGAAGCGTTGCGCGCATCGGCTTGGTGAGGTCGGTGAACCCGAAACGCGCCTTGATCGCGAGAAGCTGATCGTAGCGTGTGGGCGTCCGTCGTGCGAAACCGCCGATCACTTCTGCATCGATCCCGATCTGCTCAGCGATATGGTCGAGCATGACAGCGGGCAGCAATTCGCCGCGTCGGAGATGCCTCCCCGGATAACGCAGACAGCAAAGCTGCAAAGCATAGCCAAGCCGGGTCTCAGGCGTGCGGGCGCTGTTGATGGCAGCTAGGTCGTTTACGTCCAGACTGTGATGGCGGACGACCGTCGTCTCGTCTTCGGGCAGCGCCAACAAAGCGTCGCGCTGAGGGCCGGTCATGTAAATGCGTGCTGGCATCGGTTATCCCTTTCAAAAATCACTTGCCTTTTGATACAGTTTTGCAAGAGGATTGTGAAAGGCATTGAGCCTTGATTTGCGGTCATGGTCATCCTGCTTCCGTAGACGGCCGTTTGTGAAAGGATCGAATTGAGCACCGCACCTTATTTGATCGGCTATGCTCGCGTGTCGAAGGGGGACGACCAGTCGAACGCAGCACAGTTGCGCGCGCTGACGGCAGCGGGTTGTAAACGCGTCTTCGAAGAATCCGCCAGCGGCGGGCGATGGGACCGGCCGAGGCTCCAGGAGATGATCGGCCAGCTACGGGATGGCGATGTCGTTGTTGTCTGGAAGCTCGACCGGCTTTCGCGAAGCCTGAAAGACCTGCTGCACTTGATGGAAAAGATCGAAGCGGCGGGGGCCGGCTTCCGGTCGCTGACCGAAGCGATCGACACGACGACACCGGCAGGCCGCATGATGATGCAGATGGTCGGCTCATTCGCCGAGTTCGAGCGCGCCATGATCCGCGAGCGGACTAGCGCAGGGCTAGCGCAGGCGCGGTTGGAAGGGCGGCTCGGTGGTCGGCGGCGCAAACTTGACGATAAGAAACGGCGTGAGATCGCCGAATCCGTTGTTGCGGGGCGCAAGTCCGGCGCCGAGATGGCGCGGCTCTATGACGTGAGCGAGCCAACCGTCTCAAGAATCGTTGCCGAATATCGTCAGCGGGAAGCCCATGAGGCCTTGGCATGACTTGGATCCGATGACCTCCATGGGGTGGAAAGCGGAAAGGCCGCTTTCAGCAGCCAACCCTTCCAAGCGGAAGATGTCGAACGACCTACCAATTGCAGTCGATCAAGACATGGATCGTCGGCAAAGCTGCATGGACCTCCGATCATTTCGGCGACAGGGTTTCAATGATCCGGCAATCGTCGACGATGCCGCACTCGCACTGGTCGATCATTCTGTCGAGTTCGGCCTTGAGCGCCATGAGATCAGTGATCTTCTTTTCGACCTCTGCACGATGTTCGCTAGCGATGGCATCAACTGCTGCGCAGGATTGTCCGCGATTGTCGGATAGCGTGAGAAGCGCTCTGATCTGGTCGAGCGAGAAGCCCAGGTCACGTGCCCGGCGGATAAAGCTCAGCCGGTTCAGATGGTCTGGCTCGTACGCCCGATAATTGCCTTCGGTACGCGAGGGCTCGGGCAGTAGACCGTTCTTCTCGTAAAAGCGGATCGTTTCGACCTTGGTACCGGTTTGCCTTGCAAGATGACCGATCGTCAGAATTGAAGAGTTCATTTTATGACCCTATAGCGTATACAGGGTCATGTAGGTTCTATTTGGACGTTTGTCGATCTCGATGGCTCGCCTAGTGCGCCGCTCTGGCGCTCTCCACCTCTTCACGCACCAGGTCGTGGAGTTGCTGCGGTCCGAAGGATTCCAGCGGCCTGCCATTCACGAAAAAGGTCGGTGTCTGGCGCACATTATTGCTCTGAACATCGGCCATATCCTGCTCAAGAACGGCGTCAATCTCGGCCGAGGACATCTCACGCCGTGCCTGCTCAACATCCAACCCAGCCGCCGCCACGATTTCCCAGGCTTTCTCGAGATCGGGTGCACCATGCACGGCCCATTCCGGCTGTCGCGCCAGCAGGGCTTCCAGTATCGGTTCGTATCTGTCCTGAAGACGGGCTGTTTCCAGAATCCTGACGGCTTCGTCAGATCCGTCATGGAAGGGCGCGTATCGGATGACCAGGCGCGTCTCGGCAGGGAAATTCGCCATGATCTGCTTAACGGCTGGATAGAAAGCTCGGCACGCCTCGCAGGACGGATCAAAGAATTCCACGATCGTCACCGGCGCATCCGCTGGGCCGATTACGGGTGAATGCGCCCTGACCAACGCATCACCTTGCGCCGGTGCAACGGGCTGTGCCGAGAGGCCGCCGTACCGGTCGTAGATAAAGGCACCGCCTGCAAAGACAATCAGTGCGACAAGGCCAGTGAGAAGTACGATGGACCGTCTGGTCATGTTGAACGTCTCCGGTGCGCGAGAACGAGAAGAAGAGCGATGCTCCCAAAGGCGGCGAGCGATAGGTAAGGGAGCGGCAAAATGCCAAGGACCGTCATCTCGACGCCAGAACATGACGGGCCGTCTTGTGTACAAGGCTCGATGGCTGCTGGAAGGATCCTCGCATAAAGGAGGGAGTGGAATGCAGCGATGGCGGCACCTAGGGCAGCCAGTGGAAGTCCGTACCGGGAAACGCTGGCATCACCTCGAAAGCTAGCGACAGCCAGAATGACCGCCAGCGGAAACATGAAAGCGCGCTGATGCCAGCACAGATTGCACGGCGTCTGTCCCATGACCTCACCAATGAAGAGAGCGCTGAGCGAGGCGGCAAGCGCAATGAGCCATGCCGAGAAGACGAACGCCCAGGTATTTGCAGTCGTGCCCGCCCCGGTGGTCATAGCACTCCCTTTCGCCATCGTTTCGCTTCGCTCCATTTACCTTTGCATTCAACTATTTCTGCACCCTGTACCCACTACAGGGTCAAGGCTCCTTAATGAAGTTGTACCGCGAATTTGCACGTGGATCGCAGCGCGAAATCAAATAAACGAAGTCCACTCTTGACCCTATAGTTGCTACAGGGTCTATCTGCGGTGTCACATTAAACCATCGAGGTGACACCATGGCGGCAGCGAGCCCTTACAGACTGCGTATAGAAGGCATGGACTGCGCCTCGTGCGCATTGAAAATCGAGACGGCGATGCAACGCCTGCCGGGCGTTAGCGACATCAATGTCAGCTACGCCAACGAGACGCTAGCATTGCAACTCGATGAAGACCGGACGGCCCTCGGCACTATTGAGCAAAAGATCCGAGCGCTCGGGTACACGCCAGTGATCGAGCAGGCTGAGACGAAGGGGGGGCCGCCTCGGAAGCGCATCACAGAGGCGTGGTGGAAAGGCAGCAAGGGTCGGCTTGTACTGCTGACCGGCGCACTGTTCATGCTTGCCTTCGCCATTGCGCGTATCCTGCCGGATTGGGAGCAATGGCTCTATTCAGGTGCGGCCCTGATCAGCGTTATCCCGTTCGCGCGGCGGGCGGTCGCCGGTGCGATGTCCGGCTCACCCTTCACCATCGAGACGTTGATGACGGTCGCGGCACTCGGCGCGGTCGCCATCGGCGAGGCCGAAGAAGCTGCTGTCGTGATCTTCCTGTTCGCAGTGGGCGAGCTGCTTGAAACCGTGGCGGCAGGCCGTGCGCGGGCAGGCATTGAAGCGCTGATCGATCTCGTGCCCCGGGTCGCGTTCCGCGAGCGTGATGGTGTCATTGAGCAGGTCGCTGCCGAAGAGTTGGCTATTGGTGATGTCGTCGTTGTTCGGCCTGGGGACCGTGTGCCGTCTGACGGCACGGTGATTGATGGTGCATCTGAGGTCGATGAGGCGCCCGTGACAGGCGAATCCATGCCCGTGCTTAAAGAAGCCGGCGCAAACGTCTATGCCGGCAGCATCAATGCAAATGGCGAGTTGCGAGTGTCGATCAGTCATGTCGCGGCCGACAATACCATTGCCCGCATCATCCACATGGTCGAGGAAGCTCAGGAATCAAAGGCCCCGACGGCGCGTATGATCGACCGTTTCAGCCGCTGGTATACGCCTGGCGCTATGGTCGTCGCGGCTCTGATCGTCGTGGTGCCGCCGCTCGCCTTCGGCGGTGACTGGATGACATGGGTATATCGGGGTCTTGCGACGTTGCTGATTGCTTGCCCCTGCGCGCTCGTGATTTCCACGCCGGCGGCTATTGCCTCGGGTCTTGCCGCCGGCGCGCGTCAGGGATTGCTGATTAAGGGGGGCGCGGCACTGGAAATACTCGGTAAGGTCGTAACTGTTGCCTTCGACAAGACAGGAACGCTGACGCGTGGCCATCCCCAGGTGACGGACATTGTGCCGATCAATGGGGACGAGAACGCCGTCCTTGCCATTGCAGCGGCCGTCGAGCGCAGCACCAGCCATCCTCTCGGGGTTGCAATCGTGGAGGCGGCAATAGTGCGGGGGCTCGAACTGCCCGTCACCTTCGGGGGCGGCGTTGCCACACCCGGCAAAGCGGTCACAGCGCGGTTGAAGGACGGCTTCGCTTCGGTCGGGTCTCCCCGTCATGCCGCCGAACAGGCTGCCCTCGAAGAGAACATTGCCGAGACGATCACCATACTGGAGAGCCAGGGCAAGACGGTCGTCGTGCTTATAAAGGGCAAGACCATCGAGGGATTGATCGCGTTGCGCGACGAACCGCGCGACGACGCTATCGAAGGTGTGAAGCGGCTGACAGATCGAGGTGTGCGGCCACTGATGCTGACCGGCGACAACAAGCGCACGGCCGACGCCATTGCGGCCCATCTTGGCCTTGAGGCAAGCGCCGAATTGTTGCCCGACGCCAAGCTCGCCGAGATCGGTCGCCTCAAAGCTAATGGCCCGATCGCCATGGTGGGAGACGGTATCAATGACGCGCCGGCGCTCGCAGCCGCTTCCGTTGGCGTTGCCATGGGTGCAGGCACCGACGTTGCTCTGGAGACCGCAGATGCCGCGCTGCTCAGAAACCGGGTGACGGGTGTTGCCGATCTCATCGGGTTGTCACAGGCGACACTCGGCAATATTTGGCAAAATATCGCCATAGCGCTTGGTCTGAAGGCCGTCTTCCTCGTGACGACTCTATTCGGCATTACCACGCTCTGGATGGCGATTCTCGCCGATACGGGCGCTACGGTCCTCGTTACAGCCAATGCGCTGCGCCTGCTGACCTGGCGCGGCACCCGCGACAAATGAGCCCAAGCAGTGCGCGAAGGCAGGTCGCGGCTTCCACTTCTCGCCAAGAAAGCCGAGGTGTAATTTATGAGTAATCAGTCCAAGGGCAGTGCCACTTCATCCGAGAAGAGCGAACAATGGGCGCTCGCATGGGTGCTTGCGATCAATACGGCCCAGGCAGCCATTGTGGGGGGATTAGGGTGGTGGGCTCAGTCAACAGGATTGATGGGCTCTGCACTCGATAATCTTGGCGATGCCGGTGTCTACGCTATTAGCCTTTTCGTCGTAGGTCGCGGTTTGGCGGCGAAGGTTCGAGTTGCCCGGCTGTCGGGTATCCTTCTGATGGTTTTCGCTGGTCTTCTTCTATTTGAAGTCGGTCGTCGCTTCTTCACTGGCTCCGATCCGATAGGGCCGGTCATGATTGCCGTGGCAATCGCGAGCGCGCTTACGAATATGATCTGCATGTGGTTCCTGAATTCTCATCGGGAAGGCGGCGTGCATCTGCAAGCCTCATGGATTTTCACGACAAACGACATGCTCGTGAACTCAGCCATCGCGCTTTCGGGTCTGGCCGTAATCCTTTTCAATTCGCCCTACCCGGATCTGATCATCGGCCTGGGCGTGGTTGTTGTCGTTGTCAGAAGCGGCTTGGAAATTCTTGAAAAGGCCGGGGAAGCTGGAGAGAAAGTTAATCAACATGATTAGTTCACGAGCCCTATCCGCCGCCTTCCTTACCCTTGCGGTATTGATCTCTCCTGCCGTTGGTCACGACTTCCAAGCCGGTTCGATCACCATCAATCATCCGTGGTCGCGCGCGACTCCGCCGGTCGCGCCGGTAGCCGGCGGCTATCTGACGCTAACGAACGATGGCGGTATGGCCGACCGTCTGGTTTCGATCTCATCACCTCTGTCAGAACGGGCGGAAATCCACGAGTCGACCGTGATCGACGGGGTTGCCAGCATGAGGCCGGTGCAAAATGGCATCGAAATTGGGGCTGGCAAGACGGTCGAACTTCAACCTGGCGGTATACACATCATGTTTTTGAAGCCATCGCGTCCTTTGAAGGAAGGGGAGCGGTTTGCCGCAACACTGGTGTTCGAGCAGGCCGGTACCATCGACGTTGAGTTCGCTGTGCAGAACATGGGTGCTCGTCCGGAATTTGCGAACGAACATGACGGGCACGGAGAGGCTGTCCAATGAGCGGCGTCAAACTTTTCCGTCTTGTTGCATGGGTTGCCGTCGCCGCTGTCGGTGGGCTTTTCATCGGCTTGTCAGTGTCCAAGCCTTGGCAGCAGCAAAATGCGGCGGTCGCGTCTTCGACAGGCATCGCAGCTATCGGCGGCCCGTTCCAGCTCACATCGCATCAAGGCGGGACGATCGACAATGCCGCGCTTGCTGGAAAGCCTTATCTCGCCTTCTTCGGCTTCACCCATTGTCCCGATGTGTGTCCGACGACGCTCTACGAACTCAGCGATCTCATGAACGAGCTCGGGCCGGTGGCCGACCAGTTCAACGTACTGTTCTTCACCGTCGATCCCGAACGAGACAGCCAAGAGCTGCTGGCTCAATACATGACAGCCTTTGATGATCGCATCCTCGCATTGCGGGGAAATCGACAGGAAACGGACGCCGTGGTGAAGGCCTTTGCGGCCTACGCGCGAAAAGTGCCTCTGGAGGGGGGCGAATACACGATGGATCACACCGCAGGCGTCTACATGATGGATGCCGAGAGCCAATTCGTCGGCACGCTCGACATGCACGAGCCGCGTGAGATTCGCTTGCAGAAGCTCCGCCGTCTAGTGGGCGAGATTGGCTGATGGAGTTCTCCAGTATCGGAATGGCGACGGCTTTCGCCGCTGGCGTTATATCCTTCCTGTCGCCCTGCGTTCTGCCGCTGGTGCCGGGCTATATTTCCTACGTTGCAGGCCGCACGATTAGCCCGGACGGAATTGCGGCCGATACAGAATTCAGGGCAGCGGGCCGAACTCTCGGCCTCAGCCTCTGCTTCGTGCTCGGCTTCACGACCGTGTTTGTCATCCTTGGGGCCAGCGCCACCGTGTTGAGCCGGCTCTTGCGCATGTATCTTTTCGAAGCGAACCTGATTGGCGGAGGGATCGTTATCGTCTTCGGCCTATTCACGACCGGCCTCGTACCAATGCCCTGGCTCAATCGTGAAGCCCGGTTCCATGCCAATCCGGGCAGCGGAAGCGCTGGGGCCGCTTATCTCCTGGGTCTCGCTTTTGCGTTCGGCTGGGCTCCCTGCATCGGACCAGTGCTAGGTGCGATTCTGACCCTCTCCGCTGCCAACGCCACGGTTGCAAGCGGAACGACGCTGCTCGCCGTCTATTCCCTGGGCCTTGGCCTCCCTTTCATCTTGGCGGCTTTATTCATGCGCGGGTTCATGGCGCGGATGATGTCGATGCGCCGCACCGGCCGGGTGCTCAAAATCGTCGCTGGTGGGGTGATGGTGGTGATGGGCATCGCCATGATCACCGGCCATCTCTCTAGCTTTGCAATATGGCTGCTCCAGACGTTCCCGGCCCTCGGTCGGATCGGCTAAGCCGGAGTTTAAAGGACATTCGGACATGCTCAGGCTCGGCCTTCCACTCGCCCTTGGCGGGTTTTTCATTGATCAGGCGACGAAGTGGTGGGTCATGGACCATGTTATGAATCCACCTCAGGTCATTCCCGTCACCGGCTTCTTTAATCTCGTGCTCGGCTTTAACACCGGCGTGAGCTTCGGATTGTTCGGCCAGGCGCCGGTTTGGCTCCTGATGGCGTTCCCGCTCGCTATAGTCGCCGGCCTCCTTATCTGGATCCATCGAAGCGACAGCCGCCTGACGGCATCCGCCCTCGGGCTCGTGGTTGGGGGGGCGCTCGGCAATCTGCTCGACCGGCTCCGGCAGGGTGCCGTGACGGATTTCCTGGATTTTTACATCGGCAGCTATCATTGGCCCGCCTTCAATCTTGCCGACGTGGCGATTGTCTGTGGGGTAGGGCTTTTGCTGATGGAGAGCATTCTGGTAAAAGGCAAAGCAAAGGCTGCATGAACAGAAGCCCTCGCCAGCTATCCGTGAGCCATGGTTCGGAGGAAATAGACGTTCTAGTGATCGGCGCGGGTCAAGCGGGACTCGCAGCCGGCTATTATCTTGCCCGACCAGAGCTTTCATTCCAAATCGTCGATCGCCATGCCCGCGTCGGCGACAGTTGGCGCCATCGCTACGATTCCCTGACCCTGTTCACTCCGCGCGCATTTAGTTCGCTGCCTGGTCTTGCGCTCGATGGGGACCCAGAAGGCTATCCAACGCGAGACGAGTTTGCGAATTATCTCGAAACCTACGCCAGCCATTTCGACCTACCGGTGCATTCCGGAAATGGTGTGGCTCGGCTCGAACGCCGGGCCGATGAGCGGTTCGCCGCGCAACTCGACGATGGCAGGTACATAGTAGCGAAGGCAGTGATCGTCGCGACGGGTGCGTTTCAGAAACCGATAATCCCAACGATTGCTGCCGGCTTCGACAGCGCAGTCAAGCAACTAACACCGGAAAGTTATCACAATCCCAGTGATCTCCCGCTTGGCATGGTCCTTATTGTCGGAGATGGAGCAAGCGGACGCGACATCGCAGCCGAGCTGGCTTTGACCCATGAAGTGGTGCTTGCGGCTGGACGCAGCCGCCGTCTGTTTCCCGAGCGCATTCTGGGCCAGAGTACATGGTGGTGGCTGCACACATTGGGCTTGATGAGAGCAAGGCCCGAATCGACGATAGGACGCGTGATGCGGCGCGCGGACCCCTTTCCTGACAGGGATCGGAGCCTTGACGACTTGGAACGAAGGGGCGTAGCCGTCGCGAAACGCTTAGTCTCTTCACAAGACCGCCTCGCATTCTTTGCCGATGGATCGAAACGGGTGATCGATTCCGTCATCTGGTGCATCGGATATCGAGACGATAGCGCATGGCTCCAGATTCCAGGCAGTACCCGTTCCAACGGAAGCATTCTGCAAGAAGGCAGCCTTTCTCCCGTACCGGGCCTTTTTCATCTAGGACGTCCGTGGCAGCGAAATCGTGCTTCAGCCTTCGTGATGGGCGCTGGTGAAGATGCTTCCGCAGTTGTCGCCGCATGCGCGAAATTCTGCTCCGGTCGCGACGTGCCGGTATGATAGGTCGCGGTGACGTCGGCCACCTGCAGCGTCTGGTTTCAGAAGCAATGACCTGCCTCAGGGACGTCCCGGATGGCGTCGCTTGTTGCCCGACCGCGTTGGTACCGTCCAGCAGGTTCCTACCGTGAATCTATGTCCCAATAATGCACAGGGGCCATCAGGCGTTTGGCGGCCTTGGCATTGCGGCGGCTTTGCACCAGAACGTCGAGAACGAAGCCATCCTGATCGACAGCCCGCCACAGCCAGTGTTTCTTGCCGCCAATGGAGATGACGACCTCATCGAGGTACCATTTGTCGCCGAGCCTGCCGGCGGATCGCCTCCGGATATCATTGGCGAAATGCCTGCCGAATTTCTCCACCCAGAGGCGTACGGTCTGGTGCGAAACGATGACCCCACGCGCCGCCAGCAGGTCTTCGACCATGCGCAGACTGAGTGGAAAACGAAGATAGAGCCAGACGGCATGAGCAATCACCTCGGCTGGAAACCGGTGGCGGCGATAAAGGGGATCACGGCCTGTCATGGCCCGTTATTCACACATCAACTTCCACATTCCGTTAAGTTGACGATGCCGCCTTATGTCTCCTGCTCTCGAATGTTGTGCGGCCTTGTTGCCTTACCGGATCAGCGCAGTTTCCCGTCGCTCAGCGGACCGACCGTGAAGCCGTCTTCGGCCAGTTGCGCCGCGCCGTCCTGAAGGGCAGCCGCGAGGGCGGCATCGCCGGACCCCGGGACCTCAGCCCGGCGCTTGGCGAGGATTTTTCCGGTCTCGATATCGACGATCTGTGCGAACACCTCGACGCCCGCCGGATTCTTCAACTCGATGATCGTGAAGTCAAGCATCCGGCGCGGCGGATCGAGCGTACCCTCCTCGGCGCCGCAGATTTCGCGAAACCGCGTGGCGGCGCGCGTGGCGGGCAGGATCACGTTGCCACTCCCGAGAAGAAAGCGCAGATGCAGGGAGCTGGTGTTTCGGGTCTCTTCGATGAAGTCGGTTTCTAACTGGCTGGCCCGAAAATAATCGCTCAGTGTGAAATCGGTCGATGGCGGGGTCAGCCCACGCGCTGCCAGAAACGAACGCGCAGCCGAATTCTCGCGCGAGAAATCATGGCGGTCGCCGTCGAATATGCAATCCACGGGCTGATGTTCGGTCGCTTTCACGAGCGTCAGCTTCATGCCGCGCTGCACCATCATGCCGCCGCCGAAAGCATCCATCCAGCTGTCAATATGGCGCGGCGTCAGGGCGTTGAACCTGTAGATGCGCTTGGCCCCGCCACCCGTCAGCGTGCCGCTCCAACCGGAGGTGGCCGACCGGACGATGGGCATGCGCTGCCCCTGACCTTCCACGACGATCCGGTTGCAGCCGTCATAGATCAGATCGACGGTGCCTTCGTTGCGTTTGCGTGGATCGATCTGGACCATGCCGGCCGATGACATGATCACATCGCCCGATATCGCCTGATACCGGCCCTGGCAGGGCAGCGGCTCCGAGGCTGCAGTCGAAACGCTCAGGGCGAGCGCCACAAGACTCTGCATCGCCGTTCTGGTGTAGGTCATCCCGGAAAAAGCTCCTGTTTTCGTGGTCGGTGCCATTCGTGCGAACCGCTGCACCGTATTTCCGGCGAAAATGTCAGATTCGCCGCGGAGATGCCCCGTCCGTTTGTAGGGGATTGAAGCAATTTTTTGAATCTTCTAAGATTTACCAATCCGTAGGTCCAATGTGTAGCAGAGCGAACAGTCGGAAAATTCCCGCCAAGAGCGGAATAAGGTTCAGCCGTGTCAGCGCATCTCCGTCCATGCTGCTATCAAACCTTAGACAGCGGCCATTGCTCAGGCGGAGCTCAACCGGTGGGCGATCGCGGCGATGCAGCCGAGCTCACCGGCTCCGAGAGTGTGCCAAAATCAACCGGCAAGAAGACCGTGCCGCGATCCGGCGACCATAGAGCTTTCTTCTTTAAGTCGCGCCGCCAGCCGTAGATCTGGGAGAGCGTGATCTCTTGGCGCTGCGTGACCTGTGTCACCGAGGCTCCAAACACGCCCACCTCCGAAAGGATATCCAGCTTCAACGTCGCTCAACGTCCAGCACCTCGCACTGCATCGCTTCTCCCCATAAGACACGTCAGTAAAGACGTCGTTATGCACCGGATTCCACTTGTTCGCCCGACGCTCTAGCTTGCGGCGCCGACAGGCGGCACCAATCGAGTGCCGGACGTCCACTATATGTTCAAGCGTCAACCATTTGGGGTTCGCAACATTCGCCAGCGCAGGATGGAAAAGATCATCGTGTCCGGGTTGCTCACCGGAGGAAGGCAAGGCAGGCGCGGCACCTAATCCCGCGCACAGGAAAAGGCCCGGAGCTGGGCCGAGACGATCTTGTTCCTGTTGGAGTGGACATCGAAATTAACCCTCACCGTGCGCCCCAATCGGTCGTTGCGCGCAATGCTTTGCCGTTCAACAGCAACGATACGCTGCGCGTGACGATCATTCTCGGTCCGATAGGATATCGCGCCTCGACATGCGATCAACACGCTGTCACTGCGGTTGGGATCATATTCTTCGGGGGACAGCTGGACACGGACGCTTACGCCACATTTTCTTATGCCGCTGTTGCCAAAGAGGGGTCGACGGCAGTCGAAGTCGAGCTTGCTGATTCTGAGCGGCCCGGCCCGGTTATAGGATGGATAGTGACCTGCCGCTGATCTTTCATCCAGCCGCGACCGGAGCCCGGCGCTTGTATCCGCAGGTCTGCCCAAGAACTGTGTCGACAGCCACCCTTCGGCGGCGCCTCCATTGCTGTCCTGAACAAAGACCCGCGCCCAATCCCCCTTGCGCTCAAGAATACTGACAACCGTTCTGCGGGGAAGGGTACGAATAACAGATGCCTCGGTATTCGGAGACGCGCGCAGATTCAGCGCCCGAGCGTCAACAAACGCGTATGTACCGATGTCCTGCGCAGAGGCCGTGATGCCGAAGCCCAGGCATGCGTAAACGGCGAGCGCCGCGACAAACCCGCGTGCAATGCTGGAACGTCCGCTCGTTTTCTCAGTCTTGTTACGCAACCAGACCATTTAAACCGATCCTCTCTGTAGCGTGACGCGGCGCGTGTCCGCACTGTGGCCATTCCCGGAAATGTAGTCGTCCAGCGACCGGTCCACCTCCGCGGGGATTTCAGGCAGAAGGTCCATGACGGCGTCCTGGGCTGTCGCCGCGTTGATCCCCGGTTCGTCGTCATCTTGCGCCTGCGCGAAAGCGGGCATGGAGGACACAAGGAGCGCGCCAACCAGAGTGGTCCCGGCAAGCGCAATCAAGTGTTTCAGCATTGGTTTGCAGTATTTCAATGTCATAGCGCTTTCCTACCCTGGTGATGCGTCTTGAATGCGCTCCGGGGCCGATACTGCTGATCGCAAAGGGCGGTATTGGCTTGCAATGACGGTCAGGGGCACAAGCCACCATCGGGCGGAAGTTTCGGGCCGCGCTGGCATTCGTAAGCCTCTGCACGGTATACCGTGGGCGTCTGAGCGTTCTCCCCCATCGGAATGCCGATCAGACGCCGCCAGATTGCGGCGACCGAGTCGTCCTTCATCCCGCCCCGGCGCATACCCGCATCCAGGACGGAATCCTGCGCAAGGTCGATCTCGATCACCGCCTCAAGGAAGGGATCGGGCAAAGCGGGGGACTCGCGAAATCTCCCCATCTCGCGAAGATTGCTCTCAAGCGCCAGTTGGTCTATGGCAGCCGCGGGGGTCAGCAAGCCTGCGCGCGCGAACTGAAAGGGAACGGGTTCGCCATTCAGCGGCCTTTCCTCCTCCACGCTCCAAGGGGCGGCACCGTCAATATTTATGCCGGTCGAAAGGCAAGGGCTCTTCAGACACCTCATATCCTGCGCCTGCGCATCGGACAGCTCGGTCCGGCCCGCAGCTATTATGTCTGACGTCGCCCCCTGCACAGGTCTGGTGACCAGGCGCCAGGACACATGCGGGCCAACGTCGAACGCTTCGGGAGGGCCGACGTGTTCGTCCCCATATGAATCGAGGGCGTCCTGCCGAATGGCCGATCCCATGCTGAAACGGTCCACCTGAATGAAGCTGACGGGATAGGGAACGCGGCTCGCAAGATCCGGAAACTGTTCAATTCCATAGGTGATGCGGTAGCGGACCCGGTCGCGCACCCCCTCGGCGGCTTCGAGAGCCAGAACCGCCATGGTCATTGGTCTGATCCGCGCGGTCGGTAAAAAAGGCGAGGATTGCTCATTCACCGGTTCCAGCGTGGCAATAATCTGGTCAAGAACTTGTAGGGTGTCGAGCGTTTCATAGCCATCCATGAAACGATTTGACAACAGCATTAGCGAGTCAGCTTCGTTCGATTGACCCAAAGTGTCGGGCAATGCGGGCGCGGCATTGTCGGCGGTGATGAAGCGTTGCGCCACCCAGCCGATGCTGTCCATGTTGGTGTCGCGCATCAGGCACCAAGGCGGCGGAAGGGCGCGCAACTGCGCGTCGGACATCTTTTTATCGTGGCGCGGCGGATAGAAGGGAACGCAGGTGATCAGCTCCAAGCCGCGCGCGTCGGGTGCGAATTCATCGATCACCGGATAGTCGGTGCCTGGCCCCATGCGGACGTTCAGCCCATCTCCCGCCGCTACGCCGGTGACGTGCCAGGAACCCGGGCCGTGACCGTTTGTTCCAGCCCACGCGACGGGGACCGTGACGATGGCGGCGGTGACGGCGACGGAAAGAGCTCGGCGTATCATCATTTCACCTTCACCACGGACCGTCCAAGCACCTCACGCCCGGAAACGTCCAGAAACCGAACCTCATAGAGGCCTGCCTCATTCGGTATTTTCAGATCCAGGCTTTTTTGCTCACCGACCTTCTGCACCGAAATCCAGCTGAAATCGGGCTGATCCTTGTGGGCAAGCGCGATCCGCTGATCAGTGCTGTCGCTCTCCCCGGCCCAGGTTACCTTGATTGTCGCGCCCGGTGCAGCGGTCTTCGGCACAGACAGACCCGCGCCATCGTCGAGTGGCGCCTCGGCACCAACCACTTCCAAAGGCGCGCTTGCCAACGTGCGGCGGCCCTGCTCGAGCACATAGCGCAACTCGTAGAGTCCGGGAGTGTCGGGAGCAGTCAGGCGGCCTTCGCTGGCGTCCTTGACGCGGATGTAATCGTTGGCCGTGCCCTCGTCCGCACCCATCGGAACAATCGTGACAAAGTCGCGCCCGTTGATCGAACCCGACCAGCTGACATCCACATCCGACTTGGCGCGCACAGTACCGGGGCCAGCGATTCCGACCTCGGCCTCGACCACCTCGACCGGAACGCTTGCCAGCGTACGGCGGCCCTGTTCGAGCGCATAGCGTAACTCGTAAAGGCCGGGTGTGCCGGGGGCCGTCAGGCGGCCTTCGCTGGCATCCTTGACGCGGATGTAGTCGTTTGCCGTGCCTTCGTCCGCACTTGCCGGAACGATGGTGATGAAGTCGCGCCCGTTGATCGAACCCGACCAGCTGAAATCAAAGACGGAGCCGGTCGTAACCTGCTCGGGGCCGGTCAGCGTGACCTCGGCCTCGACCACCTCGACCGGAACGCTCGCCAGCGTGCGGCGGCCCTGTTCGAGCGCATAGCGCAACTCGTAAAGGCCGGGTGTGCCGGGGGCCGTCAGGCGGCCTTCGCTGGCATCCTTGACGCGGATGTAATCGTTTGCCGTGCCTTCGTCCGCACCTGCCGGAACGATGGTGATGAAGTCGCGCCCGTTGATCGAGCCCGACCAGCTGAAATCAAAGACAGAGCCGGTCGTAACCTGCTCGGGGCCGGTCAGCGTGACCTCGGGCAGGTCTGGCTCCGGATCTGGCGGGGTCGACGGCACTTCTTCTATCGTTTCCGTCACCTGCGTCAGGGCATCGTTCAATTCAGCCGCATTGCTGGCGGAGACAAACATGCCGCCCGTATTTTCGGCGATGCAAGAAAGATTGGCGTTCTCATCCTTCTTCAGATCGAAGCCGACGACATGAGCGGTGAACTTCACGCCCTGTTTGGCTAACTGTGCAGAAAGCGCGCACGGATCAGCATTGCAGGTTTCCACGCCGTCCGAGATCAATACGACCGTCGCGGGATTATCGCGATAAGACAGCAGATCGGCTGCCTGTTGCACTGATGCAGAGATAGGTGTCTTGCCCACTGGCTTGATCGAGTTGACCGTCTTGATAAAACTGGTCTTGTCCAACGGACCGGGCGGGATCATCGTTTCAATGTCAAGGCAATCGCCCTGTCTGCGATGGCCATAAGCGACAAGGCCCAGATTTGTCCCATCGTCCCATTTGCCGACGAGATCGCCCAGCACGTCGCGGGCAATCTCTATCTTGCTGGTACCGTCGATCTGGCCCCACATGGAGCCCGAGGCGTCATAGACGATGACGACGTCGTCCGCCGCCCGCACAGGGGCGGCGGAAGCCATGGTGCCAGCCATTGCCATCAGGGCCAGTCTCGGTGCGGTCAGTTTCATCTTCCGGTTCTCCTCTTGACGATCGCGTGACGATTACTCTCAGTTCGATAGGAAATCGCGCCTCGACATGCGATCAGGACGCCGACGGTGCTGGTCGGTCAGCGACACGGCCAGTACGATGGGCACAATATGTCGCATGGTATCGACTCCTCATTTCAATCCGGCGGGTTCAGAAGAAAGAATATGCCCACGATGTCTCACCATGCTCACCTTGATCTTCGCGTTGTTGTTTTTCGGCCTGCGTCCGCTCCGATTTATAGTGAGGATATTCGTTGCACGCTGGGCGACCTGTACGCCCCGTTCGTTTGAACGGGGCGCCGGTGTAAAATGCAAAATAATGTCTTGCGACCAGCATCTCCCATTCAAGAGGTCGCAGGTTTACGATCACATCGGAACAATCTTACAAACAACCAGGAATAAATGAACAGCTCTGCAAGGTTGTGACTGTTTTCAGGAAATCATACATGCCCCGTTCCCTGTTTTCGCGTTCTATGGTCTTGATCTGCATGACCGTGGCGACCCCGGCGCTGGCGCAATCAAATGAAGCCCGCGAATATCCGTATTTGAGGCTTGCCGCGAAATGTCTTGTTTCAACTCTGTCCCATAGCGGGACCGGACGCTGACGTATCTCCAGCGGAGGCGTCGCCGCCCCCGAGGTTCAGGTAGCCGTCGAGCTCATGCCGGATATCGGAGGCGAGGGCGTCCACGTGGGCAATGCGCGTGTAAAACAGGGTGAAGTAGATCACCTTGATCGCCGTCACGAGCCGCGCGAGGATCGCGTTGCCTATGAAGGTTAGTAAGACAAGCACGAAGAGCGGCAGCCAGTTGAACAGCGTCTGTTCGTTGAACGGCAGCGCGTCTGGAATGCTGCCGAACAGGTCCCCCAGCCGGCCAGCGGAGAACGCAGCAGGCATCACGCCTCCGAATGCAAGGCCAAGGATGATGCCGAGGATGATCGCGATCAGATAGAGGGGCACCAGAACGCTGCGCACGACTCCGGCCATGATGTCGATCCCGAAGACACCGACCAGTGTTTCGGGGACGTGATCCTTCAGCGAGCGGAGACGCGCGCCCCCGTCGCGGAAACTCAGCTTGTCGATGGCGAAGACGGGCAGGAGAAAATGGTTCACCAGATCCCATATCTCGACCAGTGTGCCAAGAACGAGCCGGACGAAAAACCCACCGTTCCCGCGCCTCATGGCCACCCACGCGCCCGCCATGTCGATCAGCCCAAGGATCCGGGCGCGGCCTTTCAGGTCGGCGAGCTCCTTGCGCACGTTCTGCAGCGTCGCATCCCGTCCGCAGGCCGTGTCATAGATCAGTCGGCTCAACCGCAATTCCTGATGGTTGTAGTAAAAAAACTTGTAGATGAAGGCGACGACCATGGCCAAAAGCAGCAGGGTGCCTGTCCCTCCCATACCGACGACGATGGCGGCGACCCCGGCGAAGAACAGCACGACCACGAGGGTGGCGTAGATGCTCATCCGGATGATGGGCGACAGGATGTCCTTGTCGCGACCGATGATCGTGAATGTGTTCTTGAGCAGGTAGCCCAGTTGTGAAAACTGCGCTCCTATTCCCGGTTTCTCGAAATCCATGAGTTATCCTCCCTCGCTTCTGTAGTCTTTCACCCGGCGCATTGCGGGGCACTCAGGGCAGTTTGTGCCGACCCGTTACTGGCGATCCGATGGCCCGGTAGGCTTCACCGGCAGCTTCTGACCGGCCCCGGCTCCCCTTGTATTTCCCTTCGGCGTAATGGGCCTTCTTGAAAATATCAGTATCCGCGTCGAAAAGACCGGCCTGAACATCGTTGATGCCGTCTTCATCGATCGCGAAGAACTTGAACCGGAGGCGCCTCTCGGCCTCGGGCAGTTTCGTCTCCGGCGCGTCCGGCGCGCAGAAATCCGTCGTAGCGCCGGGATCGTCGACGCGGACCCGCCGCGTGGCAGAGCCTTCTGTTGTGACAGGCAGCAGGCGACCGTCCTCGTCGAGCAGGAGATTGACTTCGACGACTGTCGTGGTGTCGGGCGGAAAGACCTTGCAGGTCTTCACGCCGGTCAATTCGATGGGACAGCCCGGCTCACCTGGCATAATTTCGGTTATCCCCTCGTCCGACTGGCGGGTTTTCGCCACGGATCGCAAGGCCGAGATGTAGCGCCCGGCCTGATCCCTTGGCACGCCCAACTCGTCGGCGACAATGCTGATCACCTCGCTGCGCAGCGCGGGATCGACGGTCAGCCGGTCGTCGTCCGATTTTGTATTCGTCTGCTCGGGATTGCCGCAGCCCTCCATATCGGGGGTGTGCCCCTCCACAAGCGTCATTTCGAAGATCACGCCGCCGTCGGAGCCCGGAACCAGGATCTGGCCCGTCAGGCGGTCGGGGCTCCAGACATCGAACACGGCCGGTGCGCCCTGATGCGACCCGACATAATGCGTAGGATCGTTGGCGCTTTGCTTGAGAGGAATCGCCCCATCGCCATGAATCACCAACGTGCGCCCGCAATCCTTCACGTCGATGCGGACGGGCTGTTCGCGGTAGGGATTGGGCACGCCCGTGACCTTGCCCTGAACTGGCGGCGACGCGCCGGTGACGGCAGACATGTATTCCCCTTCGCAAACAGGGGCTGCTCCGGCGGCCTGAGACACGATCAGGAAGGTGGCAAATGTCATGAATACCCGGCTAAATGTGGTCATCGTCATTTTTTCTTTCCTGTCTTGTCGTGGTGCGGCTTCTGACCGTGGGGCCGGCAGGCATCATTCGCCGACCGAGGCACCTTTGCAGTCGTCGAGGACGGATTGGGCCAGCTTCTTGGCGACGGCCTTGTTCTCCTCGTTTTCGGCACTTACGTCTACTTGTAAGCTGAATTCGGTCGCTCCGGTCAGGACGTCGAGTTCCTTGGTGCGGATGTTCCACGCTGCGGCATCGCCGATATCGGCAACCGGCTCGAACATGATCCGCGCGGTGGCGGCACCCAGTATCTTGTTGGCGATCTTGCGTGTCTTTTCATCCTCGTCTTTCATGTTCTCGTTGATCGCGGCCGCGGCTTTCTCTCGCTCCTCTGCAGTCATGTTGTGATGGCCGCGATGGAAACGTTTGACGGGGTCTTTCGAATCACGGTCGTAGTAATCCGAATCCGTGTAGGCCTTGATGCCGCCCAGACTGATCATGTTCGGGATCGGGATTTCGATTTTCATGGTCGATCCGCTCATCGTTCGGGTGCGATCACCGGGCCAGGCCATATCGAAGCTTTCCAGCAGTCGAAGAACCTGCACGTATTCTCGCCGGCCATGCTTTGCCATGCGGCCTTCCATCAGACGGCACAGTGTCGCGAATTCCTCCGGCAGATCCCAGCCCTGCAAAGGGGCTGCCTGATCCAGCGCATTGATCTTCCGCTCGATCAGCGGCAGGTAATGAACAGGGTCGAAGATGACATCCTCCCGATCCCAGCTCCTGGGATGGCGGGCGATGACCTCGCCGCGGCAACCGATCACCACCTTGTCGACATAGCCTCGGACCCAAACGTCCTGGTGGCCATAGGCGACGGGCACGGAATAGTCGTTCGTCTTGTAGCGAACGAGAGACTGTGCCGTGACCCTGGCGCTGGCTTGGTCGCAGGCGTCAAATGGCGACGCTGGCAAGGACTGCATGGCAGCCAGATCGCGCAGCAGCCGTTCACCGATCGTCTCGCTCTCACCGCGCAGCCTGTCACATTGGCGCTTCCGGCACTGTTCTTCCAGAAAGGCGTTGAACGCATCCCAGGTCGGAAACTGCGGGATGGGGACCATGAAGTTACGCCGGGCATAACCGACCAGACCCTCGACGTTACCCTTATCTGGCATGATCACGCTGACGCCTCGATATCTTTGCCGCACTTCGGTGGCAGGCGCTATGGTGAGACCATTCGGGATGTGGGGCGTCGGGAGCACGCGAGTGCGGGCAGGCCGAGCGAAAGACATGGGCTGCGAGCCCGAGCCTTTATATGGTCGCCCCTGCGGCTTACCCGAATGCGCTGCGAGCGCGGATCCGTAGTTGCCGTGTAGCCCGCCAGCTCCTGAGAATTGGGATGACATAGCAAAGGAGGTAGATATGCGCATCATCGGCATGGATATCCACCGCGTCTTCGCCGAAGCGGTGGCTCTCGAAGATGGAGAAACCAAGCGACTTGGCCGGATCGGAATGACGCGGGAGCATCTGGAAGACTTTGCCAGAACACTTCTGCCGTCGGATCATGTCGTGGTGGAAGCGACCGGCAATGCGACCGCAGTTGTGGAGATTCTCGCTCCGCGCGTTGCAAGGGTGGCCGTGGCAAATCCGTTGCAGGTCCATCTGATCGCCAAGGCGAAGATCAAGACTGACGCGATCGACGCGCGCGTCCTGGCGCAACTCTACGCCGCCGGCTTCTTGCCGGAGGTCTGGATTCCGGACGCGGCAACCTTGGCTCGCCGACGTCAGGTGACGCGCCGAACGCAACTTGTCCGGCAACGGACCCGTCTAAAATCGGTCGTCCAGTCGATCCTGCACGCGAACCTGATTCCACCCTGCCCATTTGCCGATCTCTTCGGCGGCAAGGGTCGGAACTGGCTGCGGGCCCAGTATCTACCGGACGACGAGCGGGAGGCCATTGAACGGCACGTCGAGGAATACGACCGTCAGTCCGATGCACTCAAGGGAGTGGAACGTGACATTGCACGCGCCGCCTTGTCCGATCCGAACGTGACACGATTGATGACGATCCCGGGCATCGACATGGTGGTTGCTGTCGGACTGATGGCGGCGATCGGCAAAATCGAACGTTTTGACAACCCCGACAAGCTGGTTGCCTATATCGGCCTCAATCCAAGCGTCCATCAATCTAGTGATGGCCCCGCCCATCATGGTCGGATCACCAAACGCGGACGCGCAAATGCCCGCCATCTACTTGTCGAAGCGGCCTGGCAGACCGTGCGAAGTCCAGGGCCGTTGCGTGCCTTCTACGAGCGCGTGCGGAGCAAACGGGGCAATCACATTGCCGCAGTGGCGGTTGCCCGTAAGCTGGCAGTGATCATCTGGCACCTGCTGACCAAAGGTGAAGACTACAGCTGGGTTCGCCCCTCGCTACATGCCAAGAAACTGCGTGACCTCGAACTGCGCGCCGGACATCCGCCGAGACGCGGCCAGAAAGGTGCCGGCTACGACTACAACATCACGCAACGTCGCCGGGAGGAGCGCAACCGCGCTCAGCAGGCCGAAGGCGCATATAGGCGAATGACCGACGGATGGCGACAACGAGGGCCCCGCTCAAAACCCACGGACGCCACAAATGAGGAGCGACGATGATCTGGCTGCGCCGCAGGGCTTGAACCTCATGCCCGGCCGTTCACCACGTGGTCGCCCGTGGGCCTGAAGAAAATACCACAATTTCTGTCGAAGGGGCTATTCGATCTCATCCGTGTCATTGCCCTTTCCGGGCCGGCCATAGCGATCCCGGATCAGATAATGGGACAGGAACCCGCTGAACAGTGTTGCCCGCTTGCGCGTGCCATCGGGCAGGATCCTCGCCACAAGGCAGCGGTCATTGTCATAGACGATCGACTGCGGCACGGCCCCGAAAAACGCAAACGCATGGACGTGGCCATCGACCCAGGCCTCGGCCACCGCCGCCGGATAAGCCCGCACGTAGCAGCTGTCACTATGCGGAAAATCGAGCACAAAGAACCGGGCTTTCTGCTCGACACCGCCGATCACGACCGTCGCCTCACCGAAATCGGCCTGCGCATGGCCGGGCGGATGCGACAGCGGCACGAACACTTCCTGGCGACGCTGTTCCCGCTCCCGGATATAATCCTTGATGATCGTATAGCCGCCGGTGAACCCGCATTCGTCGCGAAGCCGGTCAAACACACGCTTGGCCGTATGGCGCTGTTTGCGAGGTACGTGTCTGTCTTCATCCAACCAGTGGTCGATCGTCGAAACGAACGCGTCCAGCTTCGGCCGCCGGACTGGTGATCGTCGCTGATAGCCAGGAGGCGTCGAATACGTCAGCATCTTTGCTACGCTGTCGCGGGATATGTTGAAGTGTTTGGCTGCCTGACGTCGGCTCATCCCTTCCGAGACGGCCAGACGAACCTTCAGATAAAGATCCACGGTATAAATCCTCTGTCCCTCCTGCGCTCATTGCAGAAGGAAGATAGGTGGCCGGATTTTACTCCGCCCGCGGACGGTCTATTCCGCCGCTTCCGTGGCCGACTTTTGCACCGCCGTTCTCAGTGCGCCCCGATGAGCCAGAAACCCAGCCGCCAGTTGCGTGGTTTATATGGCAAGACGGGGTGCTCTCGGCCCCCGAGGACAAATCGGTGATGGTGATTGGTGTCGATGCGGCTCAGGCCCAGACACCTTGTCCATGGCCTGCACCGGCTCCAGCGATTGTGACACTCGCGGAGGGCGGTTGGCGGCTGCCTGTCATTTCTTCCGAAGCACTTGTTGTCGCTCGCCCCTCCGATATGTCGGTCGAAGATATCCTTGCCAGCCTTGGCTCATTTCCCGAGCCAGGTGATGCTGACAGCGAAGATGAGGGTGAGGAAGGCGAAGAGCCGCTCACCGACGCCTCAGATACCACCGAAGCTCCGCCAGCTGCCTATCCCATTCGCAGGATGATGGAACTTCTGGTGCGTCTTTGTGAGACACAGGCAAGGTTGGACCCGCGGGACTGGCAAAGGTGGTGTCGGGAGTTGCAACAGAACCTTTGCGCTATCGCGTCTCGCGAAAAAACGATGCTCGAGTTCTTCCGGAACGCCAGGGCAAATCCTCTGCCTGCTCTGGCAGATCCGCGTATGCGCCCGGAAGGGGTTTCGCCAGACCTATTGAGAGATGCGCTTTTGGCAGTGTCCGTCGCGTGGGAGCTCAGCGCTTACCCATCGCTCTGGGAACGGGAGGCCGCGTGATGGTGGACTGGAACGAGGTCGCGAGCATTCTGGATCGTATCGCAGGGACGTCTGATGATGCCCTGCTAGATCATGGCCAGAAGGCGAGTGTCACAGAACTAGCGTGCCGTATCCGGGCGGGCCAACGCTCGGCCCTGCTGGCTGATGAGGTGGGTATGGGCAAGACCCGCATTGCGGCGGCGCTGATCGCAGCGGTGCGGGAGGCGGGCGGGCGCAGCGCCATTGTTCTGCCCGCGGGCCTTGGGACACAATGGCAACAGGAACTGAAACGGTTCAACGCCGACGACAAGACATTGCTGCCGCTGCGCAGCTATGATGGTTTCATCTCCGGTTTCTTGCACGATACCGATGCGGAGGGGAGCGCAAGACGGTTACACAGCCATAAGGAGTGGCTTTCGGATCGCCGCAAGCAGCGTGAGTTGCCGGAGAACGGCTGGGCCGCCGAAGAGATCATAATGATCTCTCATTCCTTCGCGAACATGCAGTTTCCCAATCGTGGAGAAGGCCCCGCTGGAGGCTGGCGCCGGGAACTCTTACCCAACGTCGCCCGCCTGATTGACGGCCGACGGCGCAACTTCATGCGCGAAAATTTCCATTCGGGTGAGGTGGGCTATGTATATGCCAGTCGCCGTGCGGCGCGGCACATTGCCCAAACGATTCTGGACCACGAACTGCCGCGCGATGCCATTAACGGTGATCAGAAATGGCTTTCGGCGGACGATTACAAGAACAGGATCCTGCCGCTGATCGGCTATGGCCTGGGTCAGTTTGATCTCATAATTGTTGACGAAGCCCACAAGGCGCGCGGCGCAGATTCAAGCCTTTCGCGCATTCTCGGCCCGGTAAGCTGGGAAGCGGATGATCCTTTTCGTCTGGGCATGACCGCCACCCCGGTCGAGCTGGACTCCAGCCAGTGGATCGACACGCTGGAGCGGCTCAATGGTCGCGATGACGATCAGGATATTACTGCGCTCGCAGCGCTGACGGAATGGATCACCGGCTATGTGAATGTTGTTCGTCGGATTCAAACCGAAGAACTGGACGAGACGCTGACCGGGGAATTCGAGACCTCCGCCCGGCAGTTCTGCGCAGCATTGCGACCATACGTCCTGCGCCGGGACAAACGCAGTGACCCCGAATTCTGCGTCTTCAAAGACAGTCATGGTGATTATCGTGAGGTCACCGATATCCCGGTTTCACCGGAGGCAGAGGGTTTTACCCGTGACTGGTTGCGCCGCTTTTGTGCGGCTGAGGCGCTGTCGTTACTCCCTCAGGATGATCCGCGTGTGAAACGGGTCAGGCTCGCCGTTGCCCAGGGGTATGGGTTCGGCTTTGGAGAGGATGAGGAAGACAGCCCTTCTGGCATGACAGATGCAAACCTCGTTGGTCCGGCGGGGTTTTGGACGGAAGCTTTCACCGCTGAGAGCAACGACATCTATAGCCACCCTGCGATCCTGGCGGCTGTGAGACAAATCGAGGCCTATACACGGGCCGGCGAGAAAGTGCTCGTCTTCGGCAGGTTCCTGACGCCGATGAATGTGCTGACCAGACTGCTGGACGCGCGTGAGATGCTGCGTCGTTTGCGAGACGGACAGCACTGGCCTGCCAGTGGGATCGGGGAAAGCAATATAGCAGCCGTCATTGCGGCGATGAGGGATCCTGATCTTGCGGTGGCGGGTGGGGTCGACGAAATCGATATGATGTTGAAAACCCGCTATCGGGAGTGGGCGAGCGAGCGCCGGGCTGAACTCGCACGGCTTCATCGGGAGTTGGAAGACCTTGCGCTGGAGGGAGGAGCTGCTGCATTTCTGTCAGAGATTCTGCGCCATGAGGACGGCAAACAAGACCTTCAATTCGGGGCTTTGCTCGAGGCACTTGGTGGCAGGCGGGAAGTTGCGGGCGCTTCCTGGACGGGGCGGGAAATGCTCGGGCTGTTCGAAAAACTGCTCCTGGAGCTTGCCGGGGATGATGAAGCAGAGAACAACGATACGCAGAAAGCCCGGCTGGATGCCTGGCTGAACGATTATTCCGGGCGCGAGGGCAACTTCGCCAGGATGATGTCAGGCGCAACCGCACCGCAAACGCGGCGTATGCTGCAATCTGCATGAGGCCTGTCGCACAGTGATTCTACTGCACGCGGAGTGGAATCCCGGCATTGTCGAGCAGCAGATTGGGCGTGTGGATCGCAAGAACAGTCTTTGGCTTCGCGAATGGCGGAAATGGAGGGATCATGGTGATGGTCTCCCGCCCCGCATTCGGGTTCACCCTATTGTCGTCAGTGGCACATACGACGATCACAACTGGCAGGTTCTCAAGGCGCGTTGGCTGGAACTGAGGGCGCAGTTGCATGGCGATGTCCTGCGTCCCGTTCCAGGTCGGTCAGAGGTGATAGATGACAAACGAACCTGCGCTGACCGCGTTCGGCGCGCAGTGCCGGATTTTTCGCCGGGAAAACGTGGCGGTTGAGTTGTAGTGTAACCGATACTCACGCTGCTGTTCGGAATAAGACGGAATGAAAGCTGCTATTTTTAGCAACCATTCTCCCCGCGTTGGATTTGGCGTTGATAGGAAAATGGCTGTTAGTAGGTCGCAAGTAATGGCGGTTGCAGCCTCCCGCAACCATCTTTACTTGCTCGGGCAACAAGTGAAGATTAGATCCAGCCCCCGCACCTGGACCTGTCACGTTTTTGTGCCGCTCCAATAGCTCATTTAAGCGGCTTTTTTCTCGAAGGCCAAGGGGCTCTTCCATCCCAATGCCGAGTGACGCCTGCGCGGATTATAGAAACCATTGATATATTCGAAGATGGCTATCTCAACATCGCGGCGTGTTGGTCAGGATTCCTGCCACAATAGTTCAGCCTTGATCGTCTTGAAGAGGGTTTCCACTGCTGCAATCATAACAATTTCCTTTTCCGCTCATCGACACTTGGAAGTCGTATTTGCGCAAAATCTTCTGGTAATCACGCATCGCAAGGTAGCGGGGAGCCTCGCGGTCCAGTAGGTTCGATCCTGAGGAAGCTGTGTTGCTCGATGTGGAACGCTCCACCCTGTATTTATCATGTTGCCCGTTGAGTATACCCGTTCCCTGGAGTTGGTCGCGCGCTGGAGCGCCGCCGCTATAGCGTGTCTATTGATGTGCTGGATCGTGTCGCAACCGTGCTCGAGGTCGAGGCTTGGCAATTGCTTTTGCCCGCTAAACGGCAGACGACTTCAATCGCCTCTGAAAGCCGCTACGACAGCGTGCTTGCCCACACGGCGCGAAACCTGGGTGATGACATGTTCAGGAGCCGTCAGTGTCGCTGCCTGATGGTTATTTCGACTTGGACAATCCGGTTGAACGAGGCTATTGCGATAGGTTCGCGAATTCTCATCTCGGACTAAAATTCTAGACGGCAAGAGGATCGGAAATGCACTGTGAAGTTCACTCGCGCAGACTGACAATCTGCCCTGCCTGTGTCTATTCCGGATTCTTGAAAGCGTCATAATAAGGGTATTGAGCGTTTTACCCCTTATTATAACGCTTGAAAAAATCAATGGTCGGTAAAAGCTTACCAACGAGCTTCACCCAGCAAGAGACGGTGGCAAGTCATGATTGGGGGCGGATTCGGCGGTGGGCAGTGCCCATCATCAAGGAACGGGATAATGCATCTGAGGACCGATGACCGCAAAGCTATAGAATTACTGAATACCGGCGTGGAAGTGGTCGAAGTCGAAGTCGAAGTCGAAGTCGAAAGCGAGGCACGCGCCGATGAGATTGCCGCGGCGCTTCATGCGGGAATGCCTTGGATGGCGCCGGCGACAGAAGTTTTCTGACAGGCGATGCGTCAGTCTGTTGGATCCGGCATGGCTGCTTTCCGTTTTTCGCCTCTGCTCCTGAATGGGCCACCGGGAATCGGAAAATCGATTTGGGGCCGTGAGATCAATGACTTCTTCAGGTTGCAGCAGCACTCGCGGTGCCAGCCGCTTAACCTCCTGTTGTGGAACATTGGCGTGGAGAGTGCCATGTCATCCCGCAGCGGGAGTCGGCGTAGACAAACCAACTTTTATAGTTGAGCTTGCTATTAGCACACCGTTTGCAGGGCAATGAAGCGCCTCCAACTTCCGAGGGACGTGATTTCGCTGGCGGTGGCTGTTGCTTCGGCTTCACAGATAAAGCCCTTGACGGCGGTTCCGTCCGCCAGTGACACCGAGCCGATGCTCAGCGGCGATGGAATACCGGCCATGAAACGACCGAAGGCGGACATGGGAACCGCCCAGATATCAACGGCTATGGATGACGCCTGCGGTCCTGGGTCCCGCACCAATCCTGGCCTCACCGGTGGTCCCCCGGACAGCGCATAGAAGTCGAAATTCGCCATGACGGGCATCTCACCCAGAACCTTCCGAAGGGGTAGGGCGACCCCGGCGCCAGTTCCGATACTATGGATCAGCCTCTCAACCGACCCGCCTTGCGAGCGCAATTCCACTGCAAAGCCCATTATTTTTCGGGGCGATTACCCGTCAATCCAGCGCAAGGTCCCGGTTCGACCACAGAAGTCTGTTCAATCATAGCGGCAGCGGCTGTTGCCGGTACGGCTTGGCGTGATATCAAGTGATTGAAACAGACCAGTTTGACAATGCAAATCGATCACGAACAGATCAGACGATTATTTGATGCCGCGACCTTCGAGCGTGGCGTGGCCTATGCGCGTCAGGGCCGGGTTCTGTCCGCCGAAAGCGATGAAGACGGCGCTCTGATCAGCGCATCGGTCAGAGGCAGCGGGCAGAAGGTTTACGTTCAGGAGATTGCTCTCGCTCGCAATTACAACGGAGCCATCCGTACCGTTTCGGGAGATTGCTCGTGTCCGGTCGGCTACAACTGCAAACATGTGGTCGCCGTCATCATTGACCATGAAGGCCGTTCCGTGGCGGCCCGTCATGCGCCAGCACAGCCGCGTGCCGCAACGCTCGGCCGGGAACACGGCCTGCCACCCGCGCTGGCATTCTGGCTTGATGCCCTGCGCAAGGCAGACACCGAAACCGCGGAAGACCCGGACGACTGGCCGCCAACGGTGCGCGACCGGCTGCTTTATGTGGTCGCGGAGCGGGCGTCGGGTGGGCTCTTCATCGACACGATGAAAGGTCGCCTTCTGCGCGATGACAGCTTCGGCGAAAGGGCCACCCGCTACGACGCGGCGCGGGTGTTGCGCACCGGCCCGCCGAAATTCATCCGGCAAACGGATATGCGTATCCTGCGGCGCATCAACCTGCTCGGCCTTGAAGCCTATTCCTCGAGCTTCGCCGCATCCCATGACAATCTGGCGCCGGGCGATATCTTCGAGCTCTTGCGTCTTGTCGCCGCCACCGGGCGCGGGCGCTGGTTTTCCGCCGATGGTCCGGCGCTTCGGATTGCCGATGCCCGTCATGCGACTGTGGACTGGACAACCGAAACCGATGGTTCGCAGAAACTCCGTATCCGTGATGAAGCCGGGCACAGCCTGAAGGTGCTGGGCGCCGAACCGCCTCTCTTCGCCGACCTCTCCTCCGGCGAAGTCGGACCGCTGGAATTCGATGGCCCAAAAGAGGCGCTGTCGCTGCTTGTCAAGGCGCCCGCCATCCCGGCCGCCCATGCCGAAAAGATCGCCGTCGCATTGAACGGCCTGCAAAGGATCAGACTGCCGGCACCCACGCGGATCAGCGCCGACGTCCGGCAGGGACGCGATCCGGTTCCCGTGCTCCGGCTTTTCACCATGCCGGCGATGGCGCGCTATGGCGGCTGGGGCCGGGCCACCACACCGACACGCCTTGCCGCCCTGCGGCTGGCATTCGACTACGACGGTCATTGCGTGCCGTTCTCGAACCGGCAGGATGCGCAATTTCTTGAGGACGGCAAAGCCGTCACGCTCAGGCGCGACCTCGCCGCCGAAGACCGGGCCTTCCAGCGGATCGAGGATAGTGGTGCGCTCACCGCGGACGAGCTCTATGACATCCACCCCGGAGCCGATGCCCGGCCGCGGGACATGTTCTTCCTTCAGGACGACCAGGCCGATGACGGGCTCGATGGCGCCGGCCTCGATTTCGGTCCGCTCCCGTTCATGGCGCAGACCCTGCCGGAACTGAAACAGGCGGGATGGCGGATTGAAACCGATCCGGACTGGCCGTTCCGGTTTTATGAAGGGCCCGTCGAAATCGCCGCGGAGGCGGCCCCGCGGCCGGGCGACAACAGCGGCAATCGCTTTTCGCTCGGGCTGCGGCTTGATGCCGACGAACAGCACCTCGACCTCGCGCCGCTGATCCTCGGCATTCTCGACCAGCTTTCGTTTATCGACGCCGACGGCGAGGACAGCTCGGCCGCACTCGAAGCGGTCCTCGAGGACATGGCCTTCTACCCGCGCCTTGGCGACGGCCGGTTCATCGAGCTCGATGCTTCGGTGTTGTTGCCGCTCGTGAAGGTGTTCCTGTCGGCGAGCGGCCTGCTCGACGGCTTCCACAAAGCCGAGGCCGGCCGGCTGAAAGACATCGCCGAGGCACTTGCGGGCAGCGGCATCAGCTTCAGGGCCGGCCCGGATCTGCTCGCGCTCGGAAAGCGGCTGCAGGCGCTCGCCAGTGCACCGGAGGTGGAGCCGCCGCCATCGTTTCTGGCCGAATTGCGGCCCTATCAGAAAACCGGTTATGGCTGGCTTCAGGCCCTGAGCGACAGCGGCTTTGGCGGCATTCTGGCCGATGACATGGGGCTTGGAAAAACCGTGCAGACGCTTGCCCTTCTGGCCGACCGGCATCTGCATAAAGGTGCCGGGCACCCAAGCCTTCTTGTGGTGCCGACCAGTATCGCCCATGCATGGCGACGACAGGCGGCGCTGTTTGCCCCCGGCCTCAAGACCCTGGTGCTTCAGGGACCGGAGCGGAAGGCTCATTTCGAGAACCTGGATGACTATCACCTTGTGATCACCACCTATCCGCTCATCAACCGGGACCATGACATATTGATGCCGCGCATGTGGGACACCGCCATTCTCGACGAGGCGCAGGCCGTCAAGAATCCGGCATCCGCCGTCGCGAAACGGATCCGCGACATCAGGGCCCGCATGCGCGTGGCGCTCACCGGCACGCCGATGGAAAACAGCCTTTCAGACCTCTGGGCGCTTTTCGACTGGCTGGTTCCCGGCCTTCTGGGGGACCGGAAGACGTTTCGCGCGCGCTTTCTCCTGCCGATCGAGAAAAACGCGGATGCAAGGGCGCAGGCCGAGCTGAATGCGCGCATCCGCCCGTTTCTGCTGCGGCGGACCAAGGCGCAGGTCACGCTCGACCTGCCGGAAAAGACTGAAATCACCGAACTGGTCAGCCTCGGCGACAAACAGGTCGCGCTCTATGAGACCATACGGCTGGCTATGGACGAGCGTGTGCGCAGGGCGATCGCCGAGAAAGGCTTGGCGGCAAGCCACATCACAATCCTCGATGCGCTGCTCAAACTGCGGCAGATCTGCTGCGATCCGAAACTGCTCAAACACGACAACGCCGCCTCCATCGACCAGAGCGCCAAGCGCGAACGGCTGATGGACCTGCTCGGCGATCTCGTCGCGGAAGGCCGGCGGGTTCTGGTATTCTCGCAGTTCGTCGAGATGCTGGATCTGATCAGGACCGATATCGAGGCGAGAGGCTGGCCCCATGCCTGGCTGACCGGCGACACCGTCAACCGCGATGCGGTGGTGACCGGTTTTCAGGCCGGCGATGTCCCGATCTTCCTGCTCAGCCTGAAAGCCGGCGGCGTTGGCCTGACATTGACCGCCGCCGACACCGTTATCCTCTACGACCCGTGGTGGAACCCGGCGGTCGAACGGCAGGCCATGGACCGGGTTCACCGCATCGGCCAGCAAAAGAGCGTGTTCGTCTACCGGCTGATCGCAGAAGGTTCGGTCGAGCAGGCCATCGCCCAGCTTCAGGAGCGCAAGCAGGCGCTGGCCGATGCGCTGTTCGAAGGGCCGGTCGACAGCCCCCTAAGCCTCGACGAAGCGGAAATCACCGCCCTGTTCCAGCCGATACAGCCCGAACACTGAAACGACGCCGGCCGGCCCTTCCCCGGCCCCGAATTGCCGATGGAGGGGAGGACCGGTCGAAACCTCCGCTTCGCAGCCCTGGAGCATGTCCGCGTTTTCCTGAATTGTAAATCGGTATAGGCGTTCGCCTCCGAACGGCACAATAATCATTGAAATATTTGAAGAATATTGGTTCCCGGTATCGCGCCGGATGACATCCCCGTATCGAGAGCCTGTCGGATGGGCGCAACCCCCGATGCGTATTCCGACGGCAACTGACGCATGGAGTCGAGCCTCCCGTTTAGCTATTTCGCAAATGATCAAGGACACGCATTCTGTGGTGGCCAACGAAATCTACGGCTGGAACAAAACAGTGTCCAAATCCTGCCCCCGCAACCAAATTCCAAAAAGACAGAATACGAAAACAACGAAGCGGAGTGGTATGATCACTGTCTGCCGTTTTGGTGCTTATGCATGAAAGCGCTGCCGGTATCCACCCGGAGTCAGGCCCACGATCCAGGGGAAGATTTTTCTAAATGCGCCAGCGTCGCTATAGCCGACTTCCTAGGCGATGCCTGCTACCGGCAGGCGGCCGAATTGCAGCTGTTCCTGCGCCTTTGCCACGCGCAACCGCTCGGCGTATTCGGTTTTTGTCAGCCCGGTCGCTTTGTGGATGGACACCAATTTCGATTTCGACGCGTTGATCCTGACGCATCTGCATCACGATCACTTCGATGAGGTGGCAGTCAAGCTGTTGCCGCTTATACCATCAGGTGGATACGCCACATCCCGGCATTGAAGGGTTTCGCGCATCCGAAGAAAAGAACTTCGCCGCCTTCGACGACTGGAAAATTCCGCTGGTCGATCTGGTCGCGGAGGGCGATCAGGTGGCCGCCGACCTCATCTTCGAAGGCATTACCCCCGGCTGTCTGACACAAGGTCCTCAAGATTGACCGGGCTGAAATCCGTCTGTTCAATGCTGGTGCAGATGTGGCGGTGGGTCGGGGAGGGCTTTTCGTGGAGATGACCGTGGATATTGCGCTTGAACCGCAGGCCGAGGCCGCTGCGCTGCGACAGGTCGAGCGGCAGGTGGGTCAAAACCGTTTTGCTGTCGGCGAATGTCTTCCACAAGGCGATGCTGGAAAATGCCTCTGTGAGGTGGGGCGATGTCGGGTCGTCGTGATTGCCGAGGATGAGATGTTTCTTGCCTTTAAGGCCTTTCAGCATCTTCCAGCCGTCACCCAGGAAAACATCGCCCAGATGATAGACAGTATCGTACTCGCCAATCCGGTCGTTCCAATTGTCGGCGATGCATTCGTTCATCTCCGCGACAGTTTCGAACGCGCGTGCGGTCTTGTTGGCCGCAAGGCCGGAAGCCAGCAGGCCGGTATCGCCGAAATGCGTGTCGGAGGTGACCCAAAGCGTCATTTTGTTTTCCTTGTTTTCGAGTTGGGGCTGTGGGCGCGAAAGTGCCTGTCTTACGCGGATGGAGCGGCGTCCAGAGGCGCATTGCGAAGCCTCTTGGCCAGATAGTGCGCGAGTTTCGCCGCTGCCGGAGAAAGCGTGCGCTCCCTGAGCTTGACCAGCCGCACATTCGCGGGCTTCATTTTCCTGATCCGCAACAGCCTGACATCGCCGTCGTCGCCCTGATCGTAAAGCGACAGGCCGAATGTGATCAGGCCGCCGGAACGGCAGGCGCGGGCGATGGAGGCATAGGTATTGCTTTCCACCGCCGGGCTTAACGAGACCCCCTCGGCATTTGCCTGCCGGTCCAGCATCAGGCGCAGGCCCGAACCCTGCGGCGGCAGCACGATCCGGTGCCGGGATATCTCTGCAACGCTCACTTCGTCATTGTCTGCAAGCGGGTGGTTCGGGGAAACCACGGCATAGATGTCCTGATCGGAAGATCCCAGAACCGACAGGTCGACATGGTCCTTGAGGTTCAGGCAAAGTGCGATGTCTGAATGAAACTCCTGAAGATCGGTCAGTGCGCGCGTTGAAGACGAGTGATTGACCGCCACCGTTACCTTCTGGTTTTTCTGCTGAAACTTTGCCAGATGAACGGGCAGGAAGCTTTCCAGCACCGACTGGCTGGCGCAGATGCGGATGTGGCCGCTGGTGGATTTCCGGATCGCCTGAAGCTCGCCGCGCATTTTTTCCAGTTCGGCCAGTTGCGCGCGGGCATGCACGGCCAGATATTCGCCGGACGGATTGAGGCGCAGTCCCTTTGAGGTGCGCTCGAAAAGGTCGACGCCGAAATGGGCCTCCAGCGCCAGGATCTTGCGGCTCAAGGCCGATGAGGTCAGCGACATGTGTTCGGCCGCCTTGCGGATCGAGCCGAACTGGGCGATGGCGTCGAGGATTTTCAGGTCATTCAGGTTCTGCATTGTGCGTTTTCGCTTCAGGCGTCCAGACGGACGATCTGCTCCCGAGCAACGCTCAGCGCAACATGGCCTGCATGTTCTGGTCTGGTTTCGGAATAAAAGGTCAGGCTGTGGCCGTCGAGGTCGACGGTGACTTCAAAACGGCCGTCGATAAACACCATGTCATGCACCCGGGCAGAAAGATCGCCCGGCGCGTCGTGCACAATCCGCACCGCATTTCTGGGCAGCAGGATCCAGTCGCTCGCAGCTTCGGCGGGCGAGAGCACATTGCGTGGCAGGATGTTTCCGGCATTGAGGAATTTGGCGATGTCGACGGATTGCGGATTGGTAAACACCTCCAGCGGTGCGCCGACCTTCTGGATCTGCCCGGATGACATCACCGCAATACGATCCGACAGGATCTGCGCCTCGCGCCGGTCGTGGGTCACATTGATGCAGGTGAGCCCCAGCTCCTTCGCAAGCTTGCGGATTTCATGGCCGAGTTCATCACGCAGATTGCTGTCGAGGCTGGCCAGTGGTTCGTCCAGCAAAATCACTTTCGGCGAGAGCGCCAGTGCACGCGCGATGCCGACACGCTGGCGCTGGCCGCCGGAGAGCTGGCGGGGATATTTTCCGGCATGGTCCGACATCTGCACCTTTGAAAGCACTTCGGCCACCCGCCGGGCGATGTCGGGTTTGGCCCAGCCATAGCTGCGCAGCGGAAAACCGATATTGTCGTCAATCGACAGGTGTGGCCAGAGCGCGTGATCCTGAAAGACAAAGCCGAACTGGCGCGCCTGTGTCGGCACGAAAATTCTGTCATTCGCCGCATCGAGCACTGTGCCGTTATAGGTGAGCGTGCCGCCGCCGGCGCGTTCAAGGCCGGCAATGATGCGCAGCAGGGTCGACTTGCCGCAGCCTGAGGCGCCGAGAAGCGTGACGAACTCGCCTTCTTCGATATCGAGATCGATGCCCTTGAGGATCTGCGCGCTTCCAAAACTTTTCTGCAGGTTTTCAATACGGATCATGGTCACTGGCCTTTCCGGTTTCGAAGGCTGTTGAGGTAGTTTCCAAGCGTGATGAAACTGCCGGAAATCACAACCGAGACAATGCTCATCGCCATGGCAATATTGACGGAGCCCTGGTCGAACTGGTGGAACACGAAGGTGGATACCGTCTGGAAGCCCGGCGGCGTCAACAACAGCGAGGTGACAAGCTCGCGCGAGGCGATGGCGAAGACGATGAAGCCAGACGCCAGCGAAACGCCGAGAAGGGCCGGGCCATTGACGCGCCAGATTACACCAAGATCGGTCGCGCCGTAGACAATCGCAGCATCCTGCATCGACATTGGCAATTGCCTCAACGTGCTGGAAATCATCCGCACCGGATAGGGCAGCATGATGCAGGTATAGGCCAAGAGCATCACCCACCAGGTGTTATACGGCGTCCACGGCCAGAAGGCCTGGTTCCAGACGAGGATCAGCCCGACGGCCACCGTCATCGCCGGAATGGCGTTCGGCAGCGTCATCAGAAAATCGAGCGGTCCGGAAAGCGCGTTACGCCAGCGCACGATGAAAAACGCGGTCAGAATGCCGATCACAACCGTCACAAGCGCTGTGACGGTGGCCAGTTCCAGACTGGTCAGGATTGCCGCCTGCGCCTCGCCATGACTGGTAAACAGCGTGACGAAGGCCGAGAAATTGAGATTTGAAAGCGTAAGCCCGGCTGACATGCGCTGCATCATCGCGCTGGCCATGATGGAGGCCAGTGGCAGGAAGACGGCAATAATGGCCAGTGCTGCAAGCACGAAGTGGCCGAGAATGGTCCAGAGCCGGTTCCATTGCGAATGCCGCGCTTCGGCCTGCACTTCGTCGACGCTTGTCGTCACCTGTTGCGTCATCCGCATGTGAAACAGATAGGCGCACAGCGCGATCGCAATCAGGATCAGCGAGAGGACCGAAGCGCCCGGCAGGTCGATGGGCCAGTCTGTGAGCTTTTCATGAATATAGGTCACGACAAAATCAAGCCCGGCCCGGCGACCGAGAATTTCGACGGATCCGAATTCTTCCACGGACAGGATGAAGACCAGAAGATTGCTGGATACGATGGCCGTGGCAATGAGTGGCAGGACGATGCGTATGAGACGGCGAAACGCACCGGCGCCATAAAAGCGGGCCACCTCTTCATAACGCTGGCCGACGATCTGCAGCGCGCTGGATGTGGTGAAATAGACGACGGGAAAAAGGTTCAGCGCCATGACGGCGACGATGCCGGCAAAACTGAACAGAAAGTCGGAGACATTGAAGCCGAAAAGCTGCTCAAGAAAGCCGTTGCGCTGGCTGAGCTGGATCCAGGCAAAAGCGCCGGTAAACGGCGGAATGAGAAAGGGGATGAGGAACAGCACATCCCAGACCACGCCGCGCCGCCCGAGCTTGACCCTGATCAGGGCTGCAAAAAGTGCAATTACGGTTGAGGCGGCACAGACCGAAAGCGCCAGCGCGACCGAGTTGAAGACCGCTGACACGAGGCGCGGGTCTGCCAGATGGGGAACGAAATTACTGAAGGCGCCTGTGAAGGACAGTTCGTTGAACTTCGGGAAGACGGCAAACAGGATGATAGCGATGATCGGCAGGGCGACGACGAGAAAGGCAATGCCCATCGTCGTGTAAAAAAGGGAGGCGCGAATGGCGCCTCCGTTCTGGTTTGGCACCGACTGGTGCTGATCGGCTGGCATCGGACCTTTACTCGACCGCTGCCTTGAAAGATGCCTTGGTTTCGTCGGCGTCAGCCGCTGCCTGAACATAGTCGAAGTCGATCAGGTTCAGCTCGTCCCAGCCGGGGCGCTTTGCCGCGATATCCGTACGGGCCGGCAGGATCAGTCGGTCGGCCACCAGCTTCTGGCCTTCGTCGGACAGCACGAAGCCGACGAACTGCTTGGCTTCATCGGCCTGATCGGTCGATTTGGGGATCATGATCGGGCGCGGCGCAAGCACCGTGCCGCTTTCGGGATAGACCACTTCGATGGCCTCGCCCTTTGCCTTCTGGCCAAGTGCGATATAGTCGACTGCGCCGAAGACAACGCCGCGTGCGCCGGAAAGAACCGGGTTCAAAGCTGCAGCATTGGCGCCGGGGATGATCATGCCGTTGGCCTTCAGATCGGCAAAGAGTTTCCATGTTGCATCGGCATCCTGGCTGGCAAGGCCCTGAACCAGCGTCAGCGCGGAACCGGATGCCGTCGGATCGGGCATGGTGACCATGTCATAATAGGCTTCGCCCGTCAGGTCGCTCCATTCGGCAGGCGCGGGAAGGTCCATCGAGGTGTTGTAGGCAATCGCGATGGCCGCAGCGCCCTGCGCCACGTAATCGTCCGTCTTCAGCGAGCCCGGAACGGTTTCTGCGTTGGGCGAGGTGTAGGCCAGCAGATCGCCCGCTTCGCTCAGGTTGATCGCGTGTCCCCAGGATGCGGAGATCAGCACATCGGCCTGCGGGTTGGCCTTCTCGGCCTCATAGCGGGCCATGACCTTGCCGGAGTTGGACTGGAACAGGTTGACCTTGATGCCGGTTTTGGCGGTGAAGGCTTCAGCGAGTGCGGCGGACAGGGGTTTCGGGCCTGCGCTGTAGACCGTAAGGTCAGCGGCGGAAACGGCGGAGGCTGCTGTTGCGGCCATCAGCGCGACGATCGAAGTCTTGAGCATGCGGATCATAAATCAGCTCCTGTGAAGGGAAGTTTTGTCTCGGGAATTTTCGGGCCAAATGCATCGGGAATATGCTGAACGCCGCTGTCGCCAGCAACCGGAGACGAAAACCAAATTCGTCAAAAATGTCCCATTTTTCGGGACGTTAGGCGCCGCACTTATCACTTTTTTGCTACAGTTTTTTGACGGTAAATTGAATGTTTTGCTATAATATCAGTCTGTAGTATGGACATTTTGTCGAGTGCCACTTTTGCCGGGCGAGATAGGTCATCGTCTGAACTGTGCCACAAAACGCAACGATCTAGACGGAATATTCTTCACTTTTGGTGTGTCGCTCAATCTGCTTCGGTGGCGTGCGTGCGCGATACAGGCACGACCCTATGAACGGCCTTGGCAAAGCGATGGCTGACTTGTCTTTTTCGTTCACTTTATGCAGGAAAACCGGGTGGCTACAGCAATTCGCCTTCGAGAAGCTTCGGCATCTCGCGGGAGGTGCGTCCTGCGGCCTCTTCAATGAAGTAGCGCTTGAGGCCTGGCATGCGGTCAACGAGACCGAGGCCGACATCGCGCGCCAGTCTGAGCGGGCCGATGTCATTCGAGAACAGCCGGTTCAGGATGTCGGTTGTCGCGCCCATACGCACCGTGTCGAAGCGCCGCCAGATCTGATAGCGCTCCAGCGTGTCAAAAGCTCCGATATCAAGGCCCATCCGGTCAGCTTCGACGATGGTCTCGGCCAGTGCGGCAACATCCTTGAAGCCGAGATTGAGGCCCTGGCCTGAAATCGGGTGAATGCCGTGGGCCGCATCGCCGGCAAGCGCCATACGCGATGCAATGAATGAGCGTGACAGCGTGAGGCCGAGCGGAAACGCCTTGCGGCCCCCGGCAAGCGTCAGCTTGCCAAGGTGATGGCCGAACCGCCGCTCCAGCTCGAATTCAAAAATCATGTCGTCGCTGTTGACCAGGCGTTCGGCATCTGAGGTGCGCTCGGTCCAGACCAGCGACGAGCGATTGCCGGTGAGCGGCAGTATGGCGAACGGGCCAGCTGGCAGAAAGTGTTCTTCTGCCCGGCCATTATGCGGGCGTTCGTGCTCCACAGTTGTCACAATACCCGACTGGCCATAGTCAAATTTTACCGTTTTGATGCCAGCCATGTCCCGCAGGCGCGAGCGCACGCCGTCACAGGCGACCACAAGGCGTGTCTCAAAAACGTCGCCGTCCGCCAGCGTGATCTTCGCGTTGCCGCCTTCATCTGAAAAGGCTGTCACGGCGGCATTATGACGGATTTCAATGCCCAGCTCTTCTGCCGAGCGGCGCAACGCCCGCACCATTGCTACATTGGGTATCATATAAGCAAACGGTTTTGCGCTTTCGCGACTGTCTGCAAAGGTCAGAAATACCGGCTTGACCGGTTCGCCGGTTTTTGAGTCGGTTACGATCATGTCGTTGATCGGCTGCGCCTCCGGCTTGATTTCATCCCACAGACCAAGAGTTTTCAGCATGTTTACCGCAGCATCGATCACTGCAGATGCGCGCTGGTCTTTCTCCCAGACATGTTCAGGAGCGGCCTCCATCAAGACGATATCGAGGTGTGGCGCCGATTTTTTGACAGCAACCGCGACGGACAGGCCGACATAGCCGCCACCGACAACGATAATATCCTTCATCTTGCGCTCCCTTTGCCATGTTTCGGCGCGCGAAACCGCCGATCTCGATTGAAGGCATCAAAGCTGTTATATCGCGATGCCATACTCAGTTCGATATATAGGGAACATAGATAAATGTCACAGGTCAAAGGCGGCGAAAGCGGCAAGGCTCTGGCAGAATTGCTTGACCTGGAGCGTCTTGAGCAGAATCTTTATCGCGGTGAAAGTCCCGTAACGACCTGGCAGCGTGTGTTCGGCGGGCAGGTCGTGGCGCAGTCGCTCGTTGCTGCCCAGCGAACAGCGCCTGATTCTTTTTTCGTACATTCGCTCCATGGCTACTTCATGCGTCCGGGCGACACCGATGTTCCGATCATCTTTCAGGTGGATCGTTTGCGTGACGGGCGAAGCTTTCTGACCCGAAGCGTGCGAGCCATTCAGCATGGTCAGCCAATTTTTCAGATGACGGCGTCCTTCCAGTGCGAAGAAACCGGTTTCGATCATCAGTCGGAAATGCCCGATGTGCCACCGCCCGAAGCGCTTAGTGCCAGCGATATGTCCGGTGAGGACGAGCGTATTCCCGCGCCGATCCGCAATTACTGGAAGCGTGAGCGGCCCATTGAAATCCGTCCGGTCGATATGGAGAGCTTTCTCTGGCGCAAGACGCCCGGCACGTCTCAGTCGATCTGGATGCGTGCCAATGGCGATTCACCCAAGAGCCGGGCCTATCAGACGGCATTTCTGGCCTATATGTCGGATATGACACTGCTGGATGCGACGCTTTATGCGCATGGCCGTTCCGTCTTTTCCGATACGGTGCAGGTGGCAAGTCTCGATCATGCGGTCTGGTTTCACCGGCCTTTCGATACAGGCGACTGGCTGCTCTACGTCCATGAAAGTCCGTCGGCCAGTAATGCGCGCGGTCTGGCTTTTGGAAAGATTTTTACACGCGATGGCGCGCTTGTCGCCTCCGTTGCTCAGGAGGGACTTATCCGTGAGCGCGATAATGTTCGTCCCTTCTACCTGAAGAATGTCGACTGACGGTGTCTGCAATGCCAGATTCCGGAAGATGTGGTCCATTCGGGCATTTGCATATTTTTTGTGCAGTTGCTGCAAAACGCGCAGAAATGCGGCCAAACTGAGATCAGTCTTTTTCCTGAAATGTGTGTCGCTAATAAAAAGTAAATAAAATCAATAAGATGTTTATTTTAAACGAATCTGGCACGGACTTTGTATGTAGGGGTTAGGCCGCTGAAGAATTCCTTTGCAGGCGGTATGGAGAGTCGGCTCTTAAGGCCGAGGACAAACAAAGGATGGGAAACCAGATGAAAATTGTGATGGCCATCATAAAGCCGTTCAAGCTGGATGAGGTGCGTGAGGCCCTCACGGCTGTCGGCATTCAGGGCCTGACTGTGACCGAAGTGAAGGGTTACGGCCGGCAGAAGGGGCATACCGAGATCTACCGCGGTACGGAATACGCCGTCAGCTTTCTTCCCAAGCTGAAGATCGAAGTGGCGGTCTCTGCCGATGTCGTTGAAAAGGCGGTTGAAGCAATCGCTTCTTCAGCAAAAACCGGACAGATCGGTGACGGAAAGATCTTCGTATATTCTATCGAGCAAGCCGTGCGTATCCGCACCGGTGAAACCGATTCCGAAGCGCTGTAAGACAGCAGGGGGTAATCAGTCTATGTCTTCCAAACTTAAACTATTTGCGGGCGCCACTGCGATTGCTGCAGCTTCGTTTGCCCTTCCCGCGCTTGCGCAGGAGGAGACGATCATCGATCTCACCACCGCGACGGGGGTATCCCCGGCCACGCAGGAAATCTTCAATACGCTTCTTTTTCTGATTGGCGGCTTCCTGGTTATGTGGATGGCCGCAGGCTTTGCCATGCTGGAAATGGGCCTGGTGCGCAAGAAAAACGCTTCCATGCAGGGGCTTAAGAACATCGCCCTTTATTCCGTAGGCGGCATCATGTTCTGGTTCACCGGTTACAACCTGATGTACTCAGGCGTCGATGGCGGTTTCATGGGCACATTTGGCCCTTACGTCTTCCCGGGCCCCGGCCTTGATGACGGCTCCGCCGGCTATTCGGTCGCTTCCGACTGGTTCTTTCAGATGGTTTTCTGCGCGACCACCGCTTCGATCGTTTCCGGTACGGTTGCCGAACGTATCAAGTTCTGGCCGTTCATCATCTTCACCGTCATTCTGACCGGTATTCTCTACCCGATCACCGGCTCGTGGGAATGGGGTGCAGGCTGGCTCGACGGCATGGGCTTCTCCGACTTTGCCGGCTCCACGCTCGTTCACTCCGTTGGCGGCTGGGCAGCCCTTGCCGGTGCCATCGTTCTTGGCCCGCGTGCAGGCAAATATTCGCCGGATGGCACGGTTAACCCGATGCCGGGTTCAAACATTCCGCTGGCCGTTCTGGGTACCTTCATTCTGTGGCTCGGCTGGTTCGGCTTCAATGGCGGTTCGCAGCTTGCGCTCGGTTCGATTGCCGATGCCGGTGATGTCTCCAAGATCTTCGTCAACACCAACCTGGCCGCTGCTGCCGGTGCCGTTGTTGCGATGATCCTGCTGCAGATCATCTACAAGAAGGTCGACGTAACCATGGTTCTCAACGGCGCTCTGGCCGGCCTGGTTTCGATCACGGCTGAACCGCTGACTCCGACTGTTCCGATGGCTCTGTTCATCGGTGGTATTGGTGGCGTCATCGTCGTCCTCGTTGTTCCGCTTCTTGACAAGCTGAAGATCGATGACGTTGTCGGTGCGATCCCGGTTCACCTTGTTGCCGGTATCTGGGGCACGTTCATCGTTGCTGCCACGAACTCCGATGCTTCCTACGGCGTTCAGCTGATCGGTATCGTGGCAATCGGTGCCTTCACCTTCATCGCATCGCTGATCGTCTGGTTCATTCTGAAAGCCATCATGGGTATCCGGGTTTCGCCGGAAGAAGAAGCCGATGGTCTCGACAAATCTGAAGTTGGTGTCGAAGCCTATCCGGAATTCATGTAATTCCAGTTTACTGAGCGCCTGCATTGCAGGCTCTGCGAAAGCCCGGTCACCATGCCGGGCTTTTGTTGTTTTTGCCGCTCTGTCACGTCGGTTCAGGATGGTTAAAGAGGTTTTAACTCCTCGCTGTTAGCGTTGCTTTAGAAGTCTGTGTTCTGTGACCGGATATCCGGCGGTGCACAGCAGTGTCTGAACGTGATTTTTCAATGAGTGAGATGAGTATGGCTGCCTCGACGGATCGCATGGGAAACAAGAATGACGGAACATTTTCGTTTACCGGGTTTCTCCGCCGTCAGGTTGCGGCGCTGATGGGATTTGCGTTGTTTCTGGCGCTTTGCCTTGCCGTGGCGGCGCTGGCGACATGGAATGTCGATGACCCCAGTGGTTCGAACGCAACGGGCCGGTTGCCGACCAATGTTCTGGGCTATCCCGGAGCGAATTTCGCTGATGTGGTCATGCAGGCTTTCGGGCTGGCCAGTGTCTTTGCCTTGCTGCCGGTTCTCTCATGGGCTCTGGCGCTGATCACCGGTCGCCCGGTTTATCGTAAACCCTCTCGCTTTTTCGCCTGGATTGGTGCCGCTGTGGTCACCGCCGCAGTTCTTGGCTGCTTTCCCGCACCGCCAACATGGCCGTTGCCCAATGGTCTGGGCGGTGTTTCAGGTGATCTGATTCTGCGTTTTCCGGCGCTGTTTCTGGGGCAGTATCCGTCCGGCATCGCGGCGATGGTCATTGGTGGTCTCTTTGCCGTTCCTGCGCTTTGGCTGCAGCTCTATTCAGCCGGTTTGCTGGTGCGGTATCCGAAGATTGTCGAAGAAAAACCGAAGCGCTCCGTCGATGATGAGGATATCGGTGTGCCATCGGTTGCAGATCTTTCCGATGAGCGCGAAAGCCGGTTTTCTATCGCACCGCTGATCGGCCATATGGCGCATTTCTGGCTGATTACGAAGGCAAGGCTGAATCATATTTTTGCCCGCCGCCGTGCAGAAGACGAAGAGGGCGATTTCGAAGAGCCTTATGATTTTAACGAGGAGCGGTTCGACAGGCTGGACGACAACAGCAACCTTCCGCCATGGCAGCGGCGCGGCGAACCCAGCCTTGTGGATCCGGATTATCAGTCTGCCAGCGATTATGCACCGTCAGCAACTGCTTTTGATTATGGCGCGGATGATGACGACGATGAGTTCTCCTATAGTGCTGATGACGATCTGCCGGAAGGTGTTTTGAGCGCGGATCTGGATCAGCCGCGGGCGCGACAGGAGCAAACGCGTGGACCGGTCGTGGCATCGCAGGCACCGCCACTCAGGCCCGGTGCGCGTGTTATGCGCGATGCACAGGCCTCACTTCTGCCGGAAGATGGCTTTCAGATTCCCTCTGTTGAATTGCTCACCGAGCCGAAGGGGATTGCGCGCGATAAGGCGCTGTCCAAGGAGACACTGGAAGAAAATGCCCGTGCGCTTGAAAAAGTGCTGCAGGACTTTGGTGTCAAAGGCGAGATTATTCATGTGCGCCCCGGACCCGTGGTCACGCTCTACGAACTCGAGCCGGCGCCGGGCATTAAATCCTCCCGCGTGATCGGGCTTGCCGATGATATTGCTCGTTCCATGGCCGCGATTTCGGCGCGTGTTGCTGTTATTCCGGGCCGGAATGCCATCGGCATCGAACTGCCTAATCCCAATCGCGAAACCGTGTTCCTGCGCGAAATCATCGCCAGCGAAGGGTTTGAAAATTCCAAGGCCAAACTGGCTATGGCGCTTGGCAAGACGATCGGCGGCGAATCGGTCACGGTCGATCTTGCGAAGATGCCGCATCTGCTGATTGCCGGCACCACCGGTTCCGGTAAGTCCGTTGCGGTCAACACCATGATCCTGTCACTGCTTTACCGGATGACACCGGAGCAATGCCGTCTGATCATGATCGATCCTAAAATGCTGGAGCTTTCCGTCTATGATGGCATCCCGCATCTTCTTTCCCCGGTCGTAACGGACCCGAAAAAGGCGGTTGTGGCGCTGAAATGGACCGTGCGCGAGATGGAAGAGCGCTACAAGAATATGGCCAAGCTTGGCGTGCGCAACATCGACGGGTTCAACAATCGTGTCCGGCAAGCCAATGAGAAGGGCGAAACGCTGTCAAGAACGGTTCAGACCGGCTTTGACCGTGAGACCGGCGAGGCGATCTATGAAACGGAAGAGTTCGATCTGGAGCCGATGCCCTATATCGTCGTGATTATTGACGAGATGGCCGACCTGATGATGGTCGCAGGCAAGGATATCGAAGGCGCTGTCCAGCGGCTGGCGCAGATGGCACGCGCGGCGGGCATTCATGTGATCATGGCAACGCAGCGTCCGTCCGTCGATGTTATCACCGGTACGATCAAGGCCAACTTCCCGACGCGTATCTCCTTCCAGGTGACTTCGAAGATCGACAGCCGCACGATTCTTGGAGAACAGGGCGCTGAACAGCTTCTGGGCATGGGGGATATGCTGCATATGGCCGGTGGTGGCCGTATTCAGCGTGTGCATGGTCCGTTTGTATCAGATCCGGAAGTCGAAGACGTGGTGGCCTACCTCAAGACTCAAGGTACGCCTGATTATCTGGATGCCGTAACTGCCGATGATGATGAGGAGGGGTACTCTGACGGTGACGGCGGCAGTGCGTCCAATCTGGGTAAGTCTGATGACCCGTATGATCAGGCGGTTGCGATCGTGCTGCGTGACGGTAAAGCGTCGACCTCCTACATTCAGCGCCGTCTTGGCATCGGTTATAACCGGGCGGCAACGCTGATTGAACGCATGGAAGACGAAGGCGTCATCGGCCCTGCGAACCATGCAGGCAAGCGTGAAATTCTGGTGCCAACGGAGCGGGATATCATTGAAGGGACAAATTGAGGTCCCATCTACAGCATCGGCCCGAAAATCGGAATCGATTTTCGGAAAGCACGATGCGTAGTTTCAATAGGGTAGAGCGTCCTTTGTGCATCCGAATGGATGCACGGCGCTCTAGTCACCCGAATCTGAAGTTCGTCTCATTGTTCCGCTTGCTCTGAACGAACATCAGATTCAACGAGGGTGACTAGCAAGTTTATGTTTCCAGTGTGGTTTTCGAATTTGGAATTCGCATTCGAGGTTGCTGCAATAATGAGGCGAATTTCAAATTCACCACACTAGAGTGAAATGCAACGCCGCCATCAAACCGCCGGTTTGGTCTGAGAGTGAAAGATGCGAAAGCATTGAAGGGTTGATGATGAATAACAGTAAGACGACCGTAACACGCCGCAACACTGCTCTTTCCCGACGGGTCCTGCTGGCTGGTGGAATGACAGCGCTCGCCGGTCTCTTTATCCCGGTCTCCGGTTTCGCCCAGCAAGGCGGTGATGTTCCTCTGCCGACAAAACGTGATGGATCCGTGCAGGTGGCGCAGGCGGGTATTCAGCCCTCCGGCGCGCTGGCACAGAAAATTGCCGATCATTTTTCCTCGGTCAAAACCATGACCGGTGATTTTATGCAGTTCGGCCCGCGTGGCGACCAGACCACTGGAAATTTCTATCTGGAAAGGCCGGGCAAGCTTCGGTTCAATTACGATCCCCCATCGACGCTGAAGGTTATTGCCGATGGCAGAAATGTTGCCGTTGGCAATGGCGAGTTGTCGACTTGGGACTTTTATCCTCTGTCACGCACGCCGCTCAGCCTGCTTCTGGCGGACAAGATCGACCTTGAGCATCGTATGGTTCGTGATGTGCAGGAAAACAGCGGCCTGACCTTTATTGTGCTGGGTGACAAGTCGATCTTCGGTGACCAACTGATAACCCTGATCTTTGACAGTAAGACGTTTGAGCTGCGTCAGTGGACCATCACGGACGCACAGGGCAAGGATACAACGGTGATCCTTTCCAATGTGCGTACGGGCGTTCAGTTTGGCCGCTCGGTCTTCCGCATCGACTACAGCGCCATCATGGCCAGCCCTGGTAGTGATAACTGAGTAACGAACGGCCTTTCAGTCCACCAGCGAATCGCCTAAGGCTGATCCTTCCTTTTTTAAAGTCAGGAGGTGGCGGCCTTGGAACTGAAGCTTTCGACATGGAATATCAACTCGGTCCGGCTCAGGATGCCGATCGTTGCGCGTTTCCTTGAAGAACATGCGCCGGATATTCTCTGCCTTCAGGAGATCAAATGCCTCAACGACCAGTTTCCGGCAAAGCCGCTTCGGGAACTGGGATATGAGCATGTCGCCGTTCACGGCCAGAAGGGCTATCACGGTGTCGCGATTGTCTCACGCCTGCCACTCACGGAAAGTTTTTCAACCGATTACTGCACGATGGGTGATACGCGGCATATTTCCGTTGTGTTTGAGGCTGGCAGCAAACGGATCCGGCTACACAATTTCTATGTTCCCGCAGGTGGTGACGAGCCTGATCCTGAGACCAATCCGAAATTCCGGCACAAGCTCGATTTTCTGGAGGAAATGAAAGCGCTCAAGGCCGATCAGGGCGATGGCGTATCGTCCATTCTCGTTGGTGACCTGAATATCGCGCCAGAGGAAAACGACGTCTGGTCGCATAAGCAGCTTCTCAAAATCGTCAGCCATACACCGGTTGAAACGGATGGTCTGAAGGCCGTTGTTTCGGCTGGCAGATGGAACGACCTCATGCGGCTTAAAACGCCGGCAGATGAGAAGCTTTACACCTGGTGGAGTTATCGCGCAAAAGACTGGCGTGCCGCAAATCGCGGTCGCCGGCTGGATCATATCTGGACATCGGACGATCTGGTTCCGGCTTTCAGCCACTTCGATATTCTGACCGATGCCCGTGGCTGGGAAAAACCCTCAGACCATGTTCCGGTCACGGCGCATTTCTCACTCTGATTGCCATCAGTGTATGTCATGCCATCTGGGCGGCAGCGTTTTCACAGCCGCCTGAAGTAGTGTGCCAAGCACAACGGCGTTCAGGATGTGCCAGAGGAAATGTGTGCCCAGTCCTGCCGTCGCAGAGCAGGTGGCCTCATCGATACTGCGGAAAAAGATCGAAACGACAAATACCGCTGTTGCGAATGCAAAATAACGTCCTGCCGGATGTTTCTTCCAAAGAGCAACAACAGCGCCCAGCGCCATGGCAACCATGGCCGGAGCATATTGAAGCGAGCCATTGAGTGGTGCAGGCCCATCACCGGAACCAATGAGGCTGGCGAGATAGGTGATCAGAACGAAACCGAAGAGCGTTGCCACCATATAGCCGATCGTGTCGAACACCTTGCCATGGGTGACACGCACAAACAGCAGCAGGATATAACTGAAGAAAAACAGCCAGATCGGTATGACATCAAGCGCGCCGGAAAGCGGTGTTGCCAGCGTGTGAAACAGAAAAGAACCAACGCCGATGATGCCCACAAGTGCAATCACCGTCAGCTCCAGAATACCGCGTCGCGGACGCTTCCATGCTGTGGGCCACGCCAGCAGGGCGGCGATGATGAAGGCAAGATTGGTCAGCGCATTCACCGGTTCATTCCAGAAGCCGGCAGCGGTGCGCTCACAATAAATGTCGATGAAGTTTGCAGTGTCCATGCGATGGCTTTCCCCGGCAGCGTGGTGATCAGTCAGTAGGTCTTCATATCCCACATTTGTTTCAGCGATTGCCGGTAATTGGGAAATTCGAACTCGTAGCCGAGTTTGCGGATTTTGGTATTGCTGACCCGCTTGTTCTCGCCCCAGAAAGAGCGAGCCATTGGAGACATGTCCGCATCTTCAAAGTCGACTGCCGGTGGTGGCTCAACGCCCATCAGCCGTGCGGCTTCCTCAATGACATCCTGCGGTGGCGACGGCTCGCTATCGGTAAAATTGTAGATCCCACAAAACTCCTGCTCCGCCAGAAATGCGGCCGCATAGCCAATATCTTCAACACGGATCCGGTTGAAAACCTGCCCTTCTCGGATAACCCGGCGGGCTGTGCCGTCCTGCAATTTGCGAAAGGCGTTGCGGCCCGGACCGTAAATTCCCGAAATCCTTAAGAGAGCGACCGGCAAGCCATGCTTCCTGCCCACTTCCAGCCAGCGCTGTTCTGTCTCATATCGTATGCGCGAACGCGAAGATGTTGGCTTGCACTTGGTCGTTTCGTCGATCCATAGCCCACCATGGTCGCCATAAACGCCGACCGTTGAAAGATATCCTATCCATTGAAGTGAGGGGAAATCTTTGCGCGTTGAACCGGCTGCACGGTTCAAAACCGGATCACCATCCGCTCCCGGAGGAATTGACTGGATGATATGGGTGACGGACTTCATTTTCTGACGAAGTGCGGTCTCGATCGTCTCCCCGTCGAAGATGAAGGGTTCAATGCCATCCTTTTCAAGCGCTTTAAGGTTTTCTGCCGAACGCGTTGTTCCGGAAATGCTGGTCGATGAAGGTGCAAGCGCTTTTGCAATAGCCTTGCCGGAATATCCGGCGCCGAAAATCATCATGTGCATAGCATACCCTCCTCGCGCTTCCACTCTTCGGCAACGGATTCATTGTTGTCATAACCGCGCTCGCTGGCCAAGGCCGCGAACTCACGATCAGACAGAAGCCGGGCAAGCGCCCAGACGGCCATGGCCCGAACATCAGGGTCGTCGTCGTTCAGCAGGTCCTTGCAGGGCGCCGCCAGAGAGGCGTCGCCGCTATTTCCCGCGGCAATCAGGCAATTGCGCACAAACCGATTTCTGCCGATACGCTTGATCGGCGAGCCGGAAAAGAACCGCCGGAAAGACGGGTCATCAAGTTGCAGGAATGAGGCGATATCCGGTGCTTTAAGGTCATCACGTGCGATCAGCTTCATTTCTGCTGATTTCTGCGCGAACTTGTTCCAGGGGCAGGCTGCCAGACAATCGTCGCAGCCATATATCCGGTTGCCCATGGCCTTTCTGAATTCGACCGGGATTTTGCCGTGATACTCAATCGTCAGATACGAAATACAGCGCCGCGCATCGAGTTTGTAAGGGGCGGGAAAGGCATCCGTCGGACACACATCAAGACATGCACGGCACGAGCCGCAATGGTCCCTTTCGGTATCGTCCGGCGGCAGGTCTTCGCTTGTGAAGATGGATCCAAGGAAAAGCCATGATCCAAACCGGCGGCTCACAAGATTGGTGTGTTTTCCCTGCCAGCCAATTCCGGCTTTTTCCGCCAGCGGTTTTTCCATCACCGGGGCGGTGTCGACAAACACTTTGACATCTGCCCCAGAGCGGGCGGTAAAGCGCCCGGCCATCTGTTTCAGCTTGCCTTTGATAACATCATGATAATCGCGATTGCGCGCGTATACGGAAATATTGGCGCGATCCTTTTCTTGAAGAAGCGGGCGCGGGTCTTCCTCCGGCCCATAGTTCATGGCCAGCATGATGACGGATCGGGCTTCTGGCCAGAGTTTCAGCGGCGATGAGCGGCGCTCAAAGGTTTCCGCCATCCAAGTCATATCGCCATAATAATCGTTCGAGATCGAACTTTTCAGTGCTGCGGCGGCTTCCGGCATGTCTTCTGCGCGCGTAATCCGGCATACGTCAAACCCATGTGCATGGGCTTCGTCTTTTAAGAAGCGTTTCAGTTTTTCCGCACGCTCGCTCATGAGACATGTCTTTGCTGGTGTGTCGGGTTTTCGCTTCTTAGATGGCCTTTAAAGGCCTAAAAATCCAGATCGGCATAATGAGAAACCGGCACAACGCCACGGACCCGTTCGGCCAGAAGCGGGCGGAATGCCGGGCGCGACTTCAGCCGCTGGTACCATTCCTTGGCCGCGGGAACCTCATCCCAGTTGATCTCACCCATATAGTCCAGCACTGAAATAGCCCCACCTGCTGCGAGGTCTGCATAGCTCATACGCTTGCCCGCCAGCCATTCCCGATTGGCAGCCAGCCAGGCGATGTATTTCATATGCGGGCGGATATTGGCGCGGGCTGCACGCAGGATTTTGGAATCCGGGGCCCCTCCGCCTTTTTCACTGCTCATCTGAAGTTTGTACACGCGCTCCCGGCAAAGCGGGTAGGTCGCATCGTGTTCCAGTTTCAGCAGGAACCATTCCGTCAGCCTGCGAATTTCGGCGCGCTGAAACGGTTCTTCTGCCAGAAGCCGTCGCTCGCGCTGAAGCACGCCATGGGTTTCATCCATGAACTCAGAGATCACAAACGGACCGCAAAGGGCGCGCATATTGTCATCGACATAAACCGGCAGCGTTCCAGCTGGATTGGCAGTCAGAAATGCCTTGCGCTTTTCCCAGGGGCGCTCTTCGATCAGATCGGTCTCGAAAGCGTATTCGCCGATGATCAGGCGCACAAAGCGCGATGCGGCAGACATGGGGTGGTGATAAAGCGTTGCCATTGATCGTCCGAAGTTTAAACAAACCATCAAGCCGCAGGCTGCCTCTCTCAGAATGTGAAAAGCAGGTGCCGGGGGCTTCGGTCATAAGGTTAGACTGTTTCTGCAGTCCTTATAACCTCAGAAGGATTAATGATGGGTGACCGCCCGTCAGACAGGCTGGCCGCCCGCGCTGATGACGCCGGTTGCAAGAAGTGCCAGAAGGGCGGCACCCAGTATAACCCGATAGTAGACGAACGGCATATAGTTCCGGGTTGAGACCAGCCGCAGGAAGAATACGATCACCACATAGCCCACGCCAAAGGCTATCAGCGTCGCCAGAGCCGTCGGCCCCCAGCCGACCGGATTGTCCTCGCCGATACTTTTGAAAAGCTGATAAAAACCGGAGCCGAATACCGCTGGAACAGCCAGCAGGAAGGAATAGCGGGCGGCAGCCTCGCGCGTGTAACCCAAAAGCAGGCCGGCGCTGATCGTGCCGCCGGAGCGTGACACACCGGGAATAAGGGCCATCGCCTGAGCAAAGCCGAAAAGAATGCCATCGCGCCAGCTGAGTTTCTCAAGGCCTACTCGCTTCTGCCCGATCTTGTCGGCAATACCCATGATAATGCCGAAAATGATCAGCATGGACGCGGTGATATAGAGATTGCGCAGGGAGTGCTCGATCGCATCCTTATACATCAGCCCCAGAACCACAATCGGAACGGAGCCGATGATGATCAGCCAGCCCATACGCACATCCGCTATGTCATGCCGACTGGGATCGCCGAGCCTCGCGTTTTTCGACAGCCAGGCACTGGCGATACGCATGATGTCCGACCAGAAGTATACCAGAACGGCTGTTTCCGTCCCGATCTGGGTGATGGCGGTAAAGGCTGCGCCCGGATCTGAGCCAGACGGCAGGAATGCCCCGGCGATGCGCAGATGTGCACTCGAAGAGATCGGCAGAAACTCAGTGAGCCCCTGCAACAGCCCAAGAAATGCAGCTTCAATCCAACCGATACCCATATGCTCGAATGTTCCTGTTTATGAAATCGACGGAGAAGCGTTCATCGAAGGCGCTGATGCGGTATATCGAGGCTGAAGCCTAGCTTCGTCTTCGGCTCTTCCTAGACGATCCTCCGGCGGTTGGAAAGTGAAGACGTATGACGGTGAATGGTGAAAAAGCGTCTGTCTGCCCGCTTTATTCACCGAAGCGTGAACGCCACAGTCGAACTGAAACGGGTTCAAGGTGCTGCGTCTTCATCTTTCAGTAACCATCTTTGCTGAAGATCGCGCGCGAGAAGGAGATTGTTCGATGATCAGGTTTCGCCCGCTTCATGCCGTTCGGTTGATTTGCGCCTTTGCTGCGTTCATGCTCGCTTTTGCGGCGGGGGCCGGTTTTTCCAATGTGGCCAATGCTTATGATCGCGCGACGGTGCAGCAGCAGTTTCAGAACTGGCTGGCAACGGATATGCGCCGCGCTGCACTTCAGTCCGGTGTGTCCGCTTCGGTCTATGATCGTTCCACAAAAGGGCTGACGATTAACTGGTCCTTGCCGGATCTGGTTCCGCCGGGAACCAAACCGCCGGAGCGGCGTGTGCAGACACAGCCGGAATTCTCAGAGCCCGGGCCATACTTTAATGAGAACAATCTGAATTATCTGGCGGTCAAAGGGCGTCAGCTCTACCGTCAGTACAAGCCGGTTCTGGACCAGATTGAAGCACGCTACGGCGTTCCCGGACGTATCGTTCTGGCAATCTGGGGCCGTGAGATGGGCTATGGCGCGGCGGAGGAGAAATACGACATCCTTCAGGTGCTCGGCACCAAGGCGTTTATGACCGGCTCACGCCAGCAGATGTTCCAGCACGAGTTTATCACCGCGCTGAAGATCATCCAGTCCGGTGCCGCTCCGCTGGATAAGCACAAGGCATCCTGGGCCGGCGCTTTCGGGCAGCCGCAGCTGATGCCGAGTAATTTCCTCGACTATGCTGTCGACTTTGACGGCGACGGCAAGATCGATGTGTGGGACTCAGTGCCCGACTCGCTGGCCACGATTGCAAAGCATCTGGCGAGCGACGGCTGGGAACGCGGCCGTGACTGGGGCTATGAGGCTGTGATCCCGGAGAATGTTTCCTGCGCGCAGGAAGGGCCGGACAACGCACGGGCGATATCTGTCTGGGTCAAACAGGGGATCAACCGTGTTTCCGGCAAAACCTTTCCGGCAGAAGAATTGCGTGAGCCAGGCATGATGCTGGTGCCTCAGGGGCGCTACGGCCCGGAGTTTATCGTTACGCCGAATTTTTACGTCCTCAAGAAGTATAACAATTCCGATCTCTATGCACTCTTCGTCGGCAATCTGGCCGATCGTATCCAGTATGGAATGGGCGCCTTCGTTCAGCCCTGGCAACGTACCGGCACATTGCTGCGCTCCGATGTTGCGGATATGCAGCGTAAGCTGATGGGCATGGGTTATGATACCGGTGGCGCGGACGGTCTGGTCGGCTTCAAGACCCGTCGCTCCATTGGCGACTGGCAGATGCGCAACCGTGTAAGCCAGACCTGCTGGCCAACACCGCAGCTGAAGAACGAACTGCTGCGCTGATCCTGGCTGACGCGTGCGGTGCGGTTCCGGCGCTTACCGCGCGGAGTTCAATATCGCGCGGATATAGGTGTTTGCCGAGCGAAAGTGCGATGGTCCCGAGGCTTCTGCATAACGGCCGAGCGTCCATTTACCGGTCCAGCCGTAGACCCCGTCAGTGTAAAGCTCGTGATCGGTCCGGGACGCGATAAACGTTCGCAAATGCTCGCAGGCGGTTTCGAAATCCGAAAGCAACGCGGCCCAGGGCGTGATGTTGGCCTTTGCATAAATCGGGGCGTTATAAGCCTTGAGCTGGTTCCACTTGTACCCTTTGGTCGGTACAAACACTTGCCTGCCGGCAACCCCGTCTTCGTACCAACGGTGGAACATACCCATCCAATGGGTTCTGTGCGCGATGATGCCCTTGATCGTGGCCGGGTCGTCAGGGGCGGAAAAACCGGAACTGTGCTCGTCGACTGCGGCCAGCGTTTTCCCAAGCTTCGTCAATTCCTTGTCGAAGACCGTCAGTAATTCAGTTTTGTTCATTGCTGCTGGCATGCCTCACCAAGACTTAAAAAGGTCCGTGCATGCCTTGATTCCAGTCAAACGGATCCTGCTCATCGACGGGCAGGCGCTGAAAGAGCCGGCATCCGGCGGAGCCTTCGTCCAAAAGCAGTAAGCCGTGTCATCAATGATGCTGATGATGCATATAATACGGGCGATTGAAGACATCATCGCGCGGCGGGATCGCCTGCCGCTCGATCATGCGATGGGTTTCCGGGTGCCCCTTGCCGCGATGCAGGGCGCGCAGCCGGTCGAAATTTTCTGCATCTGCCTGTGTTCTGCGCTGGTTATGCCGGACATAGTCAACCCATGTCGGGGCATGATAGGTCTCGATCCAGACGTCCGGCTCGGCGATGTCGCGCATCAATGCCCACTTGCGCGCACCGTCACGTTTGCGAATGCGCCGGCGCTCGATCATAAGCTTCAGGAATTCTTCTGTATCCTCGCCGTCGATGATAAAGCGGGTTTCAACCACGATCGGGCCGCTTCTCGCGAGGACATCAAGTTGCGGTTCGGGAGCCTGAAAGCGGTTCAGTGGATCGAGATTCAGGCTTTCCAGCGCAGGCATTCTGAAGATGAGACCCGCAAGCACACCGATGAGCATGACGCCAGCCGCCGAGACAAAGGCAATCGTGATTGAGTGGTTCTGGGCGACCTGTCCCCAAAGCCAGCTACCGCCGGCCATGCCGCCAAATGATGCGGTTTGATAGAGCGAAAGTGCCCGGCCCACGACCCAGCGCGGGGTGGTCAACTGCACAACCGTGTTGAACAGTGAGAGCGCCAGAACCCAGCAGGCTCCGGCAAAGAATAGCGCGATACAGTCGAGGAGCATCGAGGTCGAAAAGGCAATTGTTGTTGCCGAGCCGGCGAAAATCAAGAAAGCGACGCGAACAATCCATTCATTCGAAAGCATGTCGCGGATGCGGGCATTGGAAAATGCACCGCCAATGGCGCCGATCCCGAATGCACCGAGCATCAGACCGAAGGTCAGCGGGCCGCCTGCGATCACATCGCGGGCGACGAGCGGCAGAAGGGCCAGAACGGAGACAGACGACAGGCCGAAAATGAACCCGCGCAGAAGCACTTTCAGTATGTTGGGTGACATCACGACATAGCGCAAACCAGCGCCAATGGCCGTCGTCATTTTTTCGCGCGGCAGCGTGCTTTCCGGTGGATGAAAATCCCATCGGTAAATGACCGTCAAAAGCCCGAGATAGCTGAAGGCATTGACGGTGAATGCAGCGGCCGCACCGCCAATGGCCACAATCGTGCCGCCGACAGCCGGGCCGAGGCTGCGGGTGATATTAAAGCCAACGGAGTTCAGAGTCACCGCACCGGGCAGATCCGAGCGTGGGACCATATCACCCACCGATGCCTGCCAAGACGGATTGTTGAGAGCATTTCCGCAGCCGATCAGGAAGGTGAAACCCAAAAGCAGCCAGGGTGTGATCAGCCCGGCAAAGGCGGCAAGCGCCAGCAGGACAGACACGACAAACATGAAGCACTGCGCACCGAGGATGACCTTGCGGCGATTGAAACCATCGGCAATTGCTCCTGCAATCAGCGCAAGTATCATGACCGGCAGGGTGTTCGAAGCCTGAACCAGAGCGACCATGCTTTCGGAACTGGAAATCGACGTCATCATCCAGGCTGCGCCGACATTTTGCACCATGCTGCCAAGATTGGATGCTATGGCTGCTGCCCAGACATTTCGGAAAGTGTTATGGGAAAGCGGTGCAAAAAGCGAAGTTGGAGTGGACGCCATTTGAATCTTCTCTCCCTGATGCCTGTGCCGGAACCGATCGTTTTGAACGTTGCCGAGCGGCATTATATGGCGACTTTTCAGCGAATGCCTATACGGGCAGGTACAAGAAATGACAGGTCTGGCGACTTCTCCAGAGTATTCGGCAAGCGATAAAACTTGCAATCCGTGTGCATTGAGCGTATTTAGGCCTCAAATTCTTGATCGTCAGATGGAGAGTGGGGCCGGTCGGACCCGCTCTTTTTTGTTGGCGTAAACGGCTTTGAAGCCGGGATAACATTCGGGGCAAGCGCTGATACCAATGGCTGAACAGGCAAAAGAAGAACGCATTATCGTTGAAACGGGCATCGACAAGCGCATCGCCGACATGCTCGAGCCGGTTCTGGATGATATCGGTTTCAAGCTCGTGCGCGTGCGGTTGTCGGGTCAGAACGGCCTGACCTTGCAGATCATGGCCGAGCGGCTGGATGGAACGATGTCCGTGGAAGACTGCGAAGAAGTCTCCGTGGCTGTTTCGCCCGTTCTCGATGTCGAGGATCCGATTGACCGTGCTTATCATCTTGAAGTTTCCTCGCCCGGTATTGACCGGCCCATGGCACGCAAATCGGATTTTTATCGCTGGAAAGGGCATTTGCTGAAGTGCGAAACGTCAGTGCTGATCGGCGAACGCAAGCGCTTTCGTGGGCGCATTATCGAAGCCGATACGGAAGGCTTTACGCTTCTGCGTGATGGTGTTGCCTATGGCGAGCCGAATGAAGTGACAATCCCGTTTTCAGCCGTGTCCGATGCCAAGCTGATTTTGACGGATGAACTGATCCGCGATGCCCTGAAAGCTGACAAGCGTGCCAAGGCGCGTGCAGCAAATGAAAACGGCCCGGAAGACGAAGACGGCGCTGAAGAGTGAACATCTGAGAACCGGAACGGTTTTCGTTTTGAACAACGGAGTATGATCAATGGCAGTAAGTGCGAACCGGCTTGAACTGTTGCAGATTGCCGATGCGGTGGCGCGCGAGAAATCCATCGATCGCGAGATCGTGCTGACAGCCATGGCTGATGCCATTCAGAAGGCGGCGCGTTCGCGCTATGGGTCGGACACCAATATCCGCGCCGATATCAACCCGAAGACCGGTGAAATTCACCTTCAGCGTCTTCTGGAGGTTGTTGAAGAGGCCGAAGACTACAACACCCAGATTCCCCTGACCTTGGCATTGGATCGTAATCCGGAAGCCAAGATTGGCGACTTTATTGCCGATCCGCTGCCGCCGATGGATTTTGGTCGTATCGCAGCGCAATCTGCCAAGCAGGTGATTGTTCAGAAGGTACGTGAAGCCGAGCGCGATCAGCAGTTTGACGAATACAAGGACCGCATCGGTGAGATCGTCAACGGAACCGTCAAGCGTGTTGAATACGGCAATGTGATTGTCGATCTCGGTCGCGGCGAAGCAATCATCCGTCGTGATGAGATGATCCCGCGCGAAGTTCCGCGTTACGGCGACCGCATCCGTGCCTATGTCTATGATGTGCGCCGTGAACAGCGCGGCCCGCAGATTTTCCTTTCACGCACGCATCCGCAGTTCATGGTCAAGCTGTTCACCATGGAAGTGCCGGAAATCTACGATGGCATTATCACCATCAAGTCAGTTGCTCGTGATCCCGGTTCCCGGGCGAAGATTGCTGTTATCTCCAGCGATTCGTCGATTGATCCGGTCGGTGCTTGCGTGGGTATGCGCGGTTCCCGTGTTCAGGCTGTCGTCGGCGAGCTTCAGGGCGAAAAGATTGACATCATTCCGTGGTCGGAAGATCCGGCATCCTTCATCGTCAACGCGCTGCAGCCTGCAGAAGTGGCCAAGGTTGTGCTTGATGAAGATGCAGAGCGTATCGATGTTGTCGTACCCGACGAGCAGCTTTCGCTGGCCATTGGGCGTCGCGGCCAGAATGTGCGTCTGGCCTCGCAGCTGACCGGCTGGGATATCGACATCATGACGGAAAACGAGGAATCGGAGCGTCGTCAGAAGGAATTCAACGAGCGCAGCCAGCTGTTCATGGAAGCACTTGATGTTGATGAAATGGTCGGCCAGGTTCTGGCGTCGGAAGGCTTCGCTCAGATTGAGGAAGTTGCCTATGTCGAACTGGACGAGATTTCCTCCATCGAAGGCTTTGATGAGGAAACAGCCGAAGAAATCCAGACCCGCGCACGCGAATATCTTGAGCGTCAGGAAGCTGAACTTGACGAGAAGCGTCGCTCGCTGGGCGTCTCCGACGATTTGCGCCAGATTGACGGCATGACGCTTTCCATGATGGTTGCGCTCGGCGAAGATGGTATCAAGACCATGGAAGATTTCGCCGGTTGCGCCGCTGATGACCTCGTCGGCTGGACCGAACGCCAGAACGGCCAGACAAAGCGGTTTGACGGTATCCTGTCCAGCTTTGCGCTGTCCCGCGTTGAGGCCGAAAACATGGTCGTTCAGGCGCGTCTGGCCGCAGGCTGGATTACCGAAGAAGACCTTGCTGCTGATGCTGGGACTGAAGAAGGCGAAGCTGAAGACGGTGCGGAAGGTGATGCCACTGACAGCGAAGACAACGGTGGGGCTTCTGTTTGAAAACGGGTGGCTCCGGCATGAAGGATGACGCGGCGATGAACGACAGAACCTGTATCGTCACGCGGCAGACCGGCACGCCGGAGACGCTGATCCGCTTTGTGGTCGGGCCTGACGGAAGCGTTGTACCGGACCTGAAACGGGAATTGCCCGGACGCGGATGCTGGGTCACTGCCGAACGCTGGGCCGTCGATCAGGCGGTTGCCAAAAAGCATTTCGCGCGGGCTTTGAAGCAGAAGGTTGAAGTCAACCCAGCGCTTGGTGGCATGGTGGACACCCTGCTTGCACGCCAGCTTTCCGGCATGATGCATATGGCGCGTAAGGCCGGTGAATTTGTCACCGGCTCCTCGAAAGTCGATATTGCGATCAGAAGCGGTGAGGCGCTTGCGGTGTTTCATGCTTCTGATGCTGCGGCTGATGGGGTGCGAAAGCTTGATCAGGCGCGTAAGGCATTTCAGATGATGGCTGAAGAAGAATCCCCGATTCCGGCCTTCAGGCCGTTCAGCACAGACGAAATCGAGGTTCTTTTGCATGAGAATGCGTTTAAACACGCAGCGGCGCTTGCGGGAAAGGCCGGTGAGGGTGTAGTGAAGCGCGCAATGATGCTTGAAAGGTATCGGTCTAAGACCGGAGCCAAAGGAAAAGCCGCGATGACTAACAAATGACGACGTCACGGAATTTGGCCGGACGCCACGATATGAATTTTATTGCGGGTAACGAGCTTCCTTAGACGGGGAGCCGGTTCCCGCACCAAGGAACGGGAACCGAATGACGGACAATAAAGACGACAAGACACTCAATCCCTCGGGCAAGAAGACGCTGAAACTCAAGCAGTCGGGTGTCAGCCAGGGCACTGTGCGCCAGGATATGGGGCGCGGTCGCAGCAAGGCAGTCGTAGTCGAAACACGCAAGCGCCGTGTGCACAAACCGAATGAAGAGGCTTCATCGCCGTCCTCTTCGTCGGCTCCAGCACAGCAGCGCAGCGCGGCTACGCCGCAGCCGCAGCAGGCGCGCACGAATGAGCAGCCAGCTCCCAAAACCGAAGATAATACACGCCAGCAGCGCCAGCCTCAGGGGCAGCCTTCGCGTGGTGGCCCCTCAGGTCAGGCCCGTGGTGGTCAGGGTCGCGGTGGCCAGAACCGTCAGCGTGGCGGTCAGGGGGGCGGCGGACAGCCGAACCGTGGCGGCGGCTCTGGGCAGGGGCGTCAGGGCGGTAATGTCCTGCATGGCCTGTCTCAAGGCGAAATGGACGCCCGCCGCAAGGCTCTGATCATGGCGCAGCAGCGTGAAGTTGAAGAAGCTGAACGGCGCAAGCGTGAAGAGGAAGAACGTCAGAAGGCGGAAGCTGAAGCCAAGCGTCAGGCCGAAGAAGACGCCAAGCGCCAGGCAGAAGAAGATTCCAGACAGGCTGCTGAAGCCGCGGCAAAGGCCAAGGAAGAGCCGAAGCCAGAGCCCAAGCAGGCGGAGCCTGAAGATCCGGCAGCTGTTGCACCGCCGCCGATTGACTCGGAAAAACCGGGCCGTGCCGCCCCGCGTGTACGCCCGGCTTCTCGTGCTGAAAAGGACGACGATGATTCACCTGCGCGTGGCCGCAAACCACGTCGTGATGGCGATGATGCTGCCCCGGCACGTGGTAAGGCCGTGCGTCCGGAAACGCCTGCCAAGCCTGCTGCCCGCCCGAAAGGGGCCGGCGAACGTCGTCGCGGCAAGCTGACAGTCACAACCGTTTCTGCAGATGACGATGGTAGTAACGAACGCGGTCGTTCGCTTTCTGCCATGCGCCGCCGCCAGCAGAAAATGCGCCGTGCACAGACGCAGGAGCCGCGTGAAAAGATTTCACGCGAGGTTGTTCTGCCGGAAACCATCACGATTCAGGAGCTTTCACAGCGCATGTCTGAACGGGCTGTCGATGTGATCAAGTATCTGATGAAAGAAGGGCAGATGATGAAGCCCGGCGATGTTATCGATGCTGATCTTGCCGAGCTGATCGCCTCCGAATTCGGCCATACGGTCAAGCGCGTTGCTGAATCTGACGTTGAAGAAGGGATCTTTGATGTCAAGGATGAGGAAGCTGATCTGAAATCGCGTGCGCCGGTTGTTACCATCATGGGTCACGTTGACCACGGTAAGACCTCGCTTCTCGATGCGATCCGTCACGCAAATGTGGTTTCCGGTGAGGCCGGTGGTATCACCCAGCATATTGGTGCCTACCAGGTCGAGCAGGACGGTCAGAAGATCACCTTCATCGACACCCCCGGTCACGCGGCCTTTACCGCGATGCGCGCACGGGGTGCCGAAGTCACCGATGTTGCCATTCTGGTGGTTGCAGCCGATGACAGTGTGATGCCGCAGACGATTGAAAGTATCAATCACGCCAAGGCTGCCGGTGTTCCGATCATCGTTGCGATCAACAAGATCGATAAGCCTGCCGCCGATGCGCAGAAGGTTCGTACCGAGCTGCTTCAGCATGAAGTGTTCGTTGAATCCATGGGTGGTGAAGTTCTTGAAGTTGAAGTTTCGGCCAAGACCGGTCAGGGCCTCGATAAGATTCTGGAAGCCATCCTGTTGCAGTCCGAAATTCTGGACCTGAAGGCCAACCCGGATCGTACCGCAGAAGGCGTTGTCATTGAGGCACAGCTGGACCGCGGTCGTGGTTCGGTCGCGACCGTTCTGGTGCAGAAGGGTACGCTGAAGCCGGGTCAGGTTCTGGTCGCCGGTGACCAGTGGGGCCGCGTCCGCGCCCTGATCAATGACCGCGGCGAGCATGTGAAGGAAGCCGGCCCGTCCATGCCGGTGGAAATTCTCGGTCTCGGCGGCACGCCTTCGGCGGGTGATCGCTTCGCGGTTGTCGAAAATGAGGCCAAGGCGCGTGAAGTTTCCGAATATCGTCAGCGTCTGGCCCGCGATAAGGCGGCAGCCCGTCAGTCCGGTTCGCGCGGTTCGCTCGAACAGATGATGAGCCAGCTGCAGGATACCGGGTTGAAGGAATTCCCGCTGCTGATCAAGGGCGACGTGCAGGGCTCTGTTGAAGCCATCAATGCCGCGCTTGAAAAGCTTGGTACGGATGAAGTCCGCGCTCGTGTCGTTCATGCCGCTGCCGGCGGTATCACCGAATCGGATATCTCGCTTGCCGAAGCATCGGATGCTGCAATCATTGGCTTCAATGTCCGTGCCAATGCTCAGGCACGCCGCGCTGCCGATCAGGCAGGCATCGAGATCCGCTACTACAACATCATCTACGATCTGGTGGACGATGTGAAAGCAGCGATGTCGGGCCTTCTCTCGCCGGAACGCCGCGAAACCTTCCTCGGCAATGCGGAAATCCTGGAAGTGTTCAACATTTCCAAGACCGGCAAGGTCGCAGGCTGCCAGGTTACCGAAGGCAAGGTCGAGCGTGGTGCCGGTGTTCGTCTGATCCGCGACAACGTTGTGATCCACGAAGGCAAGCTGAAGACACTGAAGCGCTTCAAGGATGAAGTCTCGGAAGTTCCGGTCGGTCAGGAATGCGGTATGGCGTTCGAGAACTATGAAGATATGCGCAAGGGCGATATCATCGAGGCCTTCCGCGTCGAGCATGTAACCCGCACGCTTTAATTTGAAGATTATAAGAAACCGGTTTCGGCCGGTTTTTCTGTTTGTGATAGTGAAAAGCCCCGTGACAGCTTTGGCTGTGACGGGGCTTTTTATGCATCGAAAAACGAAACGGGCCGCGTGATGCGACCCGTTTTTACCCGCAATTGAGAGGAGGGAGATTGGTCGTGCGGGGAGCGACCAGACAAAGCGCTTCAGCTATTGAAGGAGGAGGAGATCGTAAAGCGCTTTGAAACTTGAATTTCCATATGACGGTCGGCAAACTCCCTCATGACCGGCCCGGAGGCGATGGCATCAACTATCCTTAAAACGTTTGTAGCGCAGGTGTTTGCATCGCGATTTGCGCTGAATCAAATGCTTGTATTGGTTCGATCTTTTTTGGCGCAGGTGTAAAGAAGGTTGTCAGGCGCGAATGGCTGCCCGACTGTGTCGGGAAGGTTTGACCATTGATTTTCTGAACGTGAGAGGATAAAGGACCAGCCAGCGAGAGTGAGTTTGGCCGGGTTCAATTCCCGAGTGCTGCCAGATTTCAATGAAACACTGAAATAACCGATTTAAGGATATTATGACGAGAGCTTCCTCCTCGGCGCCCTCACAACGCATGCTTCGCGTTGGCGAACAGGTTCGCGCCGCTTTGACCAAAGTTTTGCAGCGCGGTGAAGTGCGTGATCCGCTGATCGAAAACACGGTCATTTCCATCTCTGAAGTCCGGATGTCGCCTGATCTGAAGGTCGCGACTGCTTATGTAACCCCATTGGGTCAGCAGGATCATGATCAGCTGGTCAAGGCACTGAATCATCATGCGAAATTCATGCGCGGGCGTATCACTCGTGAGTTGCGGCAGATGAAGTATATGCCCGAGCTTCGTTTTCGTGATGACACAAGCTTTGAAAACTTCCGCAAGATTGATGAGCTTTTGCATTCACCGGAAGTGGCGCGTGATCTTGATCACGATGAAGATGATAGTGACGGCAACGACGAGGGCAACAACTGATGGCGCGGCAGAGAAAACCCAAGGGGCGGCCGGTCTCGGGCTGGATGATCCTCGACAAGCCGGTTGATTTTGGCTCGACCGAAGCTGTGTCGAAGATCAAATGGTTGTTCAAGGCGCAGAAGGCCGGCCACGCCGGCACACTTGATCCGCTGGCCTCTGGCATGTTGCCGATTGCGCTTGGTGATGCGACCAAAACCGTGCCTTATGTGATGGATGGCCGCAAGATCTACGAGTTTACCGTGACCTGGGGTGAAGAGCGCTCAACCGATGACCTTGAAGGCGAGGTGACAGAAACATCGGATAGGCGCCCGAGCCGTGAGGCGATCGAGGCTTTGCTGTCGAAATACACTGGTGTGATCGAACAGGTGCCGCCGCAGTTTTCTGCCATCAAGATCGATGGCAACCGGGCCTATGATCTGGCGCGCGAAGGGGAAACCGTTGAAATTCCAACGCGTGAAGTTGAAATTCACCGACTGACCCTTCTGGGCTGTCCGGATGAAAATTCGGCCGAGTTTGAGGTCGAGTGTGGTAAAGGCACTTATGTGCGTGCTCTGGCCCGAGACTTCGGGCGTGATCTTGGCTGCTTCGGCCATATCTCGGCCTTGCGCCGTCCTTATGTTGCGCCATTTGCCGAAGAGATGCTTGTTCCGCTTTCCGAACTGACGGCACTGGAAGAGATTGAAGACGACCAGGAACGTTTTGCAGCACTGGAAGAGTTTCTGATTGATACGTCAGAAGCGCTTGTAAACCTGCCGCATGTTCCGGTTAATGATGAGCAGGCCCGCCGCATCAAGCTCGGCAACCCGATCACCCTGCGCGGCGCGAATGCCCCCGTTGAAGAGCCTGAGGCTTATGCCTCCGCTGGTGGCCGCCTGATCGCGATTGGCGAAATCGCGCAAGGGCAATTTCGGCCAAGGCGTGTCTTCGGCTGAGTGCGACGTGCTCGCTTGAAAAGACTTAAAGGCTTGATCATTAACGCTTGAAGGAAGAGTTGCAGGCGCAGTTCTTCCTTTTTTATTTGATCATGCGTTGCAACGGTTCTGACAGGAAGCCGGAGGCCAGCGTGCGAAACGCCTCAATCGCTTTCGGCAGGCGCGCATCCGGGTTGTTGTCTGCGGCAATCCAGAGTGCAGCATTCAGGGCTGCCCCTGTCAGAAGCCGTGCTGCTGCTGCTGCGTCCACCGGCTTCATGATGCCTTCGGCAATCAGTTCTCTTACCGCTTCATGCGTTTCCTGAAGACAGGCATTCTGGCTTGGCCATTGCGATGGGTCGCCAAGGAAGGCTGGACCATCCAGCAATACGATGCGTTGCACCTCCGGTTCCAGCGCCATTTCAATATAGGCCTCGCCTTCAGCCATCAGTGCGCCCCATTTGGTTGTTTCTGCTGCTGCCTTAAGGCGTGCGCGCTCAGCCAGCCCAGTGTCAATCTGGTCAACCACCGCGGCAAGAAGACCGCGCTTATCACCAAAATTGTGATAAAGCGCACCGCGTGTCAGTCCTGCCTGTGCGGTCAGATCGTCCATTGAGGACGCGGCATAACCTTTCTCAGCAAAGGCTTTTCGTGCAGCGGCAATCAGTTTCGCACGATTCTCCTCCATTTTTTCTAGGCGGGTTTTGGCCAAGGCAACCTCCATTTCACATACGCCTCGTATATTATTTGACATACGAATTGTATGTCGGTAATTTTAATATACGTTTCGTATTTGAGTGTAGCCCATCACGTAAAGTCTTGCATCGTTCGTTTTGAGGCATTTTTCGAAGATTATGAGGAAAGGATATCCATGACCGTTCGAGAAACTATTTTCCCCGATAACCGTCACGCGCTTTACGAAGCACATAAATACTCAGCAGCCGTTCGTTCGGGTGATCTGCTATTCGTTTCCGGCCAGGTCGGAAGTCGGGAAGACGGTTCTGCAGAGCCGGAATTTGATGCTCAGGTCAGGCGTGCTTTTACCAATCTGGAGGCGACGCTGAAGGCCGCTGGCTGCAGCTTTGATGATGTTGTCGACGTGACGTCATTCCATACGGATCCGGAAAACCAGCTGTCTGCAGTCCTGCCGATCAAGGATGAATTCTTTACCCGGCCACCTTATCCCGGCTGGACGGCCCTCGGGGTGACCTGGCTTTCCGGTTTTGACTTCGAAATCAAGGTGATCGCGCGTATTCCTGCTGAAACCGCTTCTGCCTGATTTACCAGTAAAGCGGCCCGCACCTTTGGTACGGGCCTGCGTTTGAAGTTCAGACAAAGCCGTCTTGGGGCGGCTTACTTCTCTGCGTTTAAAAATTCCTCGGCGAGTGCCTTGAACCATTTGCCGGAATTCTTGACCGTGCGTTCCTGCGTTTCATAATTGATATAGATGAGGCCGAACCGCATCTTGTAGCCTTCTGCCCATTCGAAATTGTCCATCAGGCTCCAGGCATAATAGCCCTTGATCGGGCGGCCCGCTTCTATGAGATCGGCGACAACGCCCAGATGTTCGGACAGATATTCGATCCGCGGCTGGTCGTCGACGACGCCATCAACGGGCGCCATATTGTAGCAGGCACCGTTTTCGGTGATGTACATGTCAGGCAGTTCATAGCGATCATAAAGCTGATGAACGAGGAATTTCAGAGCTGAAGCATCAACCTCCCAGCCGATATCGGTGAAGACGTCGTTCAGTGCCGGCCCGTCTGCCACAGACGGGAAGGGGGCTTCCGGATTATGCTTGTAGCGCTCCGGCTTGTAATAGTTCAGTCCCCACCAGTCGAGCGGCTGGCTGATCAGAGCCAGGTCGCCATCTTCGATCTTCGGCATGATATCGCCGTAGGCTGCCATGAAGTCAGCCGGATATTCGCCCTTGAAGATCGGGTCGAAGAAGACGCCGTTGTTGAACTGGAAGGCGCGCTCGCAGGCCGCCTTGTCTTCTTCGCTGTCGGTCACCGGAATAATAGCCTGATGATTACAGACGATGCCAACGGCGACATCCGGCGCTTCCTGACGGATCGCTTCCACCGCCAGGCCATGCGCCAGATTGACCGTGTGCAGGGCAGCAACCGAGGCCTCAATCGACTTTTCGCCGGGAGCATGGATGCCATAAAGGTGGCTGAGATAGACCACGCACCAGGGTTCGTTGAAGGTTGAGACGAAGTCGAGCCGGTCGCCAAAACGTTTCATCACCGTCTGGACATAGCGCTGGAAGGCATAAGCGGTTGACCGCACTGTCCAGCCACCGTCACCGGCAAGCGTCAGCGGCAGGTCCCAGTGATAGAGCGTTGCGTTGGTCTTGATCCCGCGCGCCTTGCAGGCATCAATCAATCGGTCATAAAAGTCGAGACCTGCTTCGTTAACCGGTCCGCGCCCATCGGGGATGATGCGTGGCCATGCAATCGAAAACCGGTAGGTCTCAACACCAAGTGAGGCCATAAGATCGAGATCTTCTTCGACGCGGTGGTAGTGATCGCAGGCGATATCACCGGTATCACGGTTATAGACCCGGCCCGGCATGTGGCTGAACGCATCCCAGATCGAGGGTTTGCGGCCATCTTCGCGCGCTGCACCCTCAATCTGGTAGGATGCTGTCGCTGTGCCGAAAATGAAGTCCTTGGGAAAGCGTCCGGCAAGAGCCTTGGGATCAATCATGCTCGAATTCCTTTTATCCAATCTGAAAGGAAAGGACCGGGCTTTGCGCCGGTTCGCCATTCTTTCAGTTTCTCAAAATCATATGTCGCCAGTATTATTCTCTGCTCAGGCTTTGCCGGGCATCATTCCTGAGGGAAAAGCCTCTGAAAACGCAAAAAAACCGGCAGAAACAAGAGTGTCCGTTCTTTCGGTTTCTGGCATGTCGGGCATGGCTTTTATGCGAGTTTGAATGGTTTGTACATCGCAATAACTCAAAACTGTAACGTTGCAGTATTTGGTTTTGCGCCGTTGCCAAATTGCGTCACAGCTTGACAGTCATCATCTGCGGCACGCTGGAAGTGCCGCAGATGAAGCTTAAGAGGGGAAAGGTCTTCAGATATCAGGCGTGACCCATGCGCCGTTTTCGCGCGAAGAACGCACACAGGCATCGATAAAGGCAAGGCCGGCGACACCATCATCAATGGTCGGGCAGATGGCGTCCGGGTCAGTCTTGCCTGTTTTAAAGGCACGAATGGCGAGAGCCGCATCGGAATAGATATTGGCGAAGCCTTCGAGATAGCCTTCCGGATGACCGCCTGGAACGCGGGAGACGCGAACAGCATCGGGGCCCGCACCTGCGCCGTTTCGGGTCAGGAGGCGCTTGGGCTCGCCAAACGGCGTATACCACAGGTGGTTCGGCTGTTCCTGTGCCCATTCCAGCCCGCCTTTGGTGCCGTAAATACGAAGCGTGAGGCTGTTCTCATTCCCGGGCGCGACCTGACTGGCCCAGAGCATGCCCTTGGCTTTCACACCGGCTTTTTCTTCAAAGCGCAGCATCATATGGGCATTGTCGTCCAGCTGCCGGCCTTCGACAAAGCTGTCGAGATCAGCCGCAAGGCTTTGAAGCTTTGCACCGGAGACGAATGAGAGAAGGTTAAAGGCGTGGGTGCCGATATCGCCAATCGCGCCGCCTGCGCCGGAACGCTTCGGATCCGTGCGCCACTCTGCCTGTTTGGAGCCTTCGCGTTCGACCGGTTCCGTCAGCCAGTCCTGCACGTATTCGGCCTGAATGAGTCTGAGCGGGCCGAGGTTACCATTGGCGATCATGGCACGGGCCTGCCTGATCATCGGATAGCCGGTGTAGTTATGGGTCAGAATGAACAGTGCGTCAGCCTTGTCAGCAATGGTTTTCAGGGTTTTCGCTTCATCCAGCGTCGCTGTCATCGGCTTGTCGCAGATGACATGAATGCCTTTCTCCAGAAAAGCTTTTGCGGGAGCGAAATGCATGTGGTTCGGTGTCACGACGGCAACCGCTTCAATCCCGTCTTCCCGGGCAGCCTCTTTCTCTGCCATCTCCTCCCATGAACCATAGGTGCGGTCCGGATCGAGACCGAGCTCCTGACCGGAAGCAAGCGCCTTTTCCGGTGTCGAGGACAAAGCCCCGGCGACAAGCCGGTAATGATCGTCGAGCCGGGCGGCAATACGGTGAACGCCACCGATAAAGGCACCGGAGCCGCCTCCGACCATACCAAGCCGGATGTGGCTGTCATGCGTTTCATTTCTGCCTTCAATGGTCATCATATGTCACCCTTAAAGTCCGAGCATACGGCGGTTAGCGGCTTCATCCGTGCCGGAACCCGCAAAATCATCAAAGGCGCGTTCGGTCACGCGGATGATGTGATCCCGCACAAACTGAGCGCCTTCGCGTGCCCCGTCTTCAGGATGTTTCAGGCAACATTCCCATTCAACCACAGCCCAGCCATCGAAATCATTGGCGGCCATTTTGGAGAAGACTGCGGAAAAATCGACCTGGCCATCGCCGAGTGAGCGGAAACGTCCGGCCCGGTCCACCCAGCTTTGATAGCCGCCATAAACGCCCTGTCTGCCCGTCGGGTTAAACTCGGCATCCTTGACGTGGAACATTTTGATCCGGTCTTTGTAGATGTCGATATTGTCGATGTAATCGAGGCACTGCAGAACATAGTGCGACGGATCATAAAGCATGTTGGCCCGGCGATGGCCCCTCAGGTGGTCGAGAAACATTTCGAAGGTTGCACCATCATGGAGATCTTCACCGGGATGAATTTCATAGCAGATATCAACGTCGTTCTCGTCGGCATGATCAAGGATCGGTTTCCAGCGGTTCGCAAGTTCGGCAAAAGCCGTTTCAACCAGTCCGGCAGGACGCTGCGGCCATGGATAAAGAAATGGCCATGCCAGCGCGCCGGAAAAGCTGGCAAGCGCATTGATGCCCATGTGACGCGATGCAGAAATCGCCATTTTGACCTGTTCGACGGCCCATTCCTGCCGGGCTTTCGGGTTGCCGCGCACTTCCGGCGCTGCAAAACCGTCGAAAGCTTCGTCATAGGCCGGATGCACTGCAACGAGCTGGCCCTGCAGGTGGGTTGAGAGCTCGGTTACCTCGACGCCATTGTCGCGGGCCTGCCCTTTGAATTCATCGCAATAGTCTTTCGACTGAGCAGCCTTCTTAAGGTCGATCAGCTGGTTTGCCCATGTGGGTACCTGAACGCCTTTATAGCCGCAGTCTGCGGCCCATTTCGTGATTGCATCCCAGCTGTTGAACGGTGCTTCATCGCCTGCAAACTGACCGAGAAAAATAGCCGGTCCCTTGATTGTCTTCATGATAAAATCCTCCCGGAAAGCGTTCGAAATGGTGAGTTTTGGCGAGAGTATTGCCAGATAGTTCCGTCAGCAAGCTGCTTACGCCCCGCCTGAACGGCGGGGCGCGAAGGTTTGATCTACCGGCTCAGTAGGGTGAATCCGGGAAGTAATAGCTTTCGGCATTTTCGGGCGTCACAAGAGTGGCATCCAGAATATAGTTTCCGGCGATCGGAACCTGATCCTTCATACCCGCGACTGTCAGTTCCATGGCCGTACCAATCATTGCCGGTGGATAAAGGACATCGACCGGGATCATCGGATCGCCATCCATCACTTTTTTGATCATGTCTTTTGAACCCGCGCCGCCAATCACATACTGAATGTCATCGCGGCCGGATTGTTCAATCGCCTGCAAAACGCCTACGACCATATCGTCATCCTGTGCCCAGACAACATCGATATTGGGGTACTTGGTCAGGAAGTCCTGCATCACCCGGAAGGCGTCATCGCGGTTCCAGTTGCCGAACTGTTTTTCCAGAACATTCACGTCTGTACCTTCCAACGCGGAATCGAAGCCATCCTGTCGCTGCTGATCAATCGGAATCGGCAGCCCGCGAATGACAACCACGTCTGCATCAGGCGTGGTTTCGGCGATATACTCACCGGCCACAGCGCCCAGTGCCGGATTATTGCCGGCGACATAAAGGTCACGCACTTCGCTTGAATTATTCGACGGTGCACGGTCAACAAGGGTTACGAATGTGCCCTGCATTTTGACCTGCATGATGGCGTTGACCAGCGGATCAGGGTTTGTCGGCAGGATCACCAGGGCATCAATCCCCTGAACAGCAAGGTCCTGAACAGCATTGGCCTGGCTGGCGGCATCCGGTGAGGTTTTGACGATGACATTGAGATCATCATACTCATCCATCAGCTTTTCGGCGACACGCTCGGCGTGGTAGACAATGCCTGCCGTCCAGCCGTGATCGGCGGCTGGAACGGATACGCCGACAGTTAGAGTTTCTGCGTTGGCTGCACCAGCCAGCGCTGTTGTGGCCGCAAGTGTTGCACCCAATATAAAATGTTTCATTCTCACTCCTCCCAAGTGGCGAACCAGTTTTGCCCGGCATCGGGCGGCGGGCGGTTCTTTGATCCCGCAAGCCTGGCTATTTGCGAACCAGTGAACGCTGAACCAGCATGGCAATGATGATAATTGCACCTTGTATGGCAGCGATCAGGTATTCGCTGATGAAATTTGAAAGCAGCATGATATTGCCAACAATTTCCAGAATGAATGCGCCGCATATGGTACCCCAGATCCGGCCGACCCCGCCCCGCAGCGCAGTGCCGCCAACCACAACGGCGGTAATAGCCTGCAATTCCCACAACATGCCGGTGGTTGCCGAGGTCGAGCCGAGACGCGGAACATAGAACAATACCGCCACAGCAACGCAAACGCCCTGAATGAGATAGGCAACGATCCTGACCTTTTTTACGGAGATCCCGGAATAGCGCGCGACCTCCTCATTCGAGCCAACAGCAATGACATGGCGACCGTATCGCGTTCGGTATAGTACGAAAGCGCCGATCAAGGCTGTCACGATAATGGCAATCACGGGAACAGGTAAACCAAAGACGGTCCCGAAATAGACAGGTCTGTAAAGCCCCTGAACATCAAAATCCTGAACTGTGATGGCGCCACCCTGCGAAAGCCAGGTCGTCAGGCCACGATAAATGCCCATTGTGCCCAAGGTGGCGATGAATGGCTCAATCCGCCCGACAGTTGTGATGAGTCCATTGGCGAGTCCGCAGGCTGCGCCAATCAGTACTGCCAGAACCATGGCTGTTATCAACAACATCAAAGGATCGCCAATGATGGCGGTGTTGATGAACATGATCATCAGGCTGGCGACAAAGGCAACCATCGAACCAACCGAAAGATCCAGTCCGCCAGACGAGATAACGAACGTTGCACCAACTGCAATAATGGCAATGAAAGCCGACCGCGTGGCAACATTCATCAGGTTGGTCACCGTCAGAAAATTAGGATTGGCGAAGGTGCCGACAACCAGAAGCAATGCCAGGGCGATGAAAGGTGCCAGCATCCGGATATCGATCAATTTCAAGACGCCTGACCCACTTGTTCCTTTTTGCGTTTCTTCGCTCATTCAACCCCTGCCATTTCCATTCCTCCATGCGTCGAAACCCCGGTGGCCAGCACGACGATTTCGTGTTCATTCATGCGTTCACTGGAGACTTCTCCCGCAACAAGACCGGACTGCATCACGACGATCCGGTCACAAAGACCGATCAATTCCGGCATCTCTGATGAAATCACGATAATAGAGTGACCCGTATCGGCCAGTTCGGCGATGAACTTATAGATTTGTTCCTTGTTGCCGATATCGATGCCGCGTGTGGGCTCGTCAATGATGATGATCTGGGGTTCGAGCAGCATCATTTTCGCCAGCAAAAGCTTCTGCTGATTGCCACCGGAAAGTTCTCCGGCATCCAGCGTGCTGGAACCCGTACGGATATCAAAATCCCGGATTGCGTTATCAAGCGCGCCGTTTTCAGCTTTTCTATCGATTTGGAAATGACGGATAAACCGATCCAGTGCCGCCAGCGTCAGATTGGTGCCGAGGTCTTTATTCAGGAGCAGGCCTTTGCCCTTTCTGTCTTCGCTGAGATAGACAATGCCTGCCTTAAGAGCTGCAACCGGCGCTGAAAAATGTACCTTCTGACCATGAAGTCTGACATTGCCCCGGCCGGGGCGGAGGCCAAGAATGCCTTCCATCAGCTCAGTACGACCAGCCCCGACAAGGCCCGCAAAGCCCAGAATTTCGCCTTTGCGAAGCGAAAACGAAGCGGTTTTGACGTAGTCGGGAACACGGAAATTCTCAACGGATAAGACAGGTTCATCAGTGCTGGTGTAAATCCGGTCCGGATAAAGCTTTGATACGTCTCGGCCCACCATGAGGCGGGCCATATCAGCGGGCTGAAGTGCTTCAGCAGGGTGGCTTTCCACCTTTGTGCCGTCACGCAAAACAGTCACCCGGTCGGCAATGGCCTTCACTTCCGGCAGCCGATGGGAAATGAAAAGAACTGCAACGCCGCGTGCTTTGATGTCTCGTATAACATTCAGCAGCGCTTCGGTCTCAACAGGTGTCAGCGAGGCGGTCGGTTCATCGAAGATGACGACGCGATGCGGGGTCAGCAAAACGCGGGCAATCTGCACCAGCTGCCGTTTTGCAATTGAAAGCTGGCTGACCTGTGTTTCCGGTGAAATATCAGCGCCCAGTTCCAGCACGGCCTTGTGGGCGGCTTCATTCATCGCCTTGTCGTTGACTGCAAACCCGCTGCGGATTTCACGGCCGAGGAAAATATTCTGGGCAACGGTCAGGTCCGGCGCCAGCAGAATTTCCTGATGTACGAGTACAATCCCCGCTGCTTCTGCTTCTGTCGGGTTGGCAAAGGAAACGGGCTTGTCATCGACGCGCAAAATGCCCCGGCTTGGCGCCAGGTTTCCGGCGATCAGGCGCATCAGGGTTGATTTGCCCGCACCATTTTCACCGATGACGGCATGGATTTCTCCAGGCCGCACTGCAATATCGATATCATGGAGAACTTCAATCGGTCCGAAAGACTTCGAAAGTCCCTCGGTTTCGAGAATCGCAGGCATATCTGTGTGCCCGTTTTCCATACATGCTCCTCCCCAAGTGCATGTTTTCATTCCCTGAGCTGGGCCTGCAATACGCTCGGAAGATGTTCAATCAAACCAAAGTCCAGATAAAATCCGGATCAGCCAAAAACACCGATCATTTGAGCGTGCAGTCCCGGAACATTCCCCCAGCGTGGATTCTCAAACCACGACCTCTGCAAACATTCAATTTGCTCCTACCCAAAAAGAATGCCTGAACATGTGAGAGCCACGTTACCTATAAAGATGATGTACGTAAACCAGAAATCAAATGAGTTTCCTGTTTTCGCTCAAGGGGGGAAGTCATTCTGAGCTTGACACGTTTAAGATGGCTGCGGCCGCAGGCTATCTTATTCTTGGGGCTAAAATCAGTTCACAATCCTCAAAGTCTCGGTTGCTAGATCCTGAAAACAGAATAGAGACACTTTTTGAAATTGCGGTGCCGATCAACCCAATTTCATCTGTCCAGCGGTCCGTCAAGCCGCAACATCATCCGTCATATCGTCCTACCCGTAAAAAAGCCGGGGTGCTTGCGCGCCCCGGCTTTTCTGTTTTTGCTTTCGCCAACGGTCTTTGATCAGACGTATTTGTTGACGATGTTTTCCAGATATTCCTGGCGGCCCGATTTCGGAGCCGGGTTGATGTTTTCTTTTTCAACCATGGCTGCAATGTCTTCCAGCGACATTTCTCCGGAAAGCATCTTCTTCGCCGTTGCGTCTTCCCAGCCTGCATAGCGTTCATCGAGCGGTTTCTGCAGAGCGCCGTCCTCGACCATTTTGGCTGCCGCCTTCAGGCCACGGGCGCAGCAATCCATGCCGCCGATATGACCGTGAAGCAGGTCAGCAGGGTCAATCGACTGGCGCCGCAGCTTGGCATCGAAGTTGGTGCCACCACCGGTGAAGCCACCTGCCAGCAGAACCTGATAGTAAGCCAGTGCCATTTCCGGAACATTGTTCGGGAACTGATCGGTATCCCAGCCTGACTGATAGTCGTTGCGGTTCATGTCGATGGAGCCGAGAACGCCGAGTTCGCGGGCCAGTGCCAGCTCATGCTCGAAGGTGTGACCAGCCAGGATTGCGTGACCCTGCTCGATATTGACCTTCACTTCCTTTTCCAGCCCGTGCTTCTGGAGGAAGCCGTAAACGGTCGCGACGTCGTAATCATACTGGTGCTTGGTCGGTTCCTGCGGCTTCGGTTCCACCAGGATCTGGCCCTTGAAGCCGATCTTGTGCTTGTACTCGACAACCATGTGCAGCATTCGCGCCATCTGATCGAGTTCCTTGCCCATGTCTGTGTTGAGCAGGGTTTCATAACCTTCGCGACCGCCCCACAGAACATAGTTCTGGCCACCGAGTTTGTGAGTTGCGTCCATGCAGGTCTTGATGGTTGCAGCCGAGAAAGCGAACACGTCCGGATCGGGGTTGGTCGCCGCACCTGACATGAAGCGGCGGTTGGTGAACAGGTTTGCTGTGCCCCAGAGGAGCTGCATCCCGGTTTCTTCCTGTTTTCCTGCGAAATAATCGACGATTTCGTTCAGATTCTTCGTGTTCTCAGAGAAGCTGTCGCCTTCCGGGCGCACATCCACATCGTGGAAGCAATAGAAAGGCGCGCCGAGAAGCGTGAACAGTTCAAAAGCAACATCGGCTTTCAACTTCGCCTTTTCCATGCCGCCGTCATACCACGGGCGGTCAAAAGTGCGTCCGCCAAAGGGGTCTCCGCCTTCCCAGGCGAGGCTGTGCCAGTAGGCGATGGCAAAGCGCAGATGCTCTTTCAGCGGCTTGCCCATGACGACTTCGTCGGGGTTATAATGTTTGAAAGCCAGCGGATTGTCGCTGTTCGGGCCTTCGTACTGGATTTTGGCAATATCGCCGAAAAAGCCGGTGCTCATATGTTCACTCCCTTTGAGTTAATGTTTCCGGGGAAGATTTTCAGTTGCCGGAAAGTGGTTTGATGGCCGGGTAAAGCGCCCGGTAACGTTGGTAGGCGGTCTCGAAAGCATCTGAGAGCGCCGTTTCAGGTTCTACGGTTTCCGCGGTTTCAGGTGGTGTGCAAACGGCAAGTGGGTCGCCGCCGGTTGCAGCCAGAAGCCCCAGACGAGCCGCGCCGAAAGCGGCGCCGAAATCGCCGTCGGCTGGAATATCGACCGGCAGATTGAGCGCGGTGGCTATGGCCTTCAACCAGTAGCGTGACCGTGAACCACCGCCGATTGCCGTGATGCGTTCAAGGTTGGTACCTGCTGCCTTTAGAGCTTCCATGCTGTCACGCAGTGCAAAGGTGACACCTTCCATGACCGCCTGCGTCATGGCGGCGCGGTCGCTTTCATGGGCAAGGCCGATGAATGCGCCACGGATGGCGGCATCGTTATGCGGTGTTCGTTCGCCGGAAAGATAAGGCAGGAAGGTCACTTCGCTCGGGGCCTGCAGTGTGTCGCCGACTTCTGCTGTCAGCTCTGCCGGTGTCTTGTCTGTGACCTTTGCATACCAGTTGAGTGCATCGGTGGCCGAAAGGATCACGCCCATCTGATGCCAGGTGGCGGGCAGGGCGTGGCAGAAGGCGTGAACGGCTGATTCCGGTTTCGGCAGGTAGCGGTCATTGGCTGCGAAAACGACGCCGGATGTGCCCAGCGAAACGAAAGCAGAGCCATTGGCAACGGTGCCCATGCCGCAAGCTGAAGCCGCATTGTCACCGGCACCACCGGCGACGACGACCGGCCCGGTCATCCCCCATTCGGAGGCAAGCGCCTGTTTCAGAACGCCGCCAGCTTGTGAGCCTTCAACGAGGTCCGGCATCTGTTCGCGTTTCAGCTCTGTGGCCGAAAGCAGTTCGTCAGACCAGTCGCGCTTTTCTGTATCCAGCCAGGACGTGCCCGCCGAATCCGACATTTCGGAGATATATTCCCCGGTCAGCCAGTAGCGTAGATAATCTTTCGGCAGGAGCACCTTGCTGACCTTCGCAAAGGTGTCTGGCTCGTTATTTCTCACCCAGACCAGTTTCGGTGCGGTGAACCCGGGAAATACAATGTTGCCGGTGATGGCGCGGAACCGTGGATCGTCATCAAGCTGTGCGGCTTCAACATATGAGCGCGTGTCGTTCCACAAAATGCAAGGACGCAACACATCACCTGATGCACCAACCAGTGTCGCGCCGTGCATATGGCCGGAAAGGCCGATGCCCTTGACGGCCGCAAGCTCTGAAGGATGACGCTCTTTCAGGCGGCCGACAGCAACCTGGCAGGCGGAAAGCCAGTCCGCCGGGTTTTGCTCAGACCAGCCGTGATGAAGGCGCGAGACGGTGAGCGGCGCATCGGCACTTGCGATCACCTTCTGGCTCTCGTCGATCAGCATGGCCTTGAGGCCCGAGGTTCCAAGATCAAGTCCGAGATACATGCATATCCTCCCTGAAAATTATATTTTCTGCTGATTACGGCAGGTTGTCTTTTATAAAAATGTCGATACGGATGCGTTCCTGACTGTCGATGACAGGCAGGCCGTCTGCCTTGGCTTTCAGAACGCGGATGGCGCTTCGGACCTCATGCCCGGCATCCTGATTCAGCACGGCGTCAAAGGTTCCGTGCTCCAGCGCTGCGCGGGCATGTTCGGAAAGCTCATGCGCGACAGTGACGATTTCGCGGCCGCTATCGTGAGCCGGATCAAGGGCTTTCAGCAGGCCGCGGTTACCTGCGCCAAGACTGTATAGTCCGATCATATCCGGATGACTGGTCAGTGCGTCTTCAACCAGTTTTTGTGCAAGTGCTGCATCGTCCCGCCCTTCCATTGGCGCGAGAACGTCAAGATGCGCGAAGCGCTCCGACATGACTTCGGAAAAACCCTCAAAACGGTTCTGGTGGTCGCGCACCGAAAGTGAACCGGCCAGAACGCCTACCGTTCCACGACGCTCGCCAAGAAAACGGCCAAGCAGCGTTGCAGCAGTTCGGCCGGCGGCCCGGTTGTCGACACCGGCATAGTGGTCGCGCTCACCATCCTGAAGGTCGGAAACAAGCGTGACAACAGGAATGCCTGCCTGTTTAAGCCGGGCAACGGCGGCAATCACCGGCGCAGATTCGATGGCAACAAGAGCAATGCCTGCCGGTGCTTTGGCGCGAGCGGCATCGATGGCAGCGGCCAGTGCTTCCGCATCAAAGGCAGGAACGTCAACGATGTCGATTTGCGTGCGCTCAATCGGTCCGCGTTCTACAGCCTGCTCAACGGCATCATGCAGACCGCGCATGAAGGCGTTATCATTCTGGGGAAGAATAAAGGTGAAAGGATAGATACGGCCCTTCGCCAGATTTGCAGCGGCGACATCACGAACATAACCAAGTTTGGTGACTGCTTTTTCGACCTTTTCACGGGTTTTGGCACGCACACCGGGGCGGGCGTTCAGGACACGGTCGACCGTCGCCAGGCTCACACCTGCTTCGGCTGCTATGTCGTGGACGGTTGGTCGCATATCTTCCTGCTCATCAAAGAAGCGCATCAATGTGCTGTCTGGTTTCTGGCAGAAATCTATAGCGGCAAAAATGATGTACGTAAATCAAAAATCGGCAAAACCATTGCCGATTTTCAAGTCCGCACTGAGAAATGCTGGATTTTGGGCGCTAGACAGCTTTTCGCGCCACGAGATAAACGTGGTCGCAGGCCAGAACCACGTCCCCGCGTTGGTTAATCACCCGCACCTGCTCGATGATGCGACCATGACCGGGACGTTTGGGGTCATCTTCCTTGGAAGCGATTGTAAGCACTGTGTGGATGGTATCACCGATAAAAACCGGCTTTGGAAAACGCAGCCGTTCATAGCCATAGGTGAATGAATGCGGGTTGATTTCGCTGGCAGACAGGCCGATGCCAATCGCAAATGTCATTGTGCCATGGGCGATGCGCTGACCAAACGGCGTATCTTTCATGTGCTCGGCATCCATGTGGTGCGGGAAAAAGTCACCGGTATGGCCTGCATGAACGACGAAGTCGGCTTCTGTAATGGTGCGGCCATAGGTGACACGCTCCTCGCCGATCGTAATGTCTTCAAAGTGGCGCGGTCGCTCCATCAGAAACTCTCCTTATAAAGTGCATTCAGCGTGGCGATCACATCGGTGGCTTTCCGGTTCTGTCGGACGCTTTCATTGAGGGCTTCTGAAGCCTTCTTTTGAAAGGCCATATAGCCACGATGGCGGGGCCGCACATAAGCGCGCTCATGCGACTGGCGGGTGTTGCGGTAAAAATCGTCGGTTGCTGCGTTCACGGCATCGTCTTCCCAGCCGTCAGCATGGCCCGGCTGGCCGCCTGCTTGTGCAAACAGGGTTTTCTGCACATCGCCGCTTGCTACCCAATAGGCATAATCGATGGCAGCCTCGCGGGCTTTGGAAAAGGCAGAAACAGCGATGCCGGTGCCACCAAGGGCGGAACCTGCAGGGCCATCTTGGCCAAGGGCAGGAATATCGGAAAACACCAGCCGGTTCGCCCTGAAACCTTCCATGGCATAACTGACATAGCCGTAAGCGAATGGAACCACGCTGGCTTCTGTTTCATCACCAGCCAGCGTTTCGTAAATGGCAATCGGGTCGTGGTTGAAATTGTCCTCCGGCACCAGCCTTGCCAATTCGCAGAAGTGTTCGAAGACGTACGCGCCGGATTGCATATCGATGAACCCGTCAGGCTGGTCGTTGTGGCAGGGCGCACCGATGTTGGCGGACAGCGTAAAGAAGGTCATCAGACTGTGCGGCGGACGAAGCGGCAGGAGCGTACGGCCATCTTTTGCCAGGTCCATCAGGCTTTCCCAGTCTTGTGGCGGCTTATCCAGTCGATCCGGCCGGTAGGCCATGACCTGTGTTGCCGCATCAATGGGAAAACCCCACTGGTGGCCTTTATAAAAATAGCTGTCATAAGACTGCCCGACCGAACCGGCTCTAAGGGCTTCGCGCTCTTTCTGACAGCCTTCAATGTCCAGCGGGGTGAGGCATTGTTCTGCCGTAATCTGTCCGACATGCGGATGGTCGATCACGATCAGGTCGTATTGCCGAGCCAGTTCTTCAACAGGAAAGCTCTCGAAATCCTGAAGACTGCGCTTGTCCCAGTCGATGGTAACACCGGTCTTTTCCGTCCAAACCTTTGATGTTGCGATCATGGGATCAAAGCCGCGCGGATGGTTCCAGGTCATGCCTTTCAGTCTGGTCATCAAAGATTAAACTCCGCTCTGATGGATGCGCTCTGCTCACCGATCTTCGGCGCAGCGCGGTCGGTTCTGACCCGCATTCCGTTGATTCTGAGCGGTGAACGCGTGGTCTGGATTTCAACGCAGTCGTCGCGGGTGACTGTCTGCAGCATGTCGAGGACTTTAAAACCCGCATGGTCCAGCAGTTCCGGCCAGTCGAGCACTTTCGAGCACCAGATGTCGGCCGGTTCCAGGATTGAAAGCCAGTGGTCTGTGGTGTGCTCTTTCAGTGTTTCCGCAATGATTTTTTTGATGCCATCGCGGCTGGTGAACCAGGTTTCCGTCTTGCCGCGATAAGGTGCCAGCGCTTCGATTCCGAGCACATCGGCCAGCTGATCAATCGGCATCATCGCCAGTGCCAGCCAGCCGTCGGCCGTTTCGTAGACGCCATAAGGTGCCGACAGATAGGCGTGGGCCGAACGATAGGTCGAGCGTTTCGGTGGTCTGCGGCCATCATTCAGATGCGTTGTCAGCACTTCGAACTGAAGATCGATCAGCGCTTCCATCAAACTGGTTTCGATGTGCGCACCCTTGCCGGTGCGGCCCTGCTTCACCAGCGCCGCCAGCACACCTTGCGCAAGGGCTGCGCCAGCCAGCATATCGGCAATCGCAAGCCCGAAGGGGACCGGCCCCTGATCCTCATCGCCATTAAGCCACATCACGCCGGAACGCGCCTGCGCCAGAAGATCCTGTCCCGGTCGCATCACCCATGGGCCTTCATCGCCATAGCCCGTGATGGAACCATAAACGAGGCCGGGGTTAAGGGCTCTGACAGTTTCGTAATCGAGACCAAGACGTTTGATCACGCCGGGACGGAAGTTTTGCAGCACAACATCGGCTTTTGCGATCAGCTTTTTCAGCGCGGCCAGGTCGTCGGCGCTTTTCATATCGATGGCGAGACTTTCTTTCGAGCGATTGATCGCATGAAAGATGGTGGAATCGCCGCCGATTTCCGTGTCCGACAGGTAGAGGCGGCGCGACAGGTCACCAAGGCCGGGGCGTTCGATCTTGATCACCCGCGCGCCCAGATCCTGAAGCCTCAGTGAACAGTACGGACCGGACAGAAACTGGCACATATCCAGCACCAGCACACCGGAAAGCGGCAGGTCGTCTTTTTCGTTTGTCATGGTTTATCCTTTATGGCCGTGGCCGGTGCTGCACTGGACTCATAGGCGGCCTCAACCAGCGCCATCGTGTGCCAGGCATCCTCGACCGAGGTCAGAAGCGTCTTGTCCTCACCAGCGGTGTAGCGCTGCAGGTTGCTCATCGTGCCGATAAAGGCGTGCGGAAACCACGTGCCGGATAGAGTGATTTGCTCCCACGCACCGCCTTTGGCCGAAAACCAGAGCTCATCGGGAACACCTTTCGGATAATCGAGATTGACACCCAGCGTCGTCATCAAGACGCCTTCAGTGCCTTCGAAGCGGAACCCGCAATCCTGAAATTTCGGTCCGAAATCGTGATTGTGATTAACCGACATGATCGCGCGCACCGGCGCGTCATAGTCGAGGATTGCGGAGGTGCGGGATTGGGAAACCGTGGTTTGCGGATGGCCCAGCGTTTTCGCGTGAATGCCTTTCGGATTACCGAGAAAGTGGCGGAACAGATCAAGATAGTGGATCGAATGCAGAAGGATCTCGACCCGCTCCATCCCCTTCAGGAACGGCCAGAGATGCCACGGCGTCATCATGTTGGCGTGCATTTCGACATCGACCAGCTCTCCCAGCCGCCCACTTTTATAAAGATCGTGCGCGGCCAGCATCATCGGTGCGAAGCGGAGCTGAAAGTTCACCGCCGCAGTCAGATGACGATCACGGCAAACCTCCAGAATACGCGTCGCCTCTGCAAGGTCGCGTCCCATCGGCTTTTGCAGGAGAACGGGTGCGCCCTCGGGCAGTTGTTTCAATACAGAAACATGGGCTGCAGGTGGCAGGGCCAGATCGAAAACAGCATCGGGCGTTGCGATTGCGTCTTCAAGGCTGCCAAAAGCGGGCATATCCCAGTCGCTGGCGAGTTTGGCCGCACGTTCGCCGTCAATGTCGAAAACACCGACAACCGGTAAACCGGCCATGCGATAGGCAGGCATATGGGCATCGCCTACAATGGAGCCTGCACCAATGATGACGATCGGGCGCGGCGTCGTGGCCGCAGCCCAGCTTTGAGCGGGTGCGATAAGTGAAACTGACAACCTGCTCCTCCTTCAGGTTCGGGCTTTCAGCCCTGCTGTCATTCTTATGTAAATAGATTATTCAAATTTGGAGGTATTGCAAGAGCCGAAAACAACCGGGTTCATTTTTCATAGTGCAACCAGTCCAATAGACCCTGTCTCATCTGCGGAATTTAGCAGCTCTCGTCGAGGAGGCGTTCCGTCAGAAATGTGATCTGTTCCTCCCGCCTTTCCCGTCCCGCCGGTATCTTGTAAAGGCCGCCGATACAGGCAAACAGAAGGGCAGTGCGCTCTGAGGCTTTAGCGCGTGACCAGCCCTCTTCAATCAAAAGAGCGGTTGCGCGTTCCTGAAGTTCATTACTGAGAAGAGTAATTTCCGAACCCGTGAGGATAACGGCCTGGTGTGTCAGCTCCGCCCGATGCGGAGAGGCTTCAAGCACGGCATCAAGCTCGAAATACTTTGCAGACAAAGCAGCAGCGATCCGGTCACTGGCAGAGCCATTTGCCGTGAAGGCCGTTTCAGCTGCGATCTTCAGGCGTGATGCCACGGACATGAGAACGGCACGGAATACAGCGTCTTTATCAGGAAAATAGGTGTAGAGTGTGGCCTTTGCGACGCCAGCACGTCGGGCGATCGCTTCCATCGTGGTTGATCGCAGGCCGAATTCCAGAAACTGCGTCTTGGCTGCGGCGGTGATCCGCTGCGCACGATCCTGTTTTTTTCTCATTGGTGGTTGCGTCATACCTTGAAGGCTCCGAAAAAATGTTCATACTGAACGAATATCGTTCGTTTCGTATAAAAATGTGAGGTTGAATTGATGGATACAGTACTTCTGACCGGCGTCACAGGCTTTCTCGGTGGGCACATCGCGATCGAACTTCTGAACTCCGGTTACCATGTGCGCGGAAGTCTGCGCAATCCGGGGGCAGACGGCGAGCGTATACAAGGGGTCAGGCAATCTTTGGAAGCCGCTGGCGCTGATACCTCGCAGTTGGAGTTTGTCACGCTTGATCTGCTGAAGGATCAGGGCTGGGATCAAGCCGCAGAAGGCGTGCGTTATGTCATGCATGTGGCGTCGCCGTTCGTGACCTCAATGCCGAAAGATCCTGATGTTCTGGTCAAACCGGCTGTAGCTGGAACGGAGCGGGCATTGAACGCCGCAGTAAAAGCGGGCGTTGAGCGGGTGGTTTTGACCTCATCCACGGTGGCCATCGTTCAGGGGCGGGGACCGGGCCGACCTGCAAGGCTTGGTCCGGATGACTGGCCGGACCCTGATGAAGGGCGGCTTTCGGCTTATGCGCTATCGAAAAATCTGGCTGAACGACGGGCCTGGGAAATGGCCGGAGAGACAGGTCTGGACCTTGCCGTCATAAATCCCGGTTTCATAATTGGCCCGTTGCTGGATGATGATCCGGGGACATCTGGCGCTGTATTTCAGCGATTGTTGCGCGGTGATCTGCCGATGGTGCCGCGGTTGCACATGCATTTGGTTGATGTTCGTGATCTCGCGCGTATTCATGTTGCAGCGTTGAGCGCACCGGAGGCCGTCAACAAGCGCCATCCGGCTGCCTTCTCCACAGCCTCGCTGAAGGAAATATCAGCCATCATGACAGAGGCCGCGCCTGCGTATGCCAAGAAGTTGCCGTCGCGCCAGGCCCCTGATTTTTTGGTGCGTCTGATTGCGCTTTTTGATGGTGATATCCGTTCCAATCTCAACGAGCTTGGCTATGCGCCCGCGCTGGATGCCAGCCGTGCGGCAAACCTGCTCGGGTGCGCGCCAAGAGCCGCGGGGGAAACGATCGGTGATATGACCAGAAGCCTCATTTCCCGCGGACTGGTCTAGGCGATCCTTGTTTCCCGGCAAGCGGAAAACAGGCGGAAAGGCCTCACGCCAGATGGAAAACGTCTTCCATCTTGGTCCACCAGTCTCCGTCTTTGGCGGTGTCGAGCGGTTTCTGGCAGGGTTCGCAGACCGCCCACCATTCCTGTGTTTTCGGGTCTGCTGCCATCTTTGCCATATCGGCTTCGTAATCGTCGCCGGTATATTCGTAATAGGAAAACAACAGGTTTTCCGGTTCACGCAGAAAAATCGTATAGTTTTGGATATTGCACTGTTTGATCATGTCCAGCACTTCCGGCCAGGCATTGGCGTGAAGCTGTTTGTATTCAGCGACTTTTTCGGCGTTGAGCTGGATCACCATTCCAATTCGTTGCATTTTCTTCTCCCGGTTTTCAAAGTCCATAAATACGGCTGGCATTGCCGCTGAAGAGTTTTTCCTGCTCTTGCAGGCTGGCGGTGCCGGTGATCTCGCGGGAAGCATTCACCCAGTCTTCAAGGCTGGCTGTCAGTGTGCAGACCGGAAAATCCGAGCCCCAGACGACGCGGTCAAACGAGAAGGCATCGATGACGTGTTCGATATAGGGTCGCAGTGTTTCTACGCTCCAGTTTGCACCTCCATATGCGATGACGCCGGAGATTTTTGCGGCGACATTTGGCAGACGTGCGATTTCGCTGATGGCGCTGCGCCACGGATCAAGTCCGTTATTTTCAATGTCGGGCACACCGCAATGATCGAGGACAAACCGGACGTTCGGGCACTTCTTCGCCAGATCCATTGCCAGCGGTAGCTGGCGCGCCAGCACACACAGATCGAAGGTGAGGTTGTGATCGGCAAGTCGGCTGATATTTTCGGCAAAGACGGGGGCTTGTGAAAGGTCATCCGGCATGGTGTGCAGGACACGGCGAAAACCTTTGATGCCGGGATTGGCTGTCATCCTCTCCAGAAATGCCGGGAAATTCTTTTCTTCCGGGCGGCATGCCGCAATGGCGCCTATGATCTTTTCATGTGCGCCGGAGATAAAATTGCTCTCCGCCTCGATATCTTTATCGGCCACATCAACTTCCATGTGAAGAGCGGCCTCAATACCGAGGGCTTCAGCCTTTTTAAAATAGTCTTCAGCTGTCGTCTGCTTATTCAGCGCTGGCACGCCTTCAAGCCATGGATAGGAAAAGCGATCCTTGTAAACAAGGTGCAGGTGGGTATCGATGATGCGCATGGTTCCTCCCTCTCATGCGTTTTAATTTAGAGCGCCGTGCATCCATTCGGATGCACAAAGGACGCCCTAACCTATTGAATCTACGAATCGTGCTTTCCGAAAATCGATTTCGATTTTCGGGCCGATGCTGTAAAAGCGCTTAGTCGCTGTCGTTGCCGGAGCGGTCCTGCGAAAGGTGGCTTGCTGCTGCGCGGACGAGTGTGAGTGCGTTTTGCTGATCGCTTTCAACCGGGCGATCAAGGCGGGCCGTGTAGGGGCAGGTGATGACAGCCATCACCGAACCCAGCGGCCCCATCACCGGTGCTGTCAGATTGGTGACACCCGCTATCTGTTCGCTGGCCGTCACGGCGTAGCCGTCTTCACGTATGCGCGGCAGACGTGCCTCCACATCCTCTGTCAGGGTTTCGCCTGCACCTTTCAGCATCAAGGCGCGGTTCTCCGGCGACGAGAATGCCAGAAAGACAAGGCCGGACCCTGTTGTTGTCAGGCCAAGGCGGGTGCCGACACGCACTGCCAGGCTCCAGTAACTCGGTGCATCGACCTGTGCGACGACGACAGCGGCGGAACGGTCAAACACGACAAGATGACAGGACTGGCCCGAATCGTGGGCAACCTGCTGCAGATGCGGGATCGATTGGTTGACAAGCCGCCGCAATGGCGGACGAGCATGAACCAGCTCAAACATCTTCAGTGTGATTTCGTAGCGGTCCTCGCGGGTGCGGCGGATATAGTCGCGTCGTACCAGCCGGTCTAACATCCGGTAAATCTCGTTTGGCGTGCGAGACAGCGCCTTGGCGATTTCAGCCTGACTGAGTGAGCCCTCGGTCGCAGCCAGGAGCTCGAAGATGTCGAGGCCCTTATCCAGTGCAGGGGCGCGATAACGATCGGCATCATCATTGGTCATCTGCTGTCTCCTGCCTGCTTTTGAACCGGTCTGTATGCATGGTTGCGGCCTTTTGTTGTGGCATGTCCCGAACGCGCCAAGTTTAAATATCGTGGCCGGGCGTTGACGGATTGTCAATTATCATGCTTATATACAAATACTCTTTTCAAATATGGAGGATCAAGTCTTTTCTGACTTGGCGTTTGAAAAGGATCGAGGAGGAAAACATGGCATTGAAACCGTTAAGGACACTGCTGGTCGCCTGCTGCGCGGTTGGCGGGCTGGCTGTGACAGCCAACGCTCAGGAATTCGATTACGGCAGCTTTCCGGACTACACACTGAAGGTCAAACTGATCGGTGGTACCCAGTATGAGAAGCTTTACACCCGAATCCCGGAATGGGAGGAGATGACGGGTGCGAAGGTCGAAATCGTGTCTTCGAAAAACCATTTCGATCTCGACCGTGAAATCAAGCAGGATATCGCAGCCGGTCCGGTTTCCTGGTGTGTCGGTTCCAACCATACCAGCTTTGCGCCGCAATATGGCAGCCTTTACATCGACCTTTCGGAGCATGTTCCGCAGTCCGAGCTTGATAAATATGTGCCCGGCACGCTGGAATCGTCCAAGGTTGACGGACGGCTGGTTCAGCTTCCGCGCGTAACAGATGTTTCAAACCTTTATTATCGCAAGAGCCTTTATGCGGATCCGGCCAATCAGGCGGCCTGGAAAGAAAAATATGGCACCGAGCTTCAGCCGCCGAAAACCTATGATGAGTTCCGTGATCAGGTGATCTTCTTTGCAGATCCGCCGAACCTTTACGGCACAGCCTTTGCCGGCAAGGACGAGGGAATGTCCGGTCGCTTCATGGAAATTCTGCGCGCCAATGGTGGTGATATTTTCGATGAAGACCTGAAACCCATCTTCAATTCCGAAGCCGGGGTCGAAGCGCTGCAGTGGTTTGTTGATGTCTATAATGCCGGTGCAGTTCCTGCCGGTACTGTCAACTACACATGGGATGATATCGGTCAGGCCATGGCCGCCGGCCAGCTGGCAATTGATCTCGACTGGCCGGGCTTTGCCGCTTTCTTTGCGGATCCGGAAGCGTCAAAGATCTCTGACGATCTCGGTTATGCGGTTGCCCCTGTCGGTTCTTCCGGCAAGCGTGGTGGCTGGTCCGGCTCGCACTCTTTCTCAGTCACAGAAGATTGCGACAACAAGGACGCAGGCGTTTCCTTTGCCGTCTTCATGACCAATGATGAAAGCGAGCTGATGGAAGCCAAGGCCGGCAACCTGCCGACCCGTACGGCGACCTACGACGAGGTTATCACCTGGTTCAATGAAAACGGTAAGGAAAACCTCGCCGAGATGTTCCAGGTCTGGCAGGAATCGCTGGCCGATGCCCGCACGCCGCCACTGATCGCGGAGTGGATTCAGGTATCCAACGTGCTGTGGCCTGAGCTTCAGGCGGCGATTGTGGGCGAGAAAACCCCGCAGGAAGCGCTTGACGATGCAGCGCAGGAAGCGACCTACATCATGCAGGATGCTGGCTACTACTAAGCCTCATACCTCAACTTTGGTCACCGGCCCTGGCGCCGGTGGCCCTTAACGGCTCCAAGGCCGGATACCCAATCATTTTTGTCAATACAGATAGGCGTGACATGAAATTCTTCAGGTCGCCAAGGGCGACGCCGTATCTATTGCTGCTGCCTGCAATCGTCGTCATTCTGGCGGTTGTTCTTGTGCCGCTCGTGGTTTCATTCTGGACGAGTTTCACCAGCTACAATCTCGTGCGCCCGCACACGCTGTTCAATTTCGTCGGACTTCGAAACTATCAGCGGCTGATGGGAGACGATGATTTCTGGTGGGCGTTTGGCCGCACCGTGGTTTTCATCACCATCACGCTAAATCTTGAAATGGTCATGGGGCTGGGGCTGGCGTTGCTGGTCAACCGGATCACGTGGGGGCAGCGCACGCTCAGAACCATCATGATGTTCCCGATGATGTTCTCGCCTATTCTCGTCGGCTTTCAGTTCAAATATCTGTTCAACGATTCCGTCGGCCTGGTGAACAATGCTCTGTTCGCGCTGAACCTGATCGACAAACCGATCCCGTGGCTGGTCAATGGCTGGCTGGCGAACTTCTCCATCATTGTCGCGGAAATGTGGATGTCGACCTCAATCTTCGCGATCCTTCTGATGGCTGGGCTTCTGGCAATGCCGAAAGATCCGATCGAGGCGGCCCGTGTGGATGGCTGCAACGCCATTCAGGTGTTCCGCCATATCACGCTGCCGTTTCTTATGCCGTTCATCTGGATCGCAATGACGATCCGTTCGCTCGATGTTGCGCGTGCTTACGACATGGTGAAGATCATGACCAATGGCGGGCCGGCAGGCCGCACAGAGCTGATCTGGACGCTGATGACACGCACCGGCTACCAGAATTCGCAAATGGGTATGGCCAATGCCATGGGCTATATCTCGATCCTGCTCTCGATTGCCTTCACCATCATCTTCTATCGCAACCTTGCCAAATCGCGGCTGTTCATGGGAGGTGCACAATGAGCGCGAGAACCATCGAAAAACCCTGGCAGCGCTGGCTTTTGTGGATCACACTGTTCATCGCCATGGCCATCCTCGTCGTGCCTGGTGCATGGGTGGTGATGACCGCATTCCGCCCGAATGTCGAGGTAATGGCCCGTCCGCCGATCTGGATTCCCGAGCAGTGGACACTGAACAACTTCCTCGGCATCTTTGGCCTTTTGCCGGAGCGTCAGCAGGGCCTGCCGGTCGCCAATTATTTCATCAACTCGCTGGTGATCTCGCTGACGTCGACTTTCGTCGCGATCTTCATCGGCATGATGGGCGGCTATGCCTTCGCCCGTTACCGTTTTAAAGGCAAGGGCGCGCTGTTCTTGTCGTTCATGCTATCGCGCACGGTGCCCGGCGTTGCCCTGTCGCTGCCGCTGTTCATCCTGTGGAGCCGTATCGGCCTGATCGATACGAAGTTTGGTCTGATCCTCGTTTATATGGCGATCAACATCCCCTTTACGATCTGGCTGACGGATGGTTTTTTCCGCCAAATTCCGGCGGATCTTTCGGAAGCCGCGCAGATTGACGGCTGCACCCGCTGGCAGGCGTTCTGGAAGGTCGAGTTCCCTCTCGCCCGTTCCGGCCTTGCGTCTGCTGGCATCTTTGCCTTTCTGACAGCATGGAACGAGTTTGCGCTTGCCAGCCAGCTGACCCGTACCACCGCATCGAAAACCATGCCGGTCGGGCTGATGGATTTTACCGCCCAGTTCACTGTGGACTGGACCGGTATGAGCGCCATGGCGGTGCTGATCATCATCCCCGCGCTCATTCTCACCTTCATTGTACAAAAGCATCTGATTGCCGGACTGACGTTCGGTGGTGTGAAAGGATAATCCCGTGGCCGAAGTGCACCTTTCCAAAATCGTCAAGCGTTATGGTTCGCTGGAAGTCGTCCATGGCATTGATCTTGAAGTCAAACACAACGAGTTCGTGGTTCTTGTCGGCCCGTCAGGCTGCGGCAAGTCAACGACCCTCAGAATGATCGCCGGACTGGAGGAAATCTCTGACGGTGAGCTGCGGATCGGCGACCGCGTCGTCAACGCTTTGCCACCGCGTTCGCGTAACATCTCCATGGTTTTTCAGTCCTATGCGCTCTATCCGCACATGACCGTGCGCGAAAATCTCGGCTTCGGTCTCAAGATCGCGGGCATGTCGCCGGAAGAGATCACCCCGCGTGTTGATGAAGCGTCCGCCATTCTCGGTCTTGAGAAGTTCATGGACCGGCTTCCGGCGAACCTTTCCGGTGGCCAGCGTCAGCGTGTGGCTATGGGGCGGGCCATCGTGCGCCACCCGGATGTGTTTCTGTTCGATGAGCCGCTTTCAAACCTTGATGCGAAGCTCAGAGGCCAGATGCGCGTTGAGATCAAGAAACTGCATCAGCGCGTCAAAACCACCGTCATCTATGTAACGCACGATCAGGTGGAAGCGATGACGCTGGCCGACCGGATTGTGATCATGCGTGACGGACATGTCGAACAGGTCGGTACGCCGACAGATGTGTTTGAAAATCCCGTGAACACCTTTGTTGCCGGTTTTATCGGCTCGCCGCCGATGAACCAGCTTGAAGGGATGATCGAACAGGAAAACGGGGATGTCGTGGCGCGCGTCGGTGGCGGTGTTGCCGTGCCGCTTCCTGAGGACATCGCGCCGAAAGTCAGGGCCGGTCAGAAGGTTGTGATCGGGTTCCGCCCGGATGCCTTCGCACCGAAGGGGCATTCGCTGCATCCGGAAGACCGCTCGGTTGAACTTGACCTGCCAGTGGAAATTTCTGAGCCACTCGGCACGGAAACCATCATCTATACCCAAATCGGCGGCAAGGAAGTGCAGGCAAAGATGCTTGATCCGCGGCCATTGAAAGATGGTGAAGCGCTGACCTTCACGCTCGATGTTGAACGCCTGCACGTCTTTGACGGCGAAAGCGGCAAAAGCCTGCGCGCGTGAGAAAGGAAATGAATATGACAGATCTGACCGGAAAAACCTGCCTGATCACCGCCGCTGCGCAAGGCATCGGTGCGGCCTCCGCACTTGCCTTTGTCAAAGCGGGTGCAAAGGTGATCGCCACTGATATCAACGCCGATAAGCTTTCAGAGCTTGATGGTATTGCAGGCATCGAAACCCGCGTTCTTGACGTGCTGAATGAAAATGCCATTGCAGCACTGGCCGCTGAGACCGGCGGTGTCGATATCCTGTTTAACTGTGCCGGTGTCGTTCATGGTGGCTCCGTGCTGGAGATGAAGGAGGGCGATCTCGATTTCGCCTTCGATCTCAATGTAAAGGCCATGGTTCGGATGATCCGCGCCTTCCTGCCCGGCATGATCGAGCGCGGCGATGGCTCCATCATCAACATGTCTTCGGTCGCTTCGTCCATCAAGGGCGTGCCGAACCGGTTTGCCTATTCCACCACAAAGGCTGCTGTCATCGGCATGACCAAGGCGATTGCCGCTGATTATGTGACCAAAGGAATTCGCTGCAATGCCATTGCGCCGGGAACCGTCGACAGCCCTTCGCTGCAGGAGCGGCTGAAGGCGACCGGCGACTATGAAAAGGCACGCACGGATTTCATTGCCCGCCAGCCGATAGGCCGCATTGGTACACCGGAAGAAATTGCTGAACTCGCCGTCTATCTGGCCGGTGCGACCTACACCACCGGGCAGGCGCATATCATTGATGGCGCATGGGCCTGCTGAGCGGAGGGCATGAAAGAATGACAAGCATTACCGGTCTTTCGGTTCATGATCTGCGCTTTCCAACCTCTGATAAGCTGGACGGCTCGGATGCAATGAACCCCGACCCCGATTACTCGGCTGCCTATGTCGTGCTCAAGACGGATTGCGATCTGGAGGGCCACGGGCTGACCTTCACCATCGGGCGCGGGAATGAGGTGGTCTGTGCGGCGATTTCAGCGCTTGAAAATCGTGTGCAAGGGCTTTCTCTCGGATGGATCAGCGAAGATCCTGCGCGTTTCTGGCGGCATGTGACCGGTGACAGCCAGTTGCGCTGGATCGGCCCGGACAAGGGGGCGATGCATCTTGCAACAGGCGCGGTGGTCAATGCCGTTTGGGATCTTCTCGGTAAAGCGGCAGACAAGCCGGTCTGGCAGCTGATCGCCGACATGACGCCGGAGCAGCTCGTGTCCATCGTCGATTTTCGCTATCTCACCGATGCGATTACGCCGGATGAGGCGCTTGCGATCTTCCGCAAGGCGGAGGCCGGAAAGGCGGAACGTCTCGAAGAGCTGAAGACAAACGGCTATCCCTGCTACACAACATCGGCTGGCTGGCTCGGCTACAGTCACGACAAATTGCGTCGCCTTGCGCAAGAAGCCGTTGATTCAGGCTTTTCCTTCATCAAGATGAAAGTTGGTCAGGACCTGGAAGAAGATATCGCGCGGCTGAAGATCGTCCGTGAGGTCATCGGCGAAGACCGCACACTGATGATCGATGCCAATCAGGTCTGGGAGGTCGATCAGGCGATTGAATGGGTGAACGCGCTTGCCCCATTCCGCCCGTATTTCATTGAGGAGCCGACGAGCCCCGACGATGTTGCCGGACACCGGAAGATACGCGAAGCCGTGGAGCCGGTGAAAATCGCGACCGGCGAGATGTGTCAAAACCGGATATTGTTCAAGCAGTTTATTGCTGGCGGTGCGATTGATATCGTGCAGATCGATGCCTGCCGCATCGGTGGCCTGAATGAAGTTCTTTCCGTGTTGCTGATGGCGGCAAAGTTCGGCCTTCCCGTCTGGCCTCATGCTGGCGGTGTCGGGCTTTGCGAGTATGTTCAGCACTTGTCGATGATCGATTATCTGGTCGTCTCAGGCACGAAGGAAGGCCGCGTGATTGAGTATGTCGATCATCTGCATGAGCATTTCATTGATCCATGCACAATCAAAAACGCGGCTTATATGCCGCCGAAACGTGCGGGCTTTTCCATTGAGATGAAGTCTGAAACGCTTCATAACTACGCGCACCCGGCGTCCTGAAACGCCACGAACAGGGAGACATACCATGAAACTGCTTCGGCTTGGCGCATCCGGCGCCGAACGTCCGGCCATTCTTCACACTGACGGCACATATCGCGACATTTCCTCGGTTGCGGTTGATATCGCTGGCGAGACGCTGACCGATGAAGGCCTCGCCCGCATTGCCGCTGCCGGGATCGACAGCCTGCCGGTTCTGCCGCAATCGAGCCGTATCGGGCCTTGCGTTGGCGATGTCGGGAAATTCATCTGCATTGGTCTGAATTATGCCGATCATGCTGCTGAAACGGGTGCGGAACTGCCGAAAGAGCCGATCATCTTTATGAAGGCGACCAGCGCCATCATCGGGCCGAATGATGATGTCCGCATTCCGAAGAATTCGAAGAAGACCGACTGGGAAGTCGAGCTTGGCGTCGTCATTGGCAAGGAAGCCCGATACGTCGATGAGGACGATGCGATGGATCATGTCGCCGGTTACTGCGTCATCAACGATCTCTCCGAGCGTGAATTTCAGATTGAACGCTCCGGTCAGTGGGTGAAGGGCAAGAGCGCCGATACATTCGGCCCGATTGGTCCCTATCTCGTCACCCGCGACGAGGTGGACGATCCGCAGAACCTGCCGATGTGGCTGGAGGTGGACGGTCATCGCTATCAGGATGGTTCGACCAGCACGATGGTGTTTGGTGTGGCGACGCTTGTCAGCCATCTGAGCCAGTTCATGAGCCTGCAGCCGGGTGACATCATCACCACCGGCACGCCGCCCGGTGTTGGTATGGGCCAGAAGCCGGAGCCCGTCTATCTGAAAGAAGGCCAGACTATGAAGCTTGGCATTGAGGGTCTCGGCGAGCAGACACAGAAGACGATTGCCTGGAATGCCTGAGGCGCTTTGTGCTGGAATTCCTGATGCAAAACCCGCCTCAACCGGCGGGTTTTTCCGTTCTAGAAACGGCGATTTCTGTGTTCCATCGCTTGCAACTGGCTGATAATTCCGGCGTCAGTGATCTGTCGGTGAAAAAGGTGTTGATGTCAGCCAGTGAGGCAATGCGGGCAGGGGCCGTCCGTGAAAACTTTGAATGATCGGCGACGAGAAATGTCTTGCGCGAGCGGGCAATTGCGGTCTGGCTGACGCCGACCTCCATGATATCAAAGTCCAGAAGGTCGCCGTCGTCATCGATGGCGGAACAGCCGATCACAGCCAGATCAAACTTGAACTGCTCGACAATCCGGTTGGCCAGTGTGCCAACAAGTCCGCCATCGGTACGCCGCAGCAAACCGCCAGCCAGCACGATCTCGCAGTCCGGATTGGCCACGAGGATATTGGCGACATTGATGTTGTTGGTGACAACGAGCAGCTTGCTGTGGCCGAGCAGCGCACGGGCAACGGCCTCGGTCGTCGTGCCGATATTCATGAAAATGGCGGCATTGTCCGGAATCGCGGCGGCACAGGCTGCGGCGATGTTTGCTTTTTCATCAGAATGCAGGCTGCGGCGATCATCATAGCCGATATTGGCGGTGCCAGATGGCAGCACCGCGCCTCCATGTACGCGAGTCAGTTTTCCGGCATCAGACAGCTTCAGAAGGTCACGGCGGATCGTCTGCACCGTAACCCCCATGCGGGCAGCAGCCTCCTCAGCCACAATCCGGCCTTCTTCGCGGGCGATCCGCATCAGATCGTCGAGGCGGAATGTCTGCGACAATGATCGGCTCCTCTCATGCGCTTGTTGCCTGATAACAAAGGCATTTTTCGGGACGGATTGCAACGCCAGACCGATCGTTGTCATCTGAATGTCGATGAGTCTATGGAACAGTAGACATGTATTTTGCCTTGATACATTGTGCGAAACCCTGTCAATAGCGATCAGGCTGTGCGTTCAATGCAGCAGGTTCTGAATAAAACGGGATAGGAAACGTGAGCGGACTGGAAGAAGCCATCAGAAAGGCACTCGACAACGCCGAACGTGAAGATGCGAATGTGCGGGCGCGAATTTACCAGTCTGCGCGCGATGCGCTGGAGCGCGGTTTGTCGAAGCAGCAGGTGTCCGATCCCAAGGTTGCCGCACGTCAGCGGCGACAGCTTGATGATGCGATCACGCAAATTGAACGTGAAGAAGCTGAAAGGGCGCGCTCGGTGAGGGGGCGAAACGCCCCGCCGCTGTTTGATGATCCTTTCGCCGTTGGCCGCACGCCGGAAGCTGGTGAACAAATCTCATCGGACGTCCCGGAAGAGCCTTTTCTGCAAATGGACCCGCCCATGCATGCAGAACCGTCCGTCGAGATGCCGTTTGAAAACGCCTCGGATCCGACGGTTTTTCCGGATGGTCCTGCGTTTGATGATGGCCGCGGCCGGACCGACGCTGACTTCACACGAGACGATTTTACACCCGAGCCGGAAACAGGTCACCTTGATGCTGGCGCACTCGGCGGCATGGGCGATATTTCGGTGGATGACGACCGGCGCAGGCCGGCAAGGCGAAAGCGTGCACCAAAGAAGGCGGCGGCATCAAAGGCCAAGGTCGGTCAGAAAGAACATAGAAGCCCGAAACGGGATACCGGTAAACCACCTTATCGCAAGAAAAAGCGCGGTATTTTCGCGACCGGTTTCATGCTGCTCGTCGTCATCGCTTTTGTCGCTGCGGGCGCCTGGTGGATCATGCAGTCCGGCTTTACGATGAACCCGCAGTCGCGCGATACGGCTGTTCCCAACCCACCGCCGCGGATTGAGGCTGAGGATTTTGAAGGCGCTTCCACCTGGACACCGGTCTATCTGCCGGGACAGGCGAGCGGTGTTGCGACAGGTGCATCTGCTTCGGCAGAGGAGGTGACAGTGGATGGCGAACCGGCACTGCGCATTGTGGCCAATGCCGCAGGCGATTCCGGTTCTGTTCGGTTTCGCATTCCCCCTGCTGTGACGAATATGCTGGAAGACGGGCCGGTACTGGTCGAGGCGACCGTTGTGGCGCCTGAGGGTGGTGACCATCAGGCAGCTATCGCCTGTTATGATGGGACGATACAGGGATGTCAGCGCCACCGATACTCCGCTCCGGCGCATCGCGATAATCTGGTGATCCAGCTAAGGCCGAATGGCGGCGCCCTTCCGTCTCAGCTGATGATTTCGAGTGATGTGAACGGGACCGGTATTCCGCTGGATATTTTCGCAATCCGCGCGAGGTCTGTGGATGAAGCGGAGAATGTTCAGTAAAACCGCACTGATTTCGGCCGCAGGAATATTACTGTCATAAAACACGTGTAGCGACCGTCTGTTAAGATGGATTTCTGCAGATGATCTGGAGTGGCAATTGAACCGGCTGAACCATGCGGTCCGTAATCTGACAGTGCGTGCGACTTCAGCGCGCGCTGTGCTGGTGGCTGCGTCTCTGGTGGCACTGGTTGCCTGGGGCACGAGTGCTCTGGATATTCCGCATGTTCTGATCGGCTGGCTGGCGGTGGTTGCTGCTGCACTTTATCAGGTGAAGCTGAAAAACGAGGAGCGTGAAACGCCGGTTGCCGATAGGCATGAGCATGATGCGCCTCTTGATTTTGGCGACATGCCACGGTTCCTCGACGAGATCGATCTGGCGATCTACGTGCTGAATGTTGACGGGTCCGTTCTGTTTCAGAACCGTTCTGCCGGCGATACCTTTGGAACGTTTCCGATCGGAGCACATATTTCTGCGCGCATGCGTGCGCCGGGTGTTCTCGATATCGTGCGCGATACGCTGTCGAGCGGACGCTCCAATCAGATCGAATATTCCGAGCGTCTGCCCTCCGAGCGGGTTTATCTGGTGCGCTCTGCGCCTGTTGCTGCAACGGCTGAAGCGGGCGGGCGACCGACTTTCCTGCTGATGTTCCGGGATGTTTCTGAATCCCGTCGCATCGATCGGATGCGGTCCGACTTTGTCGCCAATGCGAGCCACGAGCTGCGCACGCCGCTTGCTTCTCTGCGCGGTTATATTGAAACACTGCAGGGACCGGCAAAGGGTGATGCAAAAGCGCAGGAGCGGTTTTTGCCGATTATGCTGGATCAGGCCACGCGCATGAGCCGTCTGGTTGATGATCTTATGTCGCTGTCACGTCTGGAGGTGAGGGCTCATCTGCCGCCTGACCAGACCATTGAACTGGCGCCGCTGATTGAGCATGTGCGTGACTCTCTCCTGCCGCTGGCAAACGAACTTGGTGTCGGTATTTCGCTGCACATGCCTGATGAGCCTGTTTACGTGCAGGGCGATAAGGATGAACTCGTAGAGGTCTTTGAAAACCTCATGGAGAATGCCTGCAAATACGGTTCCGATGGCGAGAAAATCGATGTTCATCTCAAGCACCTTTCACCGCGTGGTGCCGAAGTGTCTGTCATCGATTATGGTCCAGGTATCCCGGCTGAGCATGTGCCGCGCCTGACGGAGCGTTTTTATCGTGTTTCTGTGGCCGACAGTCGTTCCAAGAAAGGCACTGGTCTTGGCCTGGCGATCGTCAAACACATTTTGACAAGGCATCGCGCCAGACTGATTGTCCGCTCTGAAGTCGGAATGGGTACGACCTTTATCGTACGCTTTTAGGTGCATTTCACGCCGTACCTGAAAACAATAAAGAAAACAATAAAGAAAACAAAGCGGTGATCCTTCATAAATACTTTGCAAAAGTGTCATAAAAGAAGGACCTGCACGCGATAGCTATCTGGTTTAGCGTGTTCTTAGCTGCGCCAGACATTCAGACCGCGCTCCAATCAACAAAACCCGCCAAGGGACAAGCGCAATGACGCTCTCGACATTGATCAGGATTTCGCTTTTTGCGCTGTGCATCACCGCCAGCGCTGCCGATGCGCGTGATCAGGTCAGGATTGTCGGGTCTTCCACAGTGCTGCCTTATGCGCGCATTGTTGGTGAGACGTTTGGAAAAGTTTATCCGCAGTTCAAAACGCCGCTGATCGAATCCGGTGGTTCTTCTGCGGGGCTGAAGGAATTCTGCAAGGGTGTTGGACCTGATACGATTGATATCGCCAATTCCTCCAGACCGATCCGTTCCGGGGAAGCCAGCTTTTGCGCTGAAAATGGCGTCACAGGTATCGAGGAGTTCAATTTCGGATACGATGGTATCGTGTTCGCGACCAGTGCGGAAACTGCCGGTTTTGATCTTACGATCGAACAGCTCTACCAGGCGCTTGCCAAAGAACTGCTGGTCGATGGTGAGCTCGTAGCCAATCCGTATCAGCGCTGGTCCGAGATCGATCCGTCGCTTCCGGATATCCGCATTGATGCATTTATACCCGGTGAGAAGCATGGCACACGGGAGGTGCTGGAAGACCGCATCATGTCGGTTGGGTGCATGAAGAGCGGAACGCTGGCAGCATGGGCCGAGAAGCTCGACGCAGAAGAGGCCGAAGATCGTTGTGTCGAAGTGCGCCGGGATGGCCGGGCGATCGGCATCGCTGGCGATTATACCGAAACACTGCAGCGCATTCAGTCGAACCCGGGCGCGTTGGGTGTTTTCGGTCTGTCCTTTTATGAAAATAATGTGCGCCAGCTGAATGTCGCCGCTATCGATGGTGTCGAGCCATCTGCGGCAACAGTGGCTTCGGGCGCCTATCCGGTGTCGCGTCCTCTGTTTTTCTATGTGAAACAGGCGCACCTCAATGTCATTCCGGGCCTTCGGGAATATGTTGATTTCTTCTTTTCCGAAGACATGGTGGGGGCTTACTCGCCGCTGACTGAATATGGGCTTGTTCCTGTTTCTGCGAGAGAGCGTCGGGATATTCGCGCGGCGCTGGCAGCCGAAGATGCGGGAATGACATATCAGGATACTGACGGGCGCCCGCAGGCCGCGCCCGGAAAAAACGAATGAAAATAACAAGCGGGTTCAGCATCGTTTTGGCTGAGACCGTCTATCGGATGGACATATGTTTGTCGCTTTGATTGTAGTTTTGTTGGCTCTTTTCGGTGTCGTCGGCTTTCTGGCCGCGCGTACACGCGTCATAGCGTTGTCCGGCACCGCGCCGCACGGCTTAAGTCAAGGCCCATTCACTACGCAAGTTTTGTGGCGTTTTACACCGTCGTGCCTGCTCTTGCGGTGATGATCGTCTGGCTCGTTCTCAGCCCGATTGTGATGGGGGTTCAGGTGCGGGAAGGGTTTTCAGGTGCATTGGATAATCAGCCTCCCGCCGCTACGAGCCTGAGCTATAATTCTGTACTTTCTGTTGCGCGCGGTCTGCGTTTGGTCGAGGCAGAGAAAGCCGACACATCTGCTGGCGATGGAGAGCAGTTACGCACGTCATTTGCCCAAGTGGGCGTTCAGCTTGCCCAGGTCCCCCGGAAAGAGGTGATCTTAGCCGCCAAACACCTGAATAAGCTGCGGACGATCAGCAATGTCTCTATGGCAGTTGTGGTCGCCGCCACGGCACTCGGCGGTTTTGTCCTGTCGCTTCGAAATATCCGTCCGGAGTTCAGGGCGCGCCGCAGGGTTGAACGTGTCGTTTACCTGTTTCTGATTGCTGCATCGTCGGTCGCGGTACTGACGACACTGGGCATTGTGCTGTCTTTGATTGTTGAATCCTTAAGGTTCTTCTCGCTGGTTTCACCAAAAGCCTTTTTCTTTGGGGCGATCTGGGATCCGGGGTTCTCATCGGCAGGGGAGGCCGGCGTTGCGGGTCTGTTCGGCCTGATTCCGCTCCTTGTCGGAACGCTCTATATTGCCGCGGTGGCGCTCGTGTTCGCGGTTCCAGTCGGCCTTTTCGCAGCGATTTATCTGGCAGAATATGCCGGGGCACGGTTCAGGGCCATTGCAAAGCCAGCGCTGGAGGTGCTCGCCGGCATTCCCGCCATCGTTTACGGCGTCTTCGCTCTAGTGATTGTCGGGCCTTTCCTGCGTGATCTTTCCGGCGTTATCAATGGTATTGTAACCGGTGATAATGCCGGGCTTGTTGCCGCGCAGTCTGTTCTGACGGCTGGACTGGTAATCGGTGCAATGCTGATCCCTTATATCTCATCGCTTGCTGACGATATTATCAAGGCTGTGCCTGCTTCTCTGAAGGAAGGGTCTTTAAGCCTCGGGGCAACGCAGTCTGAAACCATTCGCCATGTGCTGTTGCCAGCAGCCAAGCCGGGCATTGCCGGTGCTCTGCTGCTCACGGCCTCGCGGGCAATCGGTGAAACTGTGATTGTGGTGCTGGCTGCCGGTCTCGCGGCGCAGATCCACTATAATCCTTTTGAACCCATGACGACGGTGACGGTTCAGATCGTCAACCAGCTGATCGGCAGCCCCGCTTTTGATACGCCACAGACACTCGTGGCCTTCGCGCTTGGTCTGACGCTTTTCGTCATCACACTGGTTCTGAATATCTATGCGCTTTACATCGTCCGTGGTTACAAGGAGCTTTACGCATGACCGATGTCACGCAGGCTCCAGTGCCTCAGAGGCAAAACGAGCATAAAGCAACGGCAGAAAAACGAAAAAAGCGCCTGAAACAGCGTCTTGCAGCAGAGCTGCGCTTCCGGACCTATGGCCTGATGGCCATCGCTCTTGGCCTGTTTTTCCTTGCGGTATTGTTCGTCTCTATCGTTTCAAACGGCTATTCTGCGTTTCAGCAAACCACCATCACTTTGCCGGTGACCTTCACCGAAGCGATTATTGATCCGCAAGACAGGCGCACAGACGATCCCGAGGCACTGCTGCGGTCAAACTATAACAGCATTCTGGCCAATGCTGTTGCAGAGGCACTCGGCCTTGATCCGGCCAACCAGACGACAATGCGTCATGCCATGCGCCTGATCTCGCTGAATGCGGGGATCAGGCTGCGTGAGGTCGTGCAGGAAGATCCTTCTGTGATCGGCAAAACGCTTTCCGTCACTTTTCTGGCTTCTGCTCCGGCTGATGCAGCCTTCAAATCAGCTGGCAAAGAGGAACGGCTCGGTTCCGGCCACGGACTGAATCAAACGCAGGAAGTATGGCTTTCAGAGTTGATCGCACAGGGCTCAGTCAACCAGTCCTTCAATATCGGCTTCCTGGTCAATGGTGCCTCATCCCGTCCCGAGGCCGCTGGTATCGGTGTCGCATTGGCCGGTTCATTCTACATGCTTGTGATCGTTCTGGTGCTGGCGCTGCCGATCGGCGTTGCGTCTGCAATCTATCTGGAGGAATTTGCGCCGAGGAACCGCTTCACGGATCTGATTGAAGTCAACATCAATAACCTTGCGGCTGTTCCGTCGATTGTTTTCGGGTTGCTCGGTCTTGCCTTTTTCATTGGCTATGCAGGGGTTCCCCGCTCGTCGGTGCTTGTTGGCGGGCTTGTGCTGACGCTTCTGACGCTGCCAACAATTATCATTGCGACCCGCTCCGCGCTGGACGCTGTACCGTTTTCCGTGCGTGAGGCGGCGCTTTCAGTCGGCGCGTCACGCATGCAGGCTGTTTTCCACCATGTGCTGCCGCTGGCGACTCCGGGCATTGTGACCGGCGCCATACTGGGTATGGCCCGCGCACTCGGGGAAACCGCGCCTCTGCTTTTGATCGGAATGGTGGCCTTCGTTGCAGATTATCCGGAAAGCCCGCTGGATGCGGCAACGGCCTTGCCTGTTCAGATTTATATGTGGGCAGGCGAGGTGCAGCAGGGCTTCATTGCCAGAACATCTGCCGCCATCATGGTGCTTTTGGTGTTTCTGTTGAGCATGAATGTAATTGCAGTCGTTCTCAGGCGGCGTTTCGAGAAGAAGTGGTGAGGGGTTGGCCGTGAACATGATGAGCGATCCCGACGCGAAAAAGGTGCTGGACGATAAAATGAGTGAGACAATCTACAAAATAGTCGGCACGGATGTCTCCGTATACTACGGTCAGAAGCGCGTTCTGTTCGATGTCAGCATCAAGATCCGTGAACGGGCGGTGACAGCATTGATTGGCCCTTCCGGTTGCGGAAAATCGACGTTTCTGAGGGCGCTGAACCGGATGAATGATACGTTGGGAAACTGCCGGGTGAGCGGGCGCCTGACGCTGGACGGGAACGACATCTATGGTTCTGACGTCGATGTCGTTGAGTTGCGTTCGCGTGTCGGCATGGTGTTTCAGAAACCCAATCCGTTTCCCAAGACGATTTATGAAAATGTTGCCTATGGCGCCCGCATTCACGGACTGGCGCAGCATCGTCACGAATTTGACGAACTGGTGGAGACCAGCTTGCAAAAGGCAGGCCTGTTCAACGAAGTCAGAGACCGGCTTCACGAGCCTGGCACGAGCCTTTCCGATGGCCAGCAGCAGCGTTTGTGCATAGCGCGGGCGATCGCTGTGAATCCGGAAGTGATCCTGATGGATGAACCCTGTTCAGCGCTTGATCCGATTGCCACGGCCCGCGTGGAGGAGCTGATCAGTGAGCTGAGGCAAGACTATACGATCGTGATCGTGACGCACTCTATGCAGCAGGCCGCTCGCGTTTCCGAGCGCACGGCCATGTTCCATCTGGGCCGTATGGTCGAGGAAAACGATACGGACACGATTTTCACCAATCCCTCTGATGAGCGCACCCAGGATTATATCATGGGCCGGCTTGGCTGATCGCAGCGGACGGACGAAGGATAAAGCAAAATGGCGCCCTCACACATTCTGACGGCATATGATGAAGAACTGAAATATCTGCAGCGCCGGATTTCCGAAATGGGCGGACTGGCAGAGGAAATGGTTGGCGATTCTCTCAGAGCGCTGGTCAACACCGACATGGGGCTGGCCCAGAAGGTGATTTCTGACGATCTCATTCTGGACGAGGCCGAGCGTGAAATCGGCGACAAGGCTGTTGTGACCATCGCACGACGTCAGCCGGTGGCCACGGACCTGCGCGAAATCATGGGCGCGATTCGGATCGCTTCTGATCTTGAGCGGGTCGGCGACCTTGCCAAGAATACCGCCAAGCGGGTGATTTCGGTTCAGGGCACCGGCGTTCCGCGCAAACTGGCGCATGGCATTGAGCATCTTTCTGAACTGGCGCTGATGCAGCTGAAGGAGGTGCTGGATGTCTACACCTCGCGGCAGGCAGACAAGGCCAATTCCATCCGCGAACGCGACGATGAAATCGACTCGATCTATACGTCGCTTTTCCGGGAGCTTTTGACCTACATGATGGAAGACCCGCGCAATATCACCACGTGCACGCATCTTCTGTTCTGCGCCAAGAATATTGAGCGCATCGGCGATCATGCAACCAATATCGCTGAAATGATCTACTACATCGCAACCGGCACGCAGCCTGAAGGTGAGCGGCCCAAGCACGATACATCCACATCTGTCGGCTCGAACGACATTTGATGCCTTTGCTTTTGAAAGGGAGTTTGAAGTCCAATGGTCCCAAAGATTGCTGTTGTTGAAGATGAAGAGGCTTTGAGCGTTCTTCTTCGCTACAATCTCGAAGCCGAGGGGTATGAAGTCGAAACAATCCTGCGCGGTGATGAAGCGGAAATCCGTCTTCAGGAATGGGTGCCGGATCTTCTGTTGCTCGACTGGATGCTGCCCGGCGTCTCCGGCATTGAACTTTGCCGCCGTTTGAGAATGCGGCCCGAAACCGAACGTCTGCCCATTATCATGCTGACAGCACGCGGTGAAGAAAGCGAGCGTGTTCGGGGACTGGCCATCGGTGCAGATGACTACGTCACCAAGCCTTTTTCGACGCCGGAACTGATGGCAAGGGTTAAGGCTATCCTGCGTCGAGCGCGTCCGGAGGTCTTGTCGACTGTTCTTAAATGCGGCGATATCGAGCTGGACCGTGAAACCCACCGCGTTCATCGCAAGAACCGGGAAGTCCGGCTTGGACCGACGGAATTCCGGCTGCTGGAGTTTTTGATGAGCTCACCGGGGCGGGTGTTCTCCCGCGCACAGCTTCTCGACGGGGTCTGGGGTCATGACATCTATGTGGATGAGCGGACCGTCGATGTGCATGTCGGACGTTTGAGAAAAGCGCTGAATTTCTCGCAGATGCAGGACGTGATCCGCACTGTGCGCGGCGCCGGTTATGCTATGGAAGTGTGAATGATGACAGGCATTCCTGCTTTCTGGCCGTAATGATATAAACGATTTAATGAATATCATTGCGGTCGGCTGCGAAAACGCTATTTTCCGCGATTGACGATTTTATCGGTTCAAGGCAAAGGTCTTTCGACCTTCAAGCCTTGCAATCGCCGTGTTTTTTCGCATGTTCGGGTCAGTCGCCGGACGTGCGACGGCAGTAGGAAAGGAATGAAATGGCGCAGGCGAGTTTTGCCGATCCGGCGGTTGTGGCCGACCTCATGGCACGTATGCTTTGGGAAATCGAAGCGGTTCATTTCTCACCGGAAGAGCCTTATAAACTGGCCTCCGGTCTGGTCAGTCCTGTCTACATCGATTGCCGTAAGCTGATTTCTTATCCGCGCATTCGTTCAACACTCATGGACTTTGCCGCCGCAACCGTGATGCGGGAGGCTGGCTTCGAAAAGTTTGATTGCGTGGCCGGTGGCGAAACCGCCGGGATTCCTTTTGCCGCATTTCTGGCCGACCGGCTGGATCTGCCGATGATTTATGTGCGCAAAAAACCGAAGGGGCATGGCCGGAATGCCCAGATTGAAGGGCATATGCCGCATGGTGCCCGCGTGCTCGTCGTCGAAGACCTGACGACAGCAGGCGGATCAATGTTCACCTTTATCAATGCCATTCGCAATGCGGGCGGCACTGTCGAACACGGTCTGGCGTTGTTTTACTACGATATTTTCAGCGAAGCTAAGGGGCGCTTCAAGGGCGGACGTGTCGATCTGCACTATCTTGCGACATGGAAGAACGTTCTGGCTGTCGCAAAAGAAAAGAAGCTGTTCGATGCGAAAACGCTTGAAGCCGTTGCGGCATTTCTGGACCATCCGATGGATTGGTCGCGTGCCCATGGTGGCCTCGACAAGCTGATTGTTGAAGGCTTTTGATGCGGGCTTAAAATCGCTGAGAGAATTGATCAGATCATCTGGGAGAGAGACATGATTTTATGCTGCGGAGAAGCGTTGATTGACATGCTGCCGCGTGAGGCCAGGACAGGCGAGGCGGCCTTTGCGCCATATGCAGGCGGGGCCGTCTGCAACACCGCGGTCGCGCTTTCCCGACTGGGCTGCAAAACAGGTTTCTTCTCCGGTATTTCGTCGGATCTGATGGGTGACATTATTCGTGAAAAGCTCGACGATTCCAACGTCGATCACACCTATGCCGCGATCTCCGACCGCCCGACGACACTGGCCTTTGTGAAGCTGGTCAATGGATCGGCGAGTTACGCGTTTTACGATGAAAACACGGCCGGGCGCATGATAACAGAAGACGATCTGCCGAAGGTTGGTGATGATTGCGATGCAATGCATTTCGGGGCCATCAGCCTCATACCGGAACCCTGCGGGTCAACCTATGAAGCCTTCCTGATGCGCGAGGCCGACCGCCGGGTTATTTCGCTTGACCCGAATATTCGCCCGACCTTTATCAAGGACAAGGCAAAGCACCGCGCCCGCATCGAACGCATGGCGGCGAAGTCCGATATCGTAAAGTTTTCCGACGAGGATCTGGAATGGTTCGAGCTGGAAGGGTCGATGGATGAGCGGGCGAAATACTGGATCGATCAGGGCGCAAGTCTCGTTGTGATTACCTGCGGGGCGCATGGCGCGATCGGTTATACTGCGACGCAAAAGGTCGAGGTGCCGAGCGAAAAGGTTGATGTGGTCGATACTGTCGGCGCGGGCGACACCTTTGATGCCGGTATTCTGGCTTCACTCCATATGGCCGGGCTGCTAACCAAGGAGAAGGTGAAAAACCTGCCACCGGAGGCCATCTCGAACGCGCTGGCGCTGGGTGCGAAGGCTGCCGCTGTTACGGTTTCGCGCGCCGGGGCCAATCCGCCCTATGCACACGAGATCGGGCTTTAGGGCATAATCTGCCTTCGGGGCCAGAAAACACCGGCAGTCACGCTGTGCCCTGATTGTTCTGTCTGAAACCTGAGGCAATCGTCAGGATGTGCCCAATGACGAACAGCAGACCGGCGGCGGGCAGTAAAACGAGCAGCAAGCTGCTGATGTCGAAATAGGAAATGTGTCCCGCCCCAGGGTTTTTAAGAGTCGCAAAGAATGTTGAACCTTGCTGGGCCAGAATGCCTAAGGTGCAGCTTGCCACCGCATAAACGCCGGATTGTCGCAGATAGGATGCTGTTTCCGGCGAAATTGAACGCTCGCTTTCGACCTGTTCGAAAAAGCACCAGACACACTGAAGCCCAAGCAGGCTCAGTGCTGAAACCAACGCCATAATGACGATCAATATCGTGCTGGTCACCGGGTCAAGGGCGATGGTTGTCGAAAAACCCATATCGGCGCTGATATCGGCAGCAAAGACTGATGGATTGGCGACCGACTCCCATGCCTGATAGAGCAGGGCGCCAATCAAAGCAAACTGGCAGACGCGAATAGCGCGCTTCCAGCACTGATATGTTCTGATGTTATGTTTCCGGCTTTCTGAGCGCATCAATGAAACCTTGATGAAACGTTTTTGCGTCAATTAATATTTTTATTGCTTAGGATCAATAAATATTTTGCTAGCTGGTTTTGTTGTTTATCCTGACCGTTGTTTGTTTGTTGCTTAATTTAGACATAGAAAATAAAAATGCTGATATGGCCTGATCAGGATCCCTTAAATATTCGGCTTTGTCTGTTCTGTCGCGATGCCCTGTTTTGAGAAACGGACTGCACAGTCATCATTTACCGGGCTTTAAGCACTGCGGTTTAGTATTTAACTTACGTTTCGATTCCTGTTTTTGGTTTTGCCATGTCTTTTTCGCCCCTTGTCAGGCTTTCGGCTGTCTTCGGATTGCTCATGCTTTCGGCCTGCTCATCCTTTTCCTTTCTGCCCGGGAGTAAACCGTCGATCCCGACACCGATCGCTGCCAATCCGGCTGCAATCCGTATCGCGGTTCTGGCCCCGGAAGCCTTCAGGCTGGAAGAAGGTGACCTTGATCTCACGGTGTACCAAAACGGCGGAAGCAATGAGATCTCGCATGACTACACGCTTGTAAGTGTTGATCCTTCCGAAGCTAAGGCGGCGATTGCAAAGTTCCGCAAGCCCGGTCAGGTGCTGCATCTTTATCGTCTTGCACCCTCCGATGCGCTTGCGTTGCGCGACCAGCAGCAGGAGATGGCTGCAGCACGCGAGCGCGGCAAGGCAAAACCGGGCTTTTCTGTCGATCTTGATAAAGCCTGCTGGGATGGCCCGGTCTATGCCCCCGGCGTTCCGCTCGATGTGTTGATTGAAGCTGGCGGCGAAGAAGGTTTTCATCCTCTGCTATCCGATATCGACATATTTGCCTTGCTGAACCGGCCGGAAGAGTCACGGCTTAAACCCTGCTCCTGATCCCGTTATTCATGCAAACACTCTGTTGCCGATGAAGCCAGATCATGCCGCTGTGCTGGCAGCTGCCTTCCGGAAGAAACGCCTGGGGTGAAAACTCAGACTTCCAGAGCCTTTGCTGCAGCATCAAGTGAGCGCTCATGCCCGGGTTTTAAAGCAACCATAAGGGTTGCCCGGCCTTCATCGTCTGACCAGAACCGTTCGGCAAGAAACGGGCCGACGCCGGGCGCACAGCGTGTCACACGGATGTTTGTGTCACGGAGGTTCCACTCAGTCAGACGGACGATGAGTTGTTCATCCACGGCCATATCGGCCAGATCAGTGTGCACGATCGTGTCTGCGATCCAGGCTTCGCCTGCAACAACCGGCTGTACGGCAACGGCAATCAGAATCTCGTCGAGGTAGAGCGCGTGCAGGCGGATCCAGTCGCGTTTGGCAAGCGCACGGCAGGCCGCTGTCAGAAACGCGTTTGGTGCCGGCCCGGCGGTATCCCGTGCAAGCATCGGAAGCGCTTCGAGGACAGGCTCGATCTCATCGCTGTTCCTTGCGACCCGATATGTGACATGCCCCTTTTGCTGCAGAGCCTGCCATTTTTCCAGCTTGTCTTGCCAGGCCGCGCGTTCAGATCCGGCGAGCCGCGAAGACGGGTCGACCCTTGCCGTCAGGGCGCGTCTGCGCGTAGCGCCCGTCACCCTAAAAGCCAGCCCCCTTGCTGCAGCCACTGCGCGTCCAAGCCGCATGATCGCGCCATCAGCCAGAAGGTCCGGCAGAACTGCAATGCCCGGCAGATTGGTCAGATTGTTGGCCAGGGCTTCGAAAAGCTGGTCAATGGTGGCCATTGGACGGTGGCGGGAAATGAGCGGTGCATTATAGGCAGCTGTCCCATCGCCAAAGCCGTGCGCGGTGATCCAGCGCCCGCCATCTTCCACACGAAATGCCATCAAAGCGGCAAGATCGTCCTGTTCCATACCCTGCGCGCCTTCGTGGATTAACGCCAGCCGAAGGCCGTGAAGGCCGTTCTTCAGGGCCGTCAGCAGAAACGGGGCAGCCTGGAAAACATTGGTCTCGCTGGAGCGGAAAACCAGACGGTCAAATGCGCGTTCAAGTTCCTCTGGCGGGGTTGAATAAAGCGAAAATTCTCCGCCGGTTTTCAGTTCGAGCCGAACATCGGGAACGGCGCGACCGGGGCGGACGACAGATAACTTGGACTTCAGCCGTGCAGGCGTGCGGGGACCGAGATCCTTCCGGATGATGCTCATCGTGCTGCCACCCTTTTGCCGTGAAAGGGCTGATGGCTTTCCGGCAGAGCCGAAGGGCCGGACGCTGGCATTTGTCTGGGCTTGAAAGTCATCGACGCGCTACTGGACTTTAATGAAACTTTGTCCATGAAGACTAGGCGGCCAAGGTTAACAAAGGGTTTGTTCGCTGCAGCCCGGAGGCAATGCGATGTGGAAAACCACTCTTGCATTTCTCTTTCAACCGGGCAGACTGTCTTATGAATGTCACATGGCCATTCGGCAGGCCCAGACGCCGCTGGACGCCAGACCCTTGTTTGTGGCGAAACAGGAGATCGCATGGCGCAGAAGCCGGAATCCCAGACAAGCTCAGTTAAAGGCAGCGGCAAGGTTGTCGATCTTTCGCAGTACCGTCCCAGTAAAAAGCCAGAGCCTTTGCCCGTGACGTTTCATCGCCGCGAGCTTGATACGATCCTTTGGCTTTACGGTCGTATGGTCGGCGACGGTGAATGGCGGGATTACGCACTGGACCATATGAAGGACCGTGCCGTTTTTTCGGTGTTCAAGCGAGCAGGTGAAATGCCGCTCTACCGGATCGAAAAAAATCCCAAGCTGGCTGCCCGGCAGGGGGCCTTTTCAGTGACGAACAATGCCGGAATGGTGCTCAAGCGCGGACACGATCTCAAGCAGGTTCTGAAAGTGTTTGATAAGAAGCTGAAGCTGGTCGAAAAATAGACCGCCTGCCGTCATGGCAAGGCGATCGGGCCGGGCGCGGACATATTGCCATCTCCAAGTGCGCGCTGCATGAACACCGTGTCCAGCCAGCGCCCGTTTTTGAAACCTGTTCCGGACAACCGTCCCGCATCTGAAAAACCGCAAGCGCGGTGAAGCGCGACAGAGGCCGGGCTGGCGCCGCCGATAACGGCGACCATCTGACGAAATCCACGTTTCTCGCAGGCGTCGATCAGGTTTGTAAGGAGCGCTTTGCCAACGCCTTTTCCACGTGCCTGTGGGGCGAGATAAACAGAATTTTCTACCAGCCATCGATAAGCGGGCCGGGTGCGAAATGCGCTGGCATAGGCATAGCCAGCAACATTTCCGCTGGCATCGATCGCCGTAAAATACGGATAGCCGCCATTAAGGACCGTCGCCATGCGGTTCTGCATTTCGGTGTCGGTCGGCGGCTCAATTTCGTAGCTTGCAAAACCGTTTAAAACGCTCTCGGCATAAATGCCGGTAATGGCTGCGATATCGCCTGGTTGGGCTGTGCGGATTTCAATGGACATGGCGGGCAATGGTGTTTCCGGAAGAAAGGCGGGCATGAAAAAGGCGGCTTCACGCCGCCTTTCCCGTATCAGTTTGTCAACAGTCTTAGTTCCGGTTGCCCAGAAGGCGAAGAAGGAACAGGAACATGTTGATGAAGTCGAGGTAGAGCGTCAGTGCACCCATGACAGCCTTGCGGCCGGCGACAACATCGCTGTCACCGTCATAGTACATTTCTTTCAGCTTCTGCGTATCCCATGCGGTCAAACCGGCAAAGATCAGAACACCAAGAACCGAAACAGCGAAGCTCAGAGCGCTCGACTGCAGGAAGATGTTGACCACCATGGCGATCAGAATGCCAAAAAGGCCGACAATCATGAACGAACCCATCGCCGAAAGATCACGCTTGGTCGTGTAACCGTAGAGTGAAAGAGCGCCGAAGGAAGCCGCGGTGATGAAGAAGGTCTGTACGATGCTTTGTCCGGTATAAACCAGGAAGATCGTTGAAAGCGAGATGCCTGTCAGGGCGGCATACACCCAGAACGCCATCTGCGCGCCGGCGACGCTCATCTTGTTTACGCGGAACGCGAGGAAGAAAAACGCGATCAGCGGTGCAAACATGACAACCCATTTCAGCGGTGAGGCATACATTACCTGACCGAACTGGGTGAGCGCGACCTGGCCATCAGCCCCGGTCTGCGACACGGACATCATGAAAATACCGTAGGCGGCAATGCCTGTAATCACCAGGCCAAGCGCCATCAGGTTGTAGATCTTGAGCATGTAGGCGCGCAGGCCCTGATCGATTTCGGCACTCGCGTGCGCTCCCGTCTGCGCGCGGGTCTGGTAGTTACGAAGATCAGCCATCAATTTCCTCTTTTAAAGCCCCTTTGTGAATCACGGTGTCGGGTACTACCTTTGAATGAAAGCACCCAGGCGCCGCTGCGGGGCCCAGCAAGCCTGGAGATAATATGATCGTTCATGGCATCTGTTACAAGCCGATTCAGGCGTAAAACGGGTTGGAAAAGCTCAATTTTTCGTAAGTTTTGCTGCGTTGCACCTGCAAAAGCCGTATTGCGGTCACCATTTACCAGTCCTTCAAGGCTGGCAAAGCCTGTCAGCTCTGCTCTTTTTAGCGAAGGACATTCACATGCGCTACTTCATTGCCGTCGTTTTGCCCTGGCTTTCTTTCTTCACAATCGGCAAACCGATTTCGGGCATCATCTGCCTGATCCTGCAGATCACGCTGATAGGCTGGCCGGTTGCGGCGATCTGGGCCGTGTTTTCGGTCCAGAACTTCTTTGCCGATCGTCGCAACGAAGAGCTTTTAGACGAACTTCGCCGGAACAAGTAGAACACGGTCTTTGTGAAGCCAAAACCTCTCAAAGCTCGCGCAGATAAAGCGCGGGCTTCTGGCCAAGAAGGTGCCACGTCCCGAAAAGGCCGATTGCCACGGTCACAGCCACTGCACCTGCAATCGTGGCAAGCGCAACAGTTGGCAGAAGACTGAATGGCAGCATCATAATCTGCGTTAGGGCATACCACGCAGCCGCAGAACCTGCGACCAGTGCGAAGATGCCTGTCATTGCGCCCAGCAGAAGATATTCATAGACAAAGGCGCGGATGAGCGCAGGCCGGGTCGCGCCCAGCGTTTTCATGATCACGGCATCATGACCGCGACGGCGATTGCCGGCCGCAAGTGCGCCTGAAAGAACAAGGACAGAGGCGATCAGCGCAATTGCAGCGGCTGCGCGAATAGCCGTGGCAAGTTGGCCGACGAGATCGCTGGCAATTTCGAGGGCAGCCTTGACCTCGATTGTGGTGACGGTCGGGAAGGTACGGGTCACCGCGCCTAAAATTTCAGCGTTCTTCGCAGTATCGGCGGTCTCATCCGTCAGGGTTGCCAGCCACGCATGTGGTGCGCCGGCAAATGTGTTCGGCGAAAACACCATGACGAAGTTGATCGAGAGCGATTCCCATTCAACTGTCCGGAAATTGGCAATCGTCGCGGTGATATCACGGCCAAGCACGTTCACGGTGACCGTGTCGCCGAGTTCAAGGCCCAGTTCGCGCCCCTCTTGTGCTGCAAAAGAGACGAGCGGTTTGCCGCTGTAGTCGTCCGGCCACCACTTGCCCTCAGAAAGCGTGGCGTTTTCCGGAAGTGCAGCATTATAGGTCACGCCGCGGTCACCGCGCAGCACCCAGTTGGCCTCTTCGGTGGGTGGCTCCCATTCGCTGGCAGGCGTATCGTTCAAGGATACAATCCTCCCGCGCAGCATTGGCACAAGCGTCAGGTCGCCGTCCGGCGCTTCTTTGCTGATCAGGTCTTTGAAGCCGTCGGCTTCATTGTTCTGAATATCGACGAAGAAGAAATTGGGGGCGCGCTCGGGCAACGTGCTGGAAAGCTCGCGGTTGAGATTGCCGTCAATCAGCGCCAAGGCAACGAGCAGTGTCAGGCCAAGGCCCAGTGACAGAACAACTGATCCGGTAAGCGAACCGGGGCGGTGAATGTTGCCGATGGCAAGGCGAAGCGATGGTGCTTTGGTGTGAGGCGCCTTGCGGGCCAGCGCCTTTATGGCGAACGCAACCATGCGCAGCACCAGAAACGCAACGGCTGTTGCGCCAAGGAATACGGCGGCAACGAAGCGTTCTTCCGTCGTGAAGATTGCCAGTGCTGAAAGTGCTGCCAGGATCAGGCCTGCGGCCAGAAGATAAGGCCAGCCTGGCCGGTTTCCCTCGTCATAGCCATGTTCACGCAGCAGGGCGGTTGCCGGAACATGCCGTGCGGCAGAAAGCGGAAGAATGGCAAAGGCCCCGGCTGTCAGCAAACCAAACAATGCCGCAAGGGCCAGTGCCAGCGGATAGACAGAAAGAGGGAAGCTGATTTCAAGGAGTGAAGACAGAAGGGGCAGGGCGACCAATGGAATGACTGCACCAAAGACCATGCCGGCGGCTATGCCGATCAGCGCAACGAGCATGATCTGAATGAGATAGATCAGCACCACCATATTGGCGGGTGCACCAAGGCATTTGAACGCGGCAATCGCACGGCGCCGGCTTTCCAGATAGGCGCTGACCGCATTGGCAATGCCGACTCCGCCTGTAATCAGCGTTGCCAGACCGACCAGTGTCAGGAATTCCGATAGCCGGTCGACATTTTCGCTTAAGGATGGTGCTGCGCGATCCGAGGTGCGGACGGACCAGCCAATATTGGGAAATTTATCCTCTGCCTGTTCCTTGACTGTTTCCGGCGGAGCGGACGTATCTGAAAGACGAACGCGGTATGAATAATCAATCAGACTACCCAGCCGGATCAGCCCGGATGCGTCCAGTGCCTGCCTGCTGATCAGAATGCGCGGCGCGAAGGCAAAACCTTCCGAAAGGGCATCCGGCTCTTCCACCAATGTGCCCGATACCCTGAGGCTCGTATTGCCAAGAAGCAGTGTATCGCCTGTGGCAAGGCCGAGACGGTCGGCCAGAAGCGGGGCGACCAGAACACCGAACCGGCCGTCGTCTTCTGCAAGTGCCTGAGAGACCGGCTGGGCCGGGTCTGCAACAACCGCGCCATAAAGTGGATAAAGGCCGTCGACGGCCTTCACTTCGGCAAGCGACTGATCGGAGCCATCAGGCAACCGTGTCATCGAGCGCAACGTCACCGATTGCGATACATCTCCGAGATCTTCAACATAAGACAGCGCATCCCCGTCGATGGGCTCGTTGTCGCGCTCGAAGCGGATGTCGCCGGCCAGAATTTCACGGCCGCGTTCTTCAATACCCTGATTGACAGCCTGCGAGACCGAGTTGACGGCGGCGATTGCGGCAACACCGAGGGCGATGCAAGACAGGAAAATATAGAAACCGGAAAGGCCACCGCGCATTTCGCGCAGCGCCAGCCTCAGAGCGAGTAAGGGGCGGATACGGTTGGGGTTCATGAGCCGGAAAGTTCCGCTTTGCTGGCTTCAGGGGATAAAATTTCGCCGGAACGCACATGCACCTGCCGGTCGCAACGCGCCGCAAGTGCAGGGTCATGCGTCACGAGCACCAGCGTTGTGCCGCTCACGCGCTGCCGTTCGAATAAAAGTTCGGCGATCTGTTTTCCCGTCTCACCATCCAGATTGCCGGTCGGCTCGTCTGCGATCAGAACGGAAGGTTCAGGCGCAAGGGCGCGGGCAATGGCAACGCGTTGTTGTTCGCCACCGGAAAGCTGGCCGGGATAGTGCGTCAGCCGGTGCCCCAGGCCAACGCTTTTGAGGGCTTCGCGCGCCCGCTCGAAAGCGTCGCTCCTGCCTGCAAGTTCCAGTGGAATGGCAGCATTTTCCAGAGCGGTCATGTTCGCGATCAAGTGAAATGACTGAAAAACAATGCCGATGTTTTCGCCGCGAAATGCCGCCAGCGCATCTTCGGAAAGCGGAGAAAGTGCTGTTTGACCAATTGTGATTTCACCGTTGTCGAGCCTTTCAAGACCGGCAATGACCATCAGAAGCGTTGACTTTCCCGAACCCGATGGTCCGAGAATGCCGACGGACGCACCACGGGCGATATCCAGTGACATTCCTTTAAGGACATGCACTGCAGCTGAACCGTTGCCAAGCGTCAGTTCCGCGTCTTCAATTTTGATGAGAGTATCGGCCAAATTGTTGTCTCGCTTTGAAAATGCTGTCTCAATGAACACATAAAGGTTTACGCAGTCCCGCCACCAGTGGACCAAAAAGATTTAGGAGCCCGATCATGCGATTGAAAGCGATAGCCCCGATTGTTTTTGCTGCAACGGCTGCTTTTAGCAGTGCAGTCTTAGCTGAAGAGGCGGAGCCGCTTGAAATCGTGGTGCTTGGAGACAGTCTTGTTGCGGGATATCAACTGGGTTCGGGGGAAGACTATCCGACAAGGCTTCAGGCCGCTTTAGAAGCAAAGGGCTATCAAATCTCTGTGATCAATGCCGGTGTTTCCGGTGATACGACCAGCGGCGGGCTGGCGCGGGTCGACTGGTCCGTTCCCGATGGCGCCGATGGTGTCATCCTTGAGCTTGGTGCAAACGACGCCCTGCGTGGCATCGCACCGCAGAAAGTTGAAGATAATCTTGCCGCGATCATCTCCCGTCTTCAGGAGCGCGATATTCCGGTGATGCTGATGGGCATGATGGCGCCGCCGAACATGGGCGAGGATTATGCCGCCGAGTTCAATCCGGTCTATGATGATCTGGCAAGTCGCTACAGTCTGCCGCTTTATCCGTTTTTTCTGAACGGCGTCACGACGCATCCGGATCTTCAGCTTTCCGACGGTATGCATCCTAACGCCGACGGCGTGGAGGTCATGGTTGAAAATACACTGCCTGCGGTTGAAGCGTTCATAAAAACAATCAGGGGATAATAAAAATAGGCCTTGCGTCTGATGGAGTTAAATGATTCGCTGATGGTGTCAGATGCAGATTCGGGGAGCTCGCCATGCCGAGATTGTTCACCGCCCTCGAAATTCCGCGCGAACAGGCTTTGAGCCTCTCGCTTCTGCGCGGCGGCCTTCCCGGGGCCCGCTGGATTGATGTGGAGAATTACCACATTACTCTGCGGTTCATCGGCGATGTTGACTTCCGCACAGCAGATGAAGTCGTTCACTGGCTTGATCGGATTGATCGCTCTGCTTTTCAGCTCCACCTTTCAGGAACCGGCGCCTTCGGCAACAAGAAGCCGCATGCGATCTGGGCTGGCGTTTCGCCCACGCCGGAGCTCTATGCCTTGCAGGGGGAAATCGAAAGAATCTGTCAGCGTATCGGTCTTGGGGCTGACCCGCGCAAGTTTTCGCCGCATGTTACGCTGGCAAGGCTCCGCGGCTCGAAAGTTCCCGATGTGGTCGACTATCTCGCTGCGCGCGGTAACTTCCAGACATTGCCTTTCACCGCATCTCGCTTTGTGTTGATGTCTTCGCGAGATTCTGTCGGTGGCGGGCCCTATCAGATTGAGGAGGCGTTCGACCTCTTTGATCCGGCTGAGGCTTATGATTTTGACAGCAATGACTGGCAACCTGCCAAGAGCATGTTGTAAACGTTGAGAAAACCGTCTTCGCCGCCGTAATAGGGGTCCGGAACATCCTTATTCTGGCCAAGTGTGTACTGATTGAAGAGTGCGATCTCGGCTGAGCTTGTGCTGCCTGCGCTGCGTCTCAGGGATGCCAGATTGCCACGATCCATAGCCAGGATCAGTGAAAAACGGTTAAAGTCGTCTGGCCTGATCTGCCGCGCGCGCTGACCTGAAATGTCAATGCCGTGTGTTTTCGCAATCGCCCGCGAGCGCGGGTCAGGCAGCTCTCCCTCATGCCAGCCGCCGGTTCCGGCCGAGTCGATCAGGACATCGGCATCACGCCCGGCTTCCGTGACAAGATGGCGAAATATGCCTTCAGCCAGAGGTGAACGGCAGATGTTTCCGGTGCAGACGAACAGGATTGATGCGCTTTTGCCGATAGTCATGATCTTTGCAATTTTGTCCTGAATAATGCGTTTGGATATGATGGCGGGCTGAACAATGCTTTTTATCGTGCCTTGTTGAAGTCTTAACGCGATTTGAAACCATTTCGCAATTCGTGCGCTTTCTTAAAAAGAGGACGTATCCGAGAAAGGGGAGATGTTGAGATGACGAATGAACGACTGGATCAGGCTGCCATTGAAGATGCTGTGCGTGATCTTACCGGCTGGGCGTTGTCCGATGATCACGCCGCCATCACCCGTGACTTCAGGTTTCGCAATTTCCGGGAGGCATTCGCCTTCATGAGTGAGTGTGCATTGGCTGCGGAAAAGGCTGACCATCACCCTGAATGGAGCAATGTATACAACAAGGTCCACGTTCTCCTGTCGACCCATTCCGCGGGCGGTATCACCCGGCTCGATCTTGAGATGGCACGAATGATGAATGCCGCTGCTGCCCGGTTTGACGTTTGAACAGGCATGATGACGCCTTATATCAGTGGGCGAAGGAGCCTTTTATGGACGAAATCAGATATGGTGAAATCCTTGAACCAGGCGATGAAAAGACGCGTGAGCAAAATGAGAAGGCCGTGCGCGCGGGTTTCTGGGGCAAGCTGAAAAAGACCGCAGCGCATATTCCGTTTGCACGCGATGCGGTCGCGGCCTTTTATTGTGCCACTGATAAAGACACCCCGCTGGGCGCAAGAGCTATCCTGTTTGCCGCACTGGCTTATTTCATCATGCCTGCTGACATCATACCGGACTTTTTTGCGATTGTCGGTTTTTCGGATGATCTGGCGGTGCTGATGACAGCGATGACCATGATTCGCCGGAATATGCAGGATACGCACTATCAGAAGGCCGATCATGCACTCGAAACGTTCAGCAATGAGTGATAATATTAGTCATATTTGATGGTGAGGATGCCCCATTCTTGCCGTCTTTGACCGCCTAAACACCGCTGGAAGCACTCGGTTATCAAAAAGTGCGGGGCCACTTTCGAAAAGGAAGGCCGGCAAACCCTGTTCGTTGACTCTTTGGTAACCTCGAATGCGTATCACTTTGGGCAAATCATCAGCTAACAGTCCGGTGTGTTCGACATGAAACCGGACTGGCGGCAGGCAGAGATAAAACGGCAGGATCACATGTTGGCAAAAAGAATCGTTCTCGTATTGGCGCTCCTGTTCGCGGGCGCTTCGATCGCTTCCGCACAGACACCCACGCCCATTCAGAAATTCGATGCCTGGGTCGCGTATTCCTATGATTCGAGTGATGGTAAGGTTTGCTACGTACTCTCCGTACCGGCCAAAAAAGAGCCGGCAAACGTCGATCATGGCGATAACTATTTTGTTGTCACCAAGTATCCGGGCCAGAATGTTTCGCTCGAGCCGCAGGCCATGTTCGGTTACAGCCTGCGTGACGGATCGAATGTCAACGTCGTCGTGGATGGCAAAAGCTTCCCGATGTACCACAAGGGCAAAGGCGCCTGGCTTGAAAATGCCGCTCAGGAGCCAACGCTTGTTAATGCATTGAAGGCTGGCCGGACCATGGAAGTCCGGGCGACGTCTGCCCGTGGCACAAATACCGTTCACACCTATTCGCTGATCGGGATTACGGCAGCGCTGAACAAGATCAGCGCCTGCAAGTAAAGTCTTTCAGTCAATCGTTCATTTGACGGCCCGGTCGTATGACCGGGTCTTTTTGTTTTGTATGGTCCTTTTTGGGCAGGCCGCCTGCGGAAACGCTCAATCCGGGTGACGAAACCTGAAATCCGTGCTATTGGCTTTCGAAAATGCCTGCCGGTATGACTGTCTCTGGTCGCAGGCGATGGGTGGCGAATCTGAAGGTTTGCCTTTGTGAGACTTCTTTTTTCCGTTTTGCGGACGCGCTTCTGCCGGTTTCTTTGCTTGTAAAGAACGCCAGACACTGCGGCCGCCTGTTTCGTTTGGAGCCGACCGATGTCCGTTTCGGGAACCGCAACTATCGATATTGAAGCCCGCCGTGGCGCGAATGCTGCCGTCCGGGTGCCGAAGCCGTCCCTGATCGGGCTTTCCAAGCCGGAAATGGCTGAGGCGCTGTACGATATCGGTGTGCCTGAGCGGCAGCTGAAAATGCGCGTCAACCAGATATGGAACTGGCTTTATGTGCGTGGCGTTTCAGAATTCGCCGATATGACCAATATCGCCAAGGATCTGCGCGTCAAAATGGATGTGGCATTTTCCGTTGAGCGCCCGGAAATCGTTACCGAGCAGATGTCATCAGATGGCACCCGCAAATGGCTGATCCGTTTTCCTGCCCATGGCGCGGGAAAGCCGGTCGAAATCGAGACGGTTTATATCCCTGAGGAAGATCGCGGCACGCTGTGCATTTCCAGCCAGGTTGGCTGCACGCTGACATGTTCATTCTGTCATACCGGAACGCAGCGTCTGGTGCGCAATCTGCGCCCGGAAGAAATCCTTGGTCAGTTGCTGGTGGCCCGCGATGCACTGGGCGATTTCCCCAACCGGGATGCGCCAAACGGTGCTTTCATCCCTGAATCTGATCGCAAGGTCACCAACATCGTGATGATGGGCATGGGTGAGCCGCTTTATAATTTCGAGCAGGTGAAGAAAGCGCTGCTGATTGCCTCGGCTGAGGATGGATTATCCATGTCCAAGCGGCGCATCACGCTTTCGACTTCAGGTGTCGTACCGGAAATGTATCGCACCGGCGAGGAGATCGGCTGTATGCTGGCAATCTCGCTCCATGCCGTAAGGGATGATCTGCGTAACATTCTGGTGCCGATCAATAAGAAATATCCCCTTGAACAACTGATTCAGGCCTGTCGCGATTATCCGGGGCTTTCCAATGCCCGGCGCATTACCTTTGAATATGTGATGCTGAAGGATGTGAATGACAGCCTTGAAGACGCCCGAGATCTGGTGAAACTTCTCAAGGGTATCCCGGCAAAGATCAATCTTATCCCGTTCAATCCATGGCCGGGATCGAACTACCAGTGTTCTGACTGGGAGACGATTGAGCGTTTTGCCGATTTCATCAATCAGGCCGGTTACGCTTCGCCGATCCGCACGCCACGCGGTCGTGATATCCTGGCGGCCTGCGGTCAGCTCAAATCCGAATCCGAGCGTATGCGCAAAACTGAACGCATGGCCTATGAGGCGATGTCGATCGGGGGCAGAGCGGAATAGGCCCTACCGTCCCTGTGTCAGCAGGATTTTGACGGCGAACAGCGAGAAGACGCTGGCAAACAGATAATCGATCAGCCGGAGTGTTTTCTTGTGGGCCATCAGCCAGCCTGAAAGCTGATGGGCTGCGAGCACAATCGCAATCGTTGGGAGCAAAGCGACAGCGATGAAGGTGAAGCCGAGAAAGATCAGCTTTCCGGTGACATTCGGGTCGCTGGCCTCAACGAATTGCGGCAGAAATGTCATGAAAAATATGATGATTTTGGGGTTGAGGATATTGACCCAGAAGCCGCTCGCCATCGCCGCGCGCAGCTGGCCCTTTTGCCTTTGTGGTGTTGCCTCAGCCTCCAGCACAAAATTATTACCCTTGCGAATGGCCATCACCGCCAGCCAGAACAGATAGGCCGCGCCACCCGTTTTCAGAATAAAGAAGGCTGCTGGCGATGCAATGATCAGCGCAGATACGCCGAAGGCAACCAGAAGCGTGTGGACGCACAGCCCGAGATTGGTCCCTGCCAGAACCATCAGGCCTGCGCCTTTGCCGTGACGCAGTGCCTTGTTGATCGAAAGCGTCATATCGGGGCCGGGCGTGAGCGCCAGAAGCAGTGTGGCGGCTGAAAAGGTGAGGAGAACAGGCAGTGTCGGAATAAAGTCCATGATTGAGCCTCAGGCTGAAGATATGCGACGGACAGAAAATGCACTGTGAACGGCACCAGAACAACTTGTCTGTAGCGATTGCCGATCACGTTAACAATCTGTAATGAAGTCGGTAGAAGAGTTCAAATCTCTGTTTGTCCGGCCTGAATTTTGAAAGGGATCGACCTTGCGCATTCTGGATGAAGCCCATTTTCCCGAACTGCCGAATTATTATCGCGGCAAGGTCCGGGAAAATTATGACCTGCCGGATGGACGACGCCTCATCATTACGACTGACCGGATCAGTGCCTTTGATCGTGTTCTGGCTTCAATTCCGCACAAAGGCGCCATCCTGACTCAGGTCGCTCGCTTCTGGTTTGAGGAAACCGCAGACATCTGCGCCAATCATGTCGTCGCATATCCTGATCCGAATGTCGTTGTCGGGCGAAGGCTCGATATTCTGCCGGTCGAGATCATCGTTCGAGGGTATCTGGCCGGCTCGACCGACACATCCATTCTGACTCGCTATAAACGTGGCGAGCGGGACATGTACGGCATTAAGTTTCCGGACGGCATGCGCGATAATGAAAAGCTGCCTGAGCCGGTTATCACGCCGACAAGCAAGGCCTTTGATGGTGGACACGATGAACCTCTGACGCCGGCTGAAATTCTTGAGCGCGGGCTTTTGACTGAAGCTCAGTGGGAGACTGTATCCTCCGTAGCTTTAAAGCTTTTCGAACGCGGGCAGGCTCTGGCAGCGCGCCGGGGACTGATTCTGGCCGATACAAAGTATGAATTCGGAACCGATTCCGACGGTAATATTCTTGTAGCCGATGAAATCCATACGCCGGATTCTTCGCGTTACTGGATCGCGGAGAGCTATGATCAGGCATTTGCAGATGGTGCACGGCCTGAGAGCTTCGATAAGGATTTTATCCGTTCCTGGGTCGGTGCGCGCTGCGATCCGTATAAGGACCCGATCCCGGAAATTCCTGCCGAAGTGATTGAGGCTGCATCAGATGTTTATGCGCAGGCTTTTGAAATGATAACCGGGCGCCGCTTTGAGCCTGATATTTCCGGCGCAACGGTGAAGGAGCGGGTCAGGGATAATCTCGTGGCCTATTATCCAGAGGGGAGCTGGGGCAGGAGGTAATGCGCAGACCAAGACGCAAAGCGGAGGAAACGCGGGAAGATATCCTCAATGTTGCGGAGCGCCTGTTTCGCGAACGTGGTTTCACGGGGGTATCCATCGCCGATATTGCCAGCGAACTTGAAATGTCGCCGGCTAATATTTTCAAGCATTTTAAAAACAAACTTGCACTCGGACGGGCGACAGCGTTTCGCCATGCCCGAAATCTCGCTGCCCGCTGCCGTGATGATGGTGTCAGCGGTCCGCCGGATGAGCGTCTGATGGCGTTCCTTTCGCGCCTGAGTCATGAGCACCTTCGGGACATGACGGAAAACCGGTATCTGTTTGAAATGATACCACTTGTTTTCGAGGATCCGCGAAAAGAGGGGCGTATTTATCGCCGGCTTCTGGAGACGCATGTGGCAAAGCTGATCAGCGAAGCGGTGGAGGCTGGCACCTATCGCAGCGAGGACCCGGCAGCAGACGCCGCGCTTGCATTGGATATGCTCGGCAGTGTGCTGAATCCAAAGATGCTGAGCTGTGCCGATCTCGCAACAGTACCTGATAAAACGCAACTTATGTTGAAAATTGTCGACGGTGGATTGAAATACCGCGTTGCAAAGTGACGTTTTCTTCGATACGTCACTCTAACAAGTCAGCTTCGCGGACTTTCTCGCGCATATGTCTTACCTCGTCAGATACAGTGTTCCTGACGAGGTAAGATTGTGTTAAGGAATCGACCGAGTTTTATTTTTTATATTTTGGATAGGTGCCCATGCTGTCGCGCAAGCTTCCGATTGCCGCTTTCACAGTAGTTGCATTTGCGCTTGGCGCGTGCAGCGATGAAGGTAAAAACCAACAGGCAGGCGCGCAAACGCCGCCCCCCCAGGTCGGGGTGGTCACGATGAATGAGCAGACGGTTCCGATCACGACCACTCTTCCTGCGCGTGCTGTTTCCTATCGTTATGCCGAGATCCGCCCGCAGGTCAGTGGGATTATCACTGACAAAGCATTTAAAGATGGCGCCTTAGTGGAGAAGGGCGATCTTCTTTATCAGATTGAGGCCGATGCATACGAAGCATCTCTGGCACAGGCTAAGGCTAGTCTCGCTAAGGCCAACGCGACCGTTCCGGGTGCAGAGGCGAATTATGAGCGTTATAAGCGCATCGTGAACAAGGGTGCCACTGAGATCCAGCTGACCGATGCGCAGACTCAGTATGAGCAGGCCCTTGCCGATGTTGAATCGGCCAAAGCGGCTGTCAAGACAGCTCAGATCAATCTTGACCACACACAGATTACCGCGCCTTTCGGTGGTGTTCTTGGTGTTTCCAACGTTTCCATCGGTAACCTCGCATCGCCGACGTCGACAAACTCGCTTGTGACTTTGAACCAGCTCGACCCGATTTATGTCGACATGTATGAGTCAGCCGGGCAGGTCCTCTCGGCCTCCGGTAAGTATTCTGACTTCAAAAGTGAGACAGACCTTTCCAAGGTTAAGGTGACGCTGGAGCTTGATGATGGTTCCCAGTATTCCGTGCCTGGTCATATCGACGTGTCGTCGCGCACTGTCGATGCATCGACTGGTACGGTCAATCTGCGTGCTATCTTCGATAATCCCGACAATACGCTTCTTCCCGGTATGTTCGTTCGTGCAACGATTACGGTTGCGGAAGAGCAGGGTTATCTCATTCCGCAGCTTGCTGCAGATATCGAGCCGGATGGTCGGGTAACTGCACGGTTTGTTACTTCCGACAACAAGGTTGAAACCCGCGTTTTTGACAATGCGATGGTTTCTGACAACTCTTGGGTTGTTCAAAGCGGGATTTCTGATGGTGATCGTCTGATCGTTGACGGTTTCCAGCGGCTTGTTGGCGGTGTCGATACCGTCACGCCGGTGCCTGCTAAGGTTAATGAAAATGGTGTTGTCGTTGATGACAAGTCGTCTGGCAACGGTTCAGGGGGCGGCTCTTCGGGCGCGTCTGGTTCTTCTGACGGAAATGGCTGAGCGTATGGGAGTTCAGGCAGCAAGACCACACGCTCGAGGTATTCTTAATGGCTAATTTCTTTATTAACAGACCAGTGTTCGCATGGGTGATCGCGATTGTGATCATGCTCATCGGCGGGCTTGGAATTTCGCAGCTCCCGATCTCACAATATCCGCAGATCGCGCCTACGACCATTTCCTTGACGGCCACTTATCCTGGCGCCAGTGCCAGAACTGTCGAAACAACAGTGACCAATGTGATCGAAGAAGGTCTTACCGGCTTTGATGACATGCTTTATCTGACCTCAACCTCGAGCCCGGGATTGATGCAGATTTCTGTGATTTTCGGCCCGGAAATCGATCCTGAAATTGCCCAGGTCGAGGTGCAGAATAAGCTTCAGCTTGTGCAACCTCAGCTGCCTGATATCGTTCGAAATCTTGGTATCACCGTTGATCGTTCATCCTCGAGCTTCCTTATGGTTGTGGCGCTGACGGATAGCAGCGGAACATATTCTGCTGCCGACCTCGGCAATATTATCGACAGTAGCATCAACGACGGTATCGCGCGTCTTGACGGTGTCGGCAGTGTGCAGGGGTTCTATACGCCTTATGCGATGCGTATCTGGCTCGATCCCTACAAGCTCAATCAGTACAACATGACGGTCTCTGATGTCGCGAATGCTATTCAGGCGCAGAACCAGCAGGTTGCTGTCGGTGATATTGGTAATAACCCATCGGTGAAGGGGCAGCAGCTCAGTATTACCGCTGTTTCTGCAGCTCAGCTGGAGAACGTCTCAGAGTTTGAAGGCATCGTTCTGAAGACGACCGAAAACGGGGCGAATGTGACCCTTTCGGATGTCGGTCGTGTTGAGCTGGGCCAGCGTTATTATCAGTTTTATACATATTACAATGGCGTTCCTGCCGCCGGTTTTGCTGTCGAGCTTGCCAATGGTGCCAATGCCATTGATACCTCGAAGCGCGTGACGGATTTTATGGATTCGATCAAGCCGTCTTTGCCGCAGGGCGTTGATGTGATCTATCCTTACGATACGACGCCGTTTGTTGAGCTTTCTATTGAGCAGGTTGTTCATACGCTCTTCGAGGCCATAGTGCTCGTGTTCGTCGTTCTTCTGGTCTTCCTTCAGAACCTCCGGGCAACGCTGATTGCGACGATCGTGGTTCCGGTTGTGCTTCTCGGGGCGTTTGGTGTCCTTTCGTTTGCAGGGTTCTCGATCAACACGCTGACCATGTTCGCGATGGTGCTGGCCATCGGCCTTCTTGTGGATGACGCGATCGTCGTGGTCGAAAATGTCGAACGAATAATGCACGAAGAGGGGCTTCCACCGAAAGAGGCGACCCAGAAGTCTATGGGCGAAATCCAGGGCGCTCTGATCGGTATCGTGATGGTGCTGACGGCGGTGTTCATTCCGATGGCCTTCATCGGTGGTTCGACAGGTATCATCTATCGTCAGTTCTCGATTTCGATCGTTGCCGCGATGGTTCTATCCGTACTGGTCGCAATGATCTTCACGCCCGCTTTGTGCGCAACGATGCTGAAGCCTGTCGACCCGACCAAGAAGGATCGCGGCCTTTCAGGTGTGTTCAACCGTGGTTTTGAGAGGGTTACAAATGCCTATACAGGCACTGTCAGCTTCCTGCTGAAGTGGCCGTTGCCGGTGTTTGCTGTCTTCGGCGTTCTTCTGTTCGCCGTCTACCACTACTTTGTCCAGCTCCCTGACTCCTTCCTTCCGGATGAAGATCAGGGATCTCTGTTCACCATCGTTAACCTGCCCACCGGCGCCACAACCGAACGCACCCAGGCTGTGACCGACCAGGTTGCCGCGTATTTCCGCGATCAGGAATCGGATGCTGTCGATGCTGTGTTCACTGTGCTTGGCTTCTCGTTTGCGGGCCAGGGGCAGAACTATGCTATGGCGTTTATTCAGCTTAAGCCTTTTGAAGATCGTACGAATGAGGCTGAAACCGCGGCAGCCGTCGCGCAGCGCGCCAATGGCTATTTCTATATGAATGTTCGCGATGCGCAGGTTTATGTGGTTCAACCGCCTGCAATCCCTGGTCTCGGTCAGTCGACAGGCTGGACGGGTTATGTCGTTGATTCGGGCGGGCAGGGTCAGGAAGCCACGCTTGCAACCACCAACCGTATCATTCAGCAGATGAATACCGGTGGCATTGCCGCTCAGGTTCGCACCAATACGCTGCCGAACGAGACGCAGATGAAGATCAATATTGATGAGCAGAAGGCCGGGTCTTATGGGGTCAGCATTGCTGAAGCCACTGGTATGCTCTCAACGATCTATGCCGGCACGAACATCAACAACTTCACGCTGAATGACAAAGTGAAGAAGGTTTATGTTCAGGGCGATGCGCCATACCGTATGCAGCCTCAGGATATTTATCGGTGGTATGCCCGGAATAATCAGGGCGATATGGTGCCCTTCTCGGCCTTTACCGATCTGAGCTGGACGTCTGGCGCGCCTTCTCTTGCCCACTTTAACGGCAACCCTGCGGTCGACATTCAGGGGCAGACGCAACCCGGCATGGCCTCAGGTGAGGCGATGAACCAGCTGGAATCGCTTGTTTCGCAGGCCGGCGGTGGGTTCTCCGTTGCCTGGACTGACATGTCGCTGCAGCAGGTCATTTCCGGTAACGAAGCGACTTACCTGTACATTGTGTCGATCGTCTTCGTGTTCCTGTGCCTTGCCGCGCTTTATGAGAGCTGGAGCATTCCGTTCTCAGTCATTTTGGCTGTTCCCGTCGGTATCCTCGGTGCTGTCATGGGGGCTCACTTCCTTGGTCAGGACAATGACGTCTATTTCAAGGTTGGCTTGTTGACGACGATGGGCCTTGCAGCGAAGAACGCGATTCTGATCGTGGAGTTTGCCCGGGAGCAGAGTGAGAAGGGGGACAACCTCTTCGATGCTGCCGTGCATGCTGCCAGAATGCGTCTGCGTCCGATTATTATGACTTCGCTTGCCTTTATCCTCGGCGTTACGCCGCTGGTTCTGGCAACCGGCGCGGGGTCAGCGGCGCAGAACGCGATTGGTATCGCGGTGTTCTTCGGTATGCTTGCTGCCACAACGCTCGGTATCTTCTTCGTTCCTTCTTTCTTCGTTGCTGTGTGCCGGCTGATGGGCATCGGTAAGAAGGGGAAAGACGAGGCAGAAGAGCAACAGGCTATTTAAAAATATGTTAACGATATTGCGCCGGGCCTCGCCCGGCGCATAAAAGGATAACGGCTGGCTTACTTCTTTGGTGAGTCAATGAAACAGGGAATTACTATGTTGTTGCGCCGCGCTACCGCCGTTCCGTTCCTGATGCTGCTGTTGTCCGGCTGCGTCGTAGGACCGGATTACACCGCGCCGGAGACAGATCTTCCGGGCAAGTTTTCCGAAGGAAGCGATGAAAGCGTCGGAAATGTAACAGAAGTTGCGTGGTGGGAGAGCTTTAATGACTCGCTTCTCACCTCCTATGTGGAGCAGGGCCTGTCTCAGAACCTGAGTATTCTGCAGGCTCTCGAACGGATCAATCAGGCTGAGAGCGATGTTGTCATCAATACGGCTGGCGCTTTCCCTTCGGTCAGCTTGCAGGGGTCCGATACTGGCGCTGGTGCGGCCGGTGATGGCGCATCTGCGCAACAGCGCAAAACCAGCAACACGGTCAGCGGTTCTATCCCGGTTTCATGGTATCTTGATCTCTTCGGCCTTTATCGACGTGCTGGCGAGGCATCGGAAGCGCAGCTCGATGCCGCTTATGCCAGTGCCGATGTTGCCCGTCTCACGCTGATTTCCAATCTTACAGATGCTTATATTGGCGCGCGCCTCTATCAGGAGCGGTTGCAGATTGCCCGTTCGAACCTGCAGAGCCGTCGTGAAACCCTGCGTTTGACGCAGTTCCAGCTTGATGCCGGTGCGGCTTCGAGGCTTGATGTCGTTCAGTCGGAAGGTCTCGTGAATGCGCAGCTGTCGACAATTCCGACGCTGGAAGCGCAATATCGTCAGCAGGTTTATGCGCTTTCGACGCTGATGGGGCTTCCGGCTCCGGCGCTGATTGATCAGATGAACAAGAAGAAGCCCATTCCGGTTACGCACGCGAAGCTGTCGAGCGGCGTGCCCGCTGATCTGATTCGCAATCGCCCGGATATCCGTCAGGCTGAGCGTCAGCTTGCTGCCGCTACAGCGCGAATTGGTGTTGCGGAAGCGCAGCTTTATCCGTCGATCACACTGAGCGGTACGCTTCAGGCCAGTTATTCCGCTACCTCAATTGCCAATGGTGGTATGACCTCGTGGTCGTTTGGTCCTGGCCTCAATTTGCCGATTTTTGATGGTGGTGAACTGCGGGCTAATCTTTCCAAATCCGAATCGGTTGCACGTGAAGCTTATCTCACCTGGAAGCAGACCGTCTTGAATGCCGTTCAGGAGGTGGAAAATGCGCTTGCCGTTGCCACCCGTGATGGGAGGACTGTTGCAGCTCTGCGTGCTTCGGTCTCCTCCTACCGGGAGGCACTGCGGCTTTCCACGGCCAGCTACAAGGATGGCGCGATTTCGCTGCTCGATGTGTTGGATGCACAGCGTAGCGTCTCAGATGCTGAAGCCAGCCTGGCCAATGCTGTGGCTGATCAGGCGAGTGATTTCGTTGCCCTGAACGTCGCAATCGGCGGCGGCTACGCAGTTCAGTGATTGAAGTCGTCGCCGAAGCCTGACGAACTGATCATCAGAATCGAAGAAGCCCGGGTCGTTGTCCGGGCTTTTCCTGTTTTATTGGGCGCGGCTTTGCTCAGGGTCTGCCGAATTTATCTTTCCAGCTTTTCAGGGCGCCCTCATGTGGGAGGGCATCGGCTTCATAGACCCCCCGGGCAATGGCCCGCGCCATTGTTGTTGTCGCCAGAAGGCAAAGTTCGGCGAATGCCCAGTCATCTGGCACTGCTTTTTCGCAGGTCGCTGCTGAAAACACGGTATCACCATCGAAGGGAAGGTGTGCCGGATAGATTGCACGCGCGAAACCGTCATGCGCGGCAATCGAAAGCCGGTGCGCTCTTGCTTTCGTTAGTGTGGCGTCGGTGACGATGATGCCGATCGTGGTCGCAGTGGTCGGGCCACCTTTCATGCGAAGAGCCAGATCCTCGCGTTGAAATGCAGGTGGCCAGCCACGCCCGCCGAATTCGTCCTGTTCTTCGAATGGCGCCGACCAGAAATGAGGGCCTTGTCCGATGGTAACACTGCCCATGGCGTTGACGGCGACAAGAGCTGCCAGCTGGAAGCCGCTTTCAGTTCTGGCAGAGGCTGAGCCGAGCCCGCCTTTCAGGTTGACGGTTGTTGCGCCAGTGCCCGCACCCTTGGTGCCAAGTTGCAGTTCTGAGGCAGATGCATTGCGATAGGCTTCATAGCCAAGGTCACGGTAGGGGCTGTGCTGGGGCCAGTCCTTGTCAGCGCCGTTGGTCAGGTCCATCAAAATGGCTTGAGGAACAATTGGAACATGGAACCCGCCGACTGGAAGGCCGCGGCCGTCTTCGCGGAGCCCGGCTTGAACGCCACCTGCCGCATCGAGACCGTAGGCCGAGCCACCGGACAGGACAAAGGCGTCGACTGTTTCGACAGTGTTCGCCGGGTCGAGAAGCGCAAGCTCTCGACTACCTGGCGCACCACCAAGTGCTGTGCCGGAAGCGATTGCCGGTTTGTCGAAGACAATGGCTGTAACGCCGGAGCCCAGCTTCAAATCAGTTGCGTTGCCAACGGCGATGCCATGAATATCGGTGATGAGGTTTTTCATAAAAGCCCTGGAGGATGATTGTTATATGGTTCTCAGGCGCGTTGCCGGGAATGCGAACGCTCTGGCTTTTTTGCCAGAATTAACACGGGGATTTAAGCGCTTCGGCAGGCCTCTTACATATTTTCTACATTTTTTGCATTTTCCTTGTTGACTCTGAAGGGCGGATAACCCTATATGCGCATCACCGACGGGGTCGACGGTCGCTTCCGCGACGAAGAGATGTTGACCCGCTTCCGCCAGTTAGCTCTGCTGATTGACGTGTTTAACTGAAAGGTTTGGCACGCGGATAGGTTTTTGACACTGATTTCTTCAGTGTCGGTTATTTGGACAATTGCATATTGAAGAAAGAGAAACGTGGCGAGCGGCTTTGTCTTTTGGTGGACTTTCGGGTTCGCTGGAAAAGAGA